>JBIOXV010000162.1:0-17606 GCA_044869805.1 Thermoanaerobaculia bacterium | reverse complement strand
GGCTGAACACGCTCGCTACACGTATCATCGAGTCGTCCTCCCGTGCTGCAGGTCATCTGGAACCTTCGCAGGCCCATGATGCCTCGCCGGGAGGACGTCGTCAAAACCGATCTTGGACAGGTGTGTCTCCACATCTACTACTGGAACACGGCCAAACGCTCGCAGCGGGGTCTCAGGAGCGGGTACTACCTGTCGAGCATTGGCAACGAAGGCCTGAAGGCTCTTTGTGTCAAGTTGTGGATATCCTTCCTCAAACGTCCCATCGACACACTCGAGGACGATTGGCGGAGCATTGTCGAGGAGATCCGTCGGTGGTTCTTTGACGCCGAGTGGGATGAGGTCTACGACTTTGTCGAGTTCGTGTCCATCCACTTCCCAACAGCGCAAGTTAACACTAGGTTTATCCATGCGTGTAACCAGCTCCTCGAGACAGAGAAAGCGGGCTATCGATTTGTAGATGGCCTCATCGCCCCGATCACCTCAGAAGCAGAGATCGAGTCGATTGAAGCCGCCGCCTCCTCGCCTGTTGCTGAGGTGCGCGAGCACCTACGACGTGCACTTGACCTACTCGCGGACAGGAAGCAGCCTGACTATCGGAATTCCATCAAGGAGTCCATTTCGGCCATCGAGGCCCTCGTGCGGCTTCATGCTGGAGGCGCAAAAGGAGACCTCGGTCCATTGCTGACGCAGCTCCAGCAGAAGGCCGGCCTACATCCGGCGCTGAGCCAGGCACTCAATAAGCTATATGGATACACCAGCGACAAGGACGGCATCCGTCATGCGATGCTGGAGGTTCCTGACCTCGGGTTCGACGACGCGAAGTTCATGCTCGTGATCTGTTCCGCCTTCGCGAACTACGTGCAGGCTAAGCTGCCGGCCACCGGCGTGCCGCCGTGAATTCGGCCAGGCTCTGCTAGTGTGAGCTTCATGACTGCCGCCGCAGAGAAGCTGGTTCAGAGCGCGCTGGAGCTCGACGAAACCGAGCGAGGAGAGGTGGTCGCTCGTCTCCTGACGAGCCTGGAGGTCGAGCTCGATCCCGACGCCAGAATCGCCTGGGAGCAGGAGCTCGAGCGCCGCGCTGCAGAGCTCGAGTCCGGGCAGCGCAGGGCGATTCCCTGGGAAGAGGTTGAGCGCCGCCTGCTCGCAAGACAATAGAGGCGGCTCGGGCTGTAGTCTCCATGCGGACCTGATGTCGACGCCGCCAATTCCGCGGACATCGGTCAAAGTTCCGCGCGAGCCTATCCAGGCGGTCTCAAGGCGCGACGAAGCCGGCCTCTTTGAGCAGGTCGCGATCGAACGTGGCCACCGTCGGGAAGCCGAAGTCGCGCGCTTCCTCCCGGATGAGATAGTCGGCGAAATCACCGCGGCCCGAGCGGTAGGCCCGAAAGGCCCTCGAGATGCGATCTGACGAGGAGAAACCAAGCTGCCTCGCATGGATGAGCTTCTCGAGGATCTCCAGTGTGGCAGCCTTGGGCAGACGATAGTTCGATCGCAGCACCCAGACCAGTTCGCAGAGCACGACGTCCGGCACGAAGAAGGGCGGATCCTTGCCGAGCCCCTCCTCGAGCAGTCTCCGCGCGCGGGCATTCTCGCCGGGATCGTCCTCGACTAGGAAGCGCACGAGGACATTGGTATCGAGGGCGATCACCCCTTGCTGCCCATCCGGCGGACCGTCGCTTTCATATCTTCGACGCTGACTCCGCGGACTCTCGGCTTCACGCTGCCATAGAGCGACATCAGATCCACGTTCTCGGGTGCAAGCTCGACGACGCCGTCCTCACGGATGCGGAACGCGAGCCGGTCTCCGGTGTCCAGGCCGAGCTTCTCGCGGACGTCTTTGGGGACGGTGACCTGGCCCTTGCTGGTGAGAGTGGCGGTCGGCATACATCCTCCAGGGGCCAATTCCTTACTTCAGTGTAAGGAGCATGCGGAGCCGAGTCAAGGCTACCGAGGGCCCGCCCCCTACCGCACTGCCCCTTCCTTCCCCAGCAGCCTCCTCAGGATCCCCGCCTGGCCCACGTGGTAGGCCTCGTGGAAGGCGAGGCCGGCGAGGAGCGAGCCCACGGTTTCTTTCGGGTTGTTGCCGGGGGAGAAGGGAGCGGGCTCGGCGAGGCGCTCGTCGGAGACCTGGCGCAGGCCCTGGCGCAGGGGCTCCTGCGAGGCCTCGAAGATGGCCATCAGCTCGCCGAGCGGCAGGGCCGCCGCGCCGTCCTTGAGGGCCGGCGCGCCGCGGTTGTAGGTCTTGATGGCCTCGGCCGGGAAGATCGCCGGGAGCCCCAACACCTCGGTCAGCAGCTTGTTGCGGGTCGCGACCACGTGCCCGACCACCCAGTTCAGGCAGTTGCCACCCGGCTGCGGCGACTCCAGGCTCTCCGGGTGCTCGATGCCGTCGACGTTCATCCTCAGCACGGCGTAGGTGTAGGAGAACTGGATTCCGACGGTGTGCTGGAGGTTCATGGCGGCTCCTCGATCGACGATAGGTAGGGCAAGCAATGGTGGGGACGGCCGGCCCGCGCTGGATCTCGGGATCGAGGCGCTCACCGGCCGTGGTCGGGCGCTTTGATACCATCCGCGCGAGCATCTCGCAACCGCCCGCCCTCGAATCCCGGCCGGCAACCCCTGGAGGTCTACGATGAGCCCTATCCAACGTCGCTCCGCAAGCTACGGTTTCGCCGCGCTCCTGCTGCTGGCTGGTGCGGCGGCAGCACAGGAACGCGACTTCAGCCAGGTCCAGATCCAGACCGTGAGCGTGGCGCCCGGCCTCACCATGCTGGTGGGCGCCGGCGGCAACATCGGCGTCGCGGCGGGCGCGGACGGCGTGTTCCTGGTCGACGATCAGTACGCGCCGCTCTCGGACAAGATCAAGGCGGCGGTGGCGGCGCTGTCGCCCGAGCCGATCCGCTTCGTGCTCAACACCCACTGGCACGGCGACCACACCGGCGGCAACGAGAGCCTGGGCAAGGCCGGCACGCTGATCGTGGCCCACGACAACGTGCGGGTGCGCATGTCGAGCGAGCAGTTCATCGAGCTGTTCAACATGCGGACCCCGCCGTCGCCGGCCGTGGCGCTGCCGGTGGTGACCTTCGACGACGCGGTGACCTTCCACCTGAACGGCGACGTAGTGCACGCTTTCCACGTGCCGCCGGCGCACACCGACGGCGACTCGATCGTCCACTTCGAGAAGGCCAACGCGGTGCACATGGGCGACGTGTACTTCAACGGCATGTACCCGTTCATCGACGTCTCGAGCGGCGGCTCGATCGACGGCATGATCGCGGCGGTCGAGCGCGTGCTGCCGATGCTCGGCGCCGACACCAAGGTCATCCCCGGCCACGGGCCGCTCTCCGACAAGGCCGAGCTCACCGCCTACCGCGACATGCTGAAAGGCGTTCGCGGTGCGGTCGCCGCGCTGGTGACGGCCGGCAAGACCCTGCAGGAGGCCCAAGCCGCCAAGCCCACCGCGCCGTGGGACGAGACCTGGGGCAAGGGCTTCATCGAGCCCGATACCCTGGTGGCCCTCGTCTACTCGAGCCTGAAGAAATGAGAGCGGCCCAGGGAATCGTCGCGAGCGGGCCATATGCAAGGAGCGGGAGGACCTGGCGACCGGAGCCTACACGCCAGTAGGTGAGGATCGCCGGGAGGACCCGCGACGCCGCAGATGGCCCGCGCAGCAGATTCCCTGCCCAAGACCGTCCTCGCGCTGGGCTTGGTCAGCCTCCTGGCCGACCTCTCCAGCGAGATGGTCTACCCACTCTTGCCCCGCTACCTCGCCGAAGTGCTGGGCGTCGGCCTGGTGTCGCTGGGCCTGATCGAGGGCGTGGCGGAGGCCACGGCGTCGCTGGTGAAGCTGGTCTCCGGGGCGTGGTCGGACCGCCTGCGGCGCAGGAAGCCGCTGGTGGTCGCAGGCTACGCGCTGGCCGGTGCGGCGCGCCCGCTGATCGGGCTGGCGCGGGTGTGGCCCGTGGTCCTCGGCCTGCGCTTCGTCGACCGGCTGGGCAAGGGGCTGCGCGGCTCGCCGCGCGACGCCCTGATCGCGGACGTGACGCCACCCGCGCTGCGCGGCTCGGCCTTCGGAGTGCAGCGTGCCATGGACCACGCCGGCGCGGTGCTCGGGCCGCTGGTGGCCGCGGCCCTGCTGTCGATCGAAGGGGTCACGCTGTCGGAGGTCTTTCTGTGGACGGCGGTGCCCTCGGTGGCGGTGATCGTCGTGCTGGTGCTCGCGGTCAGGGAGCGCGACCGGGCGCCCGCCGGCCGGCCCGCGCCCGGCGCCAGGCCCTCCCTCGAAGGCGGCCTCGGCGCGCTGCCGCCCGGCCTCAAGCGGCTGCTCCTGGCGTTCCTCGTCTTCACGCTCGGCAACTCGACCGACGCCTTTCTGCTCCTGCGGCTCGGGCAGGTGGGAGTCGAGGCGCGCTGGGTTGCGGTGCTGTGGGCGGCGCAGCACGCGGTGAAGATGGTCGCCGCTTTCCTGGGCGGCCGGCTCTCGGATCGCGTGGGCCGACGTTGGCTGGTGGCCGGCGGCTGGGCGCTCTACGGCGGCGTGTACCTCTGCTTCGCCGCCGCCGGCTCGCCGGCGGTGCTGGTCGCGGTGTTCCTGGCCTACGGCCTCTACCATGGGTTGACCGAGCCGGCGGAGAAGGCCTGGGTGGTGGACCTGGCGCCCGCCGCGCTCAAAGGCACGGCGCTCGGCGCCTACCACGGCGCGATCGGCCTGGCCGCGCTGCCGGCGAGCCTCCTCTTCGGCCTGCTGTGGAAGGCGTTCGGTCCCGCCACCGCGTTCCTGACCGGAGCAGCCCTGGCGCTGGCGGCGTCGCTGCTGCTGGCGCGAGTGCCGGCGCGAAGGCTCGCCACGTGAGCCGTTGCGCGGCGCGCCGCGCGCGGGTGATAATGCACAGGTTCCTGTACCTTGCGCGGGCCGCCCGCGATCTCATTTCCTGACCCGGAGGTTCCATGACCAGATACCGCTGCGCGACCGTCACCTGCGCCCTGCTGCTCGCTGCCGCCTCGGTACAGGCCGACGTCGTTTCGGTCGGCGCCAGCAAGGACAACACGCTCTACGAGGTCGCCCCGGCGCTCGGCAACGGCAACGGCGGGCCGCCGAGCAACGGCGCCGGCGTGTCGTTCTTCGCCGGCCGCACCAGCAACTCCAAGGGCCCCAACATCCGGCGCGGCCTCGTGGCCTTCGACGTGGCCGCCGCGGTGCCGGCTGGCTCGACGATCAACAGCGCTCAGCTCGTGCTCAACATGGTGCAGACCATCGCCGGGCCCGAGACCGTGGAGCTCCACCGGCTGACGGCGGACTGGGGCGAGGGCACGTCCAACGCCACCAGCGGCGGCGGGGGCGGCGGCGCCCCGGCGACTACCGGCGACGCCACCTGGCTGCACACCTTCTACCCCAGCAGCTTCTGGACGGTCGCCGGCGGCGATTTCGTGGGCACCGTCAGCGACTCGCAGAGCGTGGACGACAACGGCCCCTACACCTGGGGCTCGACCGTGCAGATGGTGGCCGACGTGCAGGACTGGTTGGACAACCCGGCCGGGAACTTCGGCTGGATCCTGATCGGCAACGAGGCGAGCCTGGGCACGGCCAAGCGCTTCGAGACCCGCGAGAGCGCGCTGGTGCGGGGCGGCGGCGCCTCGCCGCCGCAGCTCATCGTCGACTTCACGGGCGGGGTCCCCACGGCGCCGCCGGCGATCCCGGCGCTCTCCGCCTGGGGCCTGGCCTTCCTGACCCTGGCGCTCTTCGGCGCCGCGGCCTGGCTGCTGCGCCGCCGGCCAGAGGTACGGTGAGCGCGAAGAGCTGGTGAAGAAACCGTCGCGAGCGGGTCAAGCGCAAGGAGCGGGAGGACCCGGCAACCGGAGCGTACACGGCAGTACGTGAGGATTGCCGGGAGGACCCGCGACGCCGCGCTTGGCCCGCGCAGCAGGTTTATTCACCAGCTCTACGGACAGGCGTCGAAGGCGCCGGTGTCGGTCACGCTGTCGGCCGACTGGCCGAGGGGGTTCAGGTAGATCCTGGTCACCCCGGAGGTCGTGTCGGTGACGGTGAGGGTGAACTCGACGTTGGTCACGGCGGCGAAGAACACCCAGTAGCGCTCGTTCACCGGGCAGCCGTCGAGCACTTTGATCAGCATCTCCCAGTTGCTCGGGTTGAAGAACCACAGCAGGCCCGAGTCGTCCGAGCCGAACGGCACCGCGTGCCCTGGGCCCTGGTTGCCGGCGCCGGTGCGCCAGGACACCCGCACCCGGAAGCGGCCATCGTTGAGGCAGAGCGTGGTGTCGTCGGCCACGCAGTCGGACGGCTCGCCTCCGGTCTCGAGCTCGGCGCGCACGCCGAGCGCCGTCAAGCCCGGGAACAGGCCGCCGAGGTCGTTCCAGCTCGCTCCCAGATCGGTGGAGTAGAGGACGGGGCGAGGCACGGAGCCGCTCTCGTCGCCGCAGGCGTGCAGATCGGGCCGGGCCTGGGTGTCCCAGGAGGGCCCGATGTACACCCGCTCGGAGGCCAGCGAGATCCCCAGCGCCGCCAGGTCGAGCTCGTAGAACGCCACCTGCGGGAACAGCGGCACGCTTTCGGCAGTGAGACCGCCGAGGCCGGCGAGCAGGCTGCCGGGCTGATGCGCGAAGCCGTCGTCGTCGTAGATCAGGAGATCGAAGCCCGCCTCCTCGGCGCCGCCGGTCCGGGTCCAGCAGACGCAGACCTTGTCGAGGCCGCTGGGGACGGCAGGAAGATCGAACGCCATCACCGCGTCGAGGGTGCCGACCTCGCCGACGCTGGGGTGTCCTTCGAAGCTGCCGTCGTCGTAGGCCAGTCCCTGGGCGCAGGCCGAAGCCGGCACCGGCAGCAGCTTGAGGGCGCCCGGAGGGTAGCGTTTGACTGCCGCCAGCGGCGCCGCGGAGGCCGGGCCGACGGACAGCAGGAGCAGGGCGGCCGCCGCGGCGGCGAGTCGAAATCGGAAGCTCATGGGAGGTCTCCGCTTCAGCTTGCGCTCTCCTGGCTGGCGGGAGCGGCGGCTTCCTCCACCTTGTCGTCGCCCGTCCAGGCGCCGTTGGCCTGGTACTCCTTCAGCCAGTTGTACAGCGTGCGCACGCTGATGCCGAGTGCGTCCGCGGTCCGCGAGCGGTCCTGGTTGAACTCGTTCATGGTCGCCAGCACCAGGCGGCGTTGCACCTCGGCGAGCGGCGTTCCCGGCGCCACGCGCAAGGTGCCCGGCTCGGGCGGCGCGGCGTCGCCCAGGATCTCGGCCGGCAGGTCGCCCACCGTGATCTCGTCGCCGGCCAGGATGGCGGCGCGGTAGATCACGTTCTTGAGCTCGCGCACGTTGCCCGGCCAGTGGTAGCGGCTGAGCGCGGCCAGCGCCTCGGCGCCCAGCCGCTGGCGCCGGCCTTCGGCGCGGTTGACCTCGGCCAGGAAGTGCTCGGCGAGCTGCTCGACGTCGCCGCCCCGTTCGTAGAGCAGCGGCAGGTTGATGGGGAAGACCTTGAGGCGGTAGAGGAGGTCCTGGCGGAACTTGCCCTCCGCCACCGCCTGGTCGAGATCGCGGTTGGAGGCCGCCACCACCCGCAGGTCGACGGCGATCGGCTCCCTGCCGCCGACCCGCATCACCTGGCCGGTCTCGAGCACGCGCAGCAGCTTCACCTGCAGCTCGGGCGGCATCTCCGAGACCTCGTCCAGGAACAGCGTGCCCCGCGAGGCGCGCTCGAAGTAGCCCTGGTGCTGGCGTTCGGCGCCGGTGAAGCTCCCGCGCTCGTGGCCGAAGAGCTCGCTCTCGATGAGCTGTGGCGAGATGGCGCCGCAGTTGACCGTCACCAGGGGCTGCGAGCGCCGTTTGCTCAGGCGATGGATGCCCTGCGCCACCAGCTCCTTGCCGGTGCCGCTGGCGCCCAGCACCAGGACGGTGGCGCGGGTCGCCGCCACGCGCTGGATGTGCTCGAAGACGCGCTGCATCACCGGCGACGAGCCGACGATGCCGGCGAAGCGGCCGAGGCCCTTGAGCTCGTCGCGCAGGGCGCCGATCTCGAGGTCCAGCTCGTGCTGCCGCCGCAGGTGGACGAATACCGCCTTGAGCCGCGCGATGTCGAGCGGCTTGGTGAGGTAGTCGGCGACGCCGCGGCGCAGCGCGTCGACCGCGGTGTCGACCGTGGCGTGGCCGGTGATGATGATCATGGCGCAGTCGGGCGCCGCCTCGGAGAGGGTTTCGCGCAGCTCGAGGCCGTGCCCGTCCGGCAGCATCAGGTCCACCAGGGCCACGGCGGGCGGCTGCTCCTCGATGCGCTTGCGGGCGTCGGCGAGGTTCGACACCGTGTAGGGGACGTACCCCTCGTCCTTGACGAAGCGCGCCAGGGCGCGGCCCGAGGTTTCGTCGTCGTCGACGATCAGGGCGGTGAGGGTCACCGGCCGTTCCTCGCACCCGTCGCCAGCCGCAGCTCGACCTTCCCCGACGACTCGCCCTGGCCGCGGTGGAGCTCGCCGCCGAGGGTCTCCGCGGCCTGAGCCAGCGCGCGTTCCAGGCCCCGGGTGCCGTCCGTGGCCGGCTGCCACGGCTCGGCAGCGAAGCGGATCGCGGCGCTCTCGCCGTCGGCGTCGAGCGACACCGAGATCGTGCCCCCGGATCGCACCCGCTGGAGGGCCTCGTTCGCCATCAGCAGCAGGGTCTGCTGCAATGCATCATTGCGCACCTCTGCCACGATCGCGCGCGATGGCAGGTCGATGTCGCAGCGCACCCGCGCGAGCCGCGCCTCGAGACGGCAGAGGGTGGCGACGCCGGCGACCACTTGGGTGAGGTCCACGGCTTCGGCTCGGCGGTCAGAGGAGGGCAGCGCGGCACGCAGCACGGACTCGACATTGCCGGTCATGCGGGCGACCCCTTGGCGCAGCGCGGCGAGGGTGTCGGCGAGGGCCGAGGAGGCCTCGGAACCCAGCTCCGCCACCTCGGCGGAGAGCAGCTCCAGGTTGAGGCAGATCGCGTTCAGGGGGCTGCGCAACTCGTGCTCGACCGAGGACCGGAAGCGGGCCAGGGCACGGAGCTGCTCGGCCGGCAACACATCCGCCTCTGGCGGTGGGCCGAGCCCATCGGCCTCGTCTATCGTCACGCCCATGCTTCGTTCGAGGTCCAGGCGAATCGCCGCCCCACAGGGTTCAGGGCAACGGCCGAGGTCGGTAAGGGCGGCGGCTTTCGCGGCCCTCAAGATATCAGATCCGGCGAGCGGTGGCGCCCTTAGGCTCGCCCCCGGCGGTGTCATTTCAGAGTCGGTGCACCCGCGGCAGGCGCCGGCTTTCCCTCCTTTGGCCCCCGCCCGCTGGCACCCCTATTGCTCCTCGCGCTCCGTCGGGCGAGTGGACGCTCACATTTCCTCCTGGAGGCATGAACACCATGAACCTGATCATCTGGCTCGTCGTCGGTGGTCTCGTGGGATGGCTTGCCAGTCTCCTGATGCGCACCGACGCGCAGCAGGGGATCCTGCTCAACATCGCCGTCGGCATCGTCGGAGCGTTGATCGCCGGCCTGGTGCTCACTCCTCTCGTGGGTGGCGGCACGATCAACAGTGGCGATCTCAGCCTCTCGGGCCTGCTGGTTTCCCTGGTCGGCGCCGTAATCCTTCTCGCGCTGGTCAACCTCGTCCGGCGTGGCGCCGTTCGCTAGAAAAAGGGGGGCTCGCCCCCGTGTACCACAGAAAAAGGGGGCACCACAGAAAAAGGGGCGCGCCACGAGGCGCGCCCCGGCAGATCCCCGCAGGAGGAAACCCTACAGGAGAAACCTCTACAACTGGGCGGCACGGGTATCGACGACGTTGAAGTGCTCGGTGGCGACCTTCTCGTCACCCAGCCACACCTCGACGCGATAGTCACCCTTCGCCCAGTCCTGGGGGTCCGCCTTGAAGCTCAGGTGCGTCTGACCGGGGGTGACGGTCTTGGTTTCCTCGTATACCCGCACGTCACCAGGGCCGAAGAAAGCCACTTTCACGGCCGAGCCCGCCGGCGTATCCACGACCTTCATCGAGACGAAGGCCGGCTCGTCGGCGAACTCGTCTCCCTGCTGCTCCTGGGGGATCGACTCGTCCGCCGCGACCGCGTAGCCGAGGGTCACTTCGTCGACGCGGGTCTCGGCCTGGACCGGGTTGATGTCACTGGGGTTGGAGGAGCCCGGCTTCTCCTGTTCGCTCACGCTCGGAGTGGGATTTCCCTGGTCCGGCGCGGGCCTGGTTTCTGCGGGCCGGCAACCCGTCACTGCGATGGCGGCGAAGAACGCCGCTGCGAGAACGAATTGGCTGGTTCGGTTCATGGTGGGTTCTCCATGGGTCGATGGAGAGCTCGATGGCTCTGCGAGGGCTGGATGGGCAAGCGACGTGCCAGCGGCGGCCGGGCACCGGGTCTCCAGGACACGCGCGCGAGGCCGGCAATTCCGTCTCTGTGCATGGAAGGCCTTGCCGACCGCCGGGCGCGGCGACCCTGGCGCATGGAGTGGAATAGCTGTTGCACCGGGCAGCGCGTAGTCGGACCAGCCCGCGGTTGTCGGGTGCGGGCTGCTGGGGGGCGGGGCTCGCCTGTGTAGGGCTCACCCAATCACAACCTAAGGAGATCCAGCTATGAAGAGCAGAGCTTTACTGGCGATCGTTCTCGGCCTCGCCTGTGCGTTGCCGGCGACCGCCACCGACTTCTCGCTGTACGGGTCCTACTGGGACACCGACGCGGCCGGTGACGCGGCCGGCGGCGGCATCAGCCTGGGCCTGCCGTTCAACGACACCGTCGCCGTCGAGCTGCGCGCCACCTATTTCGAAGAGCTCTCCGACGACCCGCTGGCCAACGCCTTCGACAGCGACGATCCGGTCTTCCAGGAGAAGGGCATCAACGTGACCCCGCTCGAGATCGGCGTGCGCTTCACGTTCCCGCACGAGAACATCCGTCCCTACGTCGCGGGCGGCGCCGGCTACTACCTGCTGGACAGCGACTTCGGCGAGGTGGAGGACGAGGTGGGCTACTACGCGGCAGTGGGCGCCGCCTTCGGCAACCCCGATCGCATCCAGTTCTTCGTCGAGGGGACTTACCGCAAGATGGAGGGCACCGTGGAGCTCGACCCCGAGGACCTCGACGACATCGACGACATCGACGTCCGGGACAAGGCGGACTTCGACCTCGACGGGTTCGGCGCCAACCTCGGAGTGCGCTGGACCTTCTAGCTCCTCCCCATGCTCCGATCCCCGAGGGCCGCTCGTCGCGAGCGGCCCTTTCTGTGTTCTCCGCGGCAGCCAAGAAAAAACCCCCGCGTTTCGCGGGGGCGCACAAGAGGGGACCCGAGGAGAAGCGAATGGATCTAACGGCCGTCGCGGTCGGTGTCGCCGGGCAGGGCTGGTTCGACGCGGTGCGCCGCGTCGCGGACGGAGTCCTTGGCCTTGCGCCAGCCGAGAGAGCACCTCTGTCCCATGGTCATCCACCCTCGCTCGAGGTTGCTCCCGATCTCCTACCAACGACGGCCGGGAAAGAGCCTGCGCGTGACGTGAGGCGGCTACTGCAAGCGACAGGCGGTTACTGCAAGCGACGAGCCAGGCCTCGGGCACGACTCAACCGCGCCGCGAACGGCGCGCTCGGCGGTCGTTCCACAGGATGCTGGCGACCAGGCCCACGCCCCCGGCCGCGGCGGCCAAGAAGAGCAGCATCGCCAGCCCCGGGTAGCCGAGGATCCGGAACTGGGTCGGCACCTGCATCAGCATGCTGGCGCCGACGATCAACGCGGCGAGCACCAGCCCGACGCTGATGCGGTTGGCGATCTTCTGCGCGCCCTCCATCAGCAGCCGCTCGTCGATGGCGTCCACCTGGAGCTTGAGCTCGTTGTTCGCCACCAGGTCGAGGATCTTGTTGGTGCGTGCCGGCAGCCGCTCCAGGAACTCCTTGACGTCGCCCAGGGCGGCGAGCAGGTTGGGGGGCGAAGCACTCTTGCGCAGGTGCTCGCGCACTATCTCCAGGGCGTGCCGGCGGATTGCCCGGTTGGGCTGGAAGCCGGGCGCGATGGCGCGGCCGATTTCGTCGAGCTGCAGCAGCGTCTTGCCGAGCAACGGCAGCTCGGTCGGCAGGCGCAGGCCGGCGTCGGCGCTGGCGCGCGCCACGGCGAGCATCAGGCGGCCGATCGCGAGCTGCTCGAGCGTGTGCTCCCGCTGCTGCGCCACCAGACTGGCAATGGCGTTGGTGAAGCTCCCGGCGTCGAAGTGCGGCAGCCGGGAGCCCATGGCTTCGGCCAGGGCCGCAGCCTCCTCGCCACGGCCGTCGCTCGCCGCGAGTAGCAGCCGCAGCAGCCTCTCCTGCAGCGCCGACGACAGGTGGCCGACCATGCCGAGGTCGAGCAGCGCCAGGCGGCGGTCCTCGGTCAGGAAGACGTTCCCGGGATGAGGATCGGCATGGAAGAAGCCGGCCACCAGCACCTGGTGGAGGTAGGCGTCGAACAGCTCGTCGGCGAGGCCCTCGCCGTCGAGCTCGAGGCGCGCCAGCGGCCCGATCGAGGTGATCTTGCGGCCGCGCACGTAGTCCATGGTGAGCACGCGGGAGGTGGTGTAGCCGTGGACCGGCTGTGGCACCACCAGCCGCCGGAAGGGCTCCAGGATCTCTCCCATGCGCTCCAGGCTCTGCGCCTCGCGGCCGTAGTCCAGCTCGCGCTGCAGCGTGTGGCGGAACTCCTCGGCGAGCGCCGCGAGCTGGTAGCGGCCGCCGACCTCGGTGTGGTTTTCGAGCCAGGCCGCGGCTTCGCCGATCGCCGCGAGATCGTCGACCATCGTCTCGCGCACGCCGGGCCGCTGCACCTTGACCGCCACCGGCCGGCCGTCGCGCAGTGCCGCGCGGTGCACCTGGCCGAGCGAGGCGGCGGCGAGCGGCACCGACTCGAAGTGCGCGAAGGCCTTGGCCAGGCGCACCCCGAGCTCAGTCTCCACCACCCGCTCCACCTCGGCGAAAGCGAAGGGCTCGACCTGGTCCTGGAGCCGCGCCAGCGCAGTGAGGTAGGGAAGGGGCAGCAGATCGGCGCGCGCCGCGAGCACCTGCCCCAGCTTGATGAAGGTGGGGCCCAGCGCCTCGAGGTCGGCGGCGAGCTGCTGTGCGGCCGGCGTGCTGCCGTCGGCCACCAGCTCGGCCTCGGAGAGGCCCGCGTCCGCCGCCCAACCGGTGTCCCTCCACTCGCGGCGGCCGTACTTGAGCAGCAGGCGGGCGATATCCCGGTAGCGCTTCAGGTGCGCCGGCTTGAGCGAGACGGGAGCAAGGGAGATGGCCATCGGTTCGTCCAGGAGGTTCCGCTCAGCCGTTCCGCAAGAGCCATGCCCCGAGGACGGCGGGACGGCGGAGCGCGGGCAACGGCCTTGCACCCTCCGTCCCGACACGACGAACGGCGACGAACGAGAGGAGGCACCATGCCACGCTGCGCGCACTGCGGCAACGACTACGACAAGGCTTTCCAGGTGACGCTGGCGGACACCACCTTGACCTTCGACAGCTTCGAGTGCGCGATCCACCTGCTGGCGCCGGCATGCTCGCACTGCGGCTGCCGCATCATCGGCCACGGCCTGGAGGCGGACGGCAGGCTCTACTGCTGCAACCACTGCGCGAAGGCGTCCGGCGAGGCCCGCCTGCAGGATCGGGCCTGAGCCGGTAGCCCCCTCGACGCTCGGCTCGCCACGCGCGCCGCGGCAACGGTGGCGCATCTCGTTGCAAAGCTTTCCGTTCGCTTTCTTGGCCGACGGCAACGGCTGCCTGCGCCGGCGTCCGGCCGCCGCTCCGGCGGCTCGACCCCTCCGTGGCACTCGCCTTGCTCTTCGCGTCCATGGGAGGAGATCGAGAACCTATGCGTGGAGTTCGATCCATTCGCGTCCGCACCTTGCACCTGTTCTGGAGCCGCGAGACGTTCCGCCAGCTCCAGGTCGGCCTCGCCACCTGGGTGGCCTGCGGCGTCGGGATCTCGCTGGGTTTCGAGCAGCAGGCCCCGAGCCTGCTCCCGAGCTGGCGCACCATGGCGCTCGCCGCCGGCTTCGGGCTGGGTGCCTTCGCCCTCGTCGCCTATGGTGGGCTGCGCTTCCTGCTCGCGCCGCGCCGCCTCTCCGCGCTGCTCGGTGCCAGCATCCTGTTCGCCCTGCCGGTGGCGCTCGGCCTGCTCGTGCCGGTGCTCTTCGGGCAGCGCGACATCAGCCTCTTCAGCTCGCGCATCGCGCCGGTGCTCGAGGCCGGCCTGCTGCTGCTGCTCACCACCTGCCTGCTCTTCGCCTACGGGCACCGCCCGCACCACGAGGAGCCGCGGCCGCAGGACCTGGCTCCGCTGCTGGTGCTACTGGCGCTGGCGATCGGCCTGGTGGTCTGGCGCCTGCCCGCCGCGGAAACTTCGCCGGTGGAAACGGTGAAGATCAGCGTCCTGAACGCGACACCCTGACGACCAGCCGTGCCGGCCTCGAGCTGCGGATCGGCTCGGGTGCCGAACCGTGAGCTTCCGGCTCGCTGTGTACCTTCCCGGCACCCGTTGCCGGGCAACGCTGAAAATCTTTCACCGCCGGCCGGCCGCGAGCCCGCGGCGGCGGGCGCGCCAGTGGAACGGGAGTTGCACTTTGGCCTGGGTGCTGGCCGCGCCACCGTGCCGCGGCCCATCCAACAACGATCCACTAAGGAGAGACTCAACCATGAAGCGCTACACAATCGCTCTCTTGTGCGCGTTCGCCGCCGTCTGTGCGGTCGCCGCCTGGGCGCAGTCCGACATGGGCTCGACGCTGAGCGTGAGCGGCAAGGTGATCTCCTGGTCTTCGTCGTCGCTCGTCCTGCAGACCGACAAGGACATCCGCATGACCTTCGCGCTCGACGCGCAGACCACCAAGCCGGCGAGCGACCCGAAGCCGGGTGACGTGGTCACCGTGGACTACCACACGCTGGCCAACGGCACCTTCCACGCGGCCGAGGTCGAGCTGGGTGGCTCGATGACGTCGACGAGCTCGACGACGACTACCAGCGAGAGTGGTTACGGCACAGAGCCGACCGCCACCACTACGACGACCACCACGGAGACGGAGACCGAGACGGAGACCACGAGCACCGCGGCCACCGACCTCGATGACCCGGACGACATGTCCGCCAGCAGCGAGCTGCCGCAGACCGCGAGCCCGTTCGCTCTGGTCGGCCTGATCGGGCTGTTGGCCCTGGCCGGCGCCGCCGGCCTGCACGTGGCCCGTCGCAGCTAGCAGCGAGTGGTTCGAGGATCGGATCACTCGCCATGAGGCGCCTGTCGCAACCCAAGCCGGCCTTCCGGTACGCGGGGGCGCCTGACGTCAGGGTGGCCCGGAGCTTCGCCCACTCACTCGAGGCGGCGTTGCTCCTGGTCGCCCTGCTTTGTTTCGGTTATCTGGGCTACGTGTCG
Source organism: Thermoanaerobaculia bacterium (assembly GCA_044869805.1). Classification (GTDB taxonomy): domain Bacteria; phylum Acidobacteriota; class Thermoanaerobaculia; order Multivoradales; family SZUA-115; genus CAWDVR01. Next base: position 2,241 of record JBIOXV010000162.1, on the reverse strand, counting down.
CTCGACCGCTTCGCATTCGAAACCCTGCAGAGCGCGCGGCTGGACGATGTCCTGGGCCGCCTGGGAGTGAGAGCGAAGCCCGAGGCCGTCGCCACCGGGGCGCGGGCCAGCGCCGCCGCCGGCGGCCTGATCGGCCGGCTCGAGATCCCGGGTGTCGGCATCGACGCGATCGTCGCCGAAGGTGTCGACACGGTCACCCTGCGGCGCGCCGTAGGCCACTTGCCCGACACGTCGTTTCCCGGTGAGAAGGGCAACGTGGCTCTGGCCGGTCATCGCGACACCATCTTTCGCGGCCTGCGCCACATCGAGCTCGACGATCGCATCGTATTCGCCACCCCGGACGGCAGGTTCGAGTACTTCGTCGACCAGGTTTCGATCGTCGAGCCAGAGCACACCGCAGTCCTCGACCCGGGGCCCGATCCGTCGCTGACGCTCGTCACCTGCTATCCGTTCAACTACGTGGGCCCGGCTCCCCTGCGCTACGTGGTGCGGGCGCGCCAGGTCCGCGACGCGGACCGGCCCGAGCCTGCCAAGGACCAGCGGCGATGATCGTAGAATGGAGCGTGCCCTCCGCGTCGCGCTCCCCGTCCCGACCCTCCGCTGGTTCCAAGCGTCGCGGCCGCGGCGGGGTGGTGGGGCAGTTCCGCGAGGTGCGCTCGACCACCGACCGGCTCTGCCGCCCGCTCGCGGTCGAAGACTGCGTGGTGCAGTCGATGCCCGACGCCAGCCCCGTGAAGTGGCACCTGGCCCACACCTCGTGGTTCTTCGAGACGTTCGTGCTCGCCGCCGCGCGGCCTGACCACCGCCCGCTCCATCCCCAGTACGGCTTCCTCTTCAACTCCTATTACAACGCCGTGGGGCCGCGCCAGCCGCGCGCCGCGCGCGGCCTGCTGTCGCGCCCGACGGTGGAGGAGACCTATCGCTACCGCGCCGCCGTCGACCACGCCGTGGTGGAGCTCGCGGCGCTGCTCGACGAGGCTCGCTGGCAGGCGATCGAGCCGGTGTTCACCCTCGGCCTGCACCACGAGCAACAGCACCAGGAGCTGATCCTCACCGACGTCAAGCACCTGTTCTCGGTGAACCCACTGGCGCCGGTCTACGCCGCGTCGGCGAGCGGCCCCGAGGACGGCACGGCGCCGGTGCCCGAGCTCGGCTTCGAGGGCCGCGACGAGGGGATCTACGAGATCGGCCACGCCGGCCCCGGCTTCGCCTTCGACAACGAGGGGCCGCGCCACAAGGTCCTCCTCCCGGCCTTCGGCCTCGGCGACCGGCTGGTGACCAACGGCGAGTACCTGCACTTCCTCGAGGACGGCGGCTACCAGGCGAGCGAGCTGTGGCTCGCGGACGGCTGGGACGCGGTGCAGGCGGGCGGCTGGGAGGCGCCGCTCTACTGGCAGCGCCGCGACCGCGAGTGGTGGTGCTCGACGCTCGGCGGCTGGCGGCGCGTCGACCCCGGCGAGCCGGTCTGCCACGTCAGCCTCTACGAGGCCGACGCCTACGCCCGCTGGGCCGGGGCGCGGCTGCCGAGCGAGGCGGAGTGGGAAGTAGCAGCGCGGGAGGCGCCGCTGGCGGGCAACCTGCTCGACTCCGGCCGCTTCCATCCGGGTCCCCTGGCGGCCGGTCCGGCGAGCGGCCCGCGCCAGGTCTTCGGCGACGTCTGGGAGTGGACGCACAGCGCCTATGCACCGTATCCCGGGTATCGACCGGCGAGCGGCGCGCTGGGTGAATACAACGGCAAGTTCATGTGCAACCAGTTCGTGCTGCGTGGCGGCTCTTGCGCCACGCCGGCGAGCCATATCCGGCCCACCTACCGCAACTTCTTCCCACCGGCCGCGCGCTGGCAGTTCACCGGCATCCGGCTGGCAAAGGACCTGTGATGGTCATCCCACTGCAGCGGCTCGCACCCTCCACCGTCGATGACGAGCTCGAGGCCGACGTGCTCGACGGCCTGACCCGCACCCCCAAGGAGCTGCCGAGCAAGTACTTCTACGACGAGCGCGGCTCGCACCTCTTCGAGCGCATCACCGAGCTGCCGGAGTACTACCTGACGCGGGCCGAGACCGAGATCCTCGAGCGCCACGGGGCGGAGATCGCAGGCCTGCTGGGGCCCGGATGCCTGCTCATCGAGCCGGGCAGCGGCAGCGGCAGCAAGACCCGCCTGCTGCTGCGGCGGCTCGCCGACCCGGCCGCCTACGTGCCGATCGAGGTCTCGCCCACGGCGCTCCATTCCGCCGTCGCCGC
>JBIOXV010000161.1:0-52159 GCA_044869805.1 Thermoanaerobaculia bacterium | reverse complement strand
CTTGCGACCGTACTCCCCAGGCGGGGTACTTAACGCGTTAGCTAAGGCACCGCAGGGGTCGATACCCGCAGCACCGAGTACCCATCGTTTACAGCGTGGACTACCAGGGTATCTAATCCTGTTTGCTCCCCACGCTTTCGCGCCTCAGCGTCAGAACCGGTCCAGGTAGCCGCCTTCGCCACTGGTGTTCCTCCCAATATCTACGCATTTCACCGCTACACTGGGAATTCCGCTACCCTCTCCCGGCCTCAAGCGAGACAGTATCAAAGGCAGGTCCTCGGTTGAGCCGAGGGATTTCACCTTTGACTTATCAAGCCGCCTACGCGCCCTTTACGCCCAATAATTCCGAATAACGCTTGCCCCCTCTGTATTACCGCGGCTGCTGGCACAGAGTTAGCCGGGGCTTCCTCTGATGGTACAGTCAAGAACGTCGACTATTTGCCGACGCCCGTTCTTCCCATCTGACAGGAGTTTACGATCCGAAGACCTTCGTCCTCCACGCGGCGTTGCTGGATCAGGCTTGCGCCCATTGTCCAATATTCCCCACTGCTGCCTCCCGTAGGAGTCTGGACCGTGTCTCAGTTCCAGTGTGGCCGATCACCCTCTCAGGCCGGCTACTGATCATCGCCTTGGTAGGCCGTTACCCTACCAACTAGCTAATCAGGCGCGGACCCCTCTGGAAGCGATAGCTTGCAAGCAGAGGCCATCTTTGTTCGCCAGGCCGTAGCCTCGCGAACGTATGCGGTATTAGCCCGAGTTTCCCCAGGTTATCCCCCACTTCCAGGCAGGTTATCCACGTGTTACTCACCCGTTCGCCGCTCTCCAGCGACCGAAGTCGCTTTCGCGCACGACTTGCATGTGTTAAGCACGCCGCCAGCGTTCATTCTGAGCCAGGATCAAACTCTCCAGTTTGAACCTGCATGCGCTCGCCGGCCGGCTAAAGACCGACGGCGCCGTTATTCGTTTTCGACTCGAGCCGCCGCTTGCGCAGCAGGCCCAAGAATTGACGTTGACTCTTCCTCTATTCAGTTTTCAAAGAACCGGCGCCATCGAGGGCGCGAAAGGCGATACTACAGCGGCCCCGATCCGCCTGTCAACCCCGATGCCGCCCGACACGCCTCTTTCGAGGAGCGCGCCGCCGGCCTCATGCCTTCGGGTAGGGATTCAATCCGAACCGCGGACCCGCTCGGCCTGACGCTGCCGTGAGCAGCGTCTTCTACGCCTGGACGGGATCTCTGATTTCCGCCGGTCCGCTGCCCTCGTTCGAGCTCCCAACGAGGGGAGGCGAATAGTAGGCAAGGGCGCGCAGCTTGTCAACCCCCTGGCTCCGTCCGGCCAAAAGCCAGCCGCCGACCCTCGATGACCCAGGGCTCCGTGAGCAGGCGACGCAAGGCCGCGGGGTAGAGCTGATGCTCCTGCTCGAGGATGCGGTGGGCCAGGTCGTCCGGCGTGTCGCCCGGCAGCACGGGAACGGCCCGCTGGTCCACGATGGGACCACTGTCCAGGCCGGCTTCCACCAGGTGGACCGTACAACCGGAGATCCGGACCCCGTATTCCAGGGCCTGCCGCTGCGCCTCGAGGCCGGGAAACGCGGGCAGCAGGCTGGGGTGGATGTTGAGGATGCGCCAAGGATAGCGGGCCACGAAGTCCGGCGACAGGAGCCGCATGTAACCGGCGAGGCAGACCCAGTCCGCCCGGGCCGCCTCGAGCTCCGCCAGCACCCGCGCCTCGTGCGGCGCGCGGCCCCCCGCCCCCAGGTGAGGCACCGCCACGGCGGCCAGGCCAAGGTCGCGGGCGCGGGCCAGGCCCAGCGCCTCCGGCTCGTTCGAAACCACGAGCACGATCTCGGCCGGCAGCTCGCCGCGCTCGATCGCCCCATGGATGGCCAGGAAGTTGCTGCCGCGCCCGGAGAGCAGCACGGCGAGCCGGGCCTTCGCCGTCACCAGGCGCCCTCGTAGACGACTCCCTCCCCGCCCGCCTCGACGCGGCCCAGCACCACTGGCTCCTGACTGCCGCGCCGCAGGCTCGCAAGCACTTCGTCGCGGCCGGCCGGGTCGACCATCGCCACGAGTCCAATCCCCAGGTTGAAGACGCGGAGCATCTCCGTTGGCTCCACCTCGCCGTGCCGCTCGAGGAGCCGGAAGGGCTCGGGCACCTGCCAGCTCCCGAGGCGGACGACGGCACGGTTCCCCGGCGGCAGCATCCGCGGCAGGTTGTCGGTCAGCCCGCCGCCCGTGATGTGGGCCAGGCCGTGGAGCGACGGATGGCCGAGCAGCGGGCGGAGCGCGTCGAGGTAGGAGAGGTGGGGAGCCAGCAGGAACTCGCCCACCGTGCGGTCCTCCTCGGCCCCTGGGATGCGATCGCCGAGCTCCAAGCCCAGACGCTCGAAGAGGATGTGGCGAGCGAGCGAGTACCCGTTCGTATGGAGGCCGGCCGACGGCAGGCCGATCAGCACGTCACCGGCCTGCACTCGGCTGCCGTCGAGCATGCGCGGCCGGTCGACCATGCCGACGATGAACCCCGCCAGCTCGTAGTCGCCCGGCCGGTAGAAGCCGGGCATCTCCGCAGTCTCGCCGCCGAGCAGGGCACAGCCGTTCTCACGGCAGCCGGCCGCCACTCCCGCCACCAGCTCCACCAGCTTCTCCGGGTCGAGGACGCCCGCGCCCACGTAGTCGAGAAAGAACAGAGGAACGGCCCCTTGCACCAGGATGTCGTTGACGCAGTGGTTGACCAGGTCGCGGCCGACGGTGGTGAAATCACCCGCCATCCGGGCAACCGCCAGCTTGGTGCCGACGCCGTCGGCCGAAGCCACTAGCACCGGCTCGGTGAAGCCGGCGAGATCGGGCCGGAAGAGGCCTCCGAAGCTGCCGATCCCGGAGAGCACGCCGGCCGTGAAGGTGGACCGCGCCAGCTCTTTGACCTGAGCCAGCCCGACCTCCTGGGCGTCGATGTCGACCCCGGCGGCGGCGTAGGCACCGCCGGGCTTCACGGGCCCCCTTCGGTACGGATCGGGAACAGCTCGGCCTGGCGGCGATCTCCCGGAACGACCGGCACCCGGTAGTCTCCGGTCCAACAGGCAGTGCAGTAGCTCTCCGGGTCGCCCGACAGCGCGGCCAGCATGCCCTCGAGCGACAGGTAGCCCAGGCTGTCGGCCGCAAGGAAATCTCGGATCTCCTGCAGGCTGTGCGTTGCGGCCACCAGCTCCTCGCGGGTGGGCATATCGATGCCGTAGTGGCAGGGCCAGCGGGTCGGCGGGCAGGAGATCCGCACGTGAACCTCCCTGGCGCCGGCATCGCGCACCATCTTGACGATCTTCGGCGAGGTCGTTCCGCGGACGATGGAATCGTCCACCAGCACCACTCGCTTGCCGCGGATCAGCTCGGGCACCGGGTTGAGCTTCACCCTGACCGCGAAGTCGCGTATCGATTGCCTGGGTTGGATGAACGTCCGACCGACATAATGGTTGCGGATCAGGCCGAACTCGAACTCCAGGCCGGACTCGCGGCTGTAGCCGAGCGCCGCGAACAGGCCGCTGTCCGGCACCGGCACCACGAGGTCTGCCACCGCCGGCGCCTCGCGGGCCAGCGCCGCCCCCATCTTCAGGCGCGCGGCGGAGACCGAGTTGCCGAAGATCGTGCTATCCGGCCGGGCGAAGTAAACCAGCTCGAAGGCGCAGCGCGTCGGGCGAGGGGTCTCCGGGAGGCGGAAAGAGCCGATGCCGCCGTCGCGACACACCATCACCTCTCCCGGCTCGAGCTCGCGGTGAAGCGTGGCGCCCAGCAGGTCGAAGGCGCAGGTCTCCGAAGCAAAGCAGGGCTTGCCGCCGATCGATCCGTAGACCAGGGGGCGGAAACCGAAGGGATCGCGGGCCGCGATCAGGCAGCGATCGGTGATCACGAGCAGGCAGTATGCCCCCCGCACCCGGGAGAGCGCCGCCAGCAGCGACTCGACCAGGTCGGGGCTCGGGTTGCGCGCCATCAGGTGGAGGATCACCTCGGTATCGCTCGTGGTCTGGAAGATCGCTCCCTCGCGCTCCAGCTCTTCGCGCAGCTCCAGGGCGTTGGTCAAGTTGCCGTTGTGGATGATCGCCACCGGTCCCATCGAGGTCTTGACCACGATGGGCTGCGCGTTGGCGATCACGGAGGGGCCGGCCGTGGAGTAGCGGGTGTGGCCGATGGCTCGCGTCCCCGGCAGGCGCGCCAGGACCTTGCCGTCGAAGGCGTCGGCGACCTCGCCCATCCTCCGTTCCACGTGGAGCTGCCGGCCGTCCCAGGAGACGATGCCGGCGCTCTCTTGGCCGCGGTGCTGGAGGGCGTAGAGACCCAGGTAGGTCAGGTTGGAGGCGTCGTCGTGGCCTTCGATGCCGAAAATGCCGCACATGTCTACATCCCCAACGCCCGGGGCAGCGCCGTCTGCCAGCGGCGTTTGAGATCGGCGACGCCGAGCGCGACCGTGGCGCCGTCGGCCTCGATCACCAGATCCGCGCCGCCGGTCTCGCCGGCATCGAGCGCGGGAACGCCCCCCTCCGCCGCCGCCTGCAACAGGGCCTCGGCCTGCGAGGACGCGCAGCAGACCACGGCCCGCGCCTGCGTTTCGGAGAACAGGTGGGTCGGCGACAGCGGCACGCGCACCCGCGCGCCGATCTCGCGGCCGAAGCAGCACTCGGCGAGGGCCACGGCGAGGCCGCCCTCGGAGAGGTCGTGCGCAGTCGAGATCGAGCCGTTGTAGACCAGGATGCGCAGCACCTCGGCGAGCCGCGCCTCGGCCTCGAGGTCAACCTTCGGCGGCCGGCCCTGCTCGCAGCCGTGGAGCAGGCGGAGGTAAGCGGAGCCACCGAGCTCCCCGGCATCGGCGCCGAGCAGGATCACTCGCTGGCCGGGCCGCTGGAAGGCCGCCCGCGGCAGGTGGCCGAGGTCCGGCACCACCCCCACCGCGACCACCGTCGGGGTGGGGTGGATCGAGCGGCCCTCGGTTTCGTTGTAGAGCGAGACGTTGCCCGAGACCACCGGCACACCGAGGGCGCGGCAGGCCTCGGCCATGCCCCGCACGCACTCGCGGAGCTGCCAGGCAACCTCCGGGTTCTCCGGGTTTCCGAAGTTCAGGCAGTCGGTCAGCCCCACCGGCTCGGCGCCGGCGCAGGCCAGGTTGCGCACCGCCTCGGCCACCGCCTGTGCGCCGCCGGTGCGCGGGTCGAGGTAGCAGTAGACCGGGTTGACGTCCGAGGAGAGGGCCAGGCCGGTACCCGTGCCCTTCAGCGCCAGCACCGCCGCGTCGCCGCCTGGCCCGGCGACCGTGTTGGTGCGCACGCTCCAGTCGTACTGGTTCCAGATCCACTCCTTGCTCGCCAGCTCCGGGGTTTCGAGCAGGCGGACGAGCGCCCCTCCCGGGTCCTCGGCCGGCGGCACCTGTGGCTCGGCCTGGCGCCGTGCGAGGTCGGCCGGCGGCGCGGCCGGCCGGCGATAGACGGGAGCGCCGCCGGTCAACGGCTCGATGGGCAGGTCGGCGATCTTCTCGCCGTGGCGGTGGATCACCGCCCTGCCGCTCGCCGTGACCTCTCCGATCGGCACCACCGCCAGGCCCCAGCGCTCGAAGATGCGGATCAGCTCCTCCTGCTTGCCGCGCTTGGCCACCAGCAGCATGCGCTCCTGCGACTCGGAGAGCATGATCTCGTAGCCCGAGAGGCCGGCCTGGCGCAGCGGCACCTTGTCGAGGTCGAGCCGGATGCCGGTGCCGCCGCGGCCCGCCATCTCGAAGCCCGAGCTGGTTAGGCCGGCGGCGCCCATGTCCTGGATGGCGACGATGGCGTCGCTGCGCATCGCCTGCAGGCAGGCCTCGAGCAGCACCTTCTCGGTGAACGGGTCGCCCACCTGCACGGTCGGCCGCTTGGCTTCGCTCTCGGCGTCGAAGGACTCGGAGGCCATGGTGGCGCCGTGGATGCCGTCGCGGCCGGTGCGGCTGCCGGCGTAGAGGATGGGGTTCCCCGGCCCGCTGGCGCGGGCGGTGAAGACGCGCTCGCGCCGCGCCACTCCCAAGGCGAAGGCGTTGACCAGGATGTTGCCGTTGTAGCTCGGATGGAAGCCGGTCTCGCCCCCCACCGTGGGGATGCCCACGCAGTTGCCGTAGCCGCCGATGCCGCGCACCACGCCGTCGATGAGGTAGCGCATGCGCGGTGCGTCGAGGTCGCCGAAGCGCAGCGAGTCGAGGCAGGCGATGGGGCGCGCGCCCATGGTGAAGACGTCGCGCAGAATGCCGCCGACGCCGGTCGCCGCCCCCTGGTAAGGCTCGATGAAGCTCGGGTGGTTGTGGCTCTCCATCTTGAAGGCCGCCACCCAGCCGTCGCCGATGTCGACCACGCCCGCGTTCTCGCCCGGGCCGTAGACCACGTGCGGGCCGTCGGTGGGAAGCTCCCTGAGGTAGGCCTTGGAGGACTTGTACGAGCAGTGCTCGGACCACAGCGCCGAGGTGATGCCGAGCTCGGTCAAGGTCGGCGTGCGGCCGAGGATCGAGAGCAGCCTTTCGTACTCCTCCTCCGCGAGGCCGTGGCTTCGCGCCAGCTCGAGATCGACGGCGGCCTCGGGGGCGGCGTTCAAGACGCCACCCCCAGCGGCTGCGCCGCGGCGGCGAGCGCCGACTCGAAGAGGGGGAGGCCGTCGCTCCCTCCGAGCAGCGCCTCCGAGGCGCGCTCGGGATGGGGCATCATGCCGAGCACGTTGCCTTCCTGGTTGGTGATCCCGGCGATCGCCGCCAGGGCGCCGTTGAAATTCCAGGCCGGGTCGACCTCGCCCGCCGGCGCCACGTAGCGGAAGACGACCTGCCGCCGCGCCTCGAGCAGCGCCAGCTCGCCGGCCGAGGTCACGTAGTTGCCCTCCATGTGGGCGATCGGCATACGCAGGATCTGGCCCTGGGCGTAGCGGTGGGTGAACGGCAAGTCGCTGCGCTCCACCTTGAGGAAGACCTCGCGGCACTCGAAGCGCAGCGACTGGTTGCGCAGCATGGCGCCGGGCAGCAGGCCGGCCTCGAGCAGGATCTGGAAGCCGTTGCAGATGCCGAGCACCAGCCCGCCGGCTTCGGCGTGGCGGCGGATCGCCGCCATCACCGGCGACTGGGCGGCGAGGGCGCCGGCGCGCAGGTAGTCGCCGTAGGAGAAGCCTCCAGGCACCACCACCAGGTCGCAGGCCTTGAGCGAGTCGTCCTGGTGCCAGAGGAAGGTCGCGTCCTGGGCGAGCACGTGCTTGAGCACGTGGTAGACGTCGTGGTCGCAGTTGCTGCCCGGGAAGATGACGACGCCGCACCTCATCGCGCCGCCTCCTCCGAGGCGAGCTCGATCGAGTAGCTCTCGACCAGCGGGTTCGAGAGCAGGCGCCGGCACATGTCCTCGAGATCGGCGCGGGCCGCGGTGGCGTCCTCGCCCGCCAGCTCGAGGTCGAAGCTCTTGCCGGCCCGCAGGTCGCGGACCTGGTCGAAGCCCAGGCGGGCGAGGGCCTCCTTGATCGCCTTGCCCTGCGGATCGAGGATCTCCCTGCGGGGATAGACGGTGATGCGGGCTTTCACGCTGCTTCTCCTTGCCGGATTTGGGTGACCGGATTGGGGGGGCCGGATCAGGGGATTTCCACCCATGCGGTCGGTTGATGCTGCTCGCTCACCAGCAGCGTCGCCGGTGAGCTCACTTTGCTCAGCGCCTCGCCCGCCGCGTCCGCGGCCAGGGCCGGCAGGTTGTTGGTACGGGAGAGGTGGTAGAGGACCACCCAGTGCAGGCGGTCGCAGACCAGCTCGGCGAGCCCGTCGGCGGCGTCAGCGTTCGAGAGGTGGCCATGGCGGCCGGCGACTCGCTGCTTGAGCGGCCAGGGGTAGGGGCCGTTGCGCAGCATCTCGAGGTCGTGGTTGGCCTCCAGGATCAGCAGATCCAGATCCACCAGGCGGCCCCAGGCGAGGCGGCTCCTGGTGCCGAGGTCCGCCACCAGCCCGACGCGCCGCCCGCAGCCGTCCTCGAGCACCAGGCCCACCGGCTCGCGGGCATCGTGCGGGATGCTGAACGCCTCGAGCCGGAAGCCGCCCACCTCCCACGGCTCGCCCGAGCGGATCACGGTCGCTCCCCGCCGCGTCGGCTCCGAGAGCGGCGAGCCGTCGAGCGTGCCGGCGGTGGCGAACAGTGGCACGCCGTGGCGGCGGCAGAAGCGGTCGGCGCCGCGCACGTGGTCCTCGTGCTCGTGGGTGACGACCACGGCGTCGAAGCCCGCCGGCGCCAGGCCCCGCTGCGCGAGCCGGCGCTCGATCTCGCGGCAGGAGAAGCCGGCATCGAGCAGCAGCCGGTGGCCTCCCACCTCGACCACCACGGCGTTGCCGCCCGAGCCGGAGCCCAGGACCACGAGCCGCAGCGGTAGGTCCGAGGGAGAGCGGGCACGGCGCCTGGAAACCGCGGCCTCCAGGCCGGGATGAGAGGGGTCTGTTGGGATGTCGAACAGCGACTGCTGCAAGCGGGAGGGGGCCTCCGTCGCCGGCAACGGTATCACGAAAAATCGTAGCTCTCGCCCTGCTCCAGGTAGGCCAGGTCAGGGTTGCCGAGGCGCCGCACCTCGCCGCGAATGCGCTCGACCGAGGGCGGCTTCAGATGGTGCAGCAGCACCGGCACTTTGCGCTCGAGCTTGGCGAGCTCGCGCTCGACGGCTTGCGGCGTCAAGTGCCCGGAAGCGTCCGCCACCGCCTGCAGCGCGTTGTCGAAGCTGGTATCGAGGCAGACCGCCCTGAGGTCGGCCGCCGCGTTGGCGACCTCCCACAGCGCGGTGGTGGGCCCGGTGTCGCTCGACCACAGCACCGACCCGGCGGCGCCTTCGAGGAGAAAGCCGAAGGTCGGCACCGGGTGGTTGACGGGGATTGGCGTCAGCCGCACGCCGGCGAGCTCGAGTGTCACCCCGGCGGTGATTTCGTGCAAACGCAGGGCCGGCGAGCCGTCGCTGGGCAGGCGAGTGAAGTCGGGCCAGGCGGCGTCGTTGAAGAGATGGCTCTTGACCGCGTCGATGGTGGCCTTGCCGGCGTAGACGTCGATCGGCGCCGCGGTGGCGCCGTACACGTTCTCGACGAAGAACGGCAGGCAGCTCGTGTGGTCGACATGCGCGTGAGTGAGGACGACGGTGCGGATCGGAAGCTGCTCGTCGAGCGAGAGGACGCGGGTCAGGGAGCCGGCGTCGAGCGCCAGCGTCTCGTTGATCAGCAGGCAGGTCGTGCGGCAATCCCGGCTCTCGCCGCCGTAGCTGCCTAATACTCGAATCTGCATAGGTTGATCGGATTCTAGCGCCCTTGGGCAAGGGCTACAACTCGGCGGACTGTGCTGGAAGGGGCCGCGCCGGGGCGCGGCCTGCCCGGGCAACCGCTAGAACCGCGTACCGATGATGAACGTCGTGGTGAAGCCCGAGAGCGTTTCCTTCAAGTCCCACCGCTTGCCGATGTCCCAGTTGAGGTCGAGGCCCAGGAAGCGCACCGTGAAGCCCAGGCCGTAGACGGCGAAGCCGTCCTTGAGACGGTTCTCGTCGCCGTCCCAGAACTCGAAGTCGCGGACGATGAAGCTGTTGTCGGGCAACTGCTCGACGACACCGAGGTCGTCGTACCACACGGCCCCCACGTCGAGGAAGACCCGGCCGCGGATGCTCTGGAAGCGCATGAAAGGCGTCCGCAGCTCGTCGATCAGCGGGAAGCGGTACTCCGCCGTGACGAAGCCGGCACGATCACCGGACAGCTCGCGGAAATTGAAGCTGCGGATGCTCTCGCCGCCGATGAAAAACGGCGTCGGGTTGTTGCCGTAGCGGGCGCCGGCGAAGACGCGGAAAGCGAAGCCCGTGCGCGTCGAGGTGGGCAGGTACTGCCGGAAGTCGCCGGAGAGCTCCGCCGTCAGGGTGCCGCTCTCCTCGAGGTCCGGCGCGTAGGTGGCGTCGAGCCGCCAGCGGCGGCCCGCCACCGGCCCCCATTGCGCGAAGAGAGTGGAGTCGCCCACCAGCGCCGCCTCCACGTAAGGGAAGTCGTCCTCGACCTGGACAGTATCGAACCCGACACCCGGAATGAACACCTCCACCGGGAACTTGCGGAAGAGGTAGCCGACGTCGCCTTCGATCCGAGTGTTGAGGCCAAACGGGTAGGCGACACCCGTCTCGGCGCCGGTCAGGCGAATCTCGTCGCGCTGGAAGAGGATCTGTCCGGTCTGCGGGTCGCGCACCGTGAACAGGAAGTCGCGGTCGTCGTAGAGCGCCACGTACTTCTGCAGGCGGTGAGAGAGATCGGTGTAGCTGACGTAGAAGTTGGACAGCGCGTCGTAGGAGGAGAGCACGGCGACGATCTGCTTGTCGCCCAGGTAGTCGGAGAAGGTGAGGATGACGGTGCCCAGGAAGGTCTGGTTGTCGTCGACGCCGAGGACGGTCTGGGCGTCGGTCAGGAAGAACTTGAAGCCGCGGTACTTGCCCTTGTTGGCGTCGTCGATCGACACTTCGATGCCAGGCTCGAAGCGGGCCAGATCCTCGGAGGCCGACGGCTCCTCGCCGGGGACCGTCTTCTGCGGCTCTCCGATCGGCGTCTCGAGGTCGGTCAGGTAAAGCCGGTGCTGGCCGCGCCACACGCCGCCGAAGACCAGGCTCTCGCGGCCCTCGGGCCGCGCCACCACCGCCGGCTGGAAGCAGCCGGTCACCACGTCCGTGTACTGGCGGATCTCGCCGCTCTCGAGCTCCAGGGCATAGATGTTGTCGTAGCCATCGCGCTCCGAGGTGAAGTACACCCGCTTGCCATCGGGCGAGTAGATGGCGTCCTTGTCCTCGGAGGTGCCGGCGGTGAGCTGGAAGCGCTTGGCGGGGTCGGCCAGGTCGACGCGGAAGAGCTTGGCGTGGCCGCCGACGTCGGAGCTGAAGACCAGCGACTTGCCGTCCGGCGAGAAGGCCGGCGAGCCGTCGAAGATCGGGTCGCTGGTCACCGGCGTGATCTCGACGGTGTCGAGGTCGAGCACGTAGATGTCGAACACGCCGTTCCTGGCGCCGGAGAACGCCACGTGCTTGCCGTCCGGGCTCCAGGCCAGGCCCTGCTGCTGGTCGACGTCCATGTCGATCGAGCGCGAGATGCCGCCTTTCAAAACGTCGAACAGCAGCAGGCTGCGGCCGCGATCGCGGCGCGCGAACACCGCCAGGTAGTTGCCGTCCGGCGAGAAGGCGAGGTCGCGCCCCATGGCGCGGCCGACGGTCATCGACTGCACCACCAGGTAGTCGTAGGCGGTGGACAGGCCCTTGGTGAGGTTCTTGATCTGCCGCCGTTTCTGGCTGTCGAAGAGCACGATGTCCAGGTCGCCCTTCTGCACGCTGAAGGCGGCGACCAGGTCGCCGGACGGCGAGGCGACGGCGGAGATCTCCTCGGTCCCGGGCTGGTCCTCGACGCGGAAGGGTTTGCCGAAGTCGCTCGGCTCGCCGGTCTCGATCAGCCGCCGCAGGTACTTCTGGCGCAGCCAGCGCCGGAACTCGACGTCGAAATCCTCGGGTTGGATGCGGAACGAACGCTCGAGGGCGCGGCCGGCGCGGCCGCCCAGGGTGTTCCTGAACTCGTAGAGGAAATCGCGGAAGCCTTCCTTGCCCCAGCGCTCCTCGATGTAGTCGAACACCGCGTGGCCGAAGCGGTAGGCGAAGTAGCCCTGCGGATCCCCCTCGGCGACCGAGGGGATGAAGTCGTTGACCACCGCGTCGCGCAGCACCATCTTGGCGTAGGCGTCTTCGTCCTTGGCCATGTAGCTCGCCATGCCCTCCATGAACCACTGCGGCGGGCGCAGCGTGGCGGCGCGGGAGAGGCTGCCCTGGAAGAGGATGTGGTACTGGAAGATGTGGGTCAGCTCGTGGCTGATCAACTCGTAGAGCTCGCGGTCGGGCATGCCCACCGGCATCACCATGCGGTTGCGCACCGGCGAGGCGAAGGCCGCTATGCCCTCGGGGATGAAGTTGAGGATGACGTTGTTCTGCTCGAACTCGGCGTGGGTGCGGAAGAAGATGAGCGGCGTCGGATCCTGGATCTGGAAATCGAACTCCCGCGACAGCTCGTCGTAGGCGCTCTCCGCGAAGGAGACCACCTTCTGCAGCAGGTGCTCTTCCTCGGGGTAGAAGTGGACGTCGAAATGGGGCGAGTGGTAGATCTGCCACTTGAACTCGTCGTAGCGGACCTTGTTCTTGCCGAAGCCGCGGAACTGCGCCGCGGCCGGTGAGGCCCCGACCACGGCGACCAGCGCCGCCGCGGCCAGGGAGAGGGCGAAGGTCGATGGGCGTGGACGGGCCAAGGGAGGTCTCCTTTCAGTCCGTGAACAGGACGCGAGCGGCCTCGACGCTCTTCTGGGTGAAGACGTTGACGATGCGGTCCTCCAGGGCGAAGAGGTTCTCGAACATGCCCTGCAGAGGATCGGCGTCCTCGCCTTCGATGGACTGGAAGTCCTTGAAGTTGTCCGCGTACATGAGCTTGCCGGTGCGGCCGTCGTAGACTTGCATCAGGATGTCGTACTCGAAGCCCGTCTGCTCGACCAGCACCTGACGGCGGTAGGTGCGGCCGTCGAACGGCATGGTGTACTCCTCGGTGCGGTAGCCGGTGCGGTCCTGGATGTCGAAGTCCAGGCTGCCGGCGAGGATGATGTCGGCCTGGGTGCGCTCGCCGAGCGCCGCCCAAAAATCCTGCTCCTGGGCCAGCCGCTCGAGGTCGAAGACCGGGAGCTGGACCTGGCCGGGATCGACCACCTTGAGGTCGGTGTCGCGGCGCAGCACCTTGAGCAGGTAGCGCTCGAACTCCTGCTGCACGTTGATGTCGCGGCCGCGCACCTTCTCCTGGCCTTCCTGGCTCACCACCAGGAACGGGACCACGGCGATGGTCTTGCGGCCCGCCAGGTCGAGCTTGGCGCGCTGCGGCAGCATCAGGCGGACCTCGGTGGTGCCCGCGGCGAGAGGAGACGATGCCGCGGTCAAGGCGAGCGCCAGCAAGAGCGCGTTGCGTTTCGACATGAGAAACCTCCCGAGCCTCCGCCGAGCTCCGCTGTTCCCCACCGAGGACTCAGCCGTCCCCGGAGCCGGACTGCGGCGGAGCCTCGCCCTCGGCTTCCGGCTCGCCGCTCTGGGCGCCGGCCTTGAAGCTCTGGTAGAACTCGACGAAGCGCGCGTAGTTGCGCTTGACCTCGGCGTCGTTGGAGTTGATCTTGAGCGCCTCCTGGTAGAAGCGCAGGGCACCTTCGAAGTCTCCCCGCGCCTCGGAGGCGACCGCCAGGTTGTTGAGGATCCGGGGGTTCCCCGGGTCGAGCTGCGCCGCCTGCTGGAAGCGGAAAAAAGCCTCGTTCCACAGGCCGCGGCGTGCCATCTCGACGCCGAAGGAGAGCTGTGCGCTGGCCGAGACGGGCTTGGCGTGGATCGCGCCCGGGGCCAGCAGGGACGCCGCCAGCACCACCGCAACACCCATCGCCGCCACCACCATTCCTGCTCGGTTCCGACGCATGAAAGAGTTCCTCCACCACCCCGAAAAGCGAAGGGACGCCAGTATATACGACCGCACCGAGCCCTCCAGACGAGCGCCGGCCTCGCGCCGGCGCAAGGTCCGCATGCCGGATTCCGTCTGCTTCACGGAAGAACGCACGGCGGGAGAAGCTGCAACCTGAGTGCCAGAGAGAACCGCGACCTGCTGGTCGCCCTGAACGCCTCGCCCGAGCTGACGCGCGAGAAGGCCTGCCGCCTCGCCGCGGGGCTGGCCACCTGGGCGGCACATCCCGCGCCCGCGGGCGACGCCCGCGTGGCCTCGGCGCTGGGCGTCGACGGCGAGTGTCTGGCGGTCGCGGAGAGGATACGCGCCCAGGCACCTGAGCTCGCGGCGCGCGAGCGGCGCCGCGCGGCGGAGCTCGGGGCCGAGGTCCTCTCCGCCGCCGACGCCGGCTATCCCGCCTCGCTCGCCGAGCTCGCCCTGCCGCCACCCGCGATCTACGTCAAGGGCCGGCTGCCCGAGGGCCCGGCGGTCACCATCGTGGGCTCGCGGCGCGCGGACCTCTACGGCCGCGAGGTGGCGGAGCTGTTCGCGCGCGAGCTCGCCGCGGCCGGGGCGATCGTGGTCTCCGGATTCGCGCGCGGCATCGACGCCGCGGCCCACCGCGGGGCCCTCGCCGCGCCCGCGGGCAGGACGGTGGCGGTGCTCGGCTGTGGCCTCGCGGTCGACTACCCCCGAGGCCACGGCAAGCTCGGCCGCGAGATCGCGGCGCGCGGTGCCCTGGTCTCCGAGTTCCCGCCCGACACGCCGCCCGCCGACTGGCGGTTCCCGGTCCGCAATCGTATTCTCGCCGCGCTCGCCCAGGCGACACTGGTGGTCCGGTCGGCGGCGCGCTCCGGCTCCCTGATCACCGTGCGCCACGCCCTGGAGCTCGGGCGCGACGTCTACGCCGTCCCGGGCCGCATCTTCGAGGAGGGCTCGCAGGGGCCGCACGCGCTGATCCGCGACGGCGCCTACCTGGCGCAGCACCCGCGGGATCTCCTCGAGAACCTGCAGCCGCCGCTCGCGGGCGAGCAGCAGGGCCACACCTGGTGCGCGGCCGAGGCCGACCCGCTGCTCGCCGCCCTGCCTCCCGCCGAGGCCAGGATGCCGGAGGAGATCGCGGCCGCTGTCGGCCGGCCGCTGCCACAGGTGATCGCCGAGCTCCTGGAGCGCGAGCTCCATGGCCACGTGCGGCGGCTGCCGGGAGGGGCCTACTGCCGGCGGCTGGTGTGACGGCGGGCCGGGCGCTGCGTCGCAGGCCCTCCCGCTGCTTGTGCGGTCCCCGCGCGACGAGTTTTCTACACGCTCTCCTTCCGCCGCCGTTGGTCTAGGATCGAGTGCCGACCGTCTCTTCCCTCGCCCGTAGGAGGCTCGCCATGAAACGCAACCTTCGCCTCGGGATCGTCGGCCTCGGGCTGCCGGGCCTCGCCGCCGTCCTGCTCGGTGGCTGGCTGGGCACACAGGGCGCGGCCGGGGCGCCGGCCTCGGAGCGGCCGGATGCCCGCGACCTCGATGCGCTGCGCATCGTCGATCTCACCCACCCCTTCGACGAGAAGACGCTCTACTGGCCCACGGCGCCCGCGACCTTCGAGCTCACTCAGCTCTCGCACGGCAAGACCGCGGCCGGCTTCTTCTACGCCGCCAACTCGTTCTGCACCCCGGAGCACGGCGGCACCCACCTCGACGCGCCGATCCATTTCGGCGAAGGGCGGCGCACGGTCGACCAGGTCCCGCTCGAGCAGCTCGTCGGCCCCGCGGTGGTGATCTCCGTCGACGACAAGGCCGCCCGGGACGCGGACTACCGCCTGACGCTCGAGGACGTCCAGACCTGGGAGTCCCGCCACGGGAAGGTCCCCGCGGGCGCCATCGTCCTGCTGCGCACCGGCTGGGGCCCGCGCTGGCCGGACCGCAAGCGCTACCTGGGCGACGACAAGCCTGGCGACGCCTCGAACCTCCATTTCCCATCGTTCGGGGCGGAGGCGGCACGCTGGCTGATCGAGACGCGGCGAGTGGGCGTCTTGGGCGTGGACACCGCCTCGATCGACCACGGCCCCTCGCAGGACTTCCCGGTCCATCGCCTCGCCGCCGCGGCCGAGGTGCCGGGGCTCGAGAACGTGGCCAACCTCGAGCAGGTGCCGGCGACCGGCGCCTGGGTGATCGCCCTGCCGATGAAGATCGCCGGCGGCTCGGGCGGGCCGGTCCGCATCGTCGCTCTGCTGCCGTAGCCCGGCGAGGCGCCGCCCTATAATCGCGAGGTGGCAGTCTCGGACCCCGTGCACATCATCGGCGGCGGCTTCGCCGGCAGCGAGTGCGCCTGGCAGCTCGCCAGCCGCGGCGTGCCGGTGGTGCTGCACGAGATGCGGCCCGAGCGATCGACCCCGGCGCACAAGACCGGCGACCTGGCCGAGCTGGTGTGCTCCAACTCGCTGCGCAGCGACGACCCCAAGCACGCCGCTGGGCTCCTGAAGCGCGAGATGGAGGCCTTCGGCTCGCTGGTGATCGGCGCGGCTCGCGCCGCCGCCGTGCCCGCCGGCAGCGCCCTGGCCGTGGATCGCGACCGCTTCGCCGCGCGGGTAACCGCGGCGCTCGCCTCGCACCCCGAGATCGAGCTCGCCCGCGGCGAGGTGACCGAGCTGCCCGCGGGCGAGGTGGTGATCGCCACCGGGCCGCTCACCTCGCCGGCCATGGCGGCGCGCCTCCAGGAGCTGCTGGGCTCCGAGCACCTCTACTTCTATGACGCCATCGCCCCCATCGTCGACGCCGAGAGCCTGGATCTCACCAAGCTCTTCTGGGCCTCGCGCTACGACAAGGGAGGCGGCGCCGACTACTTGAACGCACCGCTCGACCGCGAGCAGTACGCGGCCTTCTACCAGGCCCTGCTCGGCGCCGAGGTGCTGCCTCTGCACGACTTCGAGCAGGGCCTCTTCTTCGAGGGCTGCCTGCCGATCGAGGAGATCGCCCGCCGCGGAGTCGACACCCTGCGCTTCGGCCCCATGAAGCCGGTGGGCCTCAAGGGGCCGGACGGCCGGCGCCCCTGGGCCGTGGTGCAGATGCGCCAGGAGAACCTGGCCAAGAGCCACTTCAATCTGGTGGGCTTCCAGTCGCGCATGAAGTGGGGCGACCAGGCCCGGGTGCTGCGCATGATCCCCGGCTTGGAGAACGCCGAGTTCGTCCGCCTGGGGCAGATCCACCGCAACACCTTCGTCAACTCCCCTCGCCACCTCGATGCCTTCTACCGCCTGCGCAGCGAGCCGCGGCTGCGGCTGGCCGGGCAGATTACCGGCGTCGAGGGCTACCTCGAGTCGGCGGCCACCGGCCTCGCCATCGGCCTCTACCTCTCGCTCGAGCGCCAGGGCTGGAACGCGCCGCCGTTCCCGCCGACCACCGCCCTCGGCGCGCTGGCCCGCCACGTCGTCGAATCCGACCCCGCGCATTTCCAACCCGCCAACATCAACTACGGCCTGTTCGAGGAGCTGCCCGGGAGCTTCCGTAAGGCCGACCGCCGCGCCGCCTTCGTGGACCGGGCCTGGCGCGACCTCGCAGCCTGGGCCGGCGCGGCCGGGGTGGGCTTCTCGCCGCCGGCCGACGAGCCGGAGCCCGTCGCGGTGGCCGCGGCGACCGGGTAGCGACGGTGGGGACCGCGCTACCGATCGCCGAGCTCGTCGAGCGCTTCCTCGTCCATCTCGGCGAGGAGCGCAACTACTCCGCCCACACGCTGCGCGCCTATCGCGGCGACCTCTTCCGCTTCCTCGCCTTCCTCGGCAGCTTCCTCGGCAAGTCGCCGGAGACCGTGGCGGCGGCCGAGGCCGACGGCCTAGCGGTGCGCTCGTTTCTCGCCTCGCTGGCCACGGCACGGCCGAAGCTCAAGGAGTCGAGCCGCGGCCGAGCGCTCGCCGCGGTCCGCATGCTCTTCCGCTTCGCCTGCCGGGAAGCGATCCTCCCGGCCAACCCCGCCGCCGGAGTGCGCTCGCCGAAGCTGCCCAAGACCCTTCCCCGGCACCTGCGTCCAGGCGAGACCGAGGAGCTGCTGGAGGCCGCCTCTGACGACCAGCCGCTGCCGCGCCGCGACCGCGCTCTCCTCGAGCTGCTGTACGCGAGCGGCCTGCGGGTCTCGGAGCTCGCCGGCCTCGACTGGCGCGACCTCGATCTGCCGGCCCGCGTGCTGCGGGTGATGGGCAAGGGCGGCAAGGAGCGCATGGTCCCCTTCGGCAAGCCGGCGGCGGCGGCCCTCAAGGCTTGGCTCGGCGACTGGGAGGAGGTCCGCGCCCGCGTCGCCGCGCAGGGCGGCGCGGCGTCGAACGACGAAGAGCCCGTGTTCCTGAACCACCGCGGCTCGCGCCTTTCGCCACGCTCGGTGCGGCGAGTGGTCGACCGCTACACCGCGGCCGCCGGCATCGCCCCCGGCGTCCATCCCCATACCCTGCGCCACAGCTTCGCCACCCACCTGCTCGAGGGCGGCGCCGACCTGCGGGCGATCCAGGAGCTGCTGGGCCACAGCTCGCTCGCCACCACCCAGCGCTACACCCACGTCGAGATCGAGCGCCTGCTGGCCGTCTACCGCCAGGCCCACCCCCGGGCACGGCGCTGAGCGCTGCTACAATCCCGCCGCGATGAGCGGCCAGGGCCTCGAGAACCAAATTCACTCCACCACCGTCATCCTGGTACGCCGGGACGGCAAAGTCGCCATGGCCGGCGATGGGCAGGTGACGCTCAACAACACCGTGGTCAAGGCCCACGCCCGCAAGGTGCGCCGCCTGGGGTCGAGCGGCCAGGTGCTGGTCGGCTTCGCCGGTGGCGGTGCCGACGGGCTGGCGCTGATGGGCCGCCTCGAAGCCAAGCTCGACGAGTTCCACGGCAACCTCGAGCGCGCCGTGGTCGAGCTCGCCAAGGAGTGGCGCACCGACCGCGCCCTGCGCCAACTGCAAGCCATGCTGATCGTCACCGACCGCGAGAAGAGCTTCCTCTTGAACGGCGCCGGCGACCTTCTGCAACCGGACGAGGATGGCGTGCTGGCGGTGGGCTCGGGCAGCAACTTCGCGCTCGCCGCCGCCCGCGCCCTGATGCGCCACACCGCGCTCGACGCCGGCGACATCGCCCGCCACGCGATGGGCATCGCGTCCGAGATCTGCGTCTTCACCAATGACTCCATCATCGTCGAGGAGCTCTGAGGCTCCGCTGCCCGGGCCAGGAGGATCGCGCATCATGGTGGCCACGCTGGCCAGCGAAGGATCAGCTACCTTCTCGCTGGAGGATCTGAAGCCGCGGGAGATCGTCTCCGAGCTCGACAAGTTCGTGGTCGGCCAGAAGGCCGCCAAGCGCGCGGTGGCCATCGCGCTGCGCAACCGCTGGCGCCGGCAGCAGCTCCCGTCCGAGGTGGCCGAGGAGATCGTGCCCAAGAACATCCTGATGATCGGCCCCACCGGCGTCGGCAAGACCGAGATCGCCCGCCGCCTGGCGCGGCTCGCCAAGGCGCCGTTCCTGAAGGTCGAGGCGAGCAAGTTCACCGAGGTGGGCTACGTCGGCCGCGACGTCGAGTCCATGGTGCGCGACCTGGTGGAGATCGCCTTCGCCATGGTGCGCGAGGAGCGGCGCAACCTGGTGCGCGAGCTCGCCGCCGAGCGCGCCGAGGACCGCCTGCTCCACCTGCTGCTGCCACCGCCGGCCCTGACCGGCTTCTCCGAGGCCAAGGACCCCAAGCTGGGGGACACCCGGGAGAAGATGCGCGCCAAGCTGCGTTCCGGCGCCCTGGAGGATCGCCAGGTGGAGGTCGAGGTCGAGGAGTCGAGCTTCCCCAGCATGGAGATGTTCACTCCCCAGGGCGTCGAGGAGGTGGGCTTCAACCTGCGCGAGATGATGCCCAACCTCTTCGGCCGGCGAAAGAAGCAGACCGTCACCGTCGCCGAGGCGCGCGAGATCCTGCTGCAGCAGGAGGCCGAGAAGCTGATCGACCGCCAGCAGACGGCGCGGGAGGCCCGCCACCGAGTCGAGCAGGGGGGCATGATCTTCCTCGACGAGATCGACAAGATCGCCGGCCGCGAGGGCGGCCGCGGTCCCGACATCTCGCGCGAGGGCGTGCAGCGCGACCTGCTGCCGATCGTCGAGGGCACCACCGTCAACACCAAGTACGGGATGGTGAAAACCGACCACATCCTGTTCATCGCCGCCGGCGCCTTCCATGTCTCCAAGCCCTCGGACCTGATTCCCGAGCTGCAGGGCCGTTTTCCGATCCGTGTCGAGCTCGATGCGCTGACCGAAGAGGACTTCGTCCGCATCCTGACCGAGCCGGAGACCGCGCTCACCAAGCAGTACGCCGCCCTGCTGTCGACCGAGGGAGTAGAGGTGGAGTTCACGCCTGGCGCCATCTCCGAGCTCGCCAAGATGGCGGTGCAGGTCAACTCGCAGAACGAGAACATCGGCGCCCGGCGGCTGGCGACCTTGATGGAGCGCCTGCTCGACGAGGTCTCCTTCGGGGCGCCGGACATGCACGGAGTCGCGGTGAAGATCGACGCCAACTATGTGAAACGGACCTTGGCGAGCACCATCAAGGACCAGGACCTGAGCCGCTATGTCCTCTGAGAGCGCTTCGAGCCCCTCCGCCGGCCGGCACAGCCGGCCCCCGTTCCGGCCGTCCCGGCTCTCGGTCCTGCTGCTCGTCCTGGCGGCCGTCGCCTGCGGCAAGAAGGGCGACCCGCTGCCGCCGCTGCGCTACGTGCCACAGGCCGCCTCGGACCTCGAGGTCAAGCAGCAAGGCTCCGAGCTGGTGGTGCGCGTGGCCTACCCGAAGGTGTCGGTCGACGGCCTCGCCCTGCCCGGGCTCGAGGCCGTCGAGCTCTGGCAGCTCGACCAGCCGCTGCCCCCGAGCGGCCCCCCGGTCGCCGTCGACCCCCGGCTGTTCGCCGCCGGCGCCAAGCTCGCGCACAGGATTTCGGGGCCGGAGCTCGCGGCCGGCGTGCTCGGCGACCACCTCCAGCTCCGCCTGCCGTGGCCGCCGCCCGCCGTCCCCAGAGCCATGACCTTCGGCGTGCGCTTCCTCGACCGCGGCGGCGAGCGCTCCGAGCTCTCCAACCTGGTGGCCCTGGCCGCGGCTCCGCCGCCGCCCCCGCCCACCGGCCTCGCCCTCGAGGGCACGGCCGGCGGCGTGCAGGTGCGCTGGGCCCCCAGCCCCGGCGCCGGCGGCTACCGCGTCTACCGCCGGCTCGCCGCCGAGCGTGGCTATGGCCCGCCGCTCGCCAGCGTCGCCGCCTCCGAGACCAGCCACCTGGACGCGAGCGCCGCCTTCGACAACCGCTACGTCTACGCCGTGACCGCGGTGGCCGAGGCGGCCGAGGCCAGCGAGAGCACCTTCGCCGCGGAGCGCGAGGTCGACTACCGCGACCGCTTCCCGCCCGCGGCGCCGACGGCGCCGATCGCGCTTGCCGAGCCAGGCCGCATCCGCCTCTCCTGGACGCCGAACGCCGAGGCCGGGGTAGCCGGCTACCACGTCTACCGGCGCGATTCGGCCGCCGGCCCCTCCGCCAGGAACGAGCTCTCCCGTCTGACTCGCCAGCCCACGACCGAGACCTCGTTCCTATCCGAAGGCCTGTCGGCCGGCCGCGCCTACGCCTTCCGCGTCACCGCCGTCGACGCCACCGGCAACGAGAGCGCGCCGAGCCCGGAGGTCGAGGCCGTCGTGCCCCCATGAGCGGCGCCTCATGAACAGCGCCGGAACGGAGTACTTCCGCGTCTCGGGCGGCGGCAACGACTTCCTGGCGCTGATCGAGCCCGTGGCATCGCCGGCGCCCGAGGAGATCCGGGCGTGGTGCACGCGTGGCCTGTCGCTCGGCGCCGACGGGCTCTTCGTGCTCACCCGCGGCGAGAGCCGGGTGCGGATGGACTACTACAACTCCGACGGCTACGCCGCCGATCTCTGCCTGAACGGCACCCGCTGCGCCGCGCGGCTCGCCTTCGAGCTCGGCTGGGCAGCGGACGAGATCGCCGTCGAGACCGGGGCCGGCGTGCTGCCGGCCCGCCGCCTCGACGAGACGCGGGTGGCGGTCGAGCTGCCGACCGTGGGCCAGCCGCCGCGCGAGGTCACGCTCCAGGACGGCGAGCGGCTGTGGGAGGGATTCCTGGTGGTAGCCGGCGTGCCCCACTTCGTGCTGCCCACGGCGGACGACCTAACCGAGGCGCCGATGGCCGAGGCACCCAAGCTCAGGCGCCACCCCGCCTTCGGAGCGGCTGGGTCCAATGTCGACTTCGTGCGCTACACCGACCCCCACCGCTTCGAGATCCGCTCCTTCGAGCGCGGCGTCGAGGCCGAGACCCTGGCCTGCGGCACGGGGGTGATGGCGGCCACGGTCGTGGGCCTGCTGATCCGCCGTACGGCGCTGCCGGTCACCGTCCTGACCCGCGGCGGCTTCGAGCTCACGGTGGAGGGCGACGGCCCCGCGAATGTGCTACCCGGCCGCTGGTCGCTCGCCGGCGACGCCCGCGTCCTCGCCCACGGCCGGCTCACCGCCGAGGCCGCCCAGCTCCCGCCGCGGCCGGCGTGGTGAGCGGCAAGGCTCTCGCCATGGCCGGCCCTCGAGCCACCTTCCCACCCGTCGAGGAGCAGCTCGCGCTGCTCGAGCGCGGTGCCGTCGACCTCGTGGACCGCGCCCAGCTCACCGCCAAGCTCGAGCGCTCGCGGAAGACCGGCCAGCCGCTTACCATCAAGGCCGGCTTCGACGCCTCGCGGCCCGACCTCCACCTCGGCCACAGCGTGCTGCTGCGCAAGATGCGCCACTTCCAGCGCCTCGGGCACCGGGTGGTGTTCCTGATCGGCGACTTCACGGCGATGATCGGTGATCCCACGGGCAAGAAGGCCACCCGGCCGCAGCTCACCCGCGAGGAGGTGCTGGCCAACTCCGAGACTTACCGCCAGCAGGTCTACAAGGTGCTCGACCGCGAGCGCACGGTGGTGGTCTACAACAGCGAGTGGCTGACGCCGCTGGGCGCCGAGGGCATGATCCGCCTCGCCGGCCGCTGGACCCTGGCGCGCATGCTGGAGCGCGAGGACTTCAGGACCCGCTACGAGACCCACCAGCCGATCTCTCTCCACGAGCTGCTCTACCCGCTGGTGCAGGCCAAGGACTCGGTGGAGATGGCTCGCCGCCCCGACCTGGGCTGCGACGCCGAGCTCGGCGGTCACGACCAGATCTTCAACCTGCTGGTGGGCCGCGATTTGATGAAGGAGGAAGGCCTCGAGCCGCAGGTGGTGCTGACGGTGCCGCTGCTCGTGGGCCTCGACGGGCACGAGAAGATGTCGAAGAGCCTCGGCAACTTCATCGCCTTCGAGGACTCGCCGCAGGAGATCTACGGCAAGACGATGTCGATCCCGGACGCCCTGCTGTGGGACTGGCTCCTGCTGCTGACCGACCTGCCCGAGGCCGAGATCGAGGCCCGGAAGCGCGGCCTCGCGGCCGGCGAGCTGCATCCCAAGCGCGTCAAGCAGGAGCTCGCCCGTCTGCTGGTCGCCGACTTCCACGGCGCCGCCGCGGCCGAGACGGCGGAGGCGGAGTTCGAGGCGGTGTTCGCCCACGGCGGCACACCGGAGGACACCCCCGAGGTGGCGCTCCCCGGGCCGCTGCCGCTCGCCAAGCTGCTCACCACGGCCGGCCTCGCGGCCTCCAACGGCGAGGCCCGGCGACTGCTCGAGCAGGGCGCGGTGTCGATCGACGGCGAGCGGGCGAGCGATCCCTTCGCGACGCTCGCCTCCCGCCCCGAGCCCTACCTCTTCAAGGTCGGCAAGCGCCGCTTCGCTCGCGTGCGGGTGCCCTGAGCCACAGGCCCATCGCCCCACAGACACATCGCCATTCGCGCTACGATGGGCGGCGATGAACGCTCTCGCCGCATTGCTGGTGCTGGCCGTTCCCGCCGCCGGCCCTGGCCTCGTCGAAACCCCTGAGCTTGTCGAGACCCCTGAATTTGTCGAGACCAGCTTCACCGCCTTCTCCCGCCCGGCGACGATCAAGGTGCTCGCCGCCTCCAAGGCAGCCGGCGATGCCGCGCTCGCCCGGGCCACTGCCGCGGTCTCGGCGGTCGAGGCCCTGCTCGACGCCGCGGGCGCCGGCGAGGGAGGGGTCGGCCGGCTCAACACCGCGGCCGGCGGCGGCCCTCAGCCCACCGACCCGCGGGTGCTGTCGGTGCTCGCACGCGCGCTCGCCTTCTGCACCTGGTCGGACGGCATCGGCGGGCCGCTCGGGGGCCGGCTGTACGGCCTCTGGGGGCTGCGCGAGCCGATCAGCAGCCTGCCGGTGGCGCTGGAGATCGACGAGGCGGCCGAAAGCGCAGCCTGTGATCGCCTGGTGGTCGACCTCAAGCTGGGCACGGCGAACCTCGCCGCGGGCAGCCGCATCGACCTCTGGGGCTTCTCGATCGGCTTCGCCGTGGACCGCGCCGTAGCCGTGCTGCAGGAGGCCGGCACCGCGAGCGGCTTCGTGACCATCGGCACGGTGGCCCGCACCTTCGGCCCCGGAACCGCCGGGCGCGGCTGGGTGCTGGTGCCGTCGAGCTTCCCCGGAGTCGAGCCACCGCTGCCGGAGGTCTGGCTCCGCGACCGGGCGCTCGCCGCGGCGAGCGTGGACGACGGCGCCCTGGGGGCCGGCGGCGAGCGCTACGCGCCTTACCTGGACCAGCGCAAGGGTCGGCCGGCCGAGGGCGTGGTGGCGGTGCTGGCTTCCAGCGAGCTCGCCGTCGACGCCCAGGGCCTGGCCTCCATCCTGTTCGCCACCGGCAGCCGGGCCGGGCAGCTCCGGCTCGGCAACCTCGCCCCCCGCCCCGCGGTGCTCTGGCTGCTGGGCAACGGCGAGGGGCACCCCCTGCTCATCGAATATCACTGGGGAGAGCTGGAGCGCTCGGCCGCCGGCACCGCCCGACGCCCCTGACCCTGCCCGGAACTCGCCTCGCCGGTGGACGACGCCCCGCACCCCACGCGCACCGAGAAACTCAAGCGCCGGCTCCGACGCCTGCCGCGCCTGCCCCTCTACGTCCGCGTAGCGGTCTTCCTCGTCGGCTGGCTGCTGGTGCTGGTCGGTGTCGCGGGCCTGGTGCTGCCCGGAATCCAGGGTATCGTGACCATCATCCTCGGCGCCGCCCTGCTGTCGGTGGTGAGCGAGCTCGTCTACGAGGGCCTGGCCAAGCTGCTCTCCCGCTGGCCGCAGGCCTGGCGACGAGTGCGGGGCCTGCGGCTGATGACCCACCGCTGGCTGCGGCGGCGCTTCAAGCGGCGCTCTTGAGCTAGCGGTCTTCGACCGCCGGGACCGGCCGCTCGATCTCGCCGGTGTACACCTGGCGCGGGCGGTTGATGCGGGTAGCCGGGTCCGCCTTCATCTCCCGCCAGTGGGCGATCCAACCCGGCAGCCGGCCGAGGGCGAACATGACGGTGAACATGTTGGTCGGGATGCCCATCGCGCGGTAGAGGATGCCGCTGTAGAAGTCCACGTTGGGGTAGAGCTTGCGCTCCACGAAGTACTCGTCCTTGAGCGCGATCGCCTCGAGGTTGGTGGCGATCTCGAGCAACGGATCGTCGATCCCCATCTCCTCCAGGAGCTCGTCGGCCGCCTGCTTCAAGATGCGGGAGCGGGGGTCGAAGTTCTTGTACACGCGGTGACCGAAACCCATCAGGCGGAAGCCGGAGTCCTTGTCCTTGGCCATGCGCACGTACTTCTGGTAGTCGCCGCCGTCGGCCGCGATGCCCTCCAGCATCTCGATCACCTTCTGGTTGGCGCCGCCGTGGAGCGGCCCCCACAGGGCGCAGACGCCGGCCGCCACCGAGGCGAAGAGGTTGGCCTCGGAGGAGCCCACCATGCGCACCGTCGAGGTCGAGCAGTTCTGCTCGTGGTCGGCGTGCAAGATGAGCAGCAGGTTGAGCGCGTTCTCCATCACCGGCGACACCCGGTACTCCTCGGAGGGCACCGCGAACATCATGTGCAGGAAGTTGGCGGTGTAGCTGAGGTCGTTGCGGGGGTAGACGAAGGGCTGGCCGATCGACTTCTTGTAGGTGAAAGCGGCGATGGTCTTCGCCTTGGCCAGCAACCGGACGATGTTGAGGTCCACGTCTTCGTCGTTCTCGCTCTTGGGGTAGAAGGCGGAGAGCGACGCCACCATGGCGGAGAGGATGGCCATCGGATGGGCGCTCGAGGGATACCCCTCGAAGAACTTCTTCATGTCCTCGTGCAGCAGGGTGTGGCGGGTGAGCAGGTCGCGAAAACGCTCGCGCTCTTCGCGGTCGGGCAGGTGGCCGTAGATCAGCAGGTAGCTGACCTCGGGGAAGCGTGTCTTCTCGGCCAGCTCCTCGATCGAGTAGCCCCGGTAGCGCAGGATGCCCTTCTCGCCGTCGATGAAGGTGATGGCGCTGGTGCAGGAGCCGGTGTTGCCGTAGCCCGCGTCGAGGGTGATGGCGCCGGTCTGCGCGCGCAGCTTCCCGATGTCGATCGCCGTCTCGCCCTCGGTGCCGACGATCACGGGAAACTCCGTCTCCCGCCCGTCCAGAACCAGCTTCGCCGTGCTCATCCGGAGCCTCCCGCGGCCTTCCTCGGTATCCTCGTCGGTCGCCGATCTTATCTGCCGTGCGCGCGGCCACGCAAGGAAAACGAGGGGCGTCGAAGCTGTTACACGCCCCGCGCGTCGGCTCCCCAGAGCACCTTGTGGAGCTGCACCTGCACCCGCACCGGGAGGTGGTCGGCGAGCACCCAGGCCGCGAGCTGGCGCGGCTCGAGCGCGCCCCACACCAGCGAGAAATGCACCTCGCAGCGGGCCGCGAGGCCCTTTTCGAGGACCAGGTCGCGCGCCCAGCGATAGTCACCTTCCGAGGCGAGCACGAACTTGACCTCGTCGCGCCGGGTGAGCAGGTCGAGGTTGGGCCAGTGGTTGCTCTCCACCTCGCCGCTCCCCGGGCACTTGACGTCGACGATCCGGCGCACGCGCGGGTCGACACCCGAGACGTCGAGGCCGCCGCCGGTCTCCAGCAGCACCTCGTAGCCGCCGTCGGCGAGCGCCGCGAGCAGGGGCCGCGCCCCCGGCTGCAGCAGCGGCTCGCCGCCGGTCAGCTCGACCAGCGGGCAGCCGAAGCCGGCGACCTCGGCCAGCACCTCCGCGAGGCTCATCCAGCGGCCCTCGTAGAAGGCGTGCTCGCTGTCGCACCAGGCGCAACGCATCTGGCAGCCGGTGAGGCGCACCAGCACGCACGGCCGGCCGGCGAAGGAGGACTCGCCCTGTAGCGAGTAGAAGATCTCGTTGACCTTGACCCGCTCCTCCTTGGGCAGGGCGCGGGCCGCGGAATCGGCGGCGGCCGCGAGCTCAGGGCTCATAGGCGGCGCAGGAGGTGTCGTTCTCGAAGACCTCGACCCGGGCGACGCGCACGCGGTCGTCGTCGAGCCGCCGCGAGGTTTCCTCGTAGGCGTACTGGGCCAGCAGCTCGGCCGTGGTGTTGCGCTCGGTGAAGGGCGGCACTTCGTTGATCACCCGGTGGTCGAAGGGGTCGAGGACCTCCGCCATCACCCGCTTGAGATCCGCGAAGTCGACCACCATGCCGAGCGCGTCGAGGGTCGCGGCCGCAACGTACACCCGCACCCGATAGTTGTGGCCGTGCAGGTTCTGGCAGCCGCCCTGGTGGCCGCGGATGGCGTGCGCGGCGGCGAAGTCGTAGTCCTTGGAGACGGTGAACATGGGGCTCGATTCTACGGCGCGCGCCTGTTCATGCGCGCCGGAAGGGGTCTAGCGGGCCGGAAGGGCTCAGGCGAGGAGGAACGCCACCGTCGGCAGCAGCCCTTCCGAGAGCGGCCGGGGAGTCCACCCGAGCTCGCGGCGGGCGCGGGAGTCGTCGAAGGACCAGTGGCGCGCCAGGCTCGCGAGCTGGCCGGGAGAGGTGGGGAGCCGGCGGCCGGTGAGCCGGGCGAGCGGCGCTGCCACGGCGATCGCGGCGCGCGCCAGGCCCAGGGGGACCTCGAGGCGCGGCGGCTTCACCCCAGCGAGCCGGCAGACCTGGCGCGCCAGGTCGCGGACCCGGATGCTCTCGCCGGCCAGCACGTAGTCGCGACCCGGTGTCGCCCGCTCCATGATCCGCACCATGGCCTCCACCACGTCGTCGATGTGGATCCAGCTCGTCTTGCGATCGCCGCCCACCACGGCCGGGAATCGGCCCTTGGCCATGGCCCGCAGCAAGGCGTTCGACCCCTGGCGCTTGCCGGGCGGGCCGTAAATGAGGGACGGGAACACGGTGTTGACGGCCAGGCCCTGACGCGCCCACTGGCGAATGCTCTCCTGGCCGGCGTGCTTGGTCTCACTGTAGAGGCTGGGGAAGGGGCGGAGCACCGGCGATTCCTCGTTGCCCGGCGAGCCGTCCGCCGGGCTGCCCCCGAACCAGGCGATCGACGACACGGACAGCAACCGGCCCACGCCCAGCTTGAAGGCGAGGGAGGCCACGTTCTCGCTGCCCAGGACGTTGACGCGCTCCATCGCCTCCCGCGGCGCGTCCAGCTCCACATAGGCCGCGGCGTGGATCACCCAGTCCGCCCCGCTCATCCCCTCGCGCATCGAGGCGCGCTCCGTGATGTCGCCGGTGAACAGAGTAACCCCCGCCTGTACAAGGGGTTGGACGTCGCGGCCGGGCCTCGCCAGGGCCCGGACCTCGTGCCCGTCGGCGGCCAGCCGACGGGCCAGAGCGCCCCCCAAGTACCCGGTCGCGCCGGTCAAGAAGATGCGCACGAAGGGATTGTACCCGGCGGTCTGAGGGGGCTGGCGAGGGAATCCGAAACCCGCGGCCCGCTGTTATGATCCAGCGAGGCGGGAACAGTGGGAGCTGAGCCCGCCTTCAAGGCCTTCAGGCTTTGTCCATCTCCTTCAGCTCCCTCTCCTCCCCCCGTGTCGTCTCCCTCCACGACACGGGGCTTTTTCTAAAAAGCTGAGGCCAAGACCTGCTACGCGGCCTGCTGGGTCGCGGCTCCTCCCTGCGGTCCCCTCGCCCCGCTTGCGGGGAGAGGGCGGTCCTGCTGGTCCCCTCGCCCCGCTTGCGGGGAGAGGGCTAGGGTGAGGGGCCGGCCCCGATCGCCTGCCGGATCCGGGCGATCTGCCGCAGGTGCACCTGGTCGTGCCCCGCGTACATCCAGATCATCCGCTCCAGCGGCTCGTCGCCCCGCTCACTGTGACGCATCACCCGCTGGAGGTCTTCCGGCGTCGCCCGGCGCAGGTGCCGCAGGTTTGCCCGCCGTAGCACTGCGAAATCACTCAGCGCCGTCGAGAGGTCGGCCTCGTCGTAGTGCAGCCGCTCGGCCCAGCGGTCCTGGTCGTAGCCGGGGAGCTCCGGGGCCTCGTGGGCCAGCACCATGCGGAACCGGAACCCACCCACCAGCTCCGAGTCGGCCAGGTGCTGCACCACCTGGCGGATCGACCACTTGCCGGGTGCCTCCGGCGTGCCCTCCTGCTCCGGAGTCAGCCCGGCCACGGCGCGAGCGAGAGCCTCGGGCATACTCCCCAGCTCCTCCATAGGGTCCCGCGAGGCCAGGGCATCCCGCAGCATGGCCACGTACTCCTCGGCCTCCGCGGCGGCGTTCTCGAAGCGGTTGGAGAGGATGGACATTGGGGGCTCCTTGGGACGTGATTAACCTGCTCTCCGCGGCTTGTCCGGCTCCTCGCTGCGCTCGGCACAGAACTCGAGGTAGTCGTCGAGCGAGTCACGGAATGCCTGCTCCAGCTCGTCGACGTTGGTGCCCTGAAACGTGATGACGTCACGGGTTTCCACGACCTCGCCGTGGAACAGGCGCGCGTCCGAGTCGAGCTCGACCCGTCCTCTGTATCCCTTGTACTCGAGCATGTTCGTCCTCCGGCTCGACTCCGGACCGTAACGCCTATACTGCCACCACTATGCGCTCCGTAGCCGACGACCTCCGTAAGGAGCTCGACCAGCGCGTCCGGGACCTCGCCCTGGAGCGCCGCATCGAGCTCGCCTTCGAGCTGGGCGAGCGGGATCTCGCGCTGCTCCAGGCCGCTCAGGGGGTGGACCGGGCGACGGCCCTCCGCATCATCCGCCAGCAACGCCAGGCCGGCCGGCGCCGCTCGAAGTGCATGCGAGAGCTCGAAGGCCTCGAACGGTGAGCCTCCTGGCCCGCGTCGTGGCGGCACTCGAGGCTGCCCAGATCCGCTTCGCCGTAATCGGCGCGGCCGTCCTCCCCTCGCTTGGAGTCAGCCGCTCCACGCTGGACATCGACCTGCTTACCACCGACTCGCGGAGCCTCGATTCGCGCCAGTGGCAGACGCTCGAGAACGACGACATCGAAGCGGATCTCCGGCGCGGGGATGCCGACGATCCCTTGCTTGGTGTGGTGCGGTTCTCGGGGACGGGAGAGACGGACGTCGATCTCGTGGTAGGTCGCAATGCCTGGCAGACGCGGGCGGTCGCGAGAGCGCGTGAGCTGCCGGTCTCCGGTCTCACGCTGCCGGTAGTTCGCGGCGAGGACCTGATCCTCCTCAAGCTCTTCGCCGGTGGCCCTCAGGACGCCTGGGACGTGCAGCAAGCCCTCGCCGGGCCGCAGCGCGCCGAGCTGGTGGCTGCGGTAGAGCGAGATCTCGGGGACCTGCCGCCCGATGCGAGGCGCCTGTGGAGTCAGGCGATCGAGGGCTAGCGGAGGCCGCGCACCAGCTCCGAGTGAGACAGGTGCTACACCACCTGGCGGCCTCCCCGGCGCCTCCGGCGCGGTTTCCTGCTCGGCGGACAGCACGGCCATCGTGCAGCCGAGGGCTTCGGGTGTCGACTCGAGTAGCTCCAGAGGATCGAGGGGAACAGAGGGCGTCGCTGAGCGAGGCCGTGTATGCCTCAGCCTCCGCTGCGGAGTTTTCGAAGACGGTGGTGACGACAGACATTGGGGCTCGTAGAGGGGGAAGTTGACGCCCAGATGCCGCCACCGATCGAACCAGGAAAGCGGCGCCTCGCACAGCCTAGTGACAGCCTCCGGCTTCGGCTTCGAACCAAGCGCAGCCAGTGCAACATGGCTTGCCTTGATTGCCTCCTGGCGTTGCTGAGCCTTCTCGGCCTTTTCCGCTGCCTTCTTGATGCGCTCGGCTTCCCGGTGCTGTCGCCGCGCTGCCTTCTCGTTCTCGCACCCGCTTACAGCCAGTGCCGCAAGCAGCACGAGATAGCCAAGCCGGCTGCCAATTTGAGGTTTCCTCATGAGGAATCTGCAATCGCCGACCGGCCTACTGGTCAAGCGGCGGCATCAGGTCACCACTCGACCCGGGGCCGAGCGGCCCTTTCCGCTCTCTAACCACTAACCACAATCTCTGCCAGGCGCGCTCGTATCGCTGTACACACCTCATCGATTGCCTCTACGAGCTTGCCTCGGTTTTCCCTGGCATCTTTCCAGTACTCGCGAGTACTCGGCTCGCCGTGCTGGTATGTGACCGCCTCTAAATGCACTAGTTCTCGCACAGCAGATAGTGCACGATAGACCAACTCTGGGTAGAAAGGCCGTGTCGCCTCGAATAAGTCGTGGAACCGCGTGAACTCCGTTTCGAGCGCCACGAGTCGCTTTTGTTTTCGGTCGGCCTCTGGCTCACCAGGATCATAGAAATCCAGTGAAGGGCGGAGCGACAACGCGGCCTTTTGGACGGAACTCAGACTGGACCACACCTCAGTGTAGAATCCGAACTCCTTCTCGAACTGGATCTTGCCGATATGGGTTCGTGGTTCCAGTGCCGATTCGTAGCGCTTGCTTGTAAGCGCCAACTCGCTTCTCAGCCGCTCGAGATCATTGGCCAAGGCGGAGCGATGCCTCTCGAGTGCGACCTCACCAAAGTGTCTGGCGAGAAAGGCCACAACAGTCGAGGCTACCAAGGCCCCCCCTCCGAATGCGCCTAAGAGAGCACCGATATCCAAGGAACCTGCCTTCTTCAATGACGCTTGACCTCGGCGTTTGCTGGGCTCCCGGCAACTCGGCCCGCGTAGCGTCAACACGGCTGTCGCTGAATGCGGCTTGCCCAGCCTCTGTCTTTCTAAGTCTGGTTCTAGGCAATCACATTCTACACAGAATTCGCGACAACGTAGCGCCGAATACGCTGCCGCAGGCTCGGCTCCTACCAACCGCTCACCGACCTCCCCCTCACCCTCCCCGCGCCAACTGCCGCAGCACGTAATGCAGGATCCCCCCGTGCCGGTAGTACTCGACTTCCTGCGGGGTATCTAAGCGCACGGTCGCCTGGAACCTCTTCGCCGAGCCGTCGTCGCTCTTGGCGATGACCTCCACCGTCCGCCCACCCGCAAATCCGCTCGCGACTCCTGCCGCGAGACCGGTGATCGAGTAGACCTCTCTGCCGTCGAGGCCGAGGCTCTGGGCGGTCTCGCCGGGGAGGAACTCGAGCGGGATCACCCCCATACCAACCAGGTTGCTCCTGTGGATGCGCTCGTAGCTCTCGGCGATCACCGCGGCGACGCCGAGGAGGCGCGGGCCCTTGGCGGCCCAGTCGCGGGAGGAGCCCGAGCCGTACTCCTTGCCGGCGAGGATCAGGGTGGGTACGCCCGCGTCGCGGTACTTCATCGCCGCGTCGTAGATGGTCAGCGGCTCGCCATCCGGCAGGTGCAGGGTCCAACCGCCCTCGATCTCCGGCACCAGGCGGTTGCGTAGCCGCACGTTGGCGAAGGTGCCGCGCATCATCACCTCGTGGTTGCCGCGGCGCGAGCCGTAGGAGTTGAAGTCCTTGGGCGCCACGCCGTGCTCGATCAGGTAGCGGCCGGCCGGGCTGTCGGCCTTGATCGAGCCGGCCGGCGAGATGTGGTCGGTGGTGATCGAGTCGCCGAGCACCGCCAGCACGCGGGCGCTCTCGATATCGGTCACCGCCCCTGGCGTCGATGAGATGCCCTCGAAGTACGGCGGGTTCCGGACGTAGGTCGAGGCCGGGTCCCAGGCGTAAGTGTCGCCGGTGGGCACGGCGAGGCCGTTCCAGCGCTCGTCGCCGGCGAACACGTCCTTGTACTCCTCGGCGAACATCTCGGCGTGGAGGGCGCGGCGCACGGTGTCCGCGATCTCCTGCTGGCTCGGCCACAGGTCCTTCAGGAACACCGGCTGTCCCGCGCTGTCGACGCCCAGCGGCTCGGTGTGGAGGTCGATGTCGATGCGGCCGGCGAGAGCGTAGGCGACCACCAGCGGCGGCGAGGCGAGGTAGTTGGCGCGCACCTCGGGGCTGATGCGACCCTCGAAGTTGCGGTTGCCCGAGAGCACGGAGGCCACCACCAGGCTGCCGGCCTCGATCGCCTGCGACACCGCCGCGGGCAGCGGCCCGCTGTTGCCGATGCAGGTGGTGCAGCCGTAGCCTACGAGATGAAAGCCGAGCTGCTCTAGGTAAGGCGTGAGCCCCGCCTCCGCGAGATAGCGGGTCACCACCTTGGAGCCGGGCGCCAGGCTGGTCTTGACCCACGGCCCGGGCGTGAGGCCCTTCTCGGCCGCCTTCTTCGCCACCAGGCCCGCCGCCACCATCACCGAGGGGTTGGAGGTGTTGGTGCAGCTCGTGATGGCGGCGATCACCACCGAGCCGTGCTGCAAGGGCAGCGGCTCGCCGGCCGCGATGGCGGTCGCTGCGGCGGCCGGGGCCTCCGCCACTGCCGCCCGTGCGCCGTCGCCGCCCTCGGACTCCCAGGCGCCGACCCGCAGCACCGGCTTCTTGGGCTTGGCCGCGAGCAGGCTCGGGAGCTCCCTGGCGAAGCTCTCCTTGACCTGCGACAGGGCCACGCGGTCCTGGGGCCGGCGGGGGCCGGCGAGGCTGGGCTCGACGCTGCCGAGATCGAGCTCGAGGGTGTCGGAGTACTCGGGCTCGGGGCTCGCGGCGCTGTGGAAGAGGCCCTGCTCTTTCATGTAAGCCTCGACCAGCGCCACCTGCTCCGGCGGCCGGTGGGTGAACTCGAGGTAGGCGAG
This sequence comes from Thermoanaerobaculia bacterium, assembly GCA_044869805.1. Lineage (GTDB taxonomy): Bacteria > Acidobacteriota > Thermoanaerobaculia > Multivoradales > SZUA-115 > CAWDVR01. The sequence continues at coordinate 18,743 of JBIOXV010000161.1, read as the reverse complement.
CGATACGCGGTCAACCGGGAAGATGCCGCAGGTCGCTCCGTATTCGGGCGCCATGTTGGCGATGGTGGCGCGGTCGGCGAGCGGCAGGTTGGCCAAGCCCGGGCCGTAGAACTCCACCAGCTTGCCCACCACCCCCTTGGCGCGCAGCATCTCGGTGACCCGCAGCACCAGGTCGGTGGCGGTCGAGCCCTCGGGCAGGGCGCCCGAGAGCCGGAAGCCCACCACCTGCGGGATGAGCATCGACACCGGCTGGCCCAGCATCGCGGCCTCGGCCTCGATGCCGCCCACGCCCCAGCCGAGCACTCCCAGGCCGTTGATCATGGTGGTGTGGGAGTCGGTGCCCACCAGGGTGTCCGGGTAGGCGAACGGCTGGGGGCCGTCGCCGGCTACCATCACCACCCGCGCCAGGTACTCGAGGTTGACCTGGTGGACGTTGCCGGTGTCCGGCGGCACGACGCGGAAGCTCTCGAACGCCGACTGGCCCCAGCGCAGGAAGGCGTAGCGCTCGCGGTTGCGCTCGAACTCGAGCTGCGCGTTGATCAGGAACGCCGCGGCCTTGCCGTACTCGTCCACCTGCACCGAGTGATCGATCACCAGCTCGACCGGCTGCAGCGGGTTGATCTTCTTCGGGTCGCCGCCCAGGTGGACCATGGCGTCGCGCATCGCGGCGAGGTCCACTACCGCCGGCACGCCGGTGAAATCCTGGAGCAGCACGCGCGCCGGCATGAAGGCGATCTCGCGGCTCGGCTCGGTGCGCGGCTCCCAGCGCGCGAGCGCCTCGACGTCGGCCGCCTTGACCACTTCACCGTCCTCGCGCCGCAGCAGGTTTTCGAGCAGGATGCGCAGCGCGTAGGGCAGCCGGGAGACGGCGAGGCCGGCGCGCTCCAGCGCGTCGAGGCGCGCGATCCTGTACTGCCGTCCTCCGACCGCGAGGGTCGCGAGGCTGCCGAAACTGTCGCTCATGGTTTGCTCCTCGGGGCTTGCTCGACCGGGTCGAACGATAGCGCAAAGGCAGCGCGGATGGCAGCCGATCCGCGCTAAGATGGCCGCGGAATGGCCACCGACGCCGCACTCAAGGCGCCAGTGCTGTTGCTGGCGATGCCGCAGGTCCTCGACCCCTTTTTCCAGCGCAGCGTGGTCCTCCTGATCCACCACGACGAGGAGGGGAGCTTCGGCTTCATCGTCAACCGGCCGATGGACATCCGGGTCACCGACATCCTGCACCGCATGGAGATCGACTGGCACGGCGACCCGGGTGAGGTGGTGCACTTCGGTGGCCCGGTGCAGACCGAGCTCGGCAGCATCCTGTTCACTCCCGCCGACGCCGGCAACGGCGCCGACGGCGGGGAGCCGGAGGGCGCGGCCGAGGTCTTGCCCGGCCTCGCCATCACCCAGCACGTGGGCGACCTGGCGAAGCTCGCCACCACCCCTCCCAAGGCCTTCCGCATGTTCCTGGGCTACGCCGGCTGGGGCTCGAGCCAGTTGATCGACGAGATCCTGCGCAACGACTGGCTGACGGCGCCCGTCTCCCACGAGCTGGTGTTCGGCGCCGAGGGCGCCGCGAGCTGGGAGGACGCCCTGCGCTCGGTGGGCATCGATCCCGGCAGCCTTCCGGCGTGGACCTCGCCGGGCAGCGGCGACACCAGCGCCAACTAGATGAAGGTCGAGCACCAAGTCTCCGCGGGCGGATTGGTCGTCCGCGGTGAGGAGGTGCTGCTGATCTCCATCGCCGGCGGCCGGCGCTGGCAGCTCCCCAAAGGCCGCGTCGAGCCCGGCGAGACGCCGCCCGAGGCCGCGGTGCGCGAGGTGCGCGAGGAGACGGGGGTGAGCGGCACGGTGGACGCCGCCCTGCCGGACATCGAGTACTGGTTCGTCGAGCGCCGCGAGGTACGGGTGCACAAGCGGGTGCACTACTTCCTGCTCTCGTACGTGTCCGGAGACTGCGCGGACTTCGACCGCCGCGAGGTCTCGGGCGCCGCCTGGCTGCCCTGGGAGGAGGCACTGCAGCGCCTCTCCTTCGACAACGAGCGCCAAGTGGTGGCGGAGGCGAGGCGCCTCCACGAGCAAGCCTAGGCCCGTGGTTCGAGCCTCGGGGGCCGCATCCCGCCTGATACACTCTCGCCACCATGCTGCGCGCCGTGCTCCAGGTGCTGTTGAACAGCGTCGGCCTGCTGATCGCCGACTACCTGCTGCCCGGTATCCACTACGACTCGAGCAAGGGCATCGGCTACCTGCTGCTCGCGGGGCTGGTGATCGGGCTGGTCAACCTGCTCGTCAAGCCGGTCGTCACCTTCTTCTCCCTGCCGCTCATCGTCCTCACCCTGGGCTTGTTCTACCTGGTGGTCAACGGCCTCATGCTCTACCTGGCCTCGGGCCTGCTCGACGGCCTGACCATCGACGGCTGCGGCTGGGCCATCGCCGGCGGCGTGGTGATGGGCCTGTTCAACTGGCTGGTGCGGGCCTTCGGGCCGGACGAGTAGGCGTGGCCCGCGCCACAGACCTCGCCGCGAAGACCGCCGTCGTCACCGGCGCCTCCTCCGGCATCGGTGCCGCCACGGCGCGCGCCTTGGCCGCCGCCGGCTACGCGGTGGTGGTGGGCGCTCGGCGCCTCGACCGGCTGCAGCAGCTCGCCGCCGAGATCGGCGGCCGGGCCCTCCCCCTGGACGTCACCGACGCCGACAGCGTCGATGCCTTCGCCGCCGCCGTCGTCGACCGCGAGCGCCCGGCGCTCGACCTGCTGGTCAACAACGCCGGCGGCGCCGTGGGCCTCGAGCCGATCGGCGCCGCGGACGACGAGAAGTGGCGGTGGATGTTCGAGACCAACGTGCTCGGCACCCTGCGCATGACGCGCCGCCTGCTGCCGGCGCTCCTCGCCTCGGGGGACGGCCACGTGGTCAACGTGGGCTCGATCGCCGGCTTCGAGACCTACGCCGGCGGCGCCGGCTACACCGCGGCCAAGCACGCCGAGCGGGCCTTGACCCGCACGTTGCGGCTGGAGCTCCTGGGCCAGCCGGTGCGGGTGACCGACATCGCGCCGGGCCTGGTCGAGACCGAGTTCTCGCTGGTCCGCTTCGAGGGCGACGCCGAGCGCGCCGCCGCCGTCTACCGGGGGCTCACCCCGCTCACCGCCGAGGACGTCGCCGACTGCATCGTGTGGGCCGCCACCCGCCCGCCCCACGTCAACATCGACGAGATCGTGGTCCGCCCCCGCGACCAGGCCACCGCCCACCACCTGCACCGAACCCTTCCCTAGGCCGAAAAAGGCAACGGGCATCGGGGGTTAGCTCACCTCCGTCACACCGCCGCCACAGAGCCGGCGGGAAGTGGTCATGCAACGACGCTTCCCAGGCGCCGGGGACCTGTGTAAGCTCGCCGCGATCCGCTTCTTGAGCAGGCTCCTTACAGCCTGTGCTTTCGAGTTTCGGGGCTTCCCGTGCTCTGTGTGCAAGCTCCCCAAGCGAGTCGACTACCGCTCGATGGACCACGTTTCCGTCTACCAGGAGGATCCACGATGCATCTGCGCTTGAGCCAATCGCGCCACACCAACCTGTTCGCCGGCCTCTCCGTCGGCTTGGGCCTCGCCCTGCTCCTCGCCTTCGGCTGGAGCCCGGCAGCCCTCGCCCAGGGCGCCACCACCGGCGCCCTCTCCGGAGTCGTCACCGACGAGGAAGGCGCCCAGGCCCTTCCCGGCGTGGCCGTGACGGCCATCCACCAGCCGACCGGCACGGTCTACTCCGCGACCACCCGCGACGACGGCCGGTTCCTGATCGCCAACGTGCGCCCCGGCGGCCCCTACACGGTGAGCGTCGCTCTCGACGGCTTCCGCCCGCAGGAGCAGTCGGACGTCTCCGTGAACCTGGGTGAAGACCAGAACCTGACCTTCAAGCTGCAGCTCGCCGGGATCGAGGAGTCGATCAATGTGGTCGGCGAGAGCAGCACGCTGATCAACCCCTCGAAGACCGGGGCCTCGTCCAACATCGGCGAGGAGGCGATCGTCACCCTGCCCACCATCAACCGCGGCCTGGAGGACTTCGCGCGCACCAATCCCCTGGTCACCTTGACCTCCACCAACGAGGACGCGGAGTCGATCAGCGTCGCCGGGCGCAACAACCGCTACAACAACATCCAGATCGACGGCGCGGTGAACAACGACCTCTTCGGCCTCGCCGCCAGCGGCACCCCCGGCGGCCAGGCGGCCACCGGGCCGATCAGCCTGGACGCCATCCAAGAGATCCAGGTCCTGGTCGCCCCTTACGACGTGCGCCAGGGCGGCTTCTCCGGCGGCGGCATCAACGCCATCACCAGGAGCGGCACCAACCAGTTCAAGGGCTCGGTCTTCGCCTTCTCGCGCGACGAGAGCTTCGTCGGCGACGGCCCCGACCGCCTGGGCAAGTTCGGCACCTTCGAGGAGGAGCAGTACGGCTTCCGCGTCGGCGGCCCCATCCAGCGCGACAAGATCTTCTTCTTCGTCAACGCCGAGCAGGGCGACAAGACGGAACCCACCGGCTGGTCCCTCGATGGTTCCTCCGGGCAGCAGTTCACCAACGGCAACGCGCAGCCGGCGGCGGAGCTGTTCCGCAACACCCTGATCCAGCGCTACGGCTTCGACCCGGGCGGCTTCAGCCAGAACTCCCGCGACACGCCCTCCACCAAGGCCTTCGCGCGGTTCGACTTCAACCTCGGCACCAGCCACAACCTGACGCTGCGCCATAACTACGTGGACGCCGAGTCCGACATCAACCGGCCGAGCGCCACGGTGTACGAGTGGCCGAGCGAGACCTACTTCTTCGTCAACGAGACCAACTCCACGGTGGCGCAGCTCAACAGCACCTTCGGCTCCAACCTGTTCAACGAGGCGCGGGTGAGCTACCAGACGATCAAGGACCGCCGCACGCCCCGCGACGGCCTGGTGTTCCCCTGGATCGAGATCGAGAACGTGCCGCTCGTCGGCAACCCCAACCCGTTGACCGGCGTCGAGTTCGAGGTCGGCAGCGAGAACTTCTCCACTCACAACTCGCTCGACCAGGACATCATCGAGCTGACCGACGACCTCACCTGGATCAAGGGCAACCACACCTTGACCATCGGCACCCACAACGAGTTCTTCACCTTCGACAACCTGTTCATCCAGAACGGCTTCGGCGCCTACGAGTTCCGCACCCTCGACGACTTCGTGCAGAACCGGCCGGCGCGGGTCTACAACTTCAGCTTCGTCAACGCGGGTCAGTCTCCGTCGCAGAAGTTCGACGTGCAGCAGCTCGGCCTCTACGGCGGCGACCAGTGGGCGCTGCGCAGCAACCTCACCCTGACCTACGGCCTGCGCGTCGACGTGCCGTTCTTCCCCGACGAGCCGTCGCGCAACCCGCTCACCGAAACGCTCTACGGCTTCCGCACCGACGAGCTGCCGGACGGCAAGGAGATGATCTCGCCGCGCGTCGGCTTCAACTGGGATATCGGCGGCCAGGGCAAGCAGCAGCTCCGGGGCGGCGTCGGCATCTTCTCCGGCCGCACTCCCTACGTGTGGATCGCCAACACCTACGCCCGCACCGGCATCGAGCAGACCTTCATCACCGCCAACAACGTGCCGTTCAACCCCGATCCCAACAACCAGCCGCGGAACGTTGGCAACGCGGCGTTCGGCGAGTTCAACCTCATCGACCCGGACTTCGAGTTCCCGCAGGTGCTGCGCACCAGCCTGGGCTACGACATCCAGCTCCCGTGGCTGGGCCTCGTCGCCTCGATCGAGGCGGTCTATGCCGACAGCCTCAAGGAGATCGCCTACCGGGACGTCAACCTGGTGCCGACCGGCAACACCCTGCCGTTCGACGGCCGGCCGACCTTCCGCCGGCTGGACTCGCGGATCAGCGGCGCCTACCTGATCACCAACACCAGCGAGGGCGAGCAGACCAACGTCTCGGTCAAGCTGGAGCGGCCCTATCGTGACGGCTGGTCGAGCTTCGTCTCCTACTCCTACGGCGACGCCAAGGTGGTGATCGACGGCACCTCCAGCCGCGCGGTTTCCAATTTCCAGTTCCTGGAGGCGACCAACCCCAACGACCCGCCGCTTTCCACCTCGGACTTCGAGGTGGAGCACCGCTTCAACGCCAGCGTCTCCTACCGCTTCAACCGCAACAGCGACTGGGCGACCACCGTCTCGGCGTTCTACAACCTGCAGTCCGGCCGGCCGTTCTCCTACATCTTCGGCTCCCAGCCGGGCGGCGGCGGTATCAACGGTGACAACTACTTCTCCAACGACCTGCTCTACGTGCCGGCCACCGCCGACGACGTGATCATCACCGGCGGCGGCACCTGGGCCCAGCTCGACGCGTTCATCAGCCAGGACGAGTGCCTGGATGACCACCGCGGCGGCATCGCGCCCCGCAACTGCGCGCGCGCGCCCTGGAACCACTCGCTCGACCTGCACGTCGCGCAGGACATCCCGATCTCCAGGACCGACCTGCAGATCACTTTCGACATGCTCAACGTGATGAACCTCTTCGACCAGGACTCGGGCGTCTTCCGCTACGCCAACTTCGAGGCGGTTTCCCCGGTCGCCTTCGTGGGCACCGACGCCGCCACCGGCAAGCCGATCTACAGCCTCAACTCCGTGGTGCGCAACCCGCAGACGACGAACCGCTTCAACTTCCATAACGTGAACTCCCGCTGGCGGGCCAAGATCGGCCTGCGCTGGAGCTTCTAGCCGCACCTCGGCCGGCGCTGGCCGGCCGCCGCCTGAGGAGGGGACCGCTCGCGCGGTCCCCTTTCGTTTTCTAACGGCGCTCGGCGCTCAGGGGCAGGTGGCGAAGGCGTTGGTGTCGAGCACCGGTGGAAAGTTCCGGCCTTGCGGGTTGCTGTAGACCTTGGTGGCGCCGTTCTTGGTGTCGGTGACGGTCACGGTCACCTCGACGTTGGTCAGCCCGGCGGCGAACACCCAGTAGCGCTGATTCACGCCACAGCCGTTGAGCACCTTGGCCAGCAGCTCGGTGTTGTTGGCGTTGAAGAACCAGAACTCGCCGCTGTCGGCCGAGGGCAGGATGGCCTGGCCGTCGCCGCTCGCCCCCTGGTTGGTTTCCCACTCGACGGTCACCCGGAATCGCCCGTTCTGCAGGCAGTGGGTGGTGGCGTCCGGCTGGCAGGGCGGAGCGATGATCTCCACCAGCTCCAGCGCCTCGTCCTTGATCAGCCCCACGCCGCGTGCGTAGAGCTTCAGGTCCCCGGGCGCGGAGGGATCGAGCGCGTTGGTATCGACGACGCTGATCACCTGCTCGAAGCTCCCGGCCGGGACGTCGGCCTCGCCGCCGACCTCCGTCACCTCGCCGCGGTCCTCGGCCACGCCGGGCGCCAGCTCCTGGTAGAACCGGGCACCCACCATCGGTGAGCCGAGTTGGATGATCCCGGGCTTGGCGCCGTTGACGCCGGCCCGCCACGCTCCGTCGTGGGAGACGATCACGCCGTCCTCGTAGATGTCCACGTCCTCGCCGAAGTACCAGACGTCGCCGGTCTGGCGGCAGAGGGCCATGAAGTTGCGGGACACCTCGACCAAGTCCCCGTCCTCCGATTCGCGCTCCTCGACGACGCGGGTGAGGACGCCGTCCACCAGCTCGGTCGCGGCGAGGACGTTCACCTCAGCCTCGATCAGGACGGTCTCGCCGTCGCTCTCCTCCTCGCCTTCGAGGATCAGCGAGTAACCGGGCCAGAGGGGAAAGTAAGGGCTGGAGCCGGTGCTGGTGAAGGTGCAGCCCTCGCGGTCGAGCTCCGTGGTGTAAGGCGGGTCGTGCGCCAGCGCGGGCGCGGCCGGAAGCAGAAGGCCGAGGGCTAGCCCAACGATCGTGCAGGTACGAATCCTGGTCATGAGGTCCTCCTCCATTAGGTTTGCCTGCTCGCCCGCTTGGATGCCGCGCGCCGCGAGATCCTTCGCCCGGGCCAGGCCGCTTTTCGCCCAGCGAGGGATGGGGCGAGGGATTTGGCGCCGCCGTGCATCCAAGAGCGCAGGGTGCAAGGCCGGTGGATGCGACTCCGATACGATCCGGGGAAACCGTGACGGATCACAGCGAGGATCTGGAGCTCGCCCGCCGCATGCTCGCCGGCGACGGAGCCGCTTTCGAAGCGTTCGGGGGGCGCTATGCCACGGCCGTCTACCGCTTCGCCTGGGCTCGGCTTCGGGGAGACCGCGACGCGACTCGCGAGATCGTGCAGACGACGATGATCAAGGCGCTCGCGAAGCTCGACAGCTACCGCGGCGAGGCATCGCTCCTGACCTGGCTCTGCGCCTGCTGCCGCAACGAGATGCTGATGCACTTCCGGCGGCGGCAGGCGGCGCCGGCCGAGGTGGAGCTCGACGAGGAGCCGCGGGCTGCCGCCGGCTTCGCCCTGCCGGGGATCGACGTCGAGGCTTCACTCCTGCGGCAGGAGGAGGCGCAGCGGGTGCACCTGGCGCTCGACGTGCTGCCCGGTCACTACGCCCGAGCGCTCGAGTGGAAGTACCTGGAGCAGCTCCCGGTGCAGGAGATCGCCTCGCGCCTGGGGGTGCAGCCCAAGGCGGCCGAGTCGCTGCTCACCCGCGCGCGCGAGGCCTTCCGGCGAAGCTACGAAAACCTCGACTTCGGCCGCGGAGTCTCCGCGGCCTGAACGAGAGCACGAGGACCGGGACCATGGACGAGAAGAACCTCGAGGACGAGAGCGCCGCGGAGAGTGCCGACGAGCAGGCCCTGCGCCGGCTGCTCGAGCGCGCGGGGCCACGCCCGGAGGTCCCGCAGGAGGATCTGGAGGCGATCTCCTCCACCCTGCGCTCCGCCTGGCAGGTCCAGGTGCGTCGCCACGCCGCCCCATCGCCGCGGCGGATCGAATCACAACGGCGCGCCCCGGCGCGCCGGCCGGCCTGGCCGCGCCGGTCCGCCTGGCCAGGAGTGGCGGCGCTCGCCGCGGTGCTTGCCATCGCCGCGGGGCTCGCCTGGTGGTGGGTCTCGCAGGGCGACCTCCTGTCGCCGGCGGCTCCTCTGGTCGTAGCGCGCGTCGAAGCGGTCACCGGCGCTTTCTATCTCGACACCGAGCTCGGCGGACGACGCGCCCTCGCCCTGGGCGAACCGATCCCGCCGGGGGCAGGGCTCACCACCGGCAGCGGCAACGAGCCGGGAAGGGCCTCGCTGGCGCTCACTGGAGGAGCCACCCTGCGGCTCGACGTGGGTACGCACTTGCACCTCACCTCGGCGTCCGAAGTGGCGCTCGAGGAAGGGGCCCTGTACGCCGACACCGGCGACGATCGCGGGGCCGCCGGAGGCGCCGAGAAGCGGCCCGGCTCCGCGCCGAGCGCCGGGCTCGTGGTGTGGACGCCCTTGGGCACGGCCCGCGACGTCGGCACCCGTTTCGCCCTCCGCCTCGACGGCATGCGCGGCACCCTGAACGTCCGCGTCCGCGACGGCGCCGTGGAAGTCGAGCGCAGCGGCAGCACCTTCCTGACGCCCACCGGCCAGGAGCTGGTGCTGCGCCGCGACGGCACCGCCGAGCAGCGGATGCTCTCGCCCTATGGGCCGGAATGGGAATGGGTGATCGAGGCCGCCGCCGGCTTCGAGGTCGAAGGCCGCAACCTCGAGGAGTTCCTCGCCTGGGTGTCGCGCGAGACCGGCTGGCAGGTCCGCTACGAGGAAGGCGCGCTCACCAGCCCGGCGAGCGGGATCGTGCTCCACGGTGCGATCGGCAACCTACGGCCGGACCAGGCGCCCTTCGCCGTGCTGCCCGGCGCCGGCCTCGAGGGGGAGCTCGCGGGCGACACGCTGATCGTCAGGCGCCTGGAGCGCTGAGCGGTCAGTGGAGTCGTCGCGAGCCGGCCCGATGCAATCCGCATCCAGGGGCAGCGAGCAGCGCCGGCGGGTGAACCACCAGACTCCTAAGAGATCGAGCAGCGGGCGCCAGAGGAACTTCAACAGGCCGTAGCTCGAGGTGCCTCCTCGTCGCGGCCGGTGCCGGACCTCCTGCTGAGCCACCAGGAAGCCTCCGGCCACCGCGAGCGCCGGCATGAAGGAGTAGAGGGTCTGGATGGGGATGAGGGATGCGATGACCGGGCGCCGGAAGACCTTCAAGGCGCAGCCGCTGTCGGCCATCCGGTCGCGCAGCAGGCGCCCGCGGACGGCGTTGGCCAGCCGGGACATGCGCCGCCGCAGCCAGGAGTCGCGCCGCGCGGCGCGGATGCCCACCACCATGTCGGCCGTTCGCAAGCCCGGCAGCAGGGAGGCGATCCCCGCCGGGTCGTTCTGGCCGTCGCCGTCCATGGTGGCGACGATCGAGCCGCGCGCCTCGTGCAGGCCCCAGTAGAGCGCCGCGGCCTGGCCCCGGTTGGCCTCCCAGTGCAGGATGCGAAACCGGGGGTCGTCGCGGGCTGCCGACTCCAGAGCCCGCAAGGTGCCGTCCTTGCTGCCGTCGTCGACCGCGATGACTTCGTAGCTCGGCCCCAGCGCGTCGAGCACTCCGCGCACCTCGTCGAGCACGAAGACCGCACACTGCTCCTCGTTGTAGAACGGGATGACGACCGAGAGCTCGGGCGGCCCCATCAGCTCTCCGGCGGGCGGCAAGGGCCCATGGCAAGGACCGACGGGCCCTCGAAGAGGAGGGGAAGGCTGGCCCGCTCGAGGATCTCCCGCTCGCGCTGGTACTTCTTCCTGACCAGGAAGACCTGTGGCCGAGAGCAGGAAGCCAGGGCCTCTTGCCACCAATCCGACGGGTGCAGGGTGGACGAGGCGCGAGCCACCCAGGGGTCGTAGAAGCGGAGGACGAAGTTGCTCCGCAGCGGCGCGCCGGTCGCGCTGCTCAGCTCGATAGGCCGGCCGAGGTAGAACAAGAGCGAGGGCGGCAAGGTCTCGACCCCGACGATCTCCGTCTCCGGCGTGAGGTGGGGCCGGAGCGCCGCGGCCAGACCCTGGGCGGAACGCACCCGAGCTATGTCGCTCATCAGCGGCGCGGTGACCACCGGCGCCAGCGCCAGCGGCAGCGAGAGGGCCGCGAGCGCAGCCCTCCCACGCCGCGAGAGGGCCCACGCCGCGACCCCGGATGCCACCATCGGCGCGCCTAGGGCCAGCGCGGTCGGTTGGGCGGCGGTGCCCAGCTCGGGCACCGCCTCGAGGCGCTCCGCACCAGCGCTCGCCACCCACAGGAGTAGGCCGCCGATCAGCAGCCATCCGATCGCCGCGGCGCGGACCCCACGGCCGGGCAGCCGTTCCCCGCTCCAGGCCCAGGCGGTGAGCAGCGCCACCGCCGCCACCAGCGGCAGGATGTACTGCGGGCGCTTCGACTGCGAGAGCGAGAAGAACACCAGCGGCATGGCGATCCACAAGGCGAGGTAGACCAACGGGCGCCTCTCCGGCCCGCGCAGCTCCCGCCACCGCTCGCGGGCCGAGGCCGCGACCACCACGACCCACGGGAAGCAACCGCCGATGAAATAGGGCAGGAAATACCAGATCGGTCCGCCCCGCTGCAGCTCCTGCGTGGTGAGGCGCTGCCAGGTCTCGGTGACCAGTGCGTAGCGAAGGAAGCCCGGCACCCGAGCCTCGACCGCCAGCGCCCAGGGCAGCACCAGGAGCAGGGCCGGCACCCATCCGAACGGGTGCCAGACGACGCTCGACCGCCGGCGCCAGAAGGCATAGGGGCCCGCGACCAGCAGTGGCACTACCAGGGCGACCGGGCCCTTGGTCAGGATGCCGAAGGCCACCGCGACCCAGGCGAGGAGAGCCCACCGCCGCTCGCCCGAGAACCGCGCCGGGCCGGCCCCGGCCTCGATCGCGCGGTAGAAGGCGGCGAGCGCGAGCACCACGAAAAAGCCGAGCAGGCCGTCGAAGATCACGGTCCTGGCCATGGCGATCGAGAGCGGCGCCGTGGCGCACGCGGTGCCCGCGATCCAGGCGGTCCGGCGGCCAAAGAGGTAGGCCGAGAACCAGACCACCAGGGCCACCGTGGCCCAGGTCGCCAGCAGCGCCGGCAGCCGGGCCGCCAGCTCGGACGGCCCCAGCAGTCGCATCGAGAGCGCGCTCGCGGCGTAGAAGAGCACCGGCTTGTCCAGGTGAGGCAGGCCGTCGAGCCGCGGCACGACGTAGTCACCCGACGTGGCCATCTCGAGCGCCGTCGCGGCGTTGCGGCCTTCGTCGGGGTCGATCAGCGGGTGGCCTCCCAGGCGGAGCCCGAGGCAGCCCGCCGCCAGGATCAGCCACGCGACACCGAGCACGCCCAGATCGAGGGACCAGCTCGACCGGCGGATCTGCGCGCTTCGCGGCCTCGCATCCATCGCCTCGCTCGCCGTGCGCACCTCCCTAAGAGGCGGCAGCGCGGAGAATCCTTCGGCGCGGTGTACGGCCGCCCTCGGCGCGGTACACTCGATACAGTGGGCATCCAGGCCTGTGGATCTCGCGAGCTCGCCGGCCGCACCGCGAGGCCGCGCCTTCTCGGGCGAGGGGCGGCCCTGCTGCTCGCCGGCTGGTGCCTGATGCTGCCGGCGGTTGCCAACGCGGCTCCGGCCAGCCCTCCGGGCACACCGGTCTTGCTCGGCATGAGCCTTCTCGAGGCGCTCCAGGTGCTCGAGGCCCGCGGCCTCCAGATCGTCTTCTCGAGCCGCGTGGTCCGCGACTCCATGCGGGTCGAGACCGAGCCCGAAGGAGCAACGCCGCGCGAGATCCTCGACGCGCTGCTGCGACCGCATGGCCTCAAAGTGCGGGAGGGAGCGCGCGGGAAACTGGTCATCGTGCCGGCGCCGGTGCTGGCCGCTGCCCCGAAGCTGGTGCCGGCGCCATCCCAGGCTCCGCCACCGCGGTTCGAGGAGCGGCTGATCGTGACCCCGGGCGAAGGGCCCGGCTCTTCGCCCGAGCCGTTGGCCGGCACTTCGCTGGACCGAGCCATGGCCGCCGAGGTCCCCCGTCTGGGCAACGACCCGCTGCGTTCGGTCGGAGTGCTGCCCGGCACGGCGGCGCGGGAGACCTCGTCGCGGGTCAGCGTCGTCGGCGGGAGAGACGACGAAGTCCTGATCCTGCTCGATGGGCTCGAGCTGATGGCCCCCTATCACCTGCAGGACTTCGACAGCGCCCTCTCCATCGTCGCGCCGACGGCGGTGGAGAGCGCCGAGCTGATCACCAGCGGCCACCCCGCGGAGTACGGCGACCGGATGGGCGGCGTGCTCGACCTGACCACGGCGGCGCCCTCCGAGTCGCACCGGCTAGGAGTCGGCCTCGGCCTGCTGTACGCCGATCTCGCCAGCTCGGGCTCGTTCAACCACGACCGGGGCGGCTGGCACACGTCCCTGCGCAGCGGCTCCTACCGGCTGGCGCTCGAGCTCGACGGCCGGCAGATGGACCCCCGCTTCTGGGACGGCTTCGGCAAGCTCGACTACCAGCTCCGGGAGGGCCACGACCTACGCTTCCGCACCCTGGTCGCGGAGGACGAGTTCGGCCTCGCCGCCTCCTCGCCGGAGGGAGAGAGCTACGGCAACCGCTGGCTGAACGACTACGTGTGGCTCGGCCACAGCGGGCTCCTGCGCCCCGATCTGCTGGTCGAGACGATCGCCTCGGCCGGGGAGGTCGAGCGCCGCCGCAATGGCCAGAACCGGCAAGCCGGGGACGAGTTCACGGTGGCGGACTTCCGCGCCCTGCGCCTCGCCGGCATCAAGCAGCGATGGAGCTACGAGCCGGAGGGCCGCTTCTCACTCGACGGTGGCTTCGAGCTGCGCCAGCTCACCTCCACCGTCGAGTACACCAACGAGCGCCGGCTCTCCGGAGCGCTGGCGCCGCTCAGGGCGCGCCCCAGCGTCGGCTCCACCCGCTTCGACGGGCGCTTCGACTTCGACCAGGGCGGCGCGTTCCTCTCCAGCCGCATCCGCCCACTCGAGACGGTGACCGCCGAGCTGGGCCTGCGCCACGATCGGGACAGCCTGACCAACGAGAGCCACACCAGCCCCCGCTTCAACCTCGGCTGGAGGCCCTGGCCCAAGAGCGTGGTGCGGTTCGCCTGGGGATGGTTCTACCAGAGCCAGCGCCCGAACGAGCTGCAGGTGGAGGACGACGAGACCGAGCTGCGGCCCGCGGAGCTCGCCGAACATCGCGTCCTCGACTTCGAGCACCGGTTCGGCAACGGCGGGTGGTTGCGCGCCGAGGCCTTCGAGCGGCGCATCAGCCGCACGCGGGCCCGCTACGAAAACCTCTTCGACCCGGTGGCGGTCTTCCCGGAGCTCGAGGAGGACCGCGTGCGGATCGATCCGCGCGACGGTGAGGCGGAGGGAGTCGAGGTCGGGTATCACAGCGCCGAGGGCGCGCCCTTCGCCTGGTGGCTGTCCTATGCGTTCTCCTCGGCCGAGGAGGAGATCGACGGGCACCAGGTGCCGCGCTCGATCGACCAGACCCACGGCCTGCGCGCCGGATGGAGCTTCCGCACGCGCCGCGGGTGGAGCTTCAACGCGCTCTGGCAGTACCACACCGGTTGGCCGACCACCGAGGTGACGGGCCGGGAGGTGATGGCCGACGACGGCTCGCGGACGGTGGTCCCGGTCTTGGGCCCGCTCAACGGCGAGCGCCTTCATCCCTACCACCGTCTGGACCTGCGGGTGAGCCGGAGCTGGAGCCTGTCGCGAGGCCGCCTGTCGGCCTACGTCGATCTCCAGAACCTCTACGACCGCGACAACGTCCGCGGCGCGCGTGACTTCCGTCTAGAGCTCGGCGCCGACGGACAGGTCGTCGTGCGCTCCGAGAGGGTGAGCTGGGGAGGGTTGCTGCCGTCCTTCGGCATCCGCTGGGAGCTCTGATGGAGCGCGGCCGGGATCAGGGCGCCGCCGGCTCGAGGAGCACCGCTCCATCGACGCGGTGAGGGGCGAGTCCGCATCCCGGCAGGACCACGGAAAGCGCCTCCTCGGGCGTCAGCCCCGCGATCGATCCGTGTAGCACGATGCCGAGCGCCGCTCGCTCCAGCGCCGGATCGGAGAATCGCCAGGGCAGCCCTGTCTCTCGCGACACCCAGTCGAGGAAGACGGCAAGCGTGGTGCCCTCGATATCGAGCGGTGGCGCCGTGCGCTGTACCCAGTCCCAGAGCGTGCCTTCGACGGGCGCCGCGGCGCGCCGCTCCCCTCCGCCCGCGTTCAGCACGAGCTCGCCTCCGGCGTGCGCCTCGTAGGTCCTGCCGGCGTGCTCCACCAGCACCGTCCCCTCGCGCACTCTCACGCGCAGGGCGGCGGCCGCCGCGGGCCCACCCAGCAGGCGAACCTCGAACTGAGTCCCCACGTGCCGCACCCACCCGAGGGCGGTCGCGATCTCGATCGTGGCCGTACCCGCGGAGGCAGGCCCCGAGTCCACGTAGGCGCCGCCGCGATCGAGCGCGACGACGCCGGCGGACTCGATCCGCACCACGGAGGCGACGTCGATGCGCACCGAGGGCCCGCCGGCGAGGCGCAGAGCGGCCCGCCCGGAAGTCCCGGTGGCGATGACGCTGCCCGCGGTCAGGATCTGCCTCGGGCCCTGCGAGCCGGTGACCAGCACGTCGCCGGTTTCGATCTCCAGCAGTCCCAGCGTCTCCGGCGAGCGCGGGCTCTCGGGCTCGCGCAGCGCCAGGCCGACGGCGAACAGCAGCCCGGCGGCAACGGCGGCCCCAATCCAGGCCGCCCGCCGCCTGGCCGTCCGGCGCAGGTGGCCGCGCCAGGCCGCCCGGGCCGCGGCCTTGATCGGCGCCACCACGGGGTCCGCAAGCCTGGGCCGCCGGCCGGCGAGGTGGAAAAGCGATTCGACCTCGTCGTCGGGCCGGTCGATGGGGCGGTGGTCCTGGCTCATAGTCACCTTCACGGTTCGAGTGCGGCCTGCACGAGCTGGCCGGCGAGGCTCGAGAAGCCGTCGCGGAAGGCCTGCCGCGCGCGGCTCAGCAGCGACTCGGCCGCTTTGTAGCTGATCTCCAGCCGGGCGGCGATCTCGGGCACGGGCAACCCGTCGGCGTACCTCCACTCCAGCACCCGCCCGTACTGCTCGGGCAGGTGGTCGACGGTCAGATGGACCCGGCGGGCGACCTCCCGGCGCAGCAACTGGCTCTCCGGGTCCCCGAGGTCGAAGGGCAGGGACTCGAGCGCGCCGCGGACCTCGACTGCCTCCTCGGTGATCTCCAGCCGCGGTGGCTCCCGCTGCACGCGCTTGAAGTGCCCGCTGATCTCGAAGCGGCAGATCGAGCACAGCCAACTGAAGATCGGCGCCTCGCCCCGGTAGGTGTCGAGCTTCTCGAAGGCCTTGCAGAACGACGCCTGGGCCACCTCGCGGGCCAGCTCGGAGTCCTGGTCCAGCCGTGCCAGGGCGAAGCGATAGAGGCCGTGGAAATTGCCCTCGAAGAACTCCTCGAAGGCGTCCTCGTCCCCCGCTCGCAGGCGCTCGACCAGCGCCGTTTCGTCGGGTCTCAAATCGAGGTCGGAGCGCTTCCTACGCCACATCGCTTCTAAGAGGCTGCAGCGAGCCTAATCCTTCGCCATCCTGCCAGGCTCAGAACTCCCAGGTGATGCCGAACGACGGGAACACTCCCGGCCAGTTCTCCGGATCGCGCATCACCAACCCCGCCTCCTCGTCCAGCGACACGTCGAAGCCCGCGACGTTCTCGCGGTTGTAGACGTTCTGGACGTCGACGTAGAACGTCATCCGTCCCCAGCTCCGGTCCCAGCGGCGGCTGGCCCGCAGGTCGAGCCGGTGGTAGGTCGGCAAGCGCCGGCTGTAGAGATCCCCGAACACCGCCACCAGCTCGGGCTCGGCCTCGACCTCCGGGTCCTCGGGATCCTCCGGGTCGGGAGGAAGCAGGACCGCCTCGACCGGGGTGGTGGGCCAGCCGGTGTGGTAGCGCCAGGCGAGGTTCAGCACCCAGCGTTTGGAGAGCTGGTAGTTCAAGGCCAGGTTCAGGGTGTGTGGCTGGTCGAGGGAGCGCGGCACCTCCCGGCCCGCGATCCGGTCCTTGGCGCGGGCGTGGGAGTAGGCGAGCCACCAGTCGAAGCGCGCGCCGCTGCTGCCGCGCAGCAGCAGCTCGATCCCTTCGGACTGGTGCCGCTCGGGAATGATGCGCACGCGATCGGGCTCGATCTCGGGAAAGAAGTTGAGCGCCTCGAGCAGGTTCTCGTAGCGTGGCCGCGGGTCGTCGACCTCGCGGCGGAAGAGCTCGATGCGGAGCGCGTCGAGGCCGGGTCGGTTGGCCGGCAGCAGGGTCTCGTGGCCGAGAACCCAATGTTCCGAGCGCTCGGCCCGCGAGAGCGCGCTCTCCCCGTCCTCGACCTCGAGCTCGTAGGGGCGCTGGCTCTGGTAGAAGCGCCCCCAGGCGGCGCGCAAAACGCTGCGCTCGCCGAGGCGCCAGGCGAGGTTCACGCGCGGCGAGAGCAGGGTGTCGTCGGTCGCAGTATGGCGGTCGTAGCGCACCCCAAGCTCGGCCGTGAGCCGCTCGCCCCAGGTGACGCGGTCGCTCGCCCACAACCCGAGGTGCCGGCCCGAGAGCGTCCCGTCGAGGCCGTGTACGGTGCGGCGGGGAGGGGCGAAGGGCGCCAGGATGACAAGGTCGGGGTCGAGCACCTTCGCGTAGTCGAAGGCGATCTCGTAGTCGCGCGCCTCCCAGCCCCAGCGTGCCAGGTGCCGGGAGGCGATCTCCAGGGTCCAGGCCTGGGAGACCGAGAGCACTTCCAGGTCGCGCCGGTCCACGAGCTGGTGGCCGCCCTCCTCGTCGGCCCCGGCGCCTTCGCGCTCGGTGTCGATCCCGGCCCAGGAGGCGATGGTCTCCACCAGCAGCCGCCGCTGCCCCGCCTGGTGGGAGAGCCAGCCATAGGTGTTCTGGTACTCGTTCGCCAGGTGCTCGAAGTCAGCGCTGCCGGTGTGGTCGATGCCCAGCGCATCGCCGGCGGCGAGGACGCGGGCGCCGAACGAGCCGAGGCCGGTCGTCAGGGTGGCCTTGCCGAAGGCATCCCAGAACCGCGGGTCCTCGGCGCCGATGGCGTCGGCGGCGAGGTCCAGCGAGCCGCGCCGGCCGGTCGCGAGCCAGGCGCCGCGGTCGCCCGCGAAGCGGCCGGAGGAAGAGGCCAGCAGGTCGAGCACCGAGACGCCAAACACGAGCTGCCGGCCGGCCGACGGCTCCACGGTCGTCAGGTCGAGCACGCCGCTCATGCGGTCGCCCTGGTTCGCGGGATAGGCCCCGGTCGTGAGCTGCGCGCCGGCCAGGATGTGGGAGGAGACGAGGGAGAGCGCGTTGTCGTAGTCCTTGAGGTGGAAGGTGCCGTAGAGCTCCTGCCCGTCGAGCACCAGCTTCACCTCGTCGCGGCGCCCGCCGTGGATGCTGAACTGGGCGGTGACGTCGTTGGCGGAGACCCCCGGCAGCAGCGAGGTGGCGCGGAACACGTCCCCGGCCAGGTGCGGCAGGCTCTCGATCTCCGCGCGGCCGAGCGAGAGCGAGGACTCCGGCTGCTCGTCGAGCAGCGAAAGCCGGCTCGGGCGCACCACGATCTCGTCCTCGACGTAGGGCTGCGGGTGCAGGCGGAAGACGATGCGGCGGCTCGCTCCCTCGGCGATCGCCACGTCCTCGATCCGCTGCTCTAGATAGCCGGGCGCCACCGCCTCCAGCGTGTAGCGTCCCGGCTCGAGCGTCGCGATCGAGAAGCTTCCCGCCGCATCGACCGGGGCCTCGAGCCCGCGCTCCACCACCCGCACCACGGCGCCGGCCACCCCTTCGCGGCTGCCCGGGGCGAGCACCTCGCCGTGGATCGTCGCCGGCCGGCCGGCGACGGCTCC
>JBIOXV010000160.1:0-43689 GCA_044869805.1 Thermoanaerobaculia bacterium | reverse complement strand
CGCCGCCGAACGGGCCGTAGACCGCCGTCGGCTGCAGCACGGTGACCGGCACCCGGCCGGCGCGCGAGAAGTCGAGCGCCAGGCGCTCGGCCTCGAGCTTGCTGTCCGAGTAGGCGTTGCCGAAACGCCGGCGGGGCGCGGTCTCGTCGAGGTCGCCGTCCGCGGTGCGGCCGTAGACCATCAGGGTCGAGAGATGCACCACCCGCGAGGCGCCGGCCGTCGCCGCCGCCTCGAGCACCCGCCGCGTGCCCTCGCGGTTGACCTGGGCCCGCTGGCGCTGACTGCCCGAGGTGCCGTAGGCGCAGTGGAAGACCACATCGCAGCCGGAAGCCGCCGCCGCGAGCGCCTGCCGATCGAGCACGTCGCCCTTCGCGAAGTCGAGCGGGAAGCGGGCCAGGCGGGCCGCGGCCGCGAAGCTACGCACCAGCACTCGTACTTGGGGTGCGGGCACCTGGGACGCCCGCAGCGCGGCTCCGCCGGTGAGCAGGCGCTCCACCAGCCGGCCGCCGATGAAGCCGCTGCCGCCGGTGACCAGCACCCGACGACCGGCCAGGCGTTCGAGTGCCTCGACGAGGGGCATCGCTGCGCCGGCGGCATCGCCGGCAGGGTCGCCCATGCTCATGGGCGTGCCCGTGCCGAGGGCGGCGGGGCCATCCACGGCAGCACCAGGGGCTGTGCCGCGGCATAGCAGGCCTCGATCAGCGCCACCGAGCGCCTGCCCTCCCGCCCCGACATCCAGGGCTCGCGGCCGCCGCGCACCGCCTCCGCGAAATCGTCGAGCGAGCGCAGGAACGCGCCGTTGAAGTCGAGCCCGGTCGAGCCATGCCCCAGCCGCGCGCGGCCGACCACGGCGAGCCCTTCGCCGCCCTGCTCGTGGCCACCAGGGTCCGGCCCGGCCTGGCGCAGACGGATCGGCGGGTCCGGGTCCCAGATGCCGACCTCCAGGCTGCCCCGCTCGCCGCGGAAGATGCAGGTGTTGCGCAGGTTGCGCGAGCGACTGATCTCGACGAAGCCCTCCACCCCGGTCTCCATCGTCAGCTCCAGCTCGCAGTCGGACTCGACGCCGCCCTCGGCGTCGTGGCGGCAGGAAAGGCCGCGCCAGTCCCCCAGCCAGTAGAGCAGCAGGTCGAGCACGTGCACGCCGTAGTCGGTGAGCACGCCGCCGCCGGCCGTCTCCTTGCGCAGGAAGAAGTCGCTGGCGAACGGCCAGCGCGAGACCACGCCCAGCCGCAGGACGAAGCTGCGCAGCCTGCCGATCAGGCCGCCCACGCCGCCACCTCCCCCGCCGCCGGCTCTCGCGCCCGCGTCGAGAACGCTCTTTACCCAGCGGCTGGAATCGAAGAAACGGAACTGGAGGCCCACGGCCAAGGAGGCATTGCCCTCCTCCGTGGCCGCGACCATGGCGTCGCAGTCGGCGGTGCTCGTGGCCATGGGCTTCTCGACCAGCACGTGCACGCCGCGCCGCAGCAGCTCGCAGGCGACCGGCGCGTGCAGATGGTTGGGCAGGGCCAGCACCGCGGCCGTGGCGCGGCCGGGGATCTCGCGGTGGTCCGTGCCGGTATGCGGCACGCCCCAGCGCTCGGCCAGGGCGCGGGCGCGGGAGAGGTCGGCATCGATCAGCATCGAGGCCCTGACCTGGCGCGAGGCGGCGATCGCCGGCAGGTAGTGGTTGGCGGCGACGGCGCCGCAGCCTACGATCGCCAGCGAGAGCTGCCCAGCGCTCGCGGCGACCTGGTCGCCAGCACGCACTAGGGCGCGTGCCTCGCCGGCTCGCTCCACCGCAAGTCGCTCGCCACGGCGCCGGAGCGCAGCAGTTCCTCGATGCGCGACAGGCGGATAAAGCGGCCGCCCGTGAGCTCGTCGGCGGTGAGGCCGGCGAGGCGATAGGCGTCGCGGAGCTGGCCGGCGCCACGGCGCGCGTCCCACCGTGGCTCGAAGCGCGGCAGCGTGGCGCGGATCTTGTCGCAGGCCACGCGGTAGCAGCGCCTGTCGGGCCCGGCGCCCTCGGCATAGGTAATGTCGCAGCCGGGCACCGCCTCGGCCACGATCTCGGCCAGCTCGCGGATGCGGTAGTTCTCGTCGGTGCGGCCGACGTTGAATGCCTGGTCGTGCACCGCCTCGCGCGGCGCCTCGAGCGCCGCCAGGAAGGCGCGGCCGATGTCCTCCACGTGGACGATCGGCCGCCACGGCGTGCCGTCGGAGAGCAGGTGGATGCGGCCGGTGGTCACCGCGTAGGCCACCAGGTTGTTGAGCACCAGATCGAGCCGCAGGCGCGGCGACACGCCGTAGGCGGTGGCGTTTCTCAGGTAGGTGGGGCTGAAGCCGTCGTCCGCCAGCCGGCCGAGGGCCTGCTCCATGCGCACCTTCGAGTGGCCGTAGGGCGTCACCGGGTTGAAAGCCGCGGTCTCGTCGAGGAAATCATCGCCCGCCGCGCCATAGGTGCTGCACGAGGAGGAGAACAGGAAGCGCTCGACGCCGGCCTGCTTGGCGAGCTCGGCGAGGCGCACGGAGCCGGAATCGTTGATGTCGTAGGTGAGGTCGGCGTCGAGGTTGCCGAGCGGGTCGTTGGACAGCCCGGCGAGGTGCAGCACTGCGTCGAAGCCCTCGAAGTCCGCGGCCGAGACGTCGCGCAGGTCCTTGTCCAGGGTCCGGATCTCCGCCGCCATTGGCTCGCCGGGCAGCAGGCAGGGCGCAAAGAAGCCGGTGTCGAGGCCCACCACCTCGTGGCCCGCCTCACGCAGCAGCGGCACCATGACCGTGCCGAGGTATCCCTGATGACCCGTGACGAGCAGACGCATGGCTGTGGAGGCAGCGGGGCTCAGTGTGCGAAGGTCGGAGTAACTGCCGGCCGCCGCGCAGGATAGCAGATCGGGCGAGCGCGCTCCTCAGAGCGCCCAGACCCGATACTTCACGCACCCGCGCAGCCTCCCCCACCGCCAGCCGAGCTGGGAGGCCCAGCGCGCGCGACCGCGGCGGGTGAGCACGAGCGGCGTCGAGAGCAGGAGCTTGGCCCACTTGCCGAGACCGGCCCAGGCGGGGAGCCGCGGCATGCCCCGCTGCCGGTAGCGCCGGTAGAGCAGTACGTTGTACTCGCCGAAGCGCGCCGTCTGCGCGAACGCCCCACGGAGGTCGTGCCGGTAACGGATGTGGACCACCGCCTCCGGCACGAACTGGAGCGAGCTGCCCGCGAGCTGCGCCCGCCAGCAGTAGTCGGTGTCCTCGAGCGCCGGCAGCGACTCGTCGAAGCCGCCGATCGCCTGGTGCAGGCGGCGCTTCACGCCAAGGCCGCCGCCGCCGGCGTGGGGCAGGAACGGCGGGTAGGTGTAGGGGTTCAGCCCTCGGTGCTGGTGCTCGCCGCGGGCCTCGACGATCCACGCCGGGTTCAGCTTCCTGGCGTCGTAGCGCGCCGCCACCAGCTCGTGCTCTGCGAGGGCCGCCGCCATGGCCGCGAGCCAGCCCGGCGCCACCACGTCGTCCGCGTCGCAGAACAGCAGGGCCTCGCCGCGCGCCCGTGCGGCGCCGGCGTTGCGCGAGCCGCCGGGGCCGTGGTGGCCGGTGGCGTCGACCACGGCGAGCGCCGGCAGCCGATCGCGGAAGCTCTCGGCCACCTCGCGCGAGCCGTCGCTCGAGCCGTTGTCGGCGACGATCACCTCCCACTCCCCCACCCACTCCTGGGCCGCGACCGCCGCGAGCTGCTGGCCCAGCGTGGAGGCGGCGTTGCGACAGGGGATGACCACCGAGACCTTCACGTCGCTCGCTGGCCGGTCCTCGCGAGGGCTCGAGTCTCGAGGCCTCGTGCCGCGGTCACCACTATCCTGCCGCCCCATCACACGAGACGTCGCAGCCAGGCGAGGTCGGGCCGATGGTAGTCGTGCCAGTTGCGCGGCCGGCCGGCGGCCAGAAGCTCGGGCAAGGTCACGAAGCGCAGCCGGCCGGCCCAGCGCTCGAGCAGCATCTCCACCGCGCGCAGCGTGGGCGCGCGGTCCAGGTAGCGCTCCTCGACCGTGGTGTAGAGCCGATCGTGGAAGAGCACGATCGCGCCCGGCGCGAGGCGCCGCTCCACGCGCTCGACCAGCGTTTCGGCAGGATCGTCCAGCCAGTCCTCGGCCACCGCGCTCCAGGTAACTACGCGGTAGCCGAGGAGCCGGGCGTCGAGCTGCGCGGCCGGCGTCAGATGGCCGTAGGGCGGCCGGAACAGCCGCGCGCCGTATGGCGCCAGCGCCTCCCCGCAGCGGCGGATTTGCCATCGCCGGTAGCGCCCGCGCAGGGTGGGCAGGGAGGGGTGGTCCCAGGTGTGGTTGCCGACCGCATGCCCGCCTCCCGCCACCCGCGCCACCAGCTCGGGCCAGCGCGCCGCCGACTTGCCCACCATGAAAAAAGTGCCGCGCGCGCCGTGGCGCTCGAGGAGCTCGAGCAGGCGCGGCGTCCACTCGGGGTCGGGTCCATCGTCGAAGGTGAGAGCGGCCACGGCCTGCCGCGTGGCCACGCGCGTGGTCACGCCGGTGGCGGCCGCGCTGATCTCGATCAGACGCTTGGCAAGGGCCTTGAGCCGGGGGCTGATCTCCACGCGAGGGCACCTTCACCGCAGCGGTGGGGCGCGCGGATCATACCCGAGCGCCCGGCCCGCTCGACAGCATCTCAGGGTTCCAGATAGATGTCGGGATATCGGTCCGACGCCGGATGCCGCGTCACGCGCACCGGCGTGCCCTGGAGCGCGAAGGACCGGGGATCGATCGGCACCCAGAACACGTCGTAGTCGGAGCGGAAGTGGTCGTGGTCCTTCCGCGAGCGGGAGGCGCCGTAGACCAGGGCGCGGCGGTCGCGCGACAGCATCGGGAAGTAGATGTAGCGCTGATCGGCAGGCAGGCGCGGGTCTTCGCGCTCGATCCAGTTGACGATCTCGCGGTCGGCGAGCCGCATGCGGCGCAGCGGGCCGCCGCCGCGGTGCACCCAGTAGCCCCATTCGCCGTCGGCCGTGAAGTAGGGCTCGCAGCCGCGCATCACCGGCACCTCGCGCACCGCACGCCCCGCCGGGTCGTAGGGCGAGAAGCTGGGCGCCGCCTGCGTGGCATACGACAGCGTGGGGTCGATCAACCAGCCCAGCTCGTGCCGCGGCACGTCGGTGAGCGGCCGCGCCTCGGCGCCGGGCAGAGTCAGCAGGAAGGTGCGGCCGTCACCGCCGACGTGGATCAGCTCGCGGTCGTTCCTCCACACCGCGCTGCGGTTGCCCCAGCCGTAGGTCCGCGCCCGCGGCGCCACCACCCGCGAGGCGCCGTCGGCCAGCCGCAGCAGG
Source organism: Thermoanaerobaculia bacterium (assembly GCA_044869805.1). Classification (GTDB taxonomy): domain Bacteria; phylum Acidobacteriota; class Thermoanaerobaculia; order Multivoradales; family SZUA-115; genus CAWDVR01. Next base: position 38,396 of record JBIOXV010000160.1, on the reverse strand, counting down.
CGCAGCTCGCCCGCTACCTCCTCGGCGAAGTAGGCCTCCCGGCCGCCGACGCGGGCCAGGTAGACGAGCCGCTTGCCGTCCGGCGAGAGGTGGGCGCAGCAGTGCTGCCGGCCGGGCTCTTCGGGGGTGAGCTGCGCCAGGCCGCCGCCGTCCAGGCGCTGCATCCAGATCCGCCAGTCGCCGGTGCGGTTCGACTCCCAGACCACCAGGCCCCGCGGCGCCGGGGTCGCCGGTGCCGTGGGCAGGGCCACGGCGACCAGCAGGGCCAACGTTTGGACGAGCGAGGTCATGGCCAGGTGCATGGCAAGCATGTTACGCACCAGGGTTTGTTGGCGCGGAGATTGGGCCGCCGTGGAGGCGGGAGCAGCGCTCGGCGGGCTAGAATCGCCGCGATGAAGCTCGTCTCGAGCTGGGCGGCCCTCGCCCTGCTGCTGGTCGCGACCCTGGTCGGCGCCGTGACCTACGACCGCCGCCAGTGGCCGTCGTTGGTCGGCGACGAGGCCACCTACCTGATGCAGGCCGAGAGCCTGGCCTTCGACTTCGATCTCGCCTACGAGCGCCGTGATTTCGACCGCTTCGTGGCGCACTGGGGGGTGAAGCCCGAGGGCCTGATCCTGCAGAGCCACGACCACGGCCGCTCGCTCACTTTCGGCAAGCCGATCTTCTACTCGCTCGCGATCGCGCCCTTCCTGCGCGTCTCGCCGGTGCGCGGCGCCGCGGTCGCCAACGCCCTGCTGCTGGCGCTGGCCGCGGTGCTCGCGGCGCGCACCCTGCGCCAGGCGATCGGCGATGCCGCGCCGCTGTGGGTGGCGGTCTTCCTCTTCGGCTCGGTGGCCTTCGCCTACGTCACCTGGGCGCACGCCGACCTGTTCCTGATGTCGGCGACCGCGATCGGCCTGGCGCTCGCCTACCAGGGCCGGCAGACGCGGCCCGAGCGCCTGCGCGAGATCTTCGAGGACGCGACCACCGAGTCGCTGCGCCACTACGGCCTGCGCTGGGCCGCGGTGGGCGCCTGCCTGGCGGTGGTCGGTTCCTCGCGGCCGTTCTACCTCGCCCTCTTCCTGCCGGTGCTGCTGGCGGTTTCGCCGCGGCGGCGGGGCACGGGCGTGCTGGCCTGCCTGGGTGGGGCCGCGGCCGTGGGCCTCGTGGCAGTGCTGCTCTCGGCCGCCGTGCACGGCACCTTCACCAGCTACGGGGGCGAGCGGCTGGGCTTTTACTCGTACACCGGCTTCCCGCGCATCGACCTGCCGGGCGACGACTGGTCAGCGCAGGTGGCCCGCCGCGGCACTGGCTCCTGGGTGGCGGCGGAGAAGCTCCTACCCTACGGCTTCGAGCCGCGCCTCACGGCCTGGAACCTGCTCTACTTCTTCCTCGGCCGCCACGTCGGCGTGCTGCCCTACTTCCTGCCGCTGCTCCTGGGCCTGGCCGCCTATCGGCCGGACAACGGCCGCTGGGCCCTGCTGGTGGCCGTGGGCCTCGCCATGGCCGGCTTCCTCTACATCCGGCCGATGAACTTCTACGGCGGCGGCGCCGCGATCGGCAACCGCTACTTCCTGCCGCTCTACCCCGCGTTCTGGTTCCTGGCGGCGCAGGCCAGGAGCGTGCTGCTGCCGCTCGGCGCCGCGGCCTGCGCCGGGCCGTTCCTCTGGCTGCTGTGGACGGCGCCGCACGCCTTTCCCTTGAGCCCCGAGGGCGGCTATCGCTACGTGACCCCGCTGGCCCGCCGCCTGCTGCCCTACGAGACCACGCAGGAACAGCTCAAGCCGGCCGGGCAGGAGGACGTGATCCAGACCGGCATCTGGATCAAGGCCCTCACCCCGGGGATACGCACCGAGGACGGCGGGACCTGGTTGAGCGCTCCTCCCGGCAGCACGGCCGAGCTGCTGATCGGCCGCGATCGGCCGCTCGCGAGGATCGAGATCACCTTCGCCGCCGGCGGCCCGAGCACGATCGAGCTCGAGGGCGGGACCCTCGGCGACACCACCCTCACCCCGAGCGGCTTCACCTCGTTCGAGGTCGATCTCAAGCCGCTTGCCGCGCGCCACAAGATGTGGTGGACCGACGAGGATTTCAACCTCTACAAGCTGAAGCTCCGCCTGCCTCCGGCCAGGGCGGGCCACGACGCGCCGTACCGCTTCCGCCTGGCCCCGGTCTAGGGTTTCCCTCTCCCTACACCGAGCGCGCCATCAGGTCGGCCACCAGGCGGTTGAAGCGCGCCGGGTCGGGCAGCTCGGCGCCCTCGGCGAGCAGGCCGTAGCCGAGCAGCAGCTCGGCGTAGTCGCCCACCAGCGGGTCCTCCGCGTCGCGCTCGAAGCGCTCGCCGAGCTTCACCAGGATGGGGTGATCGGGGTTCACCTCCATGATGCGGCGCTGGGCCGGGCCGCCGCCTTTGCCGGCCAGCAGGATGCGCTCCATCTGCGGGCTGTAGTCGTGCTCGGCCCCCACCAGGCAGACCGGCGAGGCAGTCAGGCGGGTGGACAGCCGCACCTGCTTGACGTGGGTGTCGAGCTTCTTCTGCATGGTCTCGAGCAGTGAGCCGAGCTTCTCCTCCTTGGCCTTGAGATCCGCCTTCGCCTTCTCGCGCTCCTCCGCGGTGCCGAGCTCGACCGTGCCCTTGCCCACCGACTTGAAGCGCTTGCCCTCGAGCTCGGAGAGCGACTGCATCAGGAGCTCGTCGACCGGCTCGACGAGGTAGAGCACCTCGTAGCCCTTCTGTTGGAAGGCCTCGAGGTGCGGCGAGCTCTCGACCTGGGCCCGCGACTCGCCGGTGAGGTAGAAGATCTCGTTCTGCTCCTCCTTCATCCGCCCCACGTACTCCTTGAGCGTGGAGAGCTTCACCGGGTCATGAGAGGACTGGAAGAGCAGCAGCTCGAGCAGCCGGTCGCGGTTGTCGAAGTCCTCGCCCACCCCTTCCTTGATGGCGCGGCCGAACTCGCCCCACAGCTCGAGGTACTTCTCGGGCTCGTTCTGCTGCAGGTCGCGAAAGGACTCGAGCAGCTTGCGGGTCAGCCAGCGGCGGATCTGCACGATGTGGCGGTCCTGCTGCAGCATCTCGCGCGACACGTTGAGCGGCAGGTCCGGCGAGTCCACCACGCCGCGCACGAAGCGCAGGTAGCGCGGCATCAGGTCCTCGCAGCGCTCCATGATCAGCACCTTCTTGACGTAGAGCTGGAGCCCGGGCCGCGAGGCGACGTAGAACAGGTCGTAGGGCGCCTTGGCCGGGACGAACAGCAGCGCCTGGTACTCGACGCGGCCTTCCGCCTTCAGCCACAGCGATTTGAGCGGGTCGGTCCAGTCGTGGGAGATGTGCTTGTAGAACTGGTTGAGCTCGGTCTGGCTGACCTCCGACTGCGGCCGGGTCCACAGCGGCTTCATGGAGTTGAGGGTCTTGTCCTCGAGCACGGTCTCGGTCTTGCCCTCGCCGGTCTCGTCCTTCAGCGGCTTGCCGTCGGCGCCGGACAACGGCTTCTCGCGGCGGAGGCGAGTGATGACGGGATAGGAGACGAAGTCCGAGTAGCGCTTGACGATGCGGGAGATCACCCACTCGTCGGTGAAGTCCTCGATGCCGTCCTCCTTGTTGACCTCCTTGAGGCGCAGGGTGATGGAGGTGCCGGCCGTGGGCTTCTCTGCCTCGGTGATGGTGAAGGTGCCGTCGCCGGCCGACCGCCAGAGGGTGGCCTCGGTCTCGCCGGCGCGGCGGGTCAGCACCGTGACGTGGTCGGCGACCATGAACGAGGAGTAGAAGCCGACCCCGAACTGCCCGATCAACTCGGCGGCGCCCTCCTTGGATTCGCTCTCCCGCAGGCGCTCCATGAGCTCGCGGCTGCCGGACTTGGCGATGGTGCCGATGTTGTCGATCACCTCCTGGCGGCCCATGCCGATGCCGTTGTCGTGGATCGACAGGGTGCGCGCCTCGGCGTCGGCCTCGAGCCGGATCTCGAGCCGCTCCACGCCCTCGAGCAGCTCGGGCCGCGTGAGGGCCTCGAAACGCAGGCGGTCGAGCGCGTCAGACGCGTTCGAGATCAGCTCGCGGAGGAAGATCTCCTTGTTGGTGTAGAGCGAATGGATCATCAGGTCGAGGAGCTTGCGGGTCTCGGCCTGGAAGGGATGGGTTTCGATCATCGTGGTCTCCGCTGGGGTTGGCTCTGTCGAGTCTAATTTCCGTCCCCAGAGTGCTCAAGGCGGAGCAATCGGGACGGCTTGCCTTTCATGCCGGAGCGGCATACACTGCCACCAGCCCATGCATGCGCTACCAGCTCAGGCGTGAAGGAGGAGACTGCCATGAGACTTCGTTGTCGCTCGGCCCTGTGCACTGCCATCTTCACCCTCGCCTTCGCGGCCGCGGCCGACGCCGAGATCCAGCCACTCGGCGCCGAGCTGCGCGGCAACTCCGACGAGGCCTTCAAGCAACTGCGGCCGATCGCCGTCTTCCACAACGACGGCAGTATGACCGCCATCTGGGAGAACGACCAGCTCGGCATCCGCGCCCGCCGCTTCTCCCCCGCCGGCGCCGCCCAGGGGCCGGACCACACCCTGATCGGCAACCAGCGCCTGCCCACGCTCCCGGCGGTCGGGCCGGTGGTGTACCACTCGCAGCCGGCCGCGGTCTCGGTGCCGGCCGGTGGCTTCATCCTGGTGTGGGTCGAGGAGAAGTCCATCATGCACCTCGAGGCGTTCCACGAGTGGCGGGACGTGGAGAGCCGCGCCATCGTCGGCCAGCGCTTCGACGACGCCGGGGCGCCCGTGGGCCCGCGCTTCGCGGTGTCCGATGACGGCGAGGCCCTGCACAGCCGGCCGGCCATGACCCGCAGCCGCCGCCAGATCCTGGTCGCCTGGGAGTCCAAGCACGAGGACACCTCCTCGGCGCCGGCCCAGGTTTTCGCCCGTCGTTTCGCGCTCAACGGCACCCCGTTCGCGCCCGCCATCCGCCTGGACGAGCTGGCGGAGGGCTCCGCCAATCGTGCCGCGGTGGCCGCCAACTCCGAGGGTCGCTACCTGGTGGCCTGGGAGGATTGCTGCACCGACGGCGACAAGACCGTGGTCGCCCGGCTCCTGGGCCGCCAGGGCCAGCCGCTCGCGCCCTCGTTCCAGGTCAACACCAGCACGGTGGGCGCCCAGCGCCGGCCGGCGGTGGCGGCCGGCACCGACAACCGCTTCCTGGTGGTCTGGCAGGGCCGCTTCGAAACCGTGTGGGACGCCCGGATCTACGGCCAGGTGGTCACCCGGCAGGGAGCCCTGGAGGGCGCCGAGACCCAGATCTCGAGCGGCGAGCAGCACGGTAACGCGCAGCTCGCGCCGGCCGTGGCGCCGACCTCGGACGGCGGCTACCTCGCGGCCTGGATCGACCACAGCGACAGCATCTTCCCCATCGGCTACTTCGCCCGCGAGCTCGACGCCTCCGGCGCCCCGACCGGTGCCGAGGTCAAGCTCAGCACCCGTCAGGTCGGTGCCCAGTTCCAGTGCCTGCTCACCGGCAACGGCCAGGGCCATTTCGCCGGCGCCTGGGAGGGTTTCCTGGGCGACGAGCAGGGCATCGCGTTGCAGCGCTTCACGGTCGACGCCGGCGATCGCGGCCTGAGCCAGGGACTGGCGACGTCCGATTAGGAGCCGGTTTCCACCGGGCAAGAGGTTTGCTGCATCCCGCCTCTCGAGACCTGTACACTAGCTCTCGGGAGGCGCGGATGGTCAGCTTCGTGTCCCTGTTCATCGGGCTGGTCCTCGGCGTGCAGACCATCGAGGTCGCCGTCGACCCTGCCGTCGCCCGCGTCGAGCTGCTGCTGGACGAGCAGCGGATCGGCGCGCTCGACGGCCCTCCCTGGACCCTGAGCTACGACTTCGGCGCCGAGCTGCGGCCGCGCAGGCTCGCCGCCGTGGCCTTCGCCGCCGACGGCCGCCGGCTCGCCGACACCCGCCAGTGGCTGAACCTGCCGCGGGCCCAGGCCGAGGTCACCCTCGTCCTCGAAGGAGGGCATGGCGGAGCCCCGGAACGGGCCCGGCTAGCCTGGGAGAGCCTGGTCGGCGCCGAGCCACGGACCATCACCGCCTCGCTCGACGGCCGGCCGCTCGCGGTGAGCGATCCCCGCACCGTCGACCTGCCGCCGCTCGACCCGGAGCGCCTGCACTACCTGCGCATCGAGCTCGACTTTTCCGATCCGGTGGCGACGGTGGTCGAGCGGGTGTTCGGCGGCACTTACTCCGACGAGGTTACGACCGAGCTCACCTCGCTGCCGGTGCAGCTCGCCGCCGGCACCGCCCCGCCCAGCGTCGAGGCGATGCAGGGCTGGCTGCTCAAGGAGGGCGAGCCGCTCGAGATCGCCGCCATCGAACGCGGCGGCGCCGAGATCATCGTGGTGCGGGACGAGGGCGCCACCGAGGGCTTCAATGCCATCCAGCGCGACCTGGCGCACACCATGCGCGGCATGGTGGGCGCCATGGGCCTGCCGGAGAGCACCCGCATGCTGCGCGATGCCCTGCCGCTCGCCGCCGACCAGCGCCTGCGTTTCCTGGCCCCCTTCGCCGACCCGCAGCAGGGCACCAGCCTCGCCTATGCCCTGTTTCCCTCCTCACCCGATTTCGGGCCCCGCGACGCCGGCATCTTCTGGCTGCTCTCCCGGGCGCGGCCGCAGCGCCGCTTCAAGACCCCCCAACGGCTGGCCGACGCCGTGGCGGTGGCGGGCATGTCCGCGGCCGGGAGCAGCCGGCGCCGGGCCGTGGTCCTGGTGCTCGGCCGCAACCCGGAAGACGCCAGCCAGTTGCCGCCTGCCGAGGCCAGGCGCTATCTCGAAGCGCTGCGCGTGCCGTTCCGCGTCTGGAGCCTCGATCCACGGCGTGGGGCGCCTGATACGGGATGGGCGCCGACCGTCGACATCTCGAGCTCCGGCAAGCTCGACAGTGCCGTGCAGGAGCTGCGCAAGGCCCTGGACCGGCAGGTGATCGTGTGGGTGCGCGGCGCCTTCCTGCCGCAGGAGATCGCGGCGGCCCCGGGCGCGCCCGTCGAGCAGGCCAACTAGTGGCCTATACCGGCCAAATCGATGGCGCCTGGGCGGCCCTCGACAGCCCTGGCGGTGTTGCGCCTCCTCGACATAGTCCCGGCTATGCCTGCGTCGGCGCGCCTTGCCAGGACCGCCGACTGGCTCGCCCATCCACTACCGATTCGACCGGTACAGGCCACTAGCGATGCCGCGCTCCACTGCCCGCGCTCGCCTTCTCTCGACCTCGTTCCTCGCCTTCGCCTGGGCCTCCCTCGCGGCATTCCCCGAAGAGCCGGTGCTCGGCGTTCGGGCCGGTTTCGATCTCTCCAGCGAGGCCGAAGAGACGATCTCGGTGGCGGCCGGCAGCCGGCTGCGGGACCGGCCCGACCTGCGGGCCGTCGAGATCCTGTCGATCCCCGAAGAGCTGGAGCTGCCGGTCGTCGAGCGACGGCCGCCCTGGGTGCGGGTGCGCTACGGAGACCTCCGCGGCTGGCTGCTGGTCCGTGGCGGCGGCCCCGCGAAGGAAGGTGCAGTGGCGGCGCCGGCCGTGCCGCCCTTCGACAGCCAGGCCCTGGCCCGTGCCAGGGCGGTGCTCGGCGCCGAGGCCCGCGAGGAGACCCTCGGCGCCTTCCGCTTGCTGACCGACCTCGAAGCCGGGAAGCTCCTCGCCGCGCTGGGCGCCATCGCCCGCTCGCTGCCCGCTGCCTACGCCGAGCGCTTCGGCCTGCCGGTGGCGGCGCCGGGCGAGGAAGCCGTCCTCCTCTTCGCCAGCCTGGAGGGCTACCGGCGCTTTGCCGAGGGCGAACCCGATCTGGCGAGGCTCGAGCCCTCGGGCCACGCCGGCAACGGCATCGCCGCTCTGGCGGCGGAGGCGAAGGATCGCGACGCGCTCCAAGCGCTGCTGGTCCACGAGCTCACCCACCTGCTCAACCGCCGCGCACTAGGGCTCGCCGTGGACCTGGCGCCCTGGCTCGACGAGGGCCTGGCCGAGGACCTCGCCTACTCACAGATCGACTCTTCCGGGCGACTCAAGCTGGGCTCGCTCGCCGGCCGGACGCGGACCACCAACGAAGTGGGCGGCGTGGTGGGAAAGCTCGCCGGCGACTCCTTCGTCACCACCACCACCGGGCCCAGGGCCCTGCTGCTGGAGCTGCTCGAACGGTGGCCGGAGCCGGAGCGGCCGGCGCTCGTCGAGCTGCTCGACCTGTCCTGGAGTGAGCTCGCGGATCCCGGGCGGCGGTCCCTGCTCTACCCGCAGAGCGGCTTCTTCGTGCGCTTCCTCCTCGACGCCGACGGGGGACGCTCGGCGCCTGCCTTCCACGCCTTCCTGCGCACCGCGGCCGCGGGCGGCGACAGCGACGCCGGCGCGGTGCTCGCCGCCCTGGGCATCGGCGAGGCGGAGCTCGAAGAACGCTTCCTCGCCTGGCTGCGCGCTCAGGCCGGGGTGGTCGAGCCACCACGACGCTAGCCCACGCCCGGCGGGCGCCCGTCGGAGCGCGTGCTATCGTGCCGTTTCGCAAGACGAAACTGCCCCCGAAGGAGGCGAAGCCATGACCGTGAGCTCCCCCCCGAGCGCACCGGAGCAGAAGAAGAAGGGCCTGTCGCCGCTCGCCTGGATCCTGATCGGCTGCGGTGGCCTGATCCTGGTGATCGGCATCCTGTTCGTGGCCGGCGTCGGCTTCGTCGGCTACAAGGCCAAGCAATTCGCCGAGAACGTCGAGAAGAACCCGGTCGCCACGCTCGGCAAGGCCTACGCCGCGGTGAACCCCGACCTCGAATTCGTCTCCGCCGACGAGGACGGCCGCACCATCACCTTCCGCGACGTCAAGAGCGGCGACACTATGACCATCGACGCCGACGACGTCGAGCAGGGCAAGATCACCTTCAAGACCAAAGAGGGTGAGATGACCTTCGACGCCCAGGGTGGCGACGAGGGCGGCCTGACGATGACCGACGCCAGCGGCAAGACCGTGTTCCAGGCCGGCGCCGGGTCGGCGAAGGACCTGCCGAGCTGGGTCCCCCTCTACCCCGGCGCCGAGGTCACCGCCACCTACGTGGCTTCGACCGCGGACCAGGGCTCGGGCGGCTCGTTCGCGCTCAGCACCGAGGACGGCGTGGACGCCGTCTTCGAGCACTACCACGCGGCGCTGACCAAGGCCGGCTTCGAGATCCAGATGAGCACCTCGACCGGCGCGGGGAAGATGCTCGTCGCCTCCCAGACCGATCCCTCCCGCCAGGTTACAGTGTCGATCGGCGAGGTCGACGGCAAGACCCAGGCCACGATCCAGTACACGACGGAGTAGGCGAGCTCTCGCCAGACCGCTCTAGCGTCAGCCACGAAAAAGGGGCCGCGCTCTCGCGCGGCCCCGTCGTTTCGAGGCGGGTCTTGCCGGCAGCACCGCCTACGGAGGGCAGCCGCTGCCCGAGCACAGCGACCACTGGCTGAAGTCTCCGGTCTCGAAGCCGTCGTCGAAGATCTCGTCGCCGAGCCCGAGGCAGACGTCGAGGCCAACGTCGTCCACCCAGAAGGTGCTGGGCAGCGTGGAGTCGTTGGTCTCGCGGAAGGTCAGACGCACGGTCTGCCCGGCGTACTGCAACAGATCGATGTTGCGGGCCTCGGCCCAGGCGCCCTCGAGCCAGCCGTCGTTGCGCAGGTCGTGGACGCTGAGCACGGTGCCAGCGGTGCTGCGCACCTCGGTGATCAGGTTGTCGAAGCCGAATCCGTCGCTGCCCTCGTCCGTCGTCATGTGGAAGAAGAAGGTCCACTCGGCGCGGGTGGCGTCGGCCGGGATCGCGATCTCGGTGAAGGCCTCGCCGGTCGAGCTGTTGGTAGTGCCGAAGCGCAGCGAGAAGCTGCCGTGACCGGCCGCCGGAGCCGCCTGGCGGCTGGCGGTGCCCGAGAGCGTCCAGCCGGTGGTGTCGGTCTCGAAGCCGGTGTTGGTAACGGAGTTCGAGCAGCCGCCGGCGATGCTGACCTCGGGAGTCGCGCTGTAGGCCAGGCCGTAGGTCTGCGGCGCGGTGGGCACGGTGCTGCCGTTGACCCGCACCGTCCACACGCCGGGCGCCGGGTCCTCCACCACCACCTGCTCCTGGTTGTCCAGGGTATTGGTGCCGGTGGTGGCCGCGGCGTTGGGGCTGGCCGGGTTGAGCACGAAAGCGCTGTGCACCGTGGTGTCCGGGGCGATGAGCTGCAGGTCGAGGTCGTTGACCAGGGCGTCGCTGGTGAACGCGGCGGCCGCGGCGTCGTCCCAGGCCAGGCTGGCCTTGAGCACGCCGGTGCCGGCGGGAACCGTGAAGGAGTAGTTGTCGATCTCGGCGTTGTTGACCTGGCCGGTGCCCCAGCGGCTGCCGCCGCTGATCGGCCCGGCGCCGAGCACCTCTCCGTCGCGCAGCAGGTCGATCAGCGCCTGGCCGTCGACGTTGCCGTAGCCGTAGCGATAGTCGGGGCCGTCGTTGCCGAGGTCCTTGCTGGTGTGGATCAGCATCGCCTTGACCAGCGCCGGGAGCGGCCGGTCGTTGGCGCCGCCGAAGCCCTGGGCGCGCCAGTCCTGCGTGAAGAGCGCCACCAGCCCACCCACCCCGGGCGTCGCCATCGAGGTGCCGCACATCAGGGTCGTCGCGGCGTCGCCGGTGCCGGTGGCCGAGAAGACGGCGTTCTCGCCGCTCACCCGCCCGGTCTCGCAGCCGGCCGCGGAGACGATCGGCTTCAGGCGGCCGTCGTCGCACGGGCCCCAGGAGCTGAAGCTAGTCATCGAGCCGCCGTCCGAGTTCAGGGCGCCGACGTGGATCGGGTTCTTGGCACAGGAAGGCTCGGCGGTGGTCGAGAAGTTGGCGCCGCAACGGCCGGGGCCGGAGGCCACGGTGCCGCCGCCCCGCTCGTTGCCGTTGGCCCAGGTCAGAGTGACCGCGCCGTTGACGGAAGCATTGTCGTCCCGCACGATCCCGTCCAGCAGGGCCGAGGTCACGCCGTAGTCTCCCTCGGTGACGCAGGGAAAATCGTTGCTGGCGGTGTTGCTGCCGATCGAGTTGGTGCCCAGGTCCGCGTTGTGGGTGTTGCGGGCCAGCGTGTACTCGCTCTCGAGGTCACCGGCGTTGTCCCAGAACAGCATGGTGCCGCCGACTTGGTCGTAGCCGGTCGAGAGGATGGACGCGGCGTCCGCCAAGCCCTCGGCGCGCGTGGCGTCGCCGTCGCCGGCCGCGGTGGCGGCGACGTGGGTCGAGTGGTTGGAGATGGTGTCGGCGGTGGTGATCGTCACCCGGCTGCCCGAGCCCGGGTTGAAGAAGTTGTGGGTGGCGCGCACCTGGCCGCCGTCGAAGACGAAGAGGCGCACGCCCGTGCCGTCGAGGTTGTAGGGCGCGGTCTTGATCGGGTCGGCGTTCATCAACGCCCGCACGCCGTCGTTGGTTTCGGAGAGCGGCTTCGGGCCCTCCTCGATCCACAGCACCTGTTCCTCGCGCGCCAGCTCGGCGACGCGGCTCTGTGGCACCCACAGCGTCATGCCGTGGAGGCCGAGCACCGGGTCCATGGCCACGCCGCCGTGGGCGTTGGCGATCTCGGCACCGCGCGCGAGGTCCACGTCGTGATGGAGCTGCACGAAGAGCATCACCCACTCGGGGCGCGAGGGATCGCGGGTCCAGGAGCCGAAGTCGCCCGCCACCACCCGTGGGTGGAGCTTCTGCGTGGCGTTCCAGGCAGTGGCCCAACGCACCTCGGAGCGCGCCAGAACGGAGGCCGCGTTGCGCGCCGGCACCGAGGCCACCCAGGCGTAGTCGGGCACATAGGCGCCGAGGTCGATGCCGTCGCGGCGCAGCGCTTCCTGCGCCGCCGGGTCGGGGATCGACTCGAGCTGCACTAGCACGTGCATCCGCTCCTGCCCCGCTGCTGCCAGGGCCGTGCCCTGCTCGGCGATGCGCTGCCTCTCCGAGGCCGACCACTGCGCCGCCGGGGCGAGCTTGCCGGTGAGCAGCTTGATCTCGTGGCTCGCGGCGCCCACCGGCAACGCGGCGAGCGCCAGCAAGGCACACCACACAGCGAGAGTGCTAGGTCTTCTCATCAGACACCTCTTGAGATACCTCTTGGATTTGGGGGAGGCGGGTTGCAGGAAGAGGATCGGGCGGCCGCTCGTCCCACTACGTTGATAGTAGCGAGAGTATAGCGCGATAAGCCTATAAAAACCGCGCTCCTCGACCTGCTGTGACGCACAGAGGTCGCGGGAACGCGATGATAGCGTTCCCCAGAATCACGACGGCATCAGCCTTCGTCCTACGGAGATCACGACCATGCAGACGTTGGATTTCGCGAGCCAGGCGGGAAAGCCGGGAGACCCCTCGTACTTCAGCGGCGAGGTCGAGCTCAGGGCTGCCCAGCACGACCTCGGGCCGGTGAAGCTCTTCCGCGTGGAGTTCGCGCCCGGTGCCCGCACCCATTGGCACACGCACAGTGGCGTACAGCTTCTCTTCGTAGCCGCGGGCCGCTGCCGCTTCCAGCACTGGGGCGGCGCGGTGATGGAGGCCGGCGCCGGCGAGGCAATCTACGTCCCGGCCGGCGAGAAGCACTGGCATGGCGCCACGCCGGAAGCTCCCATGGCCCACCTCGCCACCAACATCGACCTCGAGACCGAGTGGCTGGAGGAGGTGTCGGAGGCGCAGTATCGCGGCTAGAAGCCGTCGCGCGTGAGCCAGATGCAAGGAGCGGGAGGCCCCGGCAACCGGAGCCTACACGGCAGTAGGTGAGGATTGCCGGGAGGACCCGCGACACAGCAGGTGGCTCACGCCCGACGGCTTAGCTCGTCGAGAGCCGCGCCCAGCCGCTCCAGCCCTTGCCCGAGATTGGCGGTGGGGCCGCCGATGCCGATACGGAAGTGCTCGGGCGAACCGAAGAAGCGCCCCGGCACGACCGTGGTCTCGAACTTCTCGCGCAGCAGGTCGCAGAGCGGCTCGACGTCGCCGCCCGTCCAGCGCGGGAACATCACGGTGCCGTGGCGCGGCCGCACCACCTCGAGGTCGGTGCGCGAGTCGAGGAAAGCGTCGATCAGGGCACGGTTGGTGGCGAGGAGGTCCCGCGCACGATCGGCGATCCTCTCCAGCCGCTGGAGGGCGAGGACGCTCAAGCGCTCGGCAGGGTGAGCCGGGATGCCCACGAAGAGGTCCGCGAGCTGCCACATCCGGTCGACGAGCGTCGGCTCGGCCAGCACCCAGCCGCACCGCAGGCCGGACAGGCCGTAGGCCTTGGTCAGGCTGCTGGTGACCACCACCTCGGGGCCGAGGTGGAAGGCCGAGCGAATGCCGGGCCGCGAGCGGTCGCCGTCGAGCCACTCCATCTCGCGGTACACCTCGTCGACCAGCAGGCGAATACCGGCCCGCCGCGCGATCGCCGCCAGGGCCGCGAGCGTGGGCTCGTCCAGCGCCGCGCCGCTCGGGTTGTGCAGGTCGGTGACGGCGATCAGGCGAGTGCGCGGCGTGACCTTCCTCTGCACCTCCTCGGGATCGACGCCGAAGCCGGCCTCGGCGCGCCGGCTGAAGAAATCGACCTCGGCGCCGAGCTGGCGGGCGAGCGCTACCATGGGCTCGTAGACCGGGGCCTCGATCAGCATTTGGTCGCCGGGCGCGAGCAGCGCCGACATCACCAGATGGTTGGCCTGCGTGGTGCCGATGGCGGCGAGCACGCAGGCTTCGGCCACCCCACACTTTGCCGCCAGGCTGGCCTGCAGGGGCGCGTAGCCGTAGAGGGTGGGGCCGCTGATCTCGAGCTCCTCGATCGTCGCCCCCAGCTCGGCCAGCGGCAGGGCGGTCACGTTGCTGGTCGCCAGGTTGAAGCGCGAGGGCGATTGCAGCTTGGCCCACGCCATGTACTGCGAGCGGAAGGGAGGCTCCCCTCTCAGGACGTCCGACGAGGCCATCGCTTCTCCCTGAAACGCCAGAACGTGTATGCGGGCACCCCGGCGGCGAGGATCACCATGCCGATGGCGCTGTCGCCAGGGTATTTGTAGAGCGTGCCGGCGACCACCAGCGCGGCGGCGAGCACGAAGAGCACGGTGGTGAGCGGATGTCCCGGGATCCGATGCTTGATCTCCAGCGCCCCGCCGCTCTGGCGATCGCGGCGGCGCAGGACGAAGACGCAGCACGCGGTCAGGCCGAAGAAGATCCAGTCCACGGGCACCACGTAGTTGAGGATCCGCTCGTACTCGCCGGAGAGCGCGATCAGGGCCGCCATCGCGCCTTGCAGGGCGATTGCCACCACCGGCACGCGGGTGCGTGGATGGAGCCACGCCACGCTGCGGAAGAACAGGCCGTCCGCCGCCATGGCGTAGTAGACGCGCGGCCCGGTGAGCATGCTCTGGGAGAGGAAGCCGAGAGTCGAGATGGCGATGCCGGCGGCGATGAAGCGGCCCCCGGCGCTGCCCAGAGAGGCGCGCATGACGTCGGAGGCGGGGGTGGTGGTCGCCGCCAGGCCGGCGGTTCCCAGCATGCGGATGCAGACGTAGTTGACGCCGAGGTAGAGCACCACCACGCCCACGACACCCAGGATCAGGCCGCGGGGCAAGTTGCGGCGCGGCTCGCGGATCTCGCCGGCGATGAAGGAGGAGGTCTGCCAACCGCCGAAGGCGAAGAGCACGGGCACCATGGCCGCGCCCATGGCGGTCAGCAGGTCGAAGGACAGCGGGCGGTCGAGCAGAGGGCCGCTCAGCGTGGTTCCCGCGGGGTGCGCCGGGGCGAAAAGGCCGGCGCCGATCAGCACCAGCACGGCGACGATCTTCGCCACCATGAGCACGCTCTGCGCCGTGCTGCCCGCCTTGACCCCGAAGCAGTTGACCACCGTCAGCCCGGCGAGCGCGATCGCCGCCACCGTCCACTCAGAGAGTGGCACAGGCAGCAGCTCGCGGAAGTAGCGCGCGAAGGTCAGGGCCACGGCGGCCATGGCGCCGGTCTGGATCACCAGCAGCAGGCCCCAGCCGTAGATGAACGCCGGCAGAGGGTGAAAGGCCTCGCGAATGTATGCGTACTGGCCGCCAACCTCGGGCCGGCGGGCACCCAGCTCGGCGTAGATGAAGGCGCCGGCGAGCGCGATCAGCCCGCCCAGGCCCCAGGCGGCGAGGATCAGGAACGGCGTCCCGACCTGGCGCGCCACCACGTAGGGATTCATGAAGATACCGGAGCCGATGATGCCGCCCATGACGATCATGGTGGCGTCGAACAGTCCGATGCGCCGTGCCAGGCCGGGGCCTTCGTGGAGGTCGGCGCTCGCGGCGCGCTCTTTCTTCAGCTCAAGCTCCACCGCGGCCGCCTCTCCAGGGGTGTGCTAACCTCTCGCCGTCTTTGCGCTCGCAGGCGGTTGCCGACGCTGCCCGGAGCGATCCGCTCGTCCCCATCGTCTAGAGGCCTAGGACGTCGCCCTTTCAAGGCGATAACACGGGTTCGAATCCCGTTGGGGATACCATTGCCGTTCCTGTGCCCTTCGATCCGTGTAAGCTATTGAAAAGAATGCAGGTTGGAGCGGTTCGAAATCCCTCCTGGGAGTAGGTGAGGCCCGCCGGGAAAATGAGCCGCTGCAGACTCTGCCGCTGGTCGAGCGAAGCCGCTTCCCAGAGCATGCCAGCATGCGTTGCAACGTGCTCTCCGAACTCCAAGAGGGGTTCCACGTCGATGTCGTCCGTGCCGATCTCGGCTAGCTGAGCCTTGGCTAAGATGATGTCCTGGTTGAGCTTATCCAGGCTGGATCGGAAGGTTTCCTCATCGATGGCCTGCTGGTAGACATACACCTCGACCAGGCGCTCCTTCTTGCGCTCGAGCGCCGCAAGCCGTGAGCGTGCCGCGGTTCGAAATTCCGTGGCGTCGCTGCCCAGCTTGGTCCAGAAGGCTCGGGTCACCTCCCGGAAAAGCCGCCCCAACATCCGGTCAGCGGCGTGTTGCAGACGCCGCATCGGACGAACCGTCGCAAGGCGAAGTCTGGATGGTTGAGGAAGTATGGCGCCTTCTCCCCTTCCCTCTGGCCAGAACAAGCTGCACTCGAAAATAAAGCTTCTCATCAACTAGTTTCGGATGAAGGCCCTCGGTATCGATCCCCCAGCGGGGCACAAGAATTCGCCCCATATAAAACGGGTTTCGGAGGATCTTCGTCAGTGTCTGTAGAGTGAGGCGGCCGCGGTTCCTCCTGCCGCAGAGACCGGCGCTGGTGAGAGCTTCCAGGACCTGCCTCTGTGTCCTGACGCCCGAGGCCAAGAGGTCGAAGGACCTCCGGACCAGCCTCCCCTCCTCCGGGTCGATCTCCATCCGTCCGTCCTGGCTGCGATAGCCCAACGGCGGCTGGAAGACCCAGAATCCCCGGCGCAGCGCGGCCTTCATCCCGGCAACGGTCCGCTCCGATCGCACGTCATTGTCGAATTGCGCGAAAGTAGCGAGGATTCCCTCCAGCATCTTGCCGTAGGCGCTGTCGTCGAGGTTCTCAGTGACCGAGCGCAGCGTGATGTCGCACCGCCTCAAGAGGGTCGTGAGAGCGAAGTGGTCCGATACGTCGCGCGCGAAGCGGGAGAGGTTGTAGACGACCAGGTACTGGACCGAGCCGCGGTGCTTCCGACAATGGCGGAGCAGGGCCTGAAGCTCGGGCCGGTCGGTGGTCTTCGCCGACTCACCCTTCTCCACGAAGACCTGCTCAACGGTCCAGCCTTGGCGAACGCAGTACTGCCGCGCGGTCTCTTCCTGAGTCGCGAGACTCAGATTCTCGACCTGCTCCGCTGAGGAGACTCGACAGTAGATGATGGCTCTCATTCAGTCCTTCTCAGTTGACGTTCGGACCCGCGTGCCAGGTGCGGGCCTGTCGCTCAGGAACCCTGCGAGTTGCGCTGTACACTCGGTAGGCTATCTCCGCGAGCGCCCAAAGCTCCTCTACTAGGCGGACCAACTCCTCGTCAGACAGGGCACAGTCAGTTCCGAGAACCTCGCGAAACCTCGCGAGGTCACCCGAGGACACCGTCAGATCTCCGGTCTCCGCTTTCCCAGGCGAACAAAACCCTACCACGGCGCCAAATCTCCTCGACGCGTACCGAGTGCATCCGGATACGCCGCGGGTCTCGATCCTGCGGAGGGGCTGAGGGGAGACTGCGTAGTCAGGATCAGCGGTCGGCCGGCGTACACGTGTTCATCCTCCGTTCCCGGCAGCGGATCTGCTAGGCTCGCGCCATCGCGGGTTTCAAGCTTGGCAAGGTGTTCTTTCTCCAGCGGACTTACGCTAGCGAGCGTGGGACTCGTGGTCAAGGCGGTGTTTGACCGCGTCAAACGGTGAGGCAGCCAGTGGCGCGACAAAGGCGACCCGAGTCGAGCGAGGCCGCGCTCCGAGCGGAAGCTTCCGCGTGGGTCGAGGTCGTGAAGGACCGGCTTCGCTCCATGCTCGAGGAGCGCGGCTTGTCGAACCGCGAGGTGGCACGCCACCTCGGCCGCGGCCCCGCGTACCTGACCAACCTGCTACACGGTGTTCGAGGCCGCGCACCGTCGGCCCTGCGGCTGGACACCCTCTACTCGGTCCTTCGTCTCGCCGGAGTGTCGCTCGCAGACTTTCTCTCCGCCATCGAGCGCTCGAAAGGGCGGGGTGGCGCCCAGAGGCGCGCGGCCGCAGCGCGACGATCACCGGACAGGCGCACGTCTCCCCCGGAGAAGCGCTTGCCGCTGGAGTCAGCCCTCGCTGAACCATCGCTGACTCGGCGGAAGGTAAGCCTGGAGGTCCAGGCGGCGCTTCGACGGGCCCAGGCAGAGGCGCGGCGAAAGCGCTCAGGTGTCCTGAAGCGCCGGCCTCGGCGGACGTAGCCTGCGGCGAAGGTCGTCCAGGAGGGCCCGGGTGGCCATGCCCGACGTGGCCTCCTGGTGCAGGATCAGGTAGGTGGCCAGTGCCTCGCGTGCGAAGGCCTCGCGCCGCAACACGTCTTCCATCTCCTCGATCACGCGCAGAAGCTCGGTTGTGCGAGAGCTGCGCAGAAGCTGAGCCGCAAGCTCCAGGGACACCAGGACGAACTCGTAGTCGCGGCCCTCGGCGGCGAAGTCGCCACGGAGGGTGAGCAGGATGGCTTGTCCGGCTTCGAGCCTACCGTCCGCAAGCGCCAGCCGCGCATCGAGCCAGCTCACCCGCAGGCGCAGCAAGGTGGGGAACTGGTGGGGGGCCAGGTCTTCGAGGGTTCCTCGAGCCGCTCGAGCGTCCTCGAGGTTCCGCGCCTCCAAGGAAACCCACGCGATGTTGAACACCGTCAGGGCGTACAGCACGGGATCGAGCTCGGCATCGAGCCGTTGGAGCCCTTGGGAGTGGTAATACAGGGCCTTCTGGAGCTGGCCGCGATAGAGGTTGACGTTTCCGAGCGCACAGAGGGTCCAGCCCAGGGCCTGGCGATCCCCCAGCTCAGCATAGAGCGCCTTCGCCTGGTGAAGGAGCGCCAGAGCGGTTTCGTGGTCGTTCTCCCAGCACGCGAGGGCCGCGGCCTGACGGAGAAGCGTTGCCTCGGTCCCCGGAGATCCGCTGCCCTGGGCCAGCTCCAGTGCCTGCTCGAGCACCAGCTTCGCCTCGGGCTTCCGATCGAGCTGGCGAAGCGCGTTCGCTGCCTGACCGGCGGCCCTGGCCGCGAGCTCGAGCACCATGCTCTTCTTCCAAGGTCCCGCGGCCATGCCTGCGGAGGCCGCGACACCCAGGGTGGCGTAAAGCAGGGAGAGTGTCGGAGCGCCAAGGCGCTCTTTCGCGGCCAAACGAAGCAGCTCCTCGATCGTGCCGGGATGGCAAACGTCGCGGTCGTCTTGCACTACATCCACGTCGCCCACCGGATCGCGGAGAGCCAGCCTGCGCAGAGGTGCCGGGAGCGCCGGCGGCGATGGGATCGGCCGCGCGTCGAGCGTGGCGTGTGCGAGGGGAGCCAGAAAGGCGGCCAGCCGACGGAGCCGGCTGGCGACATCAGGGGGTCGTTCCATCGTGCGCTCCTCTTCTCGTATCCCGTATTGCACTAAGAGGGCCTCAATTGCAGCGAGTAACATCGTATAGCAGCCAGATATTCCGATGCAACATCTTTCTGCTGCTGCGGGAATCACGGCAGTCTACGGGCGTACTTGCTTGATCTCTACGCACTGGCTACACTGCTTTTCGCGGCCCAGGAGATCAAGCTCGTGAGGCCCCTTCTGGGGGGCAAGAGGATCAGCTCGAGGCGCGCGCGGCTCGGCGGCGATAGACGGGGATTCCCATCCGCGAGCGCCGGTAGCGCACGGCACAGAAGGTCCGGCCGAGGCGGCGGGCCACCTCCTCATCGGGCGCCTTGCCCAGCCAGGACAGCTCTCTCGCCTTCCAGCGGCGCATTACCACCCAGGGAGGAATGCCCAGCCTCTCGCGCTTGTGGTGCACGGCGGCGGGGGTGATGCCGAGATCGCGGGCGATGTGGAGGTCCGGCTCTCGACCCAAGCGCGCCACAGCGGCCGGCGTCCAGCGCAGGGGGCAGGCGGGCGGCCCGATGATGCCCAGTTCGTCGCGCAGCCTCTTGGTGGTCTCGAAGGGCAGGCTCGTCTGCCTCAGGATCTCCGAGCTGGGAAGCGTGCGGAGCAGTCGGACGAGGCGGCTGTTTCGGAGCACGGGCCGGCCCGACTCCTGGATCGCGGGAATGCGAAGGTGAGCGCGCTTTCGCTGCACGCTTCTCGGGTCGATGCCGAGCTGGCGGGCGATCTCCGGATCGCTGGCCTTTCCGAGAAGGGCGAGAGCCTCGGGACCCCACTTGAAGGGTGCGCGGGCCGGGCGAAACGCGGCGATTCCGAGACTCTTCCTCTTGAGGTCCACGCTCGGCACCGAGAGGTCGAGGAGCTCAGCCACCTCGCGATCCGGCCTCGTTCCCAACAGCAAGACTTCTTCTCGGGCCCACTCGCGCGGCCCGGGACCCACCCAGCGTGCTGACGGCGGGAATGCCGAGGATTCTGCGCTTTCGACCTACCGCGGCAGGGCTCAAGCCGAGGTGGGCCGCCAGGCGCTTGTCACTTTCGACCCCCAGCAGGGCGACTCGATCGGGGGTCCAATCGAACCAGGGGATCTTGGTCTTGAAGGGAGGAATCCCCCGGCGATTGCGTTCCGCGCCAACGGTGTTCTTGCTGATCCCGGCCTTCGCGGCCACCTCGGCGTCCGAAACCTTGCCGAGCATTCGAGCCAGTCTGCGGGGCCAGTGGAATTGATGCGGAATCGGACCTCGCTCTACCCGGAACGAACCCTTGGCCTGGGATTGGCGGCGGCCCATCTGTTCACGCTACCACTGGCCAGCGGCCAGGATCTGCGTCCCGAGCCTGGAGAGCTCTACTGGCTCTGCCGGTTGGCCTTGAGCCAGGTGCGCACTTCTGCGAGAGCCTCCGCGGTGACGCTCTCCTGCAGCGTCGCCTGGCAGAACAGGTACCCGGCGGCCATGGCTTCGGTGCCTACGCCCCGCGACTGGAAGATCGTCACCATCTCCTGGGCGAGCTCGCGGATCTCCGCCGCCCGGCCCTGGCCGGCGTAGAGCACGGCCAGGTCCAGCGACACGAGCGCCGCATCGTAGCCGTTGCCGAGGCCGATGAAGCCGCGGCGGACCTCGCGAAAGGCCGTCTCGGCTTCTGCTGCCGGCCCGAGCGCAGCGGCAATCCGGCCTTCACACCAGCGAACGCGGAGACGATCGACTGGGCTTCCGTGCTCGCTCGCAAGCTCGCGAGCCCGGCTGAGAGAAGCCTCGGCGTCTACAAAACGAGCCGTCTCGCAGAGTAGATGGAGCTCGTGGCACGTGACAATCAACGCGAACCGGGGCTCCGCTTCCGGTTCCAGCATCGGCAACGCGCGATGCAGATCCGCGAGCGCGGCCTCGGGTCGATCCATCTCGGAGAGGATCCTGGCGCGGGTCAGAAGCTCCTGACCCTGGAGATGCCACTCGTCCCACTCGCCGTAGATCTGAATCGCTCGATCGACCGCCCGCAGCGCCTCCTCGTACCGGCGCTGCGCGCGACGCAAGGAAGCCTCGAGGGCCCGCACCTCGGCCAGCACCAGATCCTCGCAAGGCTGGGTCTCGAGGATCTCGCCGGCACAGCAGAACGCCCTGTCCGCCTCGTTCAGGTCGGACAGGATGCGCAGAACATTCCCGTGGTGTGCCCAGACCCGCGCGGCCAGGTCGCAGGCCTCCTGCGGATCGCCGTCTTGCTCGACCAGGTGCGGCAGGATGGCCACGGCCAGCTCGGTCAGCGAGCGGGCCTCCTCCGGCTCAGCGGCGCGAAGGTCTCGCACGCGGAGCAGAAGGCCCTCGACCACGACCTGGGTGCGCAGCTTCTTGTCCCGCCGCACCGCGCTGAGTCGTTCCTTCTGCGGAAGGCTCTCGAGCCAGGCCACCGGGGCCGCGGCTTTGTTCTGCACGATACGCCGCAGCAGCTCGCCGTGCGGGTCTGTGTAGCGTGCGATCTCCGCAAGACTGCCCAGCTCGAAATAGCACAGGAGCCGGCGGGTGCACTCCGGGCAGCCTTCCACCAAGTGCAGGTGCTGGGCGAGGGCAGCCTGGCCCTGGCGCGTGCCGTAGGAGGGCATTTCCCGCACGAAGTCCTCGGGGTCGATGTGCGGGTGAGAGTCCTTCATCGCTCCCTCGCTATGCGGATTCGCGGCCCACGCATTTTCAGAGCTGTTTGCTTACCGTAGGTGGAGGCTAGCAGAAAAGGCGCGGCGCCGGAAGCCAGCCGCTTCCCGCGCCGCAAAGGCGATCGGGGTCTGCGTTGAGGTGGCTCAGTGCTCGCGCGGCACCGCAGGGTCGCCAGAGACCGCCGGCCTGGTAGGGCAATTCGGTACAGGCTGGCCGTGAGGGTCGATGCAGGGTCCCTCCTTCTCCCAGGAGCTGGCCGGAGATTCCGCATCGATCAGCGCGCTCCAGGCTCGATCAAGGAGGGCGCTCAGGCGCTCCAAGATCCCGGGCTCGAGGCCCATGGGCAAGGCGTTGGCGAGCGGCGCGGCAAAAGCCAGTGAAGCCGCGATGGCGAGCGAGACAAGACCTCGGCGATGACGGCGAGACATGGCACTCTCCTTGCGGACGGCGCGGGAAGCCGCCCCCACGGCGGCAGCCGCCCGCCCGATGGGTTGCTCGCAGCATAATCCGCCGGATCGATTCCGGCTAATTAGAACCAAACGCCGAGCCAGTTTTCCACCGATCCGGCCGCGCGAGTCGCGTTGTTGGGTGGCAACGAAAATATGATGCCTCCAACGCCGCGCCCGTTTGTTGCTGGCTGATTCCGCGCCCGGAACGCCGGGTCGCAGCCCAGCTTCCCCGCCTACTTCAAGGCGAGAGGGTCGAGATCGCCGGCTTCCATCCCCTGCTCGTCTTCACCAAGCCCGCCGTCAGGGTGATCGGTTCGCCAGACAGGCGCGCCGGGCCGAGCTGCTCGAAGCTCTGAAGCCTCGACAGCGCGGGGTCGCCTTCGGAAACGACCCGACACCCACGCGAAGCCGACCGTGACTCTCATCCTCGACCTCCGAGCTTGCCGCCAAGTATCCCTTAGAAACGGACGCGGCCTTACTCGGCATGCAGCGGCTGAAGCACGAGCGTCGCTTGTCTGCCCTTCGTTCGCTCTTCTAGAATCCATCTCGGGCAGGGGGTGAGAGATCACCCGATGACTACATTCCAGGAGCTCCCAAAAGCACTCCTCTGGCTTCGCCTGAACGGCCGACGCAGGCAGAACGAGGTCGCCCAAGCCGCGGGGCTCACGCAGGCGATGCTGTGCGCCTACGAGCGCGGCACCCGCGAGCCCAGCCTGCGCAGCCTCGGGCGACTCCTCGACGCCCTGGGCACCTCGGTCGAGGATCTGGGGCGGCTGCTCGCGACGCTCAAGGCCCCATAACAGCTTCCGCGATGCGGCGCGACGTCGAGGATCTCTTGCAGGAGGCTCGGCGGGCCTGGCCCGACCCTGTTGACCTCTTCGAGGACCGACTGGCCTCGAAGCTGGGCCTGGAGCGCGGCCCCGGGCTGAGCCTCGCGGAGTGGCGCCGGCGACGCGTCGCCTTCATCGACTCCTTCCCGGACGACGAGACAGGAGCGACGGCCGCGGCGGTAGAGAGAGATCTCGGCGGCGGCTCACAACCAGAATGAGCCCGAAGGGCACGCCTGGCGACGAGGCGCAAAAGACCGGCGCCAGGCTCCCCCTCCTGCCTCCAACCAGGCAGGAGCCCGGCGCCGGAGGGCGGTCAGGCAGCGCACGCAGGCGTGAAGGCCGGGCGCGACCCGGACCCCTCAGCCATCCGGATACATGTCCCCACCACCCACCGACCCCGGCTCTTCGGCCGGACCGTCCGGCGGATCGGGAGGGCATGGAAGCGGAGGCTCACGTCGAGATGCTGGCCGCGGAGCTGGCGCGCGCGGAGAATCCTGCTCTGGCTGCACAACGTCACCGCTCGCGCGGCTTTGGGTCCTGGGGCGTTTGGGTCTCATGACGGGTTCGCTGAGAAAGAGTCCATGACAGCCACGGCTGGCGTGGCTCAACGAAATGAAAACAGGCGACTCGCCGGGTAACTCGGAACGGATGCGGCCGGCGGGCCGCCGCCTGTGGCATCCTCCCTCGCCATCATGCCACCCAGCAACCCGCCCACCACGCTCCGCACTCTCGCCCTTTCGCTCCTCCGGGTGGCAGCCAGCCTCGTCGCCCTACTCTTCCTGGGCCTGCGCCGCCGAAGTGCCCTCGCCGCCGAGAACCTCTTCCTCAGAAAGCAGCTCGCCCTCTACGTAGAACGCGAGAAACGGCCTCGCCGCGCTCGACCCGCAACCCGCCTCTCCCTCGCTCTCCTCTCCCGCCTCTTCGACTGGAGGGAGGCTCTGCTGGTCGTCCGGCCGGCCACGCTCGTGCGCTGGCACCGGCTCGGCTTCCGCCTCCTCTGGCGGCTCAAGAGCCGACCCGGCCGACCGCCCGTCCCCGAAGAGACTCGGCAGCTCATCGCCCGCATCGCTCGCGAGAACCCAAGCTGGGGTGAAGAAACCATCGCTGCTCACCTCCTCGTAAAGCTCGGCCTCAGGCTCTCGCCGCGCACCGTTCGCAAGTACATGCCCACGCCCACCCGCCCCGGCCCCCGCGGCGACCAGCGCTGGACCACCTTCGTCCGCAACCATGCCGAGAGCCTCGTCGCCTGCGACTTCCTCACTTGTGTCACCGCCACGTTCCAGGTCTTCTACGTCTTCCTCGTCCTCGAAGTCGGCAACCGCAGAATCCTCCACTTGAACGTCACCGCCCATCCCACCGCCGACTGGACCCGCCAGCAGCTCCGGCACGCCATCCCCTGCGAACACCCCTACCGTTTCCTCCTCCACGATCGTGACTCGATCTACTCCCGCGCCGTAGACCGCTGCGCTGAGAACTTTGGCCTACGAGTCCTGCGCACCCCGGTGCGGGCTCCCCGGGCGAACGCTTTCTGCGAGCGGGCCATCGGCACCCTTCGCCGAGAGTGCCTCGACTGGCTCATCCCGCTCGGAGAATCCCACCTACGGCGCATCCTGCGCGAGTGGATCGCCTACTACAACCAGGCCCGGCCCCATTCCGCCCTCGGGCCCGGGCTGCCGGACCCTCCGCCGGGCCTACCGCTCGCCCCGCAGGCGCATCGCCATCGCTTGCCGCCCGGAAGCCGCGTGGTGGCCACGCCCGTCCTCGGCGGCCTCCACCACGACTACCGCCTGCACCAGCGCGCGGCGTAGCTCGGGCAGCCCCGCTCGATTGGCTTGCCCCTCGAGCACCACAGCGCAGGACCGCCTCTTCAATGGATTTACGGCTCCGGCGGCACGACGGCGAGCCTCCCGCCCCACCACCCGGCCTGCCAGCGGCCCAAGGGCTGCCCGTTCTCGCGCGCCGCTCGCTCCGATCTCGGGCTGCCCGAAGCTCGGATGGAGTTTTTTGCGGAGCACACCAGCAGCCGGCCGGCAAGAAGGCGCCCCGGCCAGCGAAGCCGCGCGGACCCAAGGCCGAGCTGAAGGCTGAACGAATTCAGTAGGCTGGAGCTGGCGGGTCAGCGCCCTACGGCTCCTCCCCGTGCCCAGGCAGCGGAACCAGCCGGAAGGCACTCCCGGCGTAGCTACACCCTGCGCCTTGGCTCCTCAGCCGTCCGGGTACATGTCGCCGCCACCCACAGACCCCGGCTCCTCGGCCGGACCGTCTGGCGGGTCAGGCGGATACGGCAGCGGGTCCTCAGCGGGGTCTGCTGCTTCGGGAGCGGTCGACGCCGTGGGCGCTCGCCCAGCTCTGATGGCGCTCGGCTCATCGCCCCGGCCGCCCCTTCGCCCACTCGCAACGACCGCAATCATGCCCCCAAGAATCGCCGAGCTTGAGTTTTTGCGGAGCACAGGGCATACGAGCGGGGGCTCAGCAGAGGCGGACTGCTGCGGCGCTGGTCCGCGCGCGGTCCCGGGCTTGCGCGGCGTTCGATCTTCGTTCCGGGTCGTTGGCTTCAACGCGCTTCCTCCATGGCAAGGCCTGCAGTTCGGCGCGAGCTAGTCCTCGTCGGACTCACTGAGATCGGGCCGATCGAAGCCGCCTGCTGCCGCCTCACACTCACGGAAAACGCTCGCGCGGTCGGTGCCCTTCTTCTCGATCATAGACCCCGACGCGTGGACCGCCGTGACTGTGTAGATGTCTCCAGCTTTCGCGGTGGTGACACCCCAACTCCCGTAGAGCGCGTGCAGCGGCGGGTTGTGGCGCTTATCCACGTGCGCCACGATCCGCTGGCGCTCTGCAACGGGCATCGAGTCCACGAAGTCGAGGCGGTCGCCACGGATCTGGAAGACCTCGGAAAAGCCGGAGATCAAGTCCGGCAGGGAGCGCAGTGATTTGACCGACGGGTTGTAGGGCTCGAGCCGCATGGGCCGCAGGCTGAGCGGAGGCCGAGCTTGATACTTCAGCCAGTCCAAGAGATCCGACACGACCAAGCGCAGGCCAACGCGGCCAACTGCTCGATCGGCAGCCGCTAGACCTGGCGCCACCTCGCCAGCGTCCAGGTAGCCGATGAGCTCATCAATCAGGGGATACATCATTCCCCTCCGTAGTGAAACCTGATGTGATTCAGCATATCCTCGATTGTCTCGTGGTCCGGCTTCATCCCGATCGCAATCTGGAACTGCCTTTCGTAGAAATGGGCACGCTTCTCTCGGAGGAAGAGCCTCGGCCAATAGCTATTCGCCCAGTCCAGCGCGTGAGTCCCTTCATGGACCACGTCGCCCAGGAGCGTAAACGCGCTCTTCCTGACGAATATCTGCCTCTTAATCGCGAATGCTCCCGGCGGCCTTCCGCCGTCTCCTGCCATCGCCCATTTTTCAGCAAACAGACGGTTGGTAACGACATTGAGCCTAATGTCTCTCCGCTCGATCGCACCCGCGATTCTGTTGGCTTGCTCAGTCGTCCCGCGGAGTGCTTCGACGATGCCGGCGCTAGAAACCTGCTTCGGACGTCCCAGCAGCGGGACTCCCATGTACGATGCCGCAGAACGGATTCGCATCGCCGGCACAGGAAGGTCAACCGGGCTCGGTCCTTCGACGCCGAGCGCCACTTCCGTGCCAGCGAGCGCCGCTCCGGTGCAAGCCGCGGGGTTCAACAGACACGCGCCCTTGGCCGTCTCGATCATCGCTGGCACGGCCGGAGCCGCGGCCAGCGCGAGCGGCAGGCTCCAAGCCGCTGCTGTTACCGCCGTGCCGGTGTTGACGAACTTCTCCGCCGCTACCATCGCCGGGATCATCTGGCGCGTGGTGTCGTAGGAGATCTCGTCGCCGAAGCCGGCAGCTACGACCCACCTCGTAGCTTGCTCGCGCGACATGCCCTCTCGCAGCAGCGTCTGGTAGAGGTGAGGCCCTGTCTCCCGTTCCTTCTCGCCGTTGGCGTTGACAATGACTCCGTCCAGACCGAGCGGGTCGCTGCCGTTCACGGGATCGTTGAGAAACGCCTGGTAGAGCGCCGGTGCGTCCTGGTAGCCCATGGGGTCGGTGCTGACAAACCGCCCCAGCTCCGGGCTGTACCATCTGTTCCGGAAATAAATGAGCCCGGTAGCCTCATCGACCGGCCTTCCATGGAAGCCGAGTGCATTCCCCACGGTCGAGGTCGGCACTTCGCGAGGGTCAGGTTGCTGGTAGGCGAGCAGGCTCGCCGCCTGCGGCGTCAGCGTGAAGCTCTGCGAGAAGCCGCTCGGAAGACCCGTGCCGGCGAGGTCCTGGAGGGCCGTCGAGATCGCGAGGGTATGCGCGCCGGGGGGCAGCTCGGTGGTCGAGGTGAGGCGGTATCCGCTCTCGTCCAGAGTCCAGGTGGGGGTGCTGCCTCCTAGGGTAATCGCCGCTGCGCTGGCGAGGGTCACCTCTTCGCTGAAGGTCACCTCGAGCCGCCGGTCGCGCACCGCCACCCGCACGACTTCGGGCGGCGCGTCGTCGAAGAGCGCGACATCGCCAGCCGGCCAGGGGAAGTCCAGGGTGAAGGGGGAGGTGAGGGTGTTCAAGAAGCTGTCGGTCATTGCCGCGGCAGCGACTTCGAGCCGGAGCGGCGTGCCTTCCTGCGGAGCGAGCGGCAGAGCAAGCACGATCCGCCTTCCGGCGAGCGCTCCTTCGGAAACCGGCTGCGAGACGGAGAAGCTCACCGGCAAGCTGGTTGCCGTGTTGGTCAGCCGTAGGCCATCGCCCTCTTCCGCTTCGAGCACCGCACCGAGCACGTCTTCGGACACCTCTACCCAGATCTCCGGGCCTTCCTTCCTCACCTGGTCAATGCGAGGCGGGGTGAGGTCGACGAAGATCTTCCGCTCTCCGTAGGGGCTGTACTCGTACTTTTCGATGGGCTTTCCGTTCGTGCCGGTGATGGCCACCAGGTTACTCGTCGCATCGTACACCGGTGAGTAGGCGGCCTCAACCTCCCCGTCGCCGTCGAGGTCGGCTTCGATCGCGACGATCTCGTCGAGCCCCAGACCGAAGGTGCGGCGGGAGGTGAGGACTCCGTCCTCGTACTGCTCGATCTCCCGCCAGCCGGCGTAGGTCGTCTCTTCGTCCGGCTGGCCGGGGGACTCCGTGCGGATGCGGCGGTTGAAGGCGTCGTAGGTGTAGGTCGCTATCGTCGTGCCGCCGGACGTGGTCACCTCGACCAGGCGGTTTCGGAAGTCGTAGGCGTAGCGGAGGTCTCCCTTGGCGGTGAGGTTGCCGTTGGCGTCGTAGGCCACGGGCTCGCCGGCGATCGAGGCCGGGCGGTTGCGGCCCGAGGCGTCGGGAGGCATGGAGGTGGCGGTGGCGATTCCTTCCGTGACCTCTTGGCGCGCCGTGAGGTTCTGGGTGGGGTCGTAGGTGAAGCTCTCGCGGCTCTCTGAGGCGGCGAGCGCGGCGGCGGAAGGCACGGAGTTGTTGGGCACGGTAGCCGTGGCTCCCGGCGTCTCGGCGCGGGCGAGGAGCCGGCCGGCGCCGTCGTATCTTGCGAGGAAGCCTTCTCCGTTGAGATCGCCTCGGCTCTCGGCGACCTTGAGGCCCCGCGGGCTCCAGGCTAGGGACTCGTGGAAGACGGGCTCGCCGCCGGCCGTCTGCTGGAGGTCCTCGAGCAGGCGCCGCGTGGGGTCGAAGGTTCTAGTCGAGGCGAGGCCGTTCTTCAGGGTCTTCGCTGCCACCAGCGCGCGGCCCTGGTAGGCGAAGGCGGCTGCGACGTCCTCCGGCGGCCCGGGGACGGAGGAGAGGCGCGTGCCGATCGTGGTCGGCCGGTCGATGGCGTCGAAGACCTGGCCCACGACCTTGCCCGAGGGGTAGGTGATGGAGGTCCGGTTGCCCGCGTCGTCGAGCGCGTAGGCGACCTCGCGGCCGGCGGTTTCTTCGGAGAGCAGGCGGGAGAGCGAGTCGTAGGCGAGGCGGGTGACGATGCTGCCGGACTGCGCGCGCGTGAGCCGCCCGAGGCCGTCGTGCTCGAAGCTCTCGGTCGTCGCGCCGGGGAGAGTCCCGCCGCCGGGGCTTGCCTGGCGAGAGACGAGGCGGTTGGCGTCGTCGAAGGCCTGGGTGATGGTCGTGCCCCGGCCGTCGACGATCTCCGTTGTGTTGCCCGCGGGGTCGTAGGTGAAGCTCCACGTCGTCGTGTCTGGGTAGACGGTCGAGGTCAGCCGATCGAGCGCGTCGTGGCTGTAGCGCGTCTCGTGGCCGAGCGCATCCTTGTAGCTCGTGAGACGCGAGCTCTTGTCGTAGACGTAGTCGACCGTCACGCTCTCCGGCTGCACCGACTTGCGCAGCCGGTCGAGCCCGTCGAAGCGGCTCTCGACGACGTGGCCCTCGGGGTCGATCGCGAAGCGGGTGTTGCCCCGCGCGTCGTAGCTCGACGCCCAAGTGTTGCCCAGCGCGTCTTTCCTCTCCGTGCGCCGTCCGAGGGCGTCGTAGCGCATCGTGTCTCGTACCAAGACCTCGGAGCCGTCCGGTTTCTTGTCGAAGGCGTTTCTCGCCGTGACGTTGCCGGCGGGGTCGAGCTCGTAGACCTCGCGGTTGCCGGCCGCGTCGCGTACCTCGGTGCGGCGCTCGGCGGTGTCGTAGACGGTGCGCGTCACCCGGCCGAGGGGATCGGTCGCGGTGAGGACGTTGCCGAGGTCGTCGTAGGTCGCCTGCGTCACCAGGTTGCGGGCCGAGGTGGGTTGCGCCGGGTCGAAGAGCTTCTCGGTCTGGTGCGTCACGCGGTCGAGGAGGTCGTAGTCGAGCACCTTCTCCGCGAGCTGGGTGCCCGTGCCGTCGAAGGCCAGCTCGCGCGTCGGCTGGCCGTGGTTTTCGTACTCGAAGGCAGCGCGGTTGCCGAGCGGGTCGAGGGCTTGCTTCAAGCGCCCGTAGCCGTCGTAGCTCCGCGTCCAGGTCTTGCCTCGACCGTCGACCCGCGTCACGAGCTGGTCGTCGAGGTCGAAGGAAAGGCTCTCGGTCACGGCCTCGGGGCTGCCGAAGCCGGAGATGACCTGCGTGGGGAGGTTCCTCTCGTCGAAGACGGTGCGGGTCACTTGGCCATCGGGGCGTGCGATGACGGTGCGGTTCAGGTTTTCGTCGTAGGAGTAGGTCTCGACTGCGGCCGGCTCGCCGCCACCGATTTCACGTTCGAGGCGAAGCAGCTCGTCGAGCTCGCCGAAGTGGTAGCGCACGTAGGTCGTCGACTCGCCGGCATCGCCAAACGGCAGCAGCTTCTCGACGAGGTTGCCGTTTTCATCGTAGCCGTAGGTCGTGCGAAGCCCAAGAGCCGGTGCCCCGTCGTTCGAGGCCGTGGCCGCCTGAGTCTTCGACAGCAGCCAGCCGAGCGCGTTGTAGGTCCGGTCGTGGCGCACGCCGCGCGGGTCGACGATCGCCGTCACCCGGCCCTTGGCGTCCACCTCGAAGCCCGTGGCGAGGGACAGCCCGCCGTCGTCGACCACGGTGCGCTCGAGGTATCCCTCGCCCGAGCCGAAAGCGAAGTAGTCGTAGCGCGTCGCGTGGCCGTTGGCGTTGACCGCCTGGATCGGCTGGCCGAACGCGTTGTAGACGAAGGTCGAGACCCGCTCCTCGGGCGTGCCCACGGCCTCGACGATCGCGAGCGGCAGGCCCGCTTCGTCGCGCTCGATCACGGTGATCTTGCCGCGTGGGGTCGTGATCCGCGTCGGCTGGTTGGTCACCGGGTCGTGCTCGAGCGTCGTGACCAGGGCAGGCGAGGAGCCGTTGGGACCGCGGGCATCGGGCGTCACGACCGTCTGCAGGAGATTGCCCCGGCTGCGCCGGGCGCTGGCCGTGTCGTAGACATAGTCCACCACCCGGCCCTGGGGGTAGGTCTCGCGCGTCACCAGGCCCTCTTCGTCCACCTCCCTCGCCACCACCAGCCCCTTGGCATCCTCGACCCGCACCACCTGCCCGGCCTGGTTGTGGAGGTAGCTCGTCGGATGGCCGTTGCGATCGGTCACCGTGGCGCTGCGCCCGCCGAAGTCGTAGGCGATCGAGAGCGACCCCGAGCCCCACTGCTGGCCCGTCACCTCGTCGGCCCTCCCATCACCGTCCGCGTCGCCGAAGGTGAGGTCGAGCCACGGCTGGCCCTTGGGGTCGGTCGCGGAGGTGAGGTTGTCGCGGCGGGTGAGGCGCGCCGCGCCGGTCAAGCCCCCGGCCTCCTCGTACTCGTATTCCTCCCCGATCTCCTGCGGCACCGGGAAGGCGCCGTGGAGCGCCACCTCCTGGCGGACGGCGGTGAGCCTGCCCTCGTCGTCGTACTCGTAGTGGACCTCGTGGCCGCTGAAGTCGGTGAGCTGCGTGAGCCTCCCCGCGTCGCTGTAGTCGAGCTGGTAGCGCCGCGAGAGCGAGTCCTCGATCGTAACCAGGCGCCCGGCCGGATCGTAGGAGAAGCGCATCCCGTTGCCGCTCTCCTCGTCACGCTTCACCGCGTCCAGCACCTCCACCATCCGCCCGAACCGGTCGAAGCGGGTGCGGACGTTGCCGGGGTCGGTCAGGAGCCAACCGGCCGAGTGCTTCACCAGCTCCTCGAAGCGGCCCTTGGGTGGCTCGTAGGCCCCTTCCTCCTCCGCCCGCTGGGCAAACAAATCCCGCCGCCCTTGCCCGTCGAAGAGCTCCACGTCACCGCCCGGCAGCTCTCGCAGGCGCTTGCCGTAGGAGTGCTCCCAGCCCGGCCCCAGGGGCCCGGCGCCGATCGTCTGGCTGCGGTAGGACCGGGTGAAGGCGAAGTCGAGCCCGCGGCCCGCGACCACGAGGTCGGTCACGGTGTGCGAAGCCTCGCCCGAGTGGAGGAGCGTGCCCGGGGCCACGTCACCGGCGCCCAGCGAGGCGCCCGTCGAGGGCTCCTGCCGCACCGAGGGCGCGAGCTCCCAGCGCGTGCTCGGCAGCTCGACTCCCGCGGCCTCGAGCTGCGTCGCGGTGAAGATCTCGGCGAGCGAGGCGCGCAGGGCGGGGGGGAAGCGCGCCGCGACGAGATCGCCAGAGAGGATCTCCTCCGCCTCGCTCGATACGTTCTCCTCGGTGAGGTCGCAGCGCGTGCACTGCTCGCCCTCCTCTTCGGTGCGCTCGTAGTCGCGGGCGGCGCGGGGATCGGCCAGCACCGCGATCTCGGCGGAGAGGTAGCGCGAGTAGCCCTCGTCGAGCGGGTCATCGGACTGCCGGGTGAGCACCACCGCGTCCTCGTCCTCGAGCGCCACGGCGGGCAGCCCGTCGAGCGTCGCCGCCTCGCCCAACCCGTCGATCCTCACCCTGCCGGGACCGAGAGACTCGACCGCCAGCTCGATCTGCGGCCCCAGGCTCCCGGGGAGTGCAGCCAGCAGGCGGAAGACCCCCGGCAGATCCTCGCCTTCGGCCCCTGAGCCCGTCCCCGCGGAAGCGGGGGTCGGCACGCCGAAGGGCGCGAGCGCCGCGAGCGGCTTCCACTCGCCGTTCTCGGGTCGCCGGGCGACCGCCGCGAGCTTCGGCCCGCCCACCGCGACCGACGACAGCGGCTCGTGCCGGGTCCCCGAGCCTTCCTGCTCCGACAGGCCGCCGGTGAAGACCACGCCCAGCTCCGGCAGCACCCAGGGTGGCGCCAGGGTGTTGAAGCCGTGAAGGTCCACGGTCTCGATCAAGCGGTCGTCGAGGCCGTCGCCGTTGGCGTCGGCGAGCGCCACGGAAGGCACGGCGTCGAAGTCCACCACGAAGAGGCCGCTCCCGCTGCCGGCCACCAGCAGCCGGCGGTTGAGACGGTCGATCCGTACTCCCCGCGCCTGGCCGGGGAGCCTCACCCTCCCCGCGAGCCGCGGCGCGAGCCGGTCGGTCACGTCGAAGACGAAGATCCCGTCCCCGGACTGCGAGACCACCGCGTAGTCCCGCTCCTCGTCCGCGGCGAGGCGGCCGTCGCCGTTCCAGTCGAAGGCGTAGCTCTGGGCCACGTCCATGCCGGTGACGTTGGCCGAGCTCTCGCCGTGGGCGCAGCCTTCAGAGACGAAGCGCATGTCGCCCACGTCGGAAGGGTTGGACGACAGGAGCGCCGGGCCGTTCATCAAGGCCAGCGAGGCGAGGGTGATCGGCACCGGGCTCCCGGCATCGACCAAGAGGTCCACGTCGAGCGCGAAGCCGCCGAAGTCGAAGCGCGGCTCGCCGCACAGCGCGAGCGCCGGGTCCTCGTCGTAGATGCCGAGGATCGCCAGCACGTCCAGCG
Organism: Thermoanaerobaculia bacterium; assembly: GCA_044869805.1. Taxonomy (GTDB): domain Bacteria; phylum Acidobacteriota; class Thermoanaerobaculia; order Multivoradales; family SZUA-115; genus CAWDVR01. Next base: position 5,334 of record JBIOXV010000160.1, on the reverse strand, counting down.
TGTCGAGCTCCGGGTGCGTGTAGACGTAGTCGACGTCCACCGCCACGATGCCGCTGCCCAGCACCGCGACGTAGGCGACACTCGCCCGGTTGCGCAGCAGCTCGAGGCGGTCGCCGCGATAGGCCCCGACGCTCGAGGAAAAGCTGCCGTCGGGCTGGGAATCCACTCGCTGCCAGCGGCCGCGGGTCAGGTTGCGCAGCGTCACCGGCAGGCCCGGCACGCCGAGGCCGCCGACCGTCACCGTGATCGCCTGCGGCTCGCTCCCCGGCTCCTCCGGTGGCATGGCGCCGGGCGTCACCTGGAGCCCGGCCGGCGGCGCCTCGCCCACGATCCAGGTGTCGCGATCGTCCTGCGAGAGCACCGCCACCTTCTGCGGGAAGCCGGAGCGCAGCTCGGTGCCCAGGATGTCCGGGTCGTTGGCGTCGCAGATCCGCGTCTTTCCCCGGAACGCCGCGTTCCTCACTTCCGGATCGCCCGGGTTGGCGGCCACCGCCTCCGGGTCGAGCCGCAGCGGATCGAAGATCTTGAGCAGCCCCTGGTTTCTCAACCCCCCGCCCACCACCAGCACCCGGCCGTGCGGGTCCACGGTCACGCCCCGCACCGGGTCGTCGGGCTCGAAGGGGAAGGTCAGGTCGTTGGGCAGGACGTTTCGGATCTCGCCGGGGTCGGAGATGTCGAGCACCGCCAGGCCCTTCTCGCCCCCGGCCACGAAGAGCCAGCTTCCGAGCTGCGCGAAGTCGTAGGTGGAGTCGAGCAGCGGGTAGGTGTCGATCACCTCGCTCGACTCGACCTCGAAGGCGAGCTCGAAGCGCTGGCCCCAGGCGTTGCCGGCGACGTCCGCGAGCTCCGGGGCGAGGAGCAGGGTGTAGGTCTTCCCCGCCTGCCAGCCGGAAGGCGGCGCCAGGCGCACCACGGCCTGCGAGCCCACCGGCCGTGGCGCCGCCGCCACCGACCGCCCCTCGGAGTCGAGCACTTCGAGGCCCGGGAAGCTTTCGGCGAGGGCCTCGGAGAAGCCGATCTCGAGCGGCTGGCCGCTACCGATCTTGGCGCCGATGCCGAGCACGAAGCGGGCGCCCGCCGGCGACGAGGCGGTGAGCGTGAAGGCGCCGTCCTCGGCGGTCGCGGTCGAGACGACCGGACCCTCGTCGTCCGCGGTCGCCGGCAGGCGGAGCAGGCGGACCTGGACCCCGCCGTCGGCCGCGCCGGGCTCGCCGGTGACGGTGATCGAGCCCGCGCCGGCCGCGAGCCGGATGCCGGGGAAGAGCTCGGCCTCGGGGCGTTGCCCGGGCTCGAGCACCGTGAGGCGCAGCGGCGAGCCCGCCACCGGCCAGGGCGCGAGGTCGTCGCCCAGCGACTCGGGGGGCAGCACCAGCACCTCGTCGGCGGCGGCGGGCGGCGCGAAGGTGCCGCTCCAGACCTCCGCGCCGGTGCGCAAGTCGGTCACCGTCAGCTCGAGCGGCCGGTCCATGAGCGTCGGGATGCAGAGCAGATCGGCCGAGATCAGGTCCTCGAGCGTCGCTTGCATCAGGGCGCCGTAGAGCTCCCCGGTCTGGTAGACCTGGTCGGCCGCGCCACCGAAGATGCCCACCATCCCCATGCTGGTTTCCGGCAGCGGCTGCCACACCTGGTAGACGCCATCCTTGTGCAGGCCCAGCATGCAGCGATCGCGGCGGGCGGGCGGGGTCTCGATCTTGGCCCCGGTCAGCGGGTCGAGGACCGCCACCCCGGGCTCTGCGAGGCCGTGGAGCGCGCTCGCGGGCAGGGGCGCCGTGGTGAGGCGGTCGCCGTCGCGGCGCAGGAGCTCGAAGAGCATGTAGAAGCGGCCGCCGCCGGGAGCGGCCGCCTGCTTCATCACCAGGTAGTCCATGGAGGGAGGCCCGGGAGGGGCGGGTACCTCGAGCTCTATGCGCTTGACCGGCTCGAGGGCGCCGAAGGAGAGGTCGAAGGCGTAGACCGCCGCGACCCCCACCGGCTGCGGCCCCGGCGGCGCCACCGCGACCGGCCGGATCGAGACCGTGCTGGGGCCCGTGAAGGTGCCGGCCTCGAGGGTCAAGGTGATGCCGTCGATCGTGGTGAAGCTCGCGGCCTCTGTGCCCACGAAGGCGGTGCGGCCGTCCGCGGCGACGAACGGCGGCAGGGCGAGCACGATCTCGTTGCCGCCGGCCGGGAAGACGTGCAGCACCAGCGAGTGGTCGAGCGCCGCGGCGATCGGCAGCTCGAAGCTGCCGTCGGCCGCCGCCGTCGCCGAGACCACTGTCGCGGAGCTGCGGTTCTCGACCGCCACCAGGGTGCCGCCGGGCACGGTGCCGGCCTGGCCCACCACCCGCGCCATGCCCTGCGCGTCGGGCGCGTAGGCGAGCACCCGCGAGAGGTCGACCAGGCCCCCGGCCGCCGTCACCTGGGTGGTGAACTGCGCCGTCCGCGGGCTGGGCAGCGGGTAGCCGGCGAGGTCGCGCACCCCGCCGCCGACCTCGAGCTCGTAGCTCCCGCCCGGCGCCAGCGACGCCTGGGGCAGCACGGTGACGAGGCTCCCCTGATGATCGAAGGCGATCGCCACCGGCTCTCCGTCCTCCAAGAGCTCGATGCCACCGGCGAGCGAGGCGCGATCGACCGGCTCCGAGAAGCGGACGGTGGGCGCGACCCCCACCGGCACGCCGGTGGCGCCGTCGGCGGGGCTCATCTCGACCACCGCCGGCCCCACCACCACGAGCGCGATGTCGCGGTCCACCCGCTCCTCCGCCTCGCTGATCGTCGCCTGGGCCTCGCCCCGGTTGCCGCGGATCGTCTCCTCGGCTACCAGCGTCACCGTCCCCACGGGAGCCGGGAAGGCGTAGCGTCCCGCGGGCGTCGAGGGTGGGCCGCCCGCGATCTGCGCCCAGCCCACGCCCGCCGCGCTCACCACGGCGCCGGCCAAGGGCTGGTCGTCGACGTCGATCACCGTGCCGCGCAGGTACCCGTGCGGCGCGGTGAAGCGCGCGAAGAGGAAGGTGCCGCCGGCCCTGACCCCTGGCCACGGCAGGTCCTCGGGGTCGATCGCGACCGTGGCCCAGCCGCCGGCCGCGGGCGTGATCTCCGCCACCGGACGCAGGAAGGGTCCGGCGCCGAGGTCCGTGATCGCGAGCAGCACGCCCCGTTCGCCGCCGTCCGGAGGCGGCGAGGCCGCGAAGGACAGTCCGGCAGGGGCGGACAGGAGCCGCCCGCCCAAGTCGAGCGCCAGCGCACCCACCAGCTCGGTGCCCGCCGGGGCGGGCAGCGGCAGCTCGGCCGCCGGTCGCCGCGCCAGCACCACGGCGGTGGCCTCGGCCAGGGCCCCGGCCGGAACCGTGACCTCGTCACCCTCGTCGTCGGTGACCGTCCCACCGCCAGTGCCGAGCACACCCCCACCCACGGCGGCGCCGCCGTAGCTCGAGACCGCCACCGTCTCGACCCCGGCCGCGATCGGCAGCAGCCGGGCCGCGGCCGAGGGCCGGAGGCCGAAGCGCGAGCGGGGCTCGCCCGCTTCGGTGTGGAAGAGCAGCAGGTCGGCGCGGTAGGCGGGCTCGCTGCGGGTGCCGCCGTCCAGCAGCTCCAGCTCCTCTTCGACCACCAGAGTGAGCGGCAGGCCGGAGGGCGCCGGGGCGTTCAAGGTGTAGTCGACGGTGGCGAGAGCGCGCTGCGCCGGCAGCACGGTCTGCGGCTCAAAGGCCAGGGCGGCGCTCGCGATCTCGTCGCCTTGCGGGCCCGGCCCGGCGGCGAGCGGCTCGCCGGCCACCGCGGCCGGCGGGGCCGTGGTGCCGGTGTCGGCCGCGACGGCGGCATAGCCTCCCGCTTCGAGGATCGCGGTGGTCGCCGCTCCGTCCTCGACCGCCACCACCTCCTGGACCCGCCATGCGAGGGTGCCGAGGTCGAGGCGCACCAGGGCGACCAGGGTGCCGTCGGGGGCATCGACCGGGAGCGACAGCGTGGCCGCCTCGCCCAGGGCTTGGCCCTCGAGGTCGATCCACACCGCGCCCTCCGGCGACCAGCCGAACGGCAGGAGGGCAGGGAGAGCCTGCTCCTCGAGCGGCGTGGCGCGGACCTCGGTGCCGGCCGGCAGCGCGCCAGCCGGGAAGGAGAGCACCATCCCCTCCCCGCCGCTGATCGAGGCGCCGCCCGCCGCTACCGGCTGGCCCGGGGCCTGCGGCGTCAGCCGCGGGTCGAACACGTCCGTGCCGGCGGCGGGCGCCGTGGTGGCGAGCCGGAAGGCCGGGGTGTAGCCGGGCCGCAGCGCCGCCACGAGGTGCGCCCCCGCCGCGACCGGGATCTGGAAGGCGCCCTCGGGCCCGGTGGTCTGCTGCGGCTGCGGCGCCGGCAGGGCCGTGCCTCCGGTCGCGATCACCACCACCTGGGCGCCGGCGAGCGGCCGGCCGCTGTGCTGGTCGATCACCCGGCCGGAGAGGAACGAGCTTCCATCCTCCGCGCCGAAGACCCGCGCGTAGGGGTAGGCGAGCGGGTTGCCGGCGAGGTCGGTCCAGGCCTGGGTCACCTCGAGCTCGAGCGGGCCGGCCGGCAGGCCGGACGCGGGCTCGAAGCGCGCCGTGGTGGTGCCCGGCGCGTAGCTCATGCCGCCGGCGACCGGGCCGCCGGGGCCGGTGACGAGGATGCCGCCCGCGGCGGCGACCGTCTCCGGCGCGAGCGGCTCGCTGACGCCGAGCACCAGCGCGTCCGCCAGCCGCTCGGCGGAGATCACCTCGGGGGCGACGCAGTCGTGGGCCACCTCGGCCAGGGTCTCGGCCGAGCGGTTCCCGCCGGCGTCGAGCGTCGAGACCAGCAGGCGCTGGAGCGCGGACGGCACCAGCGCCACGGCGAGCTCGAAGCGGCCGTCCGCTGCGGAGCGGGTGCGGGCCTCGGCGGCCCCCCCGCGGACCTCGACCCAGGCCTCGGCCTCCGTGGTGCCGGTGAGCACCACCGAGGGGGCGCAGAGGTGGCGCGGCACCGGGTCCACGACGGGAGCCGCCGGGGCCTCGGCGTCCGCGACCCCGAAGCCCAGGGTCTGCGGGTTGGCGAGCGGGTTGCCGGCCAGGTCGGTGAGCGCCGCGGAGAGCACCAGGCGGACCTCGGCGCCCGAGGCCAGCAGCGCGGCGGGACGCACCTCGAGAGCTTCGGCGTCGACCGTCACCGTCGCCGCCAAGGGCGAGCCGCTCGCGGTCTCGAGGCTCAGGGCGCCGGCCGCGGGCTCTGCCATCTCCTCGGAGAACGCGAGCACGAAGACTGCGGTGCCGGGCACCGCCAGGGCGCCGGCCGCGGGATCGGCCTCGAGGAAGCTCGGGGCCTGCGAGTCGCGGACCACCAGGCGGGTGCGCGAGCCCTGGTTGC
>JBIOXV010000159.1:0-2035 GCA_044869805.1 Thermoanaerobaculia bacterium | reverse complement strand
CCTCGCCATGACGGTTAGCCTGCATGTCTCACCGCGGTTCGTCGCGAGAGGCCGCAGGTGCCTGGAGATGCAAGGCATCCGGCCCCGCGGCGACGCAGGCGTACTTGCAGTACGTCGAGGAGCCCCGGGGCCGGATAACACGGCAGATCCAGGCGCATCCGGCCTCGCAGCAGAACCGCGGTGAGAAATGCAGGCTAGGGCACGACCTCTCTGGCGCTCGCTCCCGTCCCGGCGCCGGTCCCCGTTCTGGCGCCGCCCGGCCTTCTGGCTGGTGGCGCAGGCAATCGCCGTCTACCTCTGGATGGGAGTGTGCCGGCCCTTGGCGGTCCTCACCTTCCGAGACACCGCGACCTATCGCGAGGCACTCGCCGGCGCCTCGCTGCGCGAAGACCTGGCGCAGGCGCGGACTCTGGGCTACCCGCTGTTCCTGGCCGCGGTCGAGACGCTGGGCGGAGGCGACGACGCCGTGGTGCACGCGCAGCTCGCCGTCTACCTGCTGGCGGTGGTTGGCTTCGGGCTCGGCGCCGCTGCCTACCTGGGCTCGGGCTGGGTCGGGCTGGCGGCGGCGACCCCGCTGTTCTACAGCCGCCTGGCCGGCGAGCTCGCCCGCGCCCTGCTCTCCGATTTGCTGGCGGCGGCCTTCGCCCTGTTGGCGGTCGCCTTCCTCCTGCTGCTGGTGGCGCGCCCGCCGGGCCTCGGCCGGCGGACCACCGCCGCGTGGATCGGCTTCGCGGCGGCGCTCCTCGCCGCCTATCACACGCGGCCGGCGTACCTGTTCCTGATCGCCGCGCTGCCACTCCTCGGGCTGGTGCTGACCCTGTTCCATCAGGTCCCGGGTGATGGGCGCGCGGCCCGCTGGCAGCGCACGGCCGGCCTCAGCGCCGTGGCGCTCCTCCCCTTCCTCGCCTGGTGCGGCCTGCGCTGGGCGGTGGTGGGCCACTTCGGGTTGGTCGGCTTCGGCGGCACCAACCTGATCGGTATCGTGGGCTCGATGCTCAGTGACGAGCTGGTGCAGGACCTGCGTCGCGAGCACCAGCCGCTCGCCCGCGCCATCCTCGATGGCAGGCGCCGGCTCGGCCTCGACATGTCCGGCGAGCTCCACTACGGGCGCTGGTGCGCCGACTACAACGCCAACGTCCACCGGATCGCGCTTCCTGCCGCGCTCGAGCTCCACGGCGGGCCGGGGAGCGATACCTTCCAGCTCGCCGCCAACCGCGGGTTCACGGCGCTGTCGCTGGCGGTGATCCGCCTGCGGCCGGGCCTCTACCTGCGCTGGGTGTGGGAGGCGATGGTTGGTGCCATCAAGAGCATGGCCGCGAGCCATCTGCTGCGCGGGATCGCCCTGGTGCTGGTGGCGAGCGCCGGGGTGGCGCAGGTCCTCGGCCGCGCCCGCGAACGCCCTGCTTGGGCGCGAGTCGCCATGCGTCCCGGCCGGCGAGCCTGGGGCCTGGTGGTAGCCGGTCTCATCTACGCGGCGCTGGCGGCGCTGGTGGTGGCGCTCGTCGAATGGCCGCTCGACCGCTACGTTTTCGCCGCCGAGCTGCTGCTGCCGAGCGGGCTCGCCGCGCTCGCCGCCGACTTCTGGCGCCGCGCGCCAGTCCCGGCTACCTCGCCATGAAGCTGCCGCGCTGGCTCTCGTCGCTCGGCTCTCGGCCGCTGCTCTGGCTGGTGGCGCACGCCGTGGTGCTCTTCGTCTGGCTGGTCGCCGACCCGGCCTTCAAGGCGCGCAACTACGTCGACTCGCGCACCTACGTGAGCGCGCTCCGCGCGGCGACCGTCGAGGACCAGCTCTCGCACATCCGCACGCCCGGTTACCCCATCTTCCTGGGTGCGGTCGAGGCCGTGACCGGCGAGATGCACCATGCCGCCGAGGCACAGACAGCCGTCTACCTGGCGGCGGCCCTCGCGTTCGGCTTTGCCCTCAGCCGCTATCTGGGCTCGGCCTGGAAGGCGATGGTGGCGGCGACGCCGCTCTTCTACACCCGCGTGCTGGCCGAGTTCTCGACCGCCCTGCTGACCGAGGTGCTGGCCGCCG
>JBIOXV010000158.1:0-58480 GCA_044869805.1 Thermoanaerobaculia bacterium | reverse complement strand
GGGCCGAGGCGCGCGCGCTGCTCGACGGGGTCGGGCCCCACGACGTCGTCCTGACCCTCGGGGCAGGAGACATCTATCGCCTGGCGCACGAGCTGACCGCGCCCAGCGCCGCGCAGCCGAGCGAACTGAAGGACGGCGCGGCGTGAGCGATCTCGCGGCGCGCGCGCGCGAGCGGCTGGCCGCCGAGGCCAAGGTGCTGCCGTTCCGGCGGCCGACGGGCGCGGTGCGCGTGCGACGCCGCCACCTGTTGCGCACCCTGGTCGCGCCGCTGACCAAGGCCCTGGCCCTGGTCGGCACACCGCTCGCCGCCGGCTTCTGGCTGTTCGGCTCGCCGACCTTCGCGCTCCACGCGGTCGAGGTCGACGGCAACCGGCGCGTGCCTTCGGCGTGGGTCGAGCGCGCGCTCGAGCCGCTCGGCGGCGAGAACCTGCTGCGCCTCCCGCTCGGCGCGGTCGAGCGCGTGGTGGCGGCGAATCCGTGGGTGGCCGCGGTGACGATCGACAAGAAGCTGCCGAACCGGCTGCGCCTGTCGATCGCCGAGCGCGAGCCGGCGGCGCTGCTGCGCACCGCGACGGGGCTGGTGGTGCTCGACCGCGACGGCCGGCGCATCGCGCCGTTCGCGCCCGGCCTGGTGACCGGCGACATGCTCCTGGTGAGCGTCGCCGCCGCGACCGAGGTCGACCTCGGCGGCGCGCTCGCGGTCGCGGCCGAGCTCGAGCGCGCGGCGCCCGACTGGGCCGCCACGCTGTCCGAAGTGCAGCTTCTGACCGACGACGACTTCCGGCTCTTCCTGGGGGCGCTGCCGTTTCCGGTGGCGGTGCGACTCGGCACGCTCGCCGAGCGCCTGCCGACCCTGCGCGCGCTCCTGCCCGAGCTCGAGGAGCGGTATCCGGGGATCGAATCCGTCGATCTCCGCTTCGAGCGGCGCATCGTCTTTCAACCGAGGGTGGAGAGGTCTTGAGAATGGCCAAGGCAGAGGAATACCTGGTGGGGATCGACGTCGGCTCCTCGAAGGTCGCCGTGCTGATCGCCAAGCGCGACGGCAAGGGCGGCCTCGAGGTCGCCGGGCGCGGCCTGGCGCCGAACCGTGGCACGCGCCGCGGCAACATCGTCAACCTCGAGGCGACCGTCGACGCGCTCAAGACGGCGAGCGAGGAGGCCGAGGTGATGGCGGGCGTCGAGATCGCGCGCGCCACGGTCGGCATCGCGGGGGCGGACGTGCGCGCGATCAACGTGCGCGGCATGGTCTCGGTGACGCGCAAGGACCGCGAGATCGGCCGCGCCGAGATCCAGCGCGCGCTCGACGCGGCGCAGTCGGCGGCGCTGCCGTCGGACCGCGAGATCGTGCACGCGCTGCCGCAGGAGTTCGTGGTCGACGAGCAAGGAGGCATCTCGGATCCCTTGGGCATGCTCGGCTCGAGGCTGGAGGTGCAGGCGCACCTGGTGACCGGGCAGACGGCGCGCTCGCGCACTCTGCTGACCTGCGTCAATCGCGCCGGCATCGAGGTCGCCGAGATGGTGTTCGAGCCGCTGGCGCTCGCCGAGAGCGTGCTCACGCCCGACGAGCGCGACCTGGGCGTGCTGCTGATCGACGCCGGCTCGGGCACCACCAGCTGGGCGCACCTCGAAGACGGTTCGCCGCGGCACTCGGGCGTCCTGCCGGTCGGCGCCGGCCACTTCACCAACGACCTCGCCATGGTGCTGCGCACGCCGTTCGCCGAGGCCGAGAAGATCAAGACCAAGCGCGGCTGCTGCCTGGCCGGCCTGGTGTCGGAGGAGGAAGGGATCTCGGTGCCGACCGTCGCCGGCGGCTCGACGCGCGTCATCCCGCGGCGCGAGCTCGCCTCGATCCTGCAGCCGCGCGCCGAGGAGCTGTTCCACATCGTCAAGGAGGACTTGAAGAAGCACGGCTTCGAGGAGAGCCCGCGCGGCGGCGTGGTGCTGACCGGCGGCGGCGCCAAGCTCGACGGCCTGCTCGAGATGGCGGAGCAGATCTTCGACGCCGGCGTGCGCTTCGGGCTGCCCCAGGGCCTGGGCGGGCTGGTGGACGTGATCAGCTCGCCGGCCTGGGCCACCTGCTCGGGCCTGCTGCTCTACGCGGTGGCGGCCGAGGCGCGCGAGGACAAGAGCCGGCAGCGCTCCGGCTTCACCATGCGCGGCATGGTGTCGAGCTTGAGAGGCATGTTCTCCGACCTGCTGTAGACCGAGAGTGAACCAACAAGGGGGTCACCATGATTCTTTTCGACGAAGAGCACCAGCCCGCGGCCGAGCCCATGGCCGCGGCCCTGCCGGACCGCGACACCGTGCCGGCGAAGATCCGGGTGGTGGGGGTCGGCGGCGGTGGCGGCAACGCCGTCAACCGTATGATCGACTCCAGCCTGGGCGGCATCGAGTTCATCGCCGCCAACACCGACTTGCAGGCGCTACGCAAGTGCCGGGCGCCGGTCAAGGTCCAGATCGGCGACCTGCTGACCAAGGGCCTGGGCGCCGGCGCCGACCCCGAGGTCGGCAGGAAGGCGGCGCTCGAGGACACCGAGCGCATCCTCGAGATGCTCGACGGCGCCGACATGGTGTTCCTGACCGCCGGCCTGGGCGGCGGCACCGGCAGCGGCGCGGCACCGATCATCGCCTCGCTGGCGGCCGAGATCGGCGCCCTGACCGTGGCGGTGGTCACCAAGCCCTTCGCCTTCGAGGGCAAGCGGCGCATGCAGCTCGCCGAGCGCGCCATCGACGAGCTGCGCGGCGCCGTCGACACCCTGATCACCATCCCCAACGAGCGCCTGCTCTCCTTCGTCGAGCGCGGCACGCCGCTCTCCGAGGCGTTCCGCATCGCCGACGACGTGCTGCGCCAGGCGGTGCAGGGCATCTCCGACCTGATCACCATCCCCGGCGAGGTCAACGTCGACTTCGCCGACCTGCGCACCATCATGAAGGGCATGGGCATGGCGCTGATGGGCACCGGCGTCGCCAAGGGCGACAGCCGCGCCATCGAAGCGGCGCAGCGGGCGATCTCCTCGCCGCTCCTCGAAGAGACCTCGATCCAGGGCGCCAAGGGCGTGCTGCTCAACATCTCGGGCGGCACCGACATGACCCTGCACGAGGTGGCGGAGGCGGCGCGCATCATCTCCGAGGCCGTCGACGCCGACGCCAACATCATCTCCGGCATGGTGATCGACCCGGCGCTCGAGGACGCCATGAAGGTGACGGTGATCGCCACCGGCTTCGACCCCGCCAACGCCTCGCGCGGCGCCGGCGCCCCGGCCTCGTTCCGGGCGCGGCCGCCGGTGGGCACGGCGCCGCAGCCCATGGCGGCCCCCTCGCGGTTCGCCGCGCCGGCCCCGGCACCCGCCCGCCTCGCCTCCCCGGCGCCGATGGCGGCAAAGCCGGAGGGCGGCGAAAGCGAGTACGGCGACGACCCGGCCGAGGTGCCGTTCTATCGCAAGGTCCTCGCCGCGGCGCGCGGCGGTAACGACTCGGGCAGCTTCGGGCCGAACTGGTCCAACGTCGACGACTACGACATCCCGACGGTGCTGAGAAAACAAATGGATTGACGGCCGGGCCCCGGGTCTCCGGCCCGGGGCCGCGGCCCGCTCCAGAAGTACCGACCCCCTTGCATGGCGGCCGGCTCGTTCCGGCCGCCCCTTTTTTCCGCGCCACAAATCCGCCATCGTTCGGTGACAGCATCCGCCGAGCACCATGCCTCTGCCCCGCTTCCTCTCTCGCCGCGAGCGCAACCTGTGGCTCCTCGCCGCCGGCTACACGCTCCTCCTCTACTCGACGCTCGCCGTGGTGCGGACGCTGGCGAGCTTCCTGCGCCGGCGCGGCATGCTGCGCATCACGCTCTGGACACTGCTCGCCGGGGCCGTGGTCGCGGTGCTGGCCTGGATCGTGCGCGGCCGGCCCAGGGCGAGAGAGTGGATGGTGCTGGGGCTGGTCGCGATCGGCTACGTCGCGGTGCTCCCGCTCGCCTTGGTGCCCGAGGAGCAGTTCCACCTCCTCGAGTACGGCGTGCTCGGCGGCGTGATCTACGCCGCGCTTCGCGAGCGAAGGCGCATTCGCGAGGCCTCGGCAAGGGCGGAGACCCCCAAGCTCTCGTGGTCCCTGCGCCACGCACCGGTGACCGCCTTCCTGCTGAGCGCCCTCGTCGGCCTGGTCGACGAGATCATCCAGGGCATCCTCCCCAGCCGCTTCTACGCCACCCGCGATGTCATCCTGAACGCCCTCGCCGGGGGCCTGGCGATCGCGGCGATGTGGGGGAGGGAGCGGGCACGCGCCCCGCGGCCGCCCTCGGCGCCGGCGGAGTGAGGGGAAGCGGCCCCGGGCTTCGTTCCTGGGCCGAACCCCTTACCAGGAGAACTACCCATGGCCACGACGAAGAAGCCCAACGTCAACCAGTTGCTCGCCGCCTTCAAGGACGTGGAGGTCCGCTCGCTGCTGCCGGACGGCACGAGCAAGGAGCTGGCGGCCGCCGCCGCGGCTGCCGCCTTCAATTCCTACATCGGCACCATCGCCTTCGCCGGTCGCACCTCGAGCGGCTCCTACCAGGTCCAGTTCAACACCGGCACCAGCGGCTACTCGTCGTCGTGGCCGCAGTGGGCCTACGAGGTGGCGCTCCAGGCGCTGCTGCACGGCAAGCAGGTGTGGGTGATCTCGAACGGCCTGCCCTTCGGCTCCAACCTGACGCAGGTGCTGATCCTGAAGTAGCGCCGGGATCGCGCTACGCTTCGACCGCCTCGGCCAGGGGTACCGCCTCCGCCTCCCGCGCCGCGAGCCGCTGCCGGCGGTACTCCTCGGCCTTCTCCTTGAGCCCGACCTCCACCGCCTGCGAGACCTCGATGCCGCGCTCGGCGGCGAAGTCGCGCAGCGCGTGGGTGATCTCCATGGAGCAGAACTTGGGCCCGCACATGGAGCAGAAGTGGGCGACCTTGGCGCCGTCCTGGGGCAGGGTCTCGTCGTGGTAGGCGCGGGCGGTCTCGGGGTCGAGCGCGAGGTTGAACTGGTCCTCCCAGCGGAACTCGAAGCGGGCCTTGGACAGCGCGTCGTCCCAGTCGCGGGCGCCGGGGTGGCCCTTGGCCAGATCGGCGGCGTGGGCCGCGATGCGGTAGGCGATCAGGCCCTGCTTGACGTCCTCCTTGTTGGGCAGGCCGAGGTGCTCCTTGGGCGTCACGTAGCAGAGCATGGCGGTGCCGAACCAGCCGATCATCGCCGCGCCGATGGCGCTCGTGATGTGGTCGTAGCCGGGCGCCACGTCGGTCACCAGCGGCCCCAGGGTGTAGAACGGCGCCTCGTGGCAGACCTCCATCTGGCGGTCGACGTTCTCCTTGATCAGGTGCATGGGCACGTGCCCCGGCCCCTCGATCATCACCTGCACGCCGTGGTGCCAGGCAATCTCGGTGAGCTCGCCCAGGGTATCGAGCTCGGCGAACTGGGCAGCGTCGTTGGCGTCGGCGATCGAGCCCGGCCGCAGGCCGTCGCCCAGCGAGAACGAGACGTCGTAGCGCGCCATCAGCTCGCAGATCTCCTCGAAGCGCGTGTAGAGGAAGCTCTCGCGGTGGTGCGCCAGGCACCACTTGGCCATGATCGAGCCGCCGCGAGACACGATGCCGGTGACCCGGTTGGCGGTGAGCGGCACGTAGGGCAGGCGCACGCCGGCGTGGATGGTGAAGTAGTCGACGCCCTGCCGCGCCTGCTCCTCGAGGGTCTCCATGAAGACCTCGAAGGTCAGCGCCTCGGGCCGGCCGCCGACCTTCTCCAGCGCCTGGTAGACGGGCACCGTGCCGATCGGCACCGTCGAGCGCCGCAGGATCGCCTCGCGGGTCTCGTGGATGCGCTTGCCGGTCGACAGGTCCATCACCGTGTCGGCGCCCCAGCGCACGGCCCACTCGAGCTTCTCGACCTCCTCGTCGATCGACGAGGTGGTGGCCGAGTTGCCGATGTTGGCGTTGATCTTGACCCGGAAGCGCCTGCCGATCACCATCGGCTCGAGCTCGGGGTGGTAGACGTTGGCGGGGATGATGGCGCGTCCGCGCGCGACCTCCGAGCGCACCAGCTCGGGCGGGCAGCGCTCGCGCGCCGCCACGTGCTCCATCTCTTCGGTGACGATCCCGCGGCGGGCATAGGAGATCTGCGTCGGGGTGCGGTCCCCGGCGCGGCGGTCGATCCAGGCTTGGCGCAAAGGGGGTCTCCTTCGGGAGGGCGCACCCGGGCGAAAGATGCGCGGGAAATCGCCGTGAATCCTATGCCCCGTGCTCGCCAGGCGCAAGAAGACGGCAGCCGTGGCTCGGCTGCTGCGCTATCCTCTTTCTCGTGTCTACCGAGCCGCTACCGGACTGGGAGCGTCTGCTCGCGGCCGAGCGCCATCTCCAGGCTTTGGTGCCTGGGGTGCTGGAAGGGCTCGAAGCGGCTGCGGGCTGGGAAACCTCGCGGGTTCGGCGGCCGGTGCTGATCCTCGGTCGTCTCGATGGTGTGCTCACCGGTATTCGCCAGCTTCGCCGAGCCGTCCCATTGGAGACCGAGGAGATCGCCGGGCTGCGGCTTCCGACGCTCGCCGAGATGGCGCGCATCAAGGCCTGGCTGCTCGCCACTCGCCTCACCACCCGCGACTACCTCGACACCGTAGTGCTCTTCGAGAGGCTGGGTGAGGCTGGAGTGCGTCGCGCTCTCGCGGCTCTCGACGAGATCTATGCTCAGCCTGGCGGCGCGTCAGTCCTGGCGGAGGTTATCGAGCGCCTCGGTGCCGGCCGGCCCATCGACGCCGCGGAGATCGATCTGGCGACCTACCGGGGCCTCGTCCCTCCGTGGAACGATTGGCAGCACGTCGTGTCGCGGGGACAGGCTTGGGCGCAAGTGCTCGCGGACCTGCTGCTCAACGGCCCGGAAAATAAGCGATGAGCCGCTCCGATCTCGCAACCTCGAGCGCGCTGTGGAACCGGTCTCACCTGGCGCTCGACAGCGACGAGGTGCTGGCGCAGATTCTCGATCGCGGCGAGCTCGCTGCGTGGCGTGAGCTCTACGGTCTTGCCGCCGGCACCGGCGAAGAAGCGGCGGAGCTCCGGCGCCGCATCCTGCGCCTGTGCCGCACCGTGCCGCTCGCGTTTCCCCACCTCTTCATCGCCGCGATGGGCGCCTTGGGAGAGCCGATAGAGCCCTACCCTTGCGTGCCGGCGCCCGCGGACGACATCGCCTGATCGCCGCGCGCCGGGATCTCCTTACTTCTCCGCCGGGATGCGCAGCACCTGGCCCGGGTAGATCTTGTCCGGGTCGGTGAGCATCGGGCGGTTGGCTTCGAAGATCACCGGGTACTGGCTCGCCTTGCCGTAGTGCTCCTTGGCGATCTTCGACAGCGTGTCACCCTTCTTGACTACGTAGAACACAGCCGGCGGCTCCGGCACCTCGACCTCCAGGCGGTCGTCGACCCGCCCCACGCCCTCGACGTTGCCGACCGCCAGCACCACCTTCTCCTTGAGCGCCTGGCTCGGCACCTTGCCGTGGACGGTGGCGGTGAAGCCCACCACCTCGATCTTCAGGCCGGCCACCTCGAGCCCCAGGCCACGCACGAATTCCTCGAGCTCCGCCGCCTTCTCGGGATGGGAGCGCGGCCCGGTGGGGGCCGGCTGGCCGCCTGCCTCCACGCCCACGGGAGGCTTCTTGGGCTGGGCACCGAAGATCTTGGTCCCCGCCTCTTTCACGAAGTCGAACAGCCCCATGGTCGGCCTCCTTTGCCAGCAATGTGAGTGACTTGTACCGACTCGACGGTTCCCCGTAAGGTACGGCCAAGTGATTCTACCGTCGAAGCACCGCGCCGTACCGACCGGCCGGCGACCCTGGCTGCGCAGCAATCTGCAGGTGCGCATCACGCTGGCGCTCGCCGCGGTCGGCCTGCTGCCGCTCGCCGCCGCCGCCCTGCTGCTGACGCGCATCCAGCGCCAGGGCTTCTCGGAACAGGTGCTCGCCACCCACAGCGTGGCGGCCGCGACCGCGGCCGAGCGCGCCGGGGCGGTGGTCGGCTCGGTGGTCGCGCTGGCCGACAGCCTGGCCGGCAACCCCTCCCTGGTCGGCGACGGGCGCTCGGAGGCGGCGCGCGAGCTGCTGGTCGGCCTGCTCCAGGCGCGGCCGGACCTCGGCGCACTGGCGGTGCTGAACGCCGACGGCGCGCTGGTCATCCGCGCCCAGCGCAAGGACTTCGGCGCCGAGATGGAGGGCGTCCTCGCCCGCCGGCAGGAGCAGGCGGTCGACGTGGTGCGCGGCGAGCAGGCGACCTGGCTCGCGATCGAGCGGCCCCTCGCCGGTGCTGCCGGCCGCCTGCGCCTGGTGGCCGACGCCGCGCCCCTGATCGAGGCCGTGGAGCGCATCGAGATCAGCGGCGAGGAGGCCGAGCTGGTGCTCGCCACCCGCCAGGGCAGAGTGCTCGCCGGCACCGCCGATTCGCTGGCCGGCTTTCCGCCGGCGCTCGTCGCCGCCGCCGCCGTCGGCCGCGCCTCGGGCGCCGGTGCCTACCCCGGGGCCGGCGGCGAGGACGTGCTGGGGGCCTTCGCGCCGGTGCCCGGCGCCCTGGCGCCCGATATCCAGGGGTTTGGGCAGGAGCTGGGCTGGTACGTGGTCTCGCGCCAGCCGCGGCGGCTGGCGGAGTCGATCCGCCTCGCCGTGCGCCGGGACTCGGCGCTGGCCGTGGGCCTCGCGGCGATCCTGGTGGCGGCGCTGGCCGGGGTCGCCCACTCCTCGCTGGTGGCGCCGATCCGCCGGCTGACCGAGGAGCAGCGCCGGCTCGCCGGCTTCCTGCCGGCGCCGCCCGCGGCGGGTGGCGAGATCGAGGCCCTCCAGGCCGCCTTCCAGCTCCTCGAACGCAAGGTGCGCGACTCCGAGGAGCTCGGCCGCGTGTTCCTCGGCCGCTACCAGGTGCTGGAGCAGATCGGGGCCGGCGCCATGGGCACCGTGTTCCTGGGCTGGGACCCCAAGCTCAAGCGCCGCCTGGCATTGAAGACCGTGCGTCTCGACGCCGGACGCCTCGGTCTCAAACACGGTGAGCTGTCGAGGAAGCTGCTGCAGGAGGCCGTCACCACGGCGCGCTTCAACCATCCGCACATCGTCTCCGTGCACGACGTCGAGTGGACGCCGGAGGTCGCCTTCATCGCCATGGAGCACGTGGACGGCGTGGGGCTCGACTGGCTGCTGTGGCGCCGCCGTCCGCTCGCCGAGGAGGAGAGCGTGCTCCTGGCGCACGCCATCGCCTCGGCGCTCGCCGCCGCCCACGCCAAGGGCATCGTGCACCGCGACGTCAAGCCCTCGAACGTGCTGCTGGGCTTCGACGGCGCGATCAAGGTCACGGACTTCGGCATCGCCGAGCTGGCGACCGCCGGCGCGGACCCGCAGGAGATCTTCTTCGGCACCCCGGGCTACATCCCGCCCGAGGCCCTGCGCGGGGAGAGCTACGGCCCACCGGGCGACCTCTTCGCCCTGGGGGTCGTGCTCTACGAGTGCCTCACCGGCCGCCAGCCCTTCCTGCGCGGCGACTTGAAGCAGACCATCGCCATCACCGTCGACCGCGAGCCGGAGGCGCTCACCAGCTTCGAGCCCGGGCTGTCTCCCGAGATCGAGACGCTGACCCGGCGGCTGCTGCGCAAGGTGCCCGGCGAGCGTCCTTCGAGCGCCGCCGTGGTACGATCTTTCGCAGACCTTATTGACCAACGCGGCCTGCGCTGGGACCCGTCGGGCCTGCCCCCGAAGACCGGCCCTGCCGGCTTCCAGCCCACCGGCTCGTGGCTCCTGCCGACCCTCACCCGGCCGGCGACGAGGTGGACGAAGCGATGATCGCCCGCGCGCAGCGCCTGGCAGCCCTGGCCACTCTGGCGCTGGCGCTCGCCGCGCCGGCCGGCCTCGCCCACGCCGGTGCGAACCCGACCGGTGCCACCCAGACCGGCGAGGCGAGCACCCCACTGGAGACCGGCTGGCACATCGCCCGTCCCGGCGACACCCTGCGCGGCCTCTCGCGCCGCTACTCGGGCGGCGAGGACCGCTGGCGGCAGAACTGGAAGCTCAACCCGGACATCGTCAACCCCGACCGCATCGAGATCGGGCAGCGCATCCGGCTGGTGCTCGAGCGGCGCGTGCCCGAGGAACTGGCGCGCATCACCCGTCTCTCGCGGCGGGTCGAGGCGAAGCCGACGCCGATCGACTGGGAGGCGGCCTTCCTCGACGCCCTGCTGCGCGGCGAGGACGCGGTGCGCACCCACGAGCGCTCGTCGGCCGCGATGAGCTTCGGCGACGGCTCGGAGCTCAAGGTCACCGAGAGCTCGTTGGTCTTCCTGCGCAAAGTGGGAAAGGGCCTCGAGGCCGTGACGCGCGACGAGATCGAGATCGTCGACGGCCAGGCGGACCTCGGCAACCCCGCGGTGCCGCGGGACGCGCGCGGCATCGACGTGCTGCTCGGTACCGCCCGCCTCTCCCCGCGCCCGGGCGAGGCGGGGGCGGTGGCGACCCGCGCCCGCAAGCGGGAGCGCGCCGCCCAGCTCATGGTCTACGACGGGGTGGGCACGGTGGAGGCCGGCGGCGCGGCGGTGGAGCTGGCGCGCGGCACCGGCACGGTGGTCGAGGAGGGCCGGGCGCCCGCTCCCCCCGAGCTGCTGCTCCCGCGGCCGGAGCTCGTCCTCCCGGCCGCGGGGGCGAGCTTCGACTTCTCCAACCCGCCCTTCGCCTGGCAGGCGGTGCCCGGCGCCGCGAGCTACACGCTCGAGCTCTGCGAGGACGCGGGCTGCGGCGTCCTCGAGCGCAAGGTGGCGGGCCTCGCCGCCCCCGGCTTCACCCCCGACTCGCTCCCGGTCGGCCGCTTCTACTGGCGGGTGACGGCGCTGTCGCCCTCCGGCCTCGATGGCTACCCGAGCGAGTCGCGCGCCCTGTCGGTGACCGCCGCGCGCGCCGACCGCCAGCCGCCCGCGACCTGGCACTCCCTGGCCGGGCCGCAGGCCGGCTGCGGCGCCCGGCTGGCCCTGGGGCCCGGAGCGCGCCTCGATCTCGGCGCCGAGGACCCGACGGGGATCGCGGCCTGGATCTACGCGCTGGACGAGCGGGCCGTGGACCGGGCCGCCTTCACCGGCGCCTGGCCTGCGGGTGAGCATGTGCTCCAGGCGACGGTGACCGACCGCGCCGGCAACGCCGCCACGCTGGGCCCGCTCTCGATCGTCAGCGATCCGGAGCCGCCGGTGATCAAGGTCGAGAGCGGAGAGGCCGGGCTGATCCGCGACCACGGGCGCCCCGATCGTGCCTACCAGGCGCTGCAGGGCCGCTGGCGCCGGCGTCCGGGGAGCGGCTATCGGCCGCCGCCGGGAACAGTGCTCGAGTGGTCGGCGGACGGCGCGCGCTGGCTGCCCCTCGCCGCCGGCAGCGAAGCGGTGGCCCTCGGCGACCGGCCGCGCCTCTTCCTGCGCTCGCCGAAGGGCGACCCCTTCGCCGCCGGGGCGCCGGCGCGCCTCGCTCCTGACCGCCTGCTCCACCTGACCGTGAAGGACGAGATCTGCGGGGTCGAAACAGTGCGCTTCGGCATCGGCCCCGGCGCCATGGGTGGCAGCGTCTTCTGGATCGAAGCCGTCGACCTCCTGGGAAACGTGGCGCGCCAGGAGTGGCCGCTGGCCGGCCTTTCCGCCGCGGTTGCACGCCCGGCCGTCGGCCCCTAGCAGCCCCTTTCGCACGGCCGCCTCGCAGCGGCTTGCGACTCTATGCAGTTCGCGCTTACGATTGTCCAGAGATTCGAAGAATGGCTGGCGAACGGCCCGCGGCGGACACCCTGGAGGCCCTACGTGCCCGCTGCGCGGAGCTCGAGGAGTTGCTCTCCCAGGGCCGCGAGTCCGACCGCCAGTTCCTGCGCCAGGTCATCGACATCAACCCCCACTTCGTCTTCGCCAAGGACCGCGCCGGCCGCTTCACGCTGGTCAACCAAGCGGTAGCCGAGGCCTATGGCACCACGGTCGAGGAGCTGATCGGCAAGACCGACGCCGACTTCAACCCCAACTCGGCCGAGGTCGAGCAGTTCCGCCGCGACGACCTCGAGGTGATGGACAACCTGCACGAGAAGTTCATCGCCGAGGAGGCGATCACCGACGCCTCCGGCCGCGTGCGCTGGCTGCAGACCATCAAGCGGCCGATCGTCGGCGCCGACGGCAAGGCCGAGCACGTGCTCGGGGTGGCGACCGACATCACGCGCCACAAAGAGCTCGAGGAGCAGCTCGCGCACGACGCCCTCCACGACGCCCTGACCGGGCTGCCCAACCGCGCCCTGTTCCGCGACCGGCTGGAGTTGGCGGTGGAAACCGCCTCCCGCTCGTCGGTCTATCGCTTCGCGGTGCTGTTCCTCGACCTCGACCGCTTCAAGGTGATCAACGACAGCCTCGGCCACGACCGGGGGGACCGCCTGCTGGTGGCCGCCGCCGAGCGCTTCGCGCGCTGCGTGCGGCCGGGGGACACGGTGGCGCGGCTGGGCGGCGACGAGTTCACCCTGCTGTTGACCGACATCGCCGGCCTGCGCGAGGCGGTGCACGCCGCCGAGTGCATCCACCGCGCACTCGCCGAGCCCTTCCTGCTCGACGACGGCGAGGTCTACATCACGGCCAGCGTGGGGATCGCGGTCAGCGCGCCGGCCTACCACGACGCCGACGAGCTGCTGCGCGACGCCGACACCGCGATGTACCGCGCCAAGGCCATGGGCCGCGGCCAGCACGTGGTCTTCAACCCGGAGATGCACGCCCGCGCCGTCGCCCGGCTGCAGCTCGAGACCGATCTGCGGCGCGCGATCGAGAGGGGGGAGATGGCGCTGGTCTATCAGCCCATCGTGCGCGTCGCCGACGGCCGCATCGTCGAGCTCGAGGCGCTGCTGCGCTGGCAGCACCCGGAGCGCGGCCGGCTCGACCCCGGGAGCTTCCTCTCCGTAGCCGAGGAGACCGGGATCCTGGTGCGCATCGAGGAGTGGGTGCTCACCGAGGCCTGCTCGCGGGCGGCCCACTGGTACCGGGAGCGCGAGGGGCACGAGCCGTGGGGACTGTCGCTCAACCTGTCGCCCCAGCAGCTCGCCTCCGGCGACCCCGCGGGCCGCATCCTCGCCGCCGTGAAAGCCGCCGGGCTGCCGCCGTCGCTGCTGCGCGTCGAGATCACCGAGTCCGCGATCCTCGACCGTTTCGAGGAGGTGGCCGAGATCCTCGGCCGCCTGCGCAGCGCCGGCATCCGCGTCGACGTCGACGACTTCGGCACCGGCTACTCCTCGCTCTCCTACCTGCACAGCCTGCCGGTCGATCGCCTGAAGATCGACCGCTCCTTCGTCGAGCGCCTGGAGACCGACGGCGACGCCTACACCATCGCGCAGACCATCGTCATGCTGGCGCAGACGCTCGATCTGGAGGCGATGGCCGAGGGCGTGGAGACCGCCGGCCAGCTCCAGCGGGTGCGCCGTCTGGGCTGCACCCACGCCCAGGGCCACCTCTTCACCAAGCCGGTCGAGGCCGGCCAGGTGCTCGCCCTGCCCGAGGTGCTGCCGGCTCTCGGCTAGGAGCTCTAGGGAATTCGGGGCGGGGCCGCGGGCGCCTCGTGGAGCGCCGGCTCTCCCTGCCGCGCCCTCCACAGCCGCGCCCTCCACAGCCGTGCCACGGAGAGGAGCGGCCCGGTCATGAAGGTGGTCACCAGGGCCATGATCACCAGCATGGCGAAGATGCGCGGCGTGAGGATCCCGAGGTCATAGCCGATGTTCAAGGCGATCAGCTCGACCAGGCCGCGGGTGTTCATCAGCGCGCCGAGCGCGAAGGAGTCGACCCAGCTCATCCCGGTCCAGCGCGCCGCGGCCATGCTGCCGCCGAGCTTGCCGAGGATGGCGACGGCGATGATGCCGGCGCAGATCAGCCAGCTCCCGGCGTCGTCGAGCAGGCCGATCTGGGTGCGCAGGCCGGTGAAGGCGAAGAACAGCGGCAGCAGGAAGGCGGAGCTGAACGACTCCAGGCGCTCCTTGAGAAAGGTGCGCAGAGCGGGGTCGCTGGGCATCGTCACCCCGGCGAGGAAGGCGCCGAAGAGGGCGTGGATGCCGATCGTCTCGGTGAAGAGCGCGGCGGCAAAAGCGAAGAGCAGCATGCCGGCCACCAAGCCCTTGCGGCCGTTCTCGTTGCCCAGGCCCTCGACCGTCAGCCGCGCGGTGCGAGGCTTGACTAGCAGCAACATGAGCAGGGTGAAGCCGAGCGCCAGGAAGACGGTCAGCGCCGCCGAGGCAAGTCCGCTCGCCTGGATGATCGCCACCACCAGCGCCAGCAGGCACCAGGCCGTCACGTCGGCGACCGCAGCGCAGACGATGGCCGTGGAGCCGAGCTGGGTCCGCGTGAGGCCGCGCTCATCGAGGATGCGGGCGAGCACGGGGAACGCGGTGAGGCTCATCGCCACCGCGATGAAGAGCGCGAAGGCGGAGAACGGCACCCCGGCAGGCGCCAGCGTGGGGTAGGCGAACCAGGCGAGGAGGCTGCCGAAGAAGAAAGGTACCAGGATGCTGGCGTGGCTCACCAGCACGGCGGCGTCCGCCTTCTGTCTCAAGTGCGCCACGTCGAGGTCGATGCCGACCACGAACATGAAGAGGATGACGCCCACCTGCGCGAGCAGGTGCAGCGGGCCGAGCGACGCCGGTGGAAAGAGGAAGCCCTGGGCGGACGGCGAGAGTAGGCCCAGGAGCGATGGCCCGAGGAGGATGCCGGCGACCATCTCGCCGATCACCCGCGGCTGGCCGATGCGGGCGAAGAGCCCGCCCACCAGCCGCGCCGTGAGCACCACCGCCACCACCTGCAACAGCAGGATGGCGAGCGGGTGATGGAGGTTCTCGGCCAGCCCCTGGAAGGCCGATCCGGTGCCTGCCGCGGGCGGCGCGCCCCCGACGTGCGCGGGCGCCTCGCCGCTCGCCGTCAACCCGCTCCGCGACCCCAGAACCAGCAGGAAGTAGATCCCGGCGCCGAAGGCCACGAGCGTCGAGAGGTAGAAGGTCAGATTCCTTCGCATTCCAGGGCGGGCTCCGAGGGCGATCCTAGCGCAGCGGGCAGCGGGTGACCGGCGGCCGGCCGCGGGCGGAATAGGCGGCCGGTGCCGTGCGAAAGGTACCCACGAGCCCGGTGGTACGATTCCCTCCCGCCGGAAGCTCCGTCAGAACGCTCCGCGAGGTGTCACGCCACGGAAGAGGTGCCCCCCCATGAACAACGGAAACCAAGGCAGCGGAAACCAAGGCAACGGATACCAAGAGGCCAAGGCCCGCCGCAACTGGCTGGAACGGCTGGGGGCCAGGATCCCCGGCTTCGGCGGCTTCAAGGACCGCGAGCTGCGCCGCGACGTGGACCGCCTGCAGCGCGAGCACCTGGCGGGCGAGATCGGCAGCCTCAAGCGCCGGCTGCGCGACAAGGCCCGCGCCTACACCGACGCCGGCGAGATCGCGGCGCTCACTCCCTTCGACCGCCTCGACCGGCGCCTGGACGGCCTGGAGCAGGCGGTGCGCTTCGCGGACTACGGCGCCAGCGGTTTCTTCGACGCGGTCAAGATCTACGAAGCCGAGCTCGAGAAGCTCTATGAGTTCGACCTCTCGCTGCTAGATGATCTGGCGGCGCTCGGCGGCGACGTGGCGGCGGTGCCGCTGCCCGGAACCGCCGACCCGGCACCGGCCCTGGCGGCCGCGGCGGAGCGCCTGGCGGCCCTCGAAGACAAGTGGAACGGCCGCGAGCGGGTGATCGGCGGCGTGGTGAAAACCACATAAGACACCTGGACCGAAACCGTCGCAGCAGGTTTCGGGACCAGCTCGAAGGAGACCTCGTAATGCAAGTCCTCCAGCACCAGGACCCCACCGGCCAGACCATGGTGGCGCGCGTGCCCGCCCAGGGCACCGCCGCCATCCAGCTCGGCAGCCAGCTCATCGTCGAGGAGAGCCAGCAGGCCGTGTTCCTACGCGACGGCAAGGCGCTCGACACCTTCGGCCCGGGCCGCCACACCCTGGCCACCGAGAACCTGCCCTTCTTGACCACTCTGCTGTCGATCCCGTTCGGCGGCAAGTCGCCCTTTCAGGCGGCGGTGGTGTTCGTCAATACCAAGACCTTCCTCGACCTGCGCTGGGGCACCAAGGAGCCGGTCGTCTTTCGCGACCGCGAGCTGGCGATGGTGCGCCTGCGGGCGTTCGGCAAGTTCGCGGTCCGCATCCGCAACGCGCAGACCTTCGTCAACACCGTGGTCGGCTCGATGGGCCTCTACTCGACCGACGGCGTCGAGAGCTACTTCAAAGACGTGATCGTCGCCCGCCTGAACGACCTGCTGGGCGAGACCCTGCAGTCGATCTTCGATCTGCCCAAGGTCTATGACGAGCTCGCCTTGGGCTTGAAGTCCCGGGTGGCGGACGACTTCTCGAAGTACGGCATCGAGCTCGTGGACCTGATCCTCGGCGCCATCACGCCGCCCGAGGAAGTGCAGAAGGTGATCGACGAGCGCGCCGGCATGGCCGCGGCCGGCGACCTCAACGCTTACATGAGGTTCAAGATGGCCCAGGCCATGGGCGACGCCGCCCAGGCCGGCGGCGACGGCGGCACGGTGGGCGCCGGGCTGGGGGCGGGCCTGGGCGCCGGCATCGGCATGATGATGCCGGGCATGATGCGCGAGGCCATGGCGGCGGGCGCGCCGGCGCAGCCGGCGGCACCGGCCGCGGGTGCGGCCGGGGGAACGGCCCCCGGCGAGGCCGGCGGCGCGGCGTTCTGCTCGCAGTGCGGCACCAAGCTGCCGGCGGGGGCGAAGTTCTGCCCGAGCTGCGGCGCGAAGGTGGGCTGAGAGGGCTGCCGTACCCTTTCCGACGCGACGATGACAACCTCCGGACGTAGCGGCCGGACCTGGGCCGGCCGCAGGGTGCTGCCGCCGGCGAGGACGGCCGGTACGAGCCCGGCCGCTACGTCCGGAGCGCCGGCGAAGCGATGACCACCGCTGGCGGGTCGGCCCAGGACAGCCTCCTCCGCTGCCCGCAGTGCGGCGGCGAGAACGAGCTGCCCTCGGGCGTCCGCGTCCTCACCTGTGCCTTCTGCTCGGCCGCCCTCTTCGTCGACCGCTCCGGCCTGGTCAGCCACTACCGGCTGCCGCGGCGGCTCGACCGCGAGCACGCGCTCGAGGCCCTGCGGCGCTGGATGAACGGCAACGAGACGGTCAAGGACCTCGACAAAAAGAGCGAGGTGCTGGCCGTCGAGCCGGTGTCGTTTCCCATGTGGCTGTTCCGTAGCCAGGGCGCCAGGGCGGGAGGTGGGGGCGAGGAAGTGCGGGTGGAGCCGGCGGCGGCGACCCCCATCCCTCAGCTCGCCGACCTCGAGATCCCGGCCGGGGCGCTCGAGCCCTTTCGCCGCGAGGACGGCGGCGTGGAGCAGGCGGCGGCCAGCGTGCCTTTGGACACGGCCCGCGGCTGGCTGGGCGAGGCGTCGGGCCGGCTGACCGAGACCGCGCTCGTCCAGGTGCCGCTCTGGCACTGCCGCTACCGCTACCGCGGCGCCGAGTGCGGCGCCTACGTCGAGGGCTCGACCGGCGCGGTGCTCGCCTCCGTGTTCCCGGCCAAGGCCGAGAGCCCGTACTACGCCGTCGCGGCGCTGGGGCTCGCCCTCTTCCTGGTCGAGGGGCTGGTGATCGGCAACCTCTTGCTCAAGGTCATGGTCTACGCGGTGACCGCCGTACCGCTGGCCCTCCTCGCCTTCTGGGTGACGCGCAAGGTATGAGCCCGGAGATCTCAGCGGCGGCGGCCCCCAAACGGGCGCAGGTGGTGGGCCTGTCGTGCCCGCGCTGCGCCGGGGCGCTGGCGGTCGAGGCGGGCCTCAGGGTCCTCTCCTGCCCCTATTGCGCGACACCGCTCCTCGCCGTGGGCGAGGTCGGCACTCGCCGCTTCTCCGTGCTCCCCGTGGCGACGGGAGAGAGCGCCGCCGAGACCGTGCGCGGCTGGTGGGCAGAAGGGTTCCGCAAACACCCCGGCCTGAAGCGCGAGGCGAAGACCGCGGAGGCTTACCTCTGCTTCATCCCGTTCTTCCGTGCCCAGGCCCACGCCGTGGGCTACGCCTTCGGCGTCGAGGAACGGCGCCGCACCGTGGGCTCGGGCAAGAACCGGCGCACTCAGACCTATGAGGTGGACGTCGAGAGGCGGGTCGAGAAGAGCTGCGAGAAGACCTTCCCCGCCGTCAACGTGGCTGAGCTCGGCATCCGGCGCATCGACCTCGCCGGCGACGCGCTGGTGTCGTTCGACCCCGGCAAGCTCGAGCGCATGGGCATGGTCTTCCCGTCGACCACCTCGGAGGCCGAGGCGCGGCAGGAGGCGCGCGCCGAGTTCGAGCGCGAAGCGGACCCCGGCCGCGCCTTGAAACGGGTGCACTTCCGCTACACGGCCCTGCTCTCCGAGCGCTTCACCGTCGTCTACTACCCGCTGTGGGTGGTGCGCTACCGCTTCCGCGAGCGCTCCTACCAGGCGGTGATCGACGGCGAGGACGGCCGTCTCGCCTACGGCAAGGCGCCGGGCAACGATCTCTATCGCGCGCTGGTGCTGGTCGGCTGCCAGGCCCTCTCCTGCCTGATCGGCACCACCGCGCTGCAGTGGCTGGGGCGCAGCGACGACGGCACCGAAGGCCTGATCGGCGCCATGGTGGCGGCGGCCGGCATCCTCTACTGGGGCTGGCGCCAGTTCCGCTACGGCGGCGTGGTCGAGGAAGGCACCTGTCACGAGAGTGCGACCCTCGGCAACGCCGTCGGCGAGCTGCGGCGGCGGATCAAGGACCGGCTCGGGGTGGGCCCATGAACGGCTTCCGCCTGCAGGTGCTGGCCTGCCCGCAGTGCGGCGCGCCGCTCGCCGCCGAGGGCGACGACGTCGTCTACTACTGCACGGCCTGCGCCTCCGGCTTCCTCCTGAGGACCGAGGCCGATGGGCCCGGCGCGGGCTCGACGGGCGGCCGGGGCGCCGAGGTCACCGCTCCCGGCGAGGGGCTGAACCGGGTCGAGGTGAGCTTCGTGACCGCGCCGGGCGCCGCCGTCGCACGGCACCTGCCCTTCTGGCTGCTGCCGGCCACGGTGACGATCCAGAGCCGCGAAGCGGCCGGCGGCTCCGTGGCCGGGCTGCTGCGCTTCTTCTCCGGCGGAGGCGACGCCGGTACCGCGGGCGGCCCGGCCAGGGGCGCCTTCGCCATCCCGGCCTTCGAGGCGCCGCTCTCGACGCTCACCGAGCTCGCGATGCGCTACACGCAGGCCCTGCCACGGCTCGGCGAGAAGCTCGGCGAGAGGCTGACCGGTGGGCGCCTGACCCCGGCCGACGCCGAGAAGCTCGCCCACTTCACGCTCATCGCCACCGAGGCGGCCCAGCCGGACACCTTGCGCAACCTGGTCTACACGATCGACTTCGGCGCCCCGAGCCTGCTCGGCGTGCCGTTCGTGGCGCGCGGCGACCGGTTGGCGGACGCCGCGTTCGGGATCGTGATCTCATCCTGAGCGATGTCCCGCGCCCCCGGCGGGGAGGCTGATCGTGCCGCTCCTCACCACACCGCGCGTCCGTAGTGCTCGTGGATCTTGCGATCGCGGCTGATGAAAGGCGCCTGGTGGAGGGACGCCGTGGCGACTAGCAGCCGGTCGAAGGGGTCACGGGTCCAGGTGAGATGAAGCGCCTGCTCGAGGATCGCTGGCAGCGGGTCGTCCGAGAGGGCTACTCCGCAGTCGGCCACCAGGCCACCCAGGATCTCATCCGGCGGCACCACCAACCGCCCCATCTCCCGCAGGAAGGCGAGCTCGAGCCGCACGAAGGCTGAAACCAGCACGATGGAATTCTCGAGCAGCTCATGGGAGGCCGTGCCGAATGCCTGGGCCTCGCCGCTCCACAGAAAGACGGCGGCGTGGGTGTCCAGAAAGGCCTTCAAGGCTCCGGTTTCCACTCCCCTTCCCAGGACACCGAGACGAGATCCTCTGGCGAGCCCACGTAGGCCTTGCGCTGCGGCAAGTCTTTCAACCGAAAGCGCTTACCTCCGGACGGGACGATCAACAGCGTGCGCCGGCCGCGGACGACCTCTTGGGGTCGACCCGTCTCCAGCACCTCGTCCAGGACGCGGTACAGGTTGGCGCGCAAGTCGGTGGCGTTCAGGGGCTTCGGCATGACTAGTGGCGTCTCACGTACGGTAGCCATGCTAGCACGTACGGGCGGACACCTCGGCCTGACGATCGGGAGATCCCCTCCACCGCCCGGCTGGTGGCGCAGCCGGCGCTGCCCGGCGATCCATGGGAACGCTGATCGATTCGAGCGCCCTGATCGCCGCCGAACGCGGTGGCGTAGATCTGGGAACGCTGCTCGCGCCCTTCGAGCGCGAACGGGTGGCGGTTGCCGCGATCACCGCCGCAGAGCTGCTGCACGGCGTCTTGAGAGCGAGCTCCGAGCTGCGACGCAGCCGCCGCGAACGCTTCGTGGAGGAAGTTCTGACCTCGGTCCCCGTCCTCGCCTTCGACCTCGAGGCGGCTCTACACCCGGCTCTGGGTCGATCTCCAGGCTGCCGGAGCGCCGATCGGTGCGCACGACTTGATGATCGCTGCCACGGCCCTTAGCCGCGGCTTCCGCTTGCTAACGCACAACTCCCGCCACTTCCGGCGCATCGACGGCCTCGAGTTGATCGTGGCGTAGCAGCCGGCGGCTGGCGGGCAGGGCCCAGGGATCGGGATGCGCGGGGGCGCGCTACATCTCGTAGAGCGGAATCCCCAACCTCCGCGCGGTCTCGACCATGCGCAGGTCGTAGGTGGCGAGAGCCACCGACTGCTTGAGGCTGCGCAGGAACTCGACCGAGGCGAGGTGGAGGGCGTCCAAGGTGCGGACCGGCACGGGGAAGGGCTCGAGCGCCCGCGCCAAGG
Source organism: Thermoanaerobaculia bacterium (assembly GCA_044869805.1). GTDB lineage: Bacteria > Acidobacteriota > Thermoanaerobaculia > Multivoradales > SZUA-115 > CAWDVR01. Next base: position 37,609 of record JBIOXV010000158.1, on the reverse strand, counting down.
TAGGGGGCGCCAGCTCGACGAGCGCGATACGGCCCAAGAGCTCGCGCGCGGCCCCACCATGGGATTCGCCCAGGCCCCGGGCGTGGAGGCGGTTCCACAGCTCGTACTCGATGAGCCGGCTCGAAACCAAAGACTCATGCCAGAGGATCTCGGGCGGCGTCCGGTCCTCTGCCAAGAGCTGGGCGAGGACTACCGAGGTATCGAGGTAGATCACCGGTCCTCGCGGTCCCGGTCCAGCTCCGCCGCGATCTCCCGCCAAGGGGCCACGGGCATCCGGCGCGGCGGGTCCGGCGAGACGAGCGCTGGAGGCCGCAGCCAGCCTTGGCGAACGGCGTCCGCCAGCAGGGCATCGGCGAGCATCGGGCTGCGCTCGGGGCGCGGCGGCACCAGCTCGGCCACCACGCGATCCCGATCCGTAACCAGGATCGTTTCCCCGCGTGAGGCGAGGCGCACGTACTCGCTGAGCTGGTTCTTGAGAACCTTGAGGCCTACCGCGTGCATGCCGGGAAGGTAGCTTCTGGAAGCTACCTTGTCAAGGGCTCTCGGCAAGTCTCGTCGAAGATATCTAGAAGCACGAGGCTGCAAACCTAGCCGGCCCCCCGTCCCCGCCCCGCCTAGAATGTCGAGCTTCCATCAGAAGGAGACTCTCTCGATGCGACGCTCACCGCGCCCGACGATCGTGCTCGCTGCCTTTACCCTCACCACCCTAGCCCTCCTCTCTATCCCCACCCTCCCCGCCCTCGCCGCCGATCAGGCCCTGGGCACGCTGACGGTGAAGGGCAAGACCACCAAGCTCGCCAAGGTCTATGCCGTGACCCAGGCGAACGAGCAGGACGACGAGTACCTGGTCCTGCTCCTGACCGACCGCGAGGTGGCCCCGGCCGACCGCGTGCCGGCGCGGCTCCAGGAGCTGGCGGCGGCAGGAAAGGTCCAGGGCTTGAGGCTCCTCTGGCGAACTGCCTATGACGACCTGCGCTGGGTGCCCTATCACCCGGACCTCTCGGACAACGGCCTCGCCTCGGAAGGGGTGGGGATCCTGGACCTCGCGGAGTTCAACCCTCATCGGGTCGAGGGCAAGGTGAGCTCGAAGATGCTGGGCCAGGACTGGCACTTCAACGTCTCGTTCAAGGCCGCGATCGTCCACGGCGGCGAGCTCGTGATCGAGCGCCTGGCGGAGCTCGAGGAACCTCTCCTGCCGCCGGAGGACCCCACGGCGGGCAAGCACGTCGAGGCCGATCCGGCGACGCTCAAGCGCCGGCTGGGGAAGCTCGGCTTCGAGTTCAAGCCCGAGGCCTTCACCTTCGCGGTGAAGGACGCAAACCTCGAGGCCGTGGAGCTCTTCCTCACCCTGGGGATGTCGCCGGACACCAAGGACTCGGGAGGGCTGCCGGTCGTGATGTACGCCTGCATGTACTGCCAGCACGACTCGCCCTCGGGCCGCGAGGCCGTGGCCCTGGCTCTGATCGCCGCCAAGGCCAACGTGAACGTGAAGGACGACAACGACTCGACGCCGCTGATCTGGTCCATCGGGTCGTGCGGCCCCGAGGTGGTCCAGGCGCTGATCGACGCCGGCGCCAACGTCAACGCCCGCGCCAAGGGCGGCGCCACGGCCCTGATGCTGGCCAAGGCGATGCAGCGCGACGACCTCGTGCCGCTGCTCGAGCAGGCCGGCGCCAAGGAGTAGGGAGCCGCCTCGGTGACGCTTCAGGGAGGCGGAGGCGTCTCGAGCTCGGCCACCATGCGTTTCGCGAAGTCGTTGCCCGGATCGAGCTCCAGGACCTTCTTGAAAGCGGCCAGGGCGGCGGCCTTCTCGCCCCTCCCGGCCAGCAGCCGGCCCTGGGCGAGCCGCAGGTTGACCGAGGAGGGGAAGAGCTCGAGGGCGGAGCCGAGCACGGTCAGGGCATCTTCGGCCTTGCCGCCCTCGGCGAGCTCGTTGGCCACGCGGAAGAGCGTCGGCTCGCGGAAGTCGTAGGCGCCGTCGTCGGGATGCTCGCGTTTGAGCTCCTGGTAGCGCGTCAGGGCGGCCTGGGCGCCCTGCTCCCGAGCCACCCGCGCAAGCAGCGTGGAGAGCTGCACCGGCGGCAGGCTTTGCCCGCGGTGACAGGTGTAGCAGGTCACTTTCTGCCGCTCGCCGTCGTGAGCGGGCAGGCCGGCGAGGTAGTCCCGCTCGATCGCCGCCACCATCCTGAGCATCGTGCGGGCGGCCTTCTTCTCGTGTTTCTCGTCGGTCGCGAAGTCCATCCCCACGAGGTTGTCCGGACCCACGTGGCAATGGGTGCAGCGCACGCCGAGGCCGCTGGTGATGGCCCGCATGGTGGCGAAGACCTGCTCTTTCGTGCTGTCCTTGGGCAGGACCTGCAGGTTGGTGAAGTGGTCGGGCATCTGGGCGAGGAGCGGGGCCGCCACGACGAGCAGAGCCACGGCCCCGGCGACCGCGAGCGCCGCCGGGGAGCTGTGCGGGCGAGTGGGGTTCATCGACGTCTCCTTCGCCGGCGACTCTACCGCGCCTCGTCCCGGCTTCCGGGCTCGAGCCGGCCCCGGCCTTGCAAGGCCCGGGAGCCGCGCGCTCGGCCGATCGGCGGTGTAACACCCCCTCCTGCCCGGGCGACCGTTACGGTCTAGAATGATCCTCGACTGCGCCCCCTGGGAGAACCCTCTTCCGACCGTGACCGCCCGCCAGACCGGAACCGTCCTCGACGGCAAGTACGAGATCCTTCGCCGCTTGACCGGCGGCGGGATGAGCGAGGTCTACCTCGTCCGCCACCTGCACCTGGACGAGCGGCGGGTGATCAAGGTGCTGCGGCCGGAGGACGCCGCCGACTCCTCCGCCCAGGCCCGCTTCCTGCGGGCGGCGCGCACCGCGGCGCAGATCAAGCACCGCAACGTCGCCATCCTCTACGACTACTCGAACATGCCGGACGGCAGCTTCTACATGGTCTGGGAGTACATCGACGGCGAGGACGTCGGCCGCTGGATCGAGAAGCACGGCGCTTTCCCCATGGACGTCGCCCTCGACCTCGGCATCCAGGCTCTGCGCGGCCTGGGGGCCATCCACGCCCACGGCGTCATCCACCGCGACATCTCGCCCGACAACCTGATGCTGGCGCAGGAGGTCAACGGCCGCATCACGCTCAAGATCATCGACCTCGGCCTGGCCAAGAACCTCTCGCCGCAGAAGCCCGACCTCGAGGTGACCCAGGTCGGCATGTTCATGGGCAAGCTGCGCTACTGCTCGCCCGAGCAGGCCGGCATGGTCGAGGGCGCGGTGCTCGATCACAGGAGCGACCTCTACTCCTTCGCCGCCTGCTTCTACGAGATGCTGTGCGGCAAGCCGCCGTTCGACTCCGAGACCTCGCACGGCTTCGTCTTCAAGCGCCTGACCGAGGACCCGCTGCCGCTCGCCGGCCGGGTGCCGGGCCTCACCGTCCCCGCCGAGCTCGACGAGGCGGTGCGCAAAGGCCTGGAGCGCGACCGCGACCGGCGCTACCTGACCGCGCTGCGCTTCATCGAGGCCCTGGAGCGGGTGCAGCAGAAGCGCCAGAAGTTCTCCACCCAGCAGATCCAGGCCACCGACCCCAAGGCGACGCCGGTGCCGCCGGTCTCGGTGCGCCGCGAGCCGTCGCGCCCGCCCTCGGCGCGCACCTCGAGCCAGCTCTCGCGCCAGGAGCGCGACGAGCTCCTGGCGCAGATCAACCAGGCCTCGGAGCGCGTGGCGAAGACCCGCGGCATCCTGCAGGAGGCCGAGGACGCCATGGAAGCTGGCGACCTCGAGCGCGCCGGCCGCCGGCTGGCGGAGGTGGAGGCGGTGGACCCCCGGGCCAAGGGGCTCGAGGAGCTCAGGACGCGGCTGCAGGAGATGGCCGACTCCCCACCGCCCAACGAGCGGGTGCTGGAGACCGAGGCGATGCTCGCCTCCTACCTGGAGCATCACCAGGTGGCCCTGGCCCGCCTCGCCCTGGAGAGCCTGCTCGAGCTGGCGCCGCGGCACCCCCGTCGCGCCGACTACGAGCAGCGCTTGGCCGGGCTGTCGGCGGCGGCCGACCAGGAGCACCGCGCCGACAAGAACTTGAGCGCCGCGCGCGAGGCGCTCGCCGCGGGCGATCTCACCGCTGCCGAGCGCAACCTCTCCGTGGCGCGCCGGGCGGCGCGCAGCACGGGGCTGGGGGCCGGCCTCGAGGCCGAGATCGAACGCGCCCGCCGCGAGCAGCGCGAGGCCGACGCGCTCTCCGATCAGAAGCGGCGCTTCGAGCAGGCGCTCGCCGCCGGCAAGCTGGCCGAGGCCGAGCGCGAGCTCGCCGCCCTGACCGCCGCCAAGATCCCCAAGCTCACCCTCGACCGCTACCGCGGGCAGCTCGCCGAGGGCCGCCGGCTGGCGTCGAGGACCGGCGAGATCCAGGCCTTCGAGGTGAGCTTCGCCCGCCACATCTCGGCCGGCGACTGGTTCGCGGCGCGCGAGGTGGCGATCGAGATGGAGCGGGCGGTGGAGGCCCACCCCAGGCTCGCCGCCATGTACGCCGAGGCCGAGGCGCTGCGCGTGCAGCACGAGAAGCGGCAGGCGATCCAGGGCGGCGAGAAGCAGGTCGAAACCCTGATCTCCCAGGGACAGGCCGGCCCGGCCGCCATGGCGCTCAAGATCCTGCTCAAGATCGACCCCGCGTACCCCAAGCGCAAGCAGCTCGAGAAGCGGATCGCGGCGCTCAAGGGCTGAGGGCCCGCCGCCCCCTGTGCTATCTTCCCGCCGCCCGGAGACCTCCGGGCGCTCCCAGACCTGCGCACACGCAACGGCTCCCAAGCCCGGAACCACAGGCCTCGGACTCATTCGCCATGGACAACGCACGAGAGCGCCTGAAGCGCTACGCCTTCATGCAGTTCGCCCGCGACTTCGACCTGCGGTTCGAGTACCTGCTGAAGACCGGCAAGGTGAGCAAGTGGTACAGCGAGGTGGGGAGCGAGGCCACCACGGTGCCGGCCGGGCTGGCGCTCGAGGCGGGCGACGCGCTCTGCACTCTGCATCGCGACCTGGGGGCGATCCTCGCCGTCTACCTCGACCCGGCGCGCACTTTCCCCGGCTTGGGGCTAGGCGAGCCCGACGACCGCCGCCTCGACCCCGAGCACCTCTTGTACCGCCTCGCCTGCCAGCTCGTGGGCAAGGCCGACGGCTTCTCGCAGGGGGTGGAACGCTCCTTCCACTACGGCTATCTCGACCCGGCGGCCGGCATCACCCACGTCGGCATGATCAGCCACCTGGGCTCCATGATCCCGGTTGCCGCCGGCTGCGCCTTCGCCCTGAAGCAGAAGGGCACCGACCGCCTGGCGATCAACTTCATTGGCGACGGCGGCACCTCGACGGGCGACTTCCACGAGGGCCTCAACATGGCCGCGGTGTGGAAGCTGCCGCTCATCCTGGTGGTCGAGAACAACCGCTACGCCTTCTCCACCCCGACCGAGCTCCAGTACGCCTGCGAGTCGCTCGCGGACCGCGGCGTGGGCTACGGCGTGGCGGCCGAGAGCGTGGACGGCAACGACCCGGACGCCATGGCCGCCTGCTTCGCGCGCGCCGTGGCTCGCGCCCGCGCCGGCGAAGGCCCGACCCTGATCGAGGCCATGCTCGGCCGCATGCGTGGCCACAGCGAGGGCGACGACTCGCTCAAGGTGGTGCCGGCGGAGGAGCTCGCCGTCTACATGGCGGCGGACCCGGTGCCCGCCTACGCCCGGCGGCTGATCGACGAAGGTTTGCTCACTGCCGAGGCGCAGGAGCGCCTGCGCGAGCGGATCAAGAGCCTGACCATGGCCGCCATCGACCGCGCGCTGGACTCCGCGCCGCCGGCCAGAGAGACGGCGCGCCGCCCGGTGTTCGCGCCGTCGCCGCCGGCCGCGCCCGCCGTCGCGAGCTCGCGGAGCAGCGAGGGCGAGCCGATCTTCTACGTCGAGGCCATCCACCAGGCGCTCGCCGAGGAGCTGGAGCGCGACGAGTCGGTGGTGCTCCTGGGACAGGACATCGGGGTCTTCGAGGGCGCCTTCCGCATCACCCGCGGGCTCCACCAGCGCTTCCCGAACCGCGTGCTCGACACCCCGATCGCCGAGAGCGGCACGCTGGGCATCGCGGCCGGCGCCGCCATGCTGGGGTTCCGGCCGGTGGTCGAGATGCAGTTCGGCGACTTCGTCTCCTGCGGCTTCAACCAGATCGTCAACGTCATCGCCAAGCTCTACTACCGCTGGCAGGTGCCCTGCCCGGTGGTGGTGCGCCTGCCGGCCGGCGGCGGCGTCAACGCCGGCCCCTTCCACTCGCAGAACCCCGAGGGGTGGTTCGCCCACACCGCGGGGCTGAAGGTGGTCTGCCCGGCCACGGCGCGCGACGCCAAGGGCCTGCTCAAGGCCGCCATCCGCGACGGCAACCCGGTAATCTTCTGCGAGCACAAGTTCCTCTACCGGCGGGTGAAGGAAGTGATGCCGGAAGGCGACTTCGTGGAAGCGCTGGGCGAGGCGCGGGTGGCCCGGCCGGGCCGCGACCTGACGCTCGTCGGCTACGGCGCCTCGACCCATACCTGCCTGGCGGCGGCCGAGGACCTGGCGACCGAGGGCGTCGAGGCCGAGGTGATCGACCTGCGCACCCTGGTGCCGTTCGACGAGGAGACGGTGCTCGCCTCGGTGCGCCGGACCTCACGCGCCCTGGTAGTGCACGAGGCCCAGGGCACCGGCGGCTTCGGCGGCGAGGTGGCGGCGCGCATCGCCGACCGCGCCTTCGCCTGGCTCGACGCGCCGGTGCGCCGCGTCGCCTATCCCGACTTCCCCGTGCCCTGGTCCAAGATCCTCGAGCAGGACCTCCTGCCGAGCAAGGACAAGGTGCTGGCCGCGGCGCGGGAAGTGCTGCGGTACTGAGACCTACTTCTCCACCGCCAGGCAGGGCAGGCTGTCGGCCGGGTTGCAGATCCGGCCCTCGCGCTGAGGGGCGATGCCGGCCTCGCCGGCCTGCTGCAGCGCGGCGCGCATCAGGTCGATGAGCTCGCCGCCTTCGGCGACGACCTGCTCCGGCTTCAGCATGGTGTAGCCGTCCTGGTTGCCGATCGCCGGGTTGGTGAGGAACTCCGTGGTCACCGCCAGGATCTCCTCGTCCGGCCGGACGGGGCGCGGCCCGCCCGGCGCCAGCAGCGTGAGGTCGAAAGGCGGCGCATCGTCATTGTCGTAGCGGAACGCCAGCCCCGCGATCTGCAGCCACCAGCCCTTGCCCGGCCACTGTTCCACCGCGTGCCTGGCGATCGCCGCCAGGTCCGCGCCCTTGATCTTCACCAGCCGCAGCTTCATCGAGAATCCGAACAGCTCCTCGAGGTCGCGGGCCCGGATGTCGGCTCCTGCGGCGATGTCGCGGTTGAGCCGCAGCGACCCGGAGTTGACGAAGGCGACCTGCGCGCCACGGTCGGCGAAAGCCGCCAGCATCCGATCGGCCAGCCAGTTGCCGAGGTTGGTTTCGTAGCCGCGGATCTGCGTCTCCTCGGCCTGGAGCTCGGTCGTCGCGCGGCCCACCTTCTCGTTGAGGCAGCCGGGAGGCCGCTTCGCCTGGGCGCAGAACTTCTGCTGGTGCAGGTCGAGCCAATGGCGGGCGAGGCACTCGACCGCCGGGTCGGGGGCCGGCTCCACGCCGCCGAGCGGGCGGTGCTCGGGCTCGGCGACGCGCACCTTGCCGGCGCCGTCGACGCTCACCCGCGCCACGCAGGCGCTCGCCGCGTCGGCGTCGGCCTTGCAGACCCAGCGCTCGCCGACCTGCTCGAGCTGGATGGTGTGCTCGTGGCCGCCGAGGATCAGGTCCGGGCCCTCGGCCCCCAGCCGGCGCAGGATCTCCACGTCCTGGTCGAGGTCCAGGTGGGTGAGGCCGACGATGACCTCGGCGCCCGCGGCCCGCAGCTCGGCGGTCGAGCGGCGGGCTGCTTCGAAAGGGTCCGAGATCTTGGCGTAGGCGGGAATCGTGTTGTCGATCGTCAGCCCGAAGACGCCGATCCTGAGGCCGCCGCTCTCCACCACCGCCCTCGGCACCAGGTTCGAGCCGGCCACCAGCGGCTTGCCGTCGGCCCCCGGCTCGAAGGTGACGTTCCCCGCCAGCCAGGTGAAGTGCGACTCGGAGACCCGGGCCTGGACGATCGCGGCATCGGCCAGCTTGCCGCGGTCGAACTCGTGGTTGCCGAAGGTGACGAAGAGCCGCGGGTCGAAGGTGTTGGCCTTGCCGTCCAGGAGGTTGAGGCCGTCGACCATCTGCTCGCCCTGGTACATGCGCGACAGGAGCGAAGGGAAGAAGAGGTCGCCGGCGTGGAGCAGCAGGAGGTCCGGGTGCTCGGCCTCGAGCTCCTTGCGCAGCGTGCGCACCCGTGCGAAGCCGCCCGCCGCGCCGTCGTAGACCCCTTCCACGCGGTAGGTGTCGTTGATCGAGACGATTAGCGCCTCGCGCGCCGGGCGGGAGGTGGCCCGCGCACCGGCCGGCGACGGGGCCTCGGAAACCGGCGCCGTGGTGCGGCAGGAGGCGAGCAGGGCGAGGACTGCGACGACCGAGGCGAGGCGAGGCTTCGAGAGCGGAAACGACATGGCCACCTCCGGGGGAGAGGTGGCTACTTTATCGAAGGGAGGACCGTCGCGAGCAGGTCCAGATACGAGGAGCTGACGACCCGGCAACCGGAGCGTACATCTGAGTACGTGAGGATTGCCGGGTCGTCTGGCGACGAAGTAGATGGACCGCGCAGCAGGTCCTCAGCGGTCGTCGCGCGTGGCCTTCTCCAGCCGCTTCTGCAACTCCGCGAGTCGGTCCTCGAGGTCGGCGAGGCGCTTCTCGAGGTCCTCGGTGGAACGCCCGGTGCGCTCGGCGACCTTGGCCCAATCGATCGCCTTGAGCGATTCGCCGAGGTTGGTGAAGGTGTCGGGCGGCACGCGCTTGAGCGAGGTCATCCAGTCGCCGTGCGCCACCTTGGGAAGGAGCATCACCTCCGGCCCGTCGCCATCGCCGTCCACCTTCCACTGGAACATCTCCCCCAGGTCCACCTGCGCGCGCTCGCGCTCCTCGATGGTGGCGGTCAAGGTCTGGGAGCGCCCGTCGCGCACGATCTCGAGCCGCGCCTCCTCGCCGGCGTCGAGCTTGCGGATCTCCACCATCAGGTCGCCGGCGGAGGTCACCTCCTGGTCGTTGATCGAGACGATCACGTCGCCCACCTGGAGGCCGGCCTTGTCGGCCGGGCTCCCCTCGGCGACCTGGCCCACCAGCACGCCGGCATCCTCGGGAGCACCGAAGTGGGTGCGCAGCTCGGGCGTGAGCCAGGTGGTGACGATGCCCAGGTAGCCGCGGCCGAGCGCGAACTGCCAGGCATGACCTCCGGGGCCGTGCCCGGCGAAGTGGATCACGCGGCGGTGGTGCTCGCCGTCGTCGCTCTTGCTCGGGCTCTTGTCGTCGCCAGCGAAAGCCGCGGGCACGATCACCGCCGCCGCGAGCAGGGCGGCGGCGAGAGAAAAGCGGATGGGAAGCTTCATGGGCTGATCTCCTTGGTCGCTAGGGTTCGGGTCAGTTGCGGCGGGGCGCGGCGGACGCGCCCCGCTCGTAGCGGGCGGGTGCGACCGCGGCGCCGGACCGGCGCTCGGCCAGCCGGGCGAGGTCCACCACCACGTCGGTCCGGTCGTCACCGCCGAGGTACAGCACGGGCGCCACGTCCGCGGCCTGGCGGATGGCCGCCAGCTCGGCGGCCAGGGCCCGCTGCTCGCGCTTCAACTCGGAGAGCCGAAGCCGGCGCTGCCGATCGAGCGCCTGCTCGCGCCACAGCCAGCCGGCGGCGAGCGCGGCGCAGAGGGCGGCCGCGAGGGCGAAAGGGCGCGCCAGGGCCGGCCGGCGGGGCACCGGCTCGTCGAGGCGGGCGAGCAGGCGCTCGCCGAAGCCATCGCCGGCGCGCTCGCGCGGCAGGGCGCGCAGGGCGTCGCGGAGGGGGTCGTGATTCATCTCGAAGCTCCGTTGCATGAGCCTTGGGGGCTCCAGTACGGCTCCAAGGCCTGTTGCAGGCGCCGGCGGCCGCGGAAGAGGCGCGACTTGACCGTGCCCTCCCGGCAGCCCAGGGTGCGCGCCACCTCGGCCAGCGGCCAACCTTCGATCTCCGCCAGCACCAGCGGTGCCCGCCATTCGATAGGCAGCGCCGCGAGCTCGGCGACGAGCCGCCGGCGGGCCTCCTCCGCGAGCAGCCGCTCGGGGGCCGCCGGCTCGGCCGGTCGAGTGCTCCGTGAGAAGAGGTCGCCGCCCAGGGCCAGGGCGCCGGCCAGCAGGCGCCAGCGGCGAGCGCGGCGCTCCTCGTCGCGCAGCAGGTTGGTCGCGATGCGGTAGAGAAAGGCGGTGAACTGGCCGCGCTCGCGGTAGGCGGGCGCGCGGCGGAAGAGGCGCAGAAAGGCCTCCTGGGCGAGGTCCTCGGCGCGGTCGCGGCTGCCGGCGAGGCGAGCGAGGTAGGAGACCAGCCCGTCCTTGTGACGCTCCACCAGCTCTCCGAACGCCTCGCGATCGCCGGCGGCGAAGCGCGTCATCAGATCGGCGTCCGAATCGCCGAAAGTCACCTCGGTCGCCGCGAGCGCGTTCACGAGAGCCGGGCTGCTGGTCGTCGAGATCACCGCCGTTTGGTACCTCCAGCCAGCATAACGCCCGGCCGGGCGGAAGGTTCCCGGGGTGGGAAGCGGGGGCTACTGCGCCAGCACCAGCGTCAGCGCAATGGCCCCGGGCAGCGCCTGTACCCAGAGGATCCCGCGGTTCGCGGTCAGGCCGCCGAAAATGCCGGCGATCACCACGCAGCCGAGGAAGAAGAGCTTGACCGAGTGCCCGGCGGGGCCGAGATAGAGGCCCCAGGCCAGGCCCGCGGCGAGGAAGCCGTTGTACAGGCCCTGGTTCATGGCCAGGGGCTTCGACATCGCTGCCTGCTCGGGCTTCAGATGGAACACCCGCCGCCCCAGCGGCTTGTCCCAGAAGTACATCTCGAGGACCAGGAAGGCGAGGTGGAGCAGGGCTACGACGGCCACTGCGACGTTGGCGGCGATGGTCATGGTGCGGGGCCCTCCCGGCCTGAGGTCGGCTGCTGCCCGGCGAATGGTGATCGAAGTGGCCCCAGGGTAGCACGCAGGTGCCGCGGGCCAGCCTCTCGATTCTCACGAGATTCACTGTCATTCGGATATTGCTTTGCGCTATCCTATGACTCAAGGAGGACCGTCCAATGAGGAACGACCGCTCGTCCGCGGACCGCAGTCTCGCCCACCGTCTCCTTCCCACCCTCGCAGGCCTCGCCGCGCTCCTGGTCGCTTCCGCGGCCCAGGCTCAGGTGCTGCCCATCGCCACGGCCCGTCTCCAGCCGCCGGGCACGGTGGTGACCGTCCAGGGCGCCGTCTCCGTGCCCTCGGGCCGCTACACCGCCTCGACTTTCGATCAGGGCTTCGGCCTGCAAGACTTCTCGGGCGGTGTGTACGTCAGCTCGGCCTTCAGCTCGGGCCTGGGCCTCTTCCGGCGGGTGCGGGTCACCGGCGTGGTGGGGGACGACGGCTTTGGCGTCCTGGTCCTGCGGCCGGCGACGCCCGCGGACGTGGTGCGGCTGCCGGGGCTGTTCCCGGTGCTGCCGACCCCCGTAGACACCGGGGACGTGGGCGAAGCGACCGAGGGCAAGCTGGTGCGAGTGGAGGGCGTCGTGACCCAGCCGGTCATCGACGACCTGCCCTTCGGCTACAAAGTCTTCATCGACGACGGCTCGGGCGAGCTGCAGGTCTTCATCCCGGCCTCGACCGGCATCGACCCCTTCGCGCTCCCCTACGTCCAGCCAGGCCGGCGCATCCGCGCGGTGGGCCAGAGCGCGCAGTTCCTGGCAGACATCGAGGTCTTGCCGCGTTTCTGGTTCGACCTGCTGCCGGCGTTCTGAGGTCGGCGGGCGACCCGCTCCGGCATCGGACAATCTGACTACGGTGGGAGCCCTAAGGCTCGATCTCCCAGGGCCGCTCCCACCACGCCAGACTCCGGCGCTTGATAAGGAGCGGGTAGTCCTGCCTCTGCAGCTCCAGGAGGATGCGGACCTTCTCTCGCATCGGCAGCCGGGCCTGTCGCCGATGCCAGTCGGCCTTCGCCTCGAAAAGGGCGGCGGGGCTGCCCGGCTGCGGCCGGCCTGCCTCACTCATCGAGGATCTCCCTCCCGGAGATCCCGTGCTCGTCGAGGAGCCGTTGAAGCAGGCCGCGATCGATCTCGCCCGACTCCAGCAGTTGGAAGGCTCGCTCGCGACGCTTCCTCCCGCCGGCTTGAAGGGCAAGGGCGATCAGGTGCTCGGGTGGCGAGACACGAACCTCCACGCCCTCGTAGTCCAGGTTTCGCGCGCTCCTGATCGCGTCCTCTACCACGGCGTTGTAGGAGGGCAGGAACTGCACCGGCACACCGTGAATCAGCACGTGCTCGGCGTCGGGGCGGAAGCCTCGACTTCCCAACCACTCGTAGATCGGCGACAGGCTGACGAGGTCGCCGGATGCCGGCACGAGCACGAAAACATCCAGATCGTAGGTCCGCACCGGCTCGGCGTAGAACAGCGCCGCCATCGCACCGCCGAGCGCATAGTCTTCCACGAGTCTCTCGGCGCGCATCTCGTTCAATAGCCGGAAGACCTGGAGGAGAGAGCTCATGGGTTTGCCAGGGCGGGTGATTAGATAGTAGCTGACGGTAGGGTGTCTCTTCGATCCTCGAGCGGGGCTCTACGCTCCCTCCCCTGCCTCCCGGGCCCGGTCCACCCGCGTGGCCTCGTCGCGGGCCAGGGTGCGGCCGGCGAGGAGGAAGAAGGTGAGGGCGACGCCGGTCGCCAGGAGGCTCAGCGAAAGCGCGACTCTGAGGTCGCCGGTCGCCACGCTCAGGCGCCCGACCACGTAGGGCCCCATGGCGAGCCCGATCAGAGTGTTGACCAGCAGGAACGCCGCCGAGGCGACGGCGCGCATGCGCGGCAGGACGAGGTCCTGGACCGTCGAGATGCCGGGGCCGAGCCACAGCGCCCCGACCACGTAGACCGGCACCGCCAGCGCCAGGGCGAGGGAGACGCTCGGCGTCCACAGCATCACCAGCGACAGGGGCGCCGGCAGGACGGCGTTCAGCATCCCCACGTAGAGCCGGCCGCGCGGCGAGCTCAGCCTCCAGCGGTCGGCCAGCACCCCACCCAGCGTGACCCCGAGCCAGCCACCCGCCGCCGCCGCGCCCCCGACCAGCAGCCCCACGCGCTCGAGCGGCACGGCGTGCACGCGCGCGAAGAACGACGCCAGCCAGAAGCTGTAGCTATAGCCGTTGAAAGACAGGAAGGAAAACCCGAGCACCGCATAGACCAGCGACGGCGTGCGGAAGATGAGCTGCGCGCTCGGCCGGTCGCGGAGCGCCAGCGACTGCGCCCAGGAGACCGCCGCGTAGAGGCCCACGGCGAGCGAGACCCACTGCGCCGGGTTGCCCAGGGCACGGGTCGCGAGCCATGCCGCGCCGGCCAGCGCCGCGACGGCGGCGGCGTTGGCGACGAGGGCGCTCGCCGGAGCGCCGAGGCGCACGAGGTTCCACAGCGTGAGGGGCGGGATGACGGCGCAGAGCTCGTGCCCGAAGGCGCGCCAGGGATGCGGCTCGGGAAGGCTCTCGATGCCCTCGCTCTGGCCGCGCGCCGGCTCGCGCAGCGTGACGGCGAGGAGCGCGAGCAGCAGCCCCGGCAGGCCGACCACCAAGAACGCCGCCTGCCAGCCCTTGAGGCCCAGCGGCGCGCCGCCGCCGGCGAAGGCCGCGTCCCAGCGGTCGACGACCAGGCCGCCCACGAACAGGCCGAGGCCCGTCCCGAGGTAGATGCCGCTCGAGTAGATCGCCATCACCGTGGCGCGCACGCGCCGCGGGAAGTAGTCGGAGAGCAGCGAGTACGCCGCCGGCGAGGCGCTCGCCTCGCCCACGCCCACGCCGAAGCGGGCCAGGGCGAGCTGGGCGAAGTTGCCGGCGAACCCCGAGACCGCGGTCATCCCGCTCCAGAAGGCCAGCCCGATCGAGATCAGCCGCGTGCGGTTCCACACATCGGCCAGGCGCCCCAGCGGCAGGCCGAAGAGCGCGAAGAAGACCGCGAAGGCAGTGCCGTAGAGGAAGCCGAGCTGCGCGTCCGTGACTCCGAGATCGGCCTTGATGCGCACCGCGAGGATCGACAGGATCTGGCGGTCGAGGAAGTTGAAGATGTAGACCACCACCAGCACGCCCAGCACGTAGCGGGCGTAGCCACCTCCGATCGGATCGCGTGCGGGCGGCTGCATGCGGCCTCAGAGCACCAGCGCGGCGGCGGCCTGGTTGTAGCCCACGCCCGAGCCCAACAGCACGACCAGGTCGCCGGGGCCGGCTAGCCCTAAGTCGAGGGCGTCGTCGAGCGCCATCGGGATGCAGGCCGAGCCGGTGTAGCCCCAGTCTTCCATCACCGTGTGGGCACGCTCGGGGGGCAGCCCCAGGGTCTCCATCACCAGCGCGATCGAGGGCTTCCTCACCTGGGTGAAGATCCACAGCGCCACGTCGTCGAGCGCGAAGCCGCCGCCCGTGGCCAGCCGCCGCGCCAGGCGCGGCCAGCCCTGGTGATTGACCTCCGGCGGGTAGCGCTCGTACATGCGGACCGTGGTGCGCCCGGCGGCGACCGCCTCGTGAGACGCGGGCTCCACCGTGCCGCCAGCGAGGATCGCCCAGTTGCGGGCATAGGTGCCGTCGGCCTGGAACGCGGCGTGTACGAAGCCGGGACGGTCCGCCGGCACCAGCACCGCGGCCCCTGCCCCGTCGCCGTAGAAGAACTGCGTCGGCTCGTCGGGCGCCGCCAGGCGGTGCATCAGGTAGGCGGAGACCACCAGCACCGTCGCAAGCGATGGGTTGACGGCCATCATGCCGGCCGCCGCCGCGAGGCCGGTGGGAAAGGAGGCACAGGCGCAGCCCACGTCGAAGGTGCCGGCGTTCTTCGCCCCCAGCTTGGCCTGCAGCACCACCGAGGTGGCGGGCGTGATGTAGTCCGGCGAGTCGGTGCCCAGGATGATGAGGTCCACCTCCTCGGGCTCTTTGCCGGCGCGCGCCAGAGCCTGCCGCGCGGCCTCGAGGGCGAGGTCGGAGGTCGCCTGCTCGTCCGCGGCCCAGAAGCGCTGGCGGATGCCGGAGGAGGCCTCCATCTTGTCGACGAACTGCGGGTGCTTGGCCTCGAGCACGGCGCGCAGATCGTCGTTGGTGACCCGGCGCTCGGGCAGGTATCGCCCGGTCGAGGCGAGGCGGGCGTAGCGCCCCCCGGGAGAAGGTGGGGTCACGGGGTCGAAGCCCCCGCAACCTCGCTTCCTGGCGGCAGCGGCCGCGCCTCGGGCCGGCTGCCGCCCCCGGGCTTCCGGCCAGCCCCGAGCTCGGCGAGCAGCTCGAGAATCAGCGCCGCCGCCTCCGCCGGCCGCTCGAGCACGAAGCCGTGCGGCGCGCCGGCGACCACGCGCAGCTTCGCGCCCGCGATGCCGCGCGCCAGCTCCTCGGAGTTGGCGATCGGAAAGGTCAGATCCTTCTCCGCCCCCACCACGGCGGACGGCGCCCGGATGCGGCCGAGGAAACGTGAGGGGTCGGTGTGCTCGAGGGCGGCGAGGATGCCGTCCAGGTCCGTGAACCAGGTCCTGGGGAAGGCCGCCACCAGCGCCCGCCGCTGGGTGAGCAGCGCCTGGTTGGCGGCGATCCACTCCGGCGAGTAGGTCGCCGGCACCACCACGTCGACGATCTTGCCGCCGTCGCCGCCGGCGGCGGCCTCGCGTGCCAGCTCGCGCAGGCGGCGCGTGCCGGCGACCATTTCCGGGCTCATGCGGGCGGTGGCGTTCATGGCGACGAGGGAGGCTACTCGATCGGGGTGCTCGGCGGCGAGGGCCAGGCCCACCAGGGCACCGAACGACGTGCCGACGACGTGGGCCTTGGCGATGCCGAGCTGGTCGAGCACCCACACCACGTCCCGGGCGTGGCCCTCGAGGTCTGGCGGCAGCTCCTGGGTCGGTCTGTCGGCCGGCGCGTGGGGCACCGCCTGGCTGGGCGAGAGGAGCTGGCCGCGGAAGTCGAGCCGCAGCACCCGGTAGTGCTGGGCCAGCGCCTGCGCGACCGGCTCCCAGGCGATGCCGCTCATCATGCCGCCGTTGAGCAGCACCACCGCCTCGCCGCTGCACTCGGCGCGGCAGTCCTCGAGGGTGTAATGGATGGCCGGCGGCGCGTCGATCACGGAGCACCTCCCTGGGCCGCGAGCCAGCGCTCGCGAAGCTCGCCCTTGACGACTTTTCCGTATGCGGTGCGCGGCAGCTCCGCGACCAGGACGAAGGCGCGCGGGTGCTTGTAGCGGGCCAGGCGGCCGGAGAGCCAGACGCGCAGCTCCTCCGCGGTCGGCTCGCGGCCGGGCTCGCCGACCAGGAAGGCCACGCCCGCCTCGCCCCAGGTCTCGTCCGGCACTGCCACCACCGCCGCGTCTCGCACCTCGGGGTGGAGCAGCAGCTCGCCCTCGACCTCGGCGGGGTAGACGTTGACGCCGCCGGAGATGTACATGTCCTTGGCGCGGCCGGCGATCCAGTAGAAGCCGTCGGCGTCGCGGCGCGCCAGGTCGCCGGTGTGGAACCATCCCTCGGCGTCGAGCGCCGCGGCCGTGGCCTCGGGCTGCTGCCAGTAGCCGCGGCAGACGTGAGAGCCGCGGAGCCACAGCTCGCCGACCTCGCCGACCTCGCCGTCCGGCACCTCGGCCCCGCCCTCGCCCGCCAATCGGGCCTCGGTGAAGGGCAGCGGCTGGCCGATCGAACCCGCCTTGGTCTCCGCCTCCTCGGTGGTCATGGCGAAGCAGTTGACGCCGACCTCGGTCAGGCCGTAGCCCTGCTTCAGCACCACACCGCGCTCGCGGTAACGGTCGATCAGGAAGCGAGGCAGCGGCGCACCGCCACTGATCAGCCAGCGCACCCGCGAGAGGTCCGCGGTCTCGAGCTCGGGCGCCTCGGCCAGCCGCTGCCAGAGGGTCGGCACCCCGAGCACCACGGTGGCGCGGTGGTCCTCGATGGCACGCCACGCGGCGCCGGGCTCGAAGTCGGCCATCAGCACCACGGTGCCGCCGGCGGTCACGATCGGCACCAGGAAGGCGGCGAGGCCGCCGGCGTGGTAGAGGGGCGTGAAGATCACCGTCACGTCGTCGGCACGGAGCTGCCAGCCGACCACCGTGTTGTAGCCGTTCCAGATCACCTGCCGGTGGGGGATCATCACGCCCTTCGGTCTGCCCGTGGTACCGCTGGTGTAGAGCAGGGCCCACAGGTCCTCGGCGCCGAGGCGCGGCCGCGGTGCGAGGTGCCCGGGGCCGAGCGCCGCGAGCTCGGCGCGGTCGTCGAGGTCGGCGGCCCCGCAGCACGCAGCACGGAGGGCGGCGCCGTCGAGGCCGACCGTCGCCGGCAGCGGCAGCAGGCCCGCGATCTCGCACAGGCGCTCGGCGTGCTCGGCGGAGTAGAGCAACGCCCGCATGCCGCTGTCCGCGATCAGGTGGGCGATCTCGGGCGCGGCCAGGCGGGTGCCGATCGGCACCAGCACCGTGCCCGCCTTGCCGCAGGCGAAGAAGGCTTCCACGTACTCGGCGCGATTGCCCGCCAGGATGCCCACGCGATCGCCGGGAGCCAGACCCAGCCGCTCGGCGAAGAGCCGCGCCCGTGCCTCGGTGCGGCGGTCGAGCTCGGCGTAGGTGAGCCGCTGGCCGCCGCCGGCTCCCGCCGCCGGCACGGTGACGAGCGCCAGGGCCGCGGGCGTCAGCCGCGCGCGCTCGCCGAGCAGGTCGCCCGCGAGCATCGGCTCAGGTCCCCATCACCAGGCCGCCGTCGACCGAGATCACGGCACCGTGGACGAAGCTCGCCGCGGCGGAGGCCAGCCAGAGGTACACGGCCGCCACCTCCTCGGGCCTGCCCAGGCGGCCGAGCGGCGTGCGGCCGGCGATGCCTTCCACCACCTTGGCCGGCATCTTGGCCACCATCTCGGTGGCGATGAAGCCGGGGGCCACGGCGTTGACCCGGATGCCGTACCGCCCCAGCTCGCGCGCCCAGGCGCGGGTCATGCCGATGACGCCCGACTTGGTGGCGGCGTAGTTGGTCTGGCCGAAGTTGCCGTAGAGGCCGACCACCGAGCTCGCGGAGAGGATCACCCCGGAGCCCCTGGCGATCATCGCCGGCACCACCGCACGGGTGGGCAGGAAGACGCCGCGCAGATTGACCGCCACCACGGCGTCGAACTCCGTCGCCGTCATCCGCGACAGCAGCGCGCCGTCCTTCCACTTGGCGAGCTGGGCGTCGCGGGTGATGCCGGCGTTGTTGATCAGCACGTCGATCGCGCCCAGGCGCTCGAGCGCCCGGCCGGCCGCCGCCTCGACCGCGGCCTCGTCGGCCACGTCCACGGGCTCGAAGAACGCCTCGCCGCCCGCTTCCTGCCCGGCGGCGGAGACTTTGGCCGCCGCGGCAGCCCCAGCCGCGGTGTCGAGGTCCCAGAGCATGACCCGCGCTCCCTCGCGCGCGAAGCGCTCGGCCGTGGCGCGGCCCAGGCCCGCCGCGCCGCCGGTGACGAGGACAGACTTGCCGGCCAGCCCGGTTTCGATCATCGCTTCACCACCGCCGGCAGCCTCACCGGAACCGGTACTCGACGGTGGCGGTCACCGTGCGCGGCGCGCCGTAGGAGCCCACCAGGATGCCGAGCGCCGGGATGTTGTAGCCGTTGGTCAGGTAGTCCTCGTCGGTCAAGTTCTTGCCGGCGACGCCAACCCGCCACCTGGCGCTGGGGGAGAGCCATGCGACCCAGGCGTCCCAGGCGCTGTACGAAGGCTGCACAATGGGCAGCAGCGGCTGGCCCGGCCGCCCGGGGTAGGGGCCGCCCTCGTTGGTGAGCACCGACTCGTCGCGGTAGGCGACCCCGGCGCTCGCCGTCAGCAGCCCCCCGAAGGCCGGGAAGTCGAGGTTGGCGCGCAGCGCGCCGGTGAATTCGGGGGCGTTGGTGATCACCTGCGTGTCGACGAAGCCGTCTCGGTTCGCGTCCAGGAACGAGTCGGGCTCGGCATCGAGGTAGCTCAGATTGCCCACCAGGCCGAACCAGTCGACATCGCGCGAGGTCCAGTCGAATTCCACCTCCACGCCCTGCATGGTAGCGTCGCCGGCGTTGATGAAGTTGCCGAAGAAGGCGTCTTCCACGCCGTCGCCGTTAGAGTCGTAGGCGGTGAAGGTCGAAACCTGGATGTCCTCGTACTCGCCGTAGAACGCCGCGGCGTTGAGCAGGAGCTGGCGGTCGGCGAGCACCGACTTGACGCCGACCTCGGCAACGGTCAGCACCTCGTCGTCGAAGGGCTCGGCAGACTCGGGGAACACGGTCGCCTGCGCGCGGACGTTGAAGCCGCCGCTCTTGTGGCCGCGGGAGAGCGAGACGTACCCCATCACGTCGTCGTTGAAGTGGTAGTCGAGGCCGAGCTTGGGAGCGAGCGAATTGAAGGTCTTGGTCTTGTCGTAGTCGGCGGTCACGGCGATGACCCTGGTGAAGGTGTCGTCGCTGTAGCCGGCGTTGAAGGCGATCCCGTTCTTCTCCTCCCGCGTGGCCCTGAGCCCGAGGTTGAAGGTGAGATCGGGGGTGAAGGCATAGCTGCCCTCGCCGAAGAGGGCGATCGAGTCGGTCAGGGTTTCGCCCTCGGTGGTGCCGAAGATCCGGTTGAGAAAGATGTTCTTCACCAGGCCGCCGGCCTTGCCGTCGAAGTAGTAGGCGCCGAAGACGCCGGTGAGCTTGCCACCGCCGTCGTACAGGAATTGGAGCTCCTGCGACGCCTGCTCGTCGAAATAGGTCGCGATCACGTCGGTGATGCGCGCCGGCGTGGTGTCGAAGTCGATGTTGTTCTCGGAGTCGGACTCGCGGTAGGCGGTGATCGACCTCGCCTGCCAGGCAGAGTTGACGTCCCAACCCACGGTCAGCGCGTAGCCCTCGGAGTCCGTGCCGTTGAGCGGCGCCAAGCCGCTCTCGGTGTCGAACCGGTCGTCGAGAGGCGGGCAGGTCCGGCCCAGGAACGCCGGGCAGAGCGGGTTGGCCTCCAGGCGCTGGTAGCCCTTGGGCTCGGCGTCGTCCTCGGTGCGGTCGTGGCTGAGCTGGACCGTCACGCGGTCCGAGGGCAGCCAGTCGAGGGCGAGGCGGAATGCGGTGGTGTTCTTGTCCGATACGTCCCGTCCGGTGAGCCGGTTCTCACCGTAGCCGTCACGTTGTAGGGAAGCGACGGCGACCTTGCCGCGCAGCTTGCCCGGGATGAGGGCACCGCCGACACTGGCCCGCGCTTCCTGGGTCGAATAGCTGCCACCGGTGATCGACACCTGTCCGGCCAGCTCGTCGGTCAGCTCGCGGCTCACGTACTTGATGGCGCCGCCGATCGTGTTCTTGCCGTAGAGCGTTCCCTGCGGGCCGCGCAGGACCTCGATCCGCCCGACGTCGTAGACGTCCAGCAGCGCGCCCTGCGGGCGGGCGATGTAGACGTCGTCCAAGTAGAGACCGACCCCGGGATCCACGCCCCACAGCGGGTCGGCCTGGCCGATGCCGCGCATGAAGGCGGTCAGGGTCGTCGACTGGTTGCGGCCCTGATAGATCGAGAGGTTGGGCACCTGGGCCTGCAGCTCGGAGATGTCCGCGGCGGCGCTGTCCTCGAGCGCCTCGCCGGTGAGCACCGAGACCGCCACCGGCACCTCCTGCACGTTCTCCTCGCGCTTGCGCGCGGTGACCAGGATCTCCTCCTCGGCGACGCCCGTGGTCTCCTCCTCCGCTGCCTCGCCCTCCGCGGCCTCGGCCTCGGGGGCCTGGCCTTCGACGGCCGGCGATTCGCTGGCCTGCGTTCGAGCGGCCTCCTGGTTGGAGCCGGAGGCCAGGGCCGGAAGGGTGGCCAGGCCGAAGGCCACGGCCAGCATCAGGAGCGCGGCTCGCAGGGCCTGCGAGCTGCCCGACGGCGGGAACAGTTTGATACGACGCTTCATGACTTCGATCCTCCTTTGGGCCGGCGCGGCGGCCCCTCGGCACGCGGCAGCAGACCGAGCCGCAAGATGCGGCAGAACTCGGCGACCGCGGCCCTGGAGTCCAGCCCCAGGTGCTCGGGCACGCCGAAGCACTTCTCGACCGTGAAGTAGTAGAAGAACCAGCGGGTCGCCATCATCACGCCAAGCAGCGGGCTCGCCTCGCCCAGCTCGCCGCGCTGCTGGCGGGCACGGAGCGTGCCCTCGTAGGCGTCGCGGAAGCGGTCCGCCATGCGGCGGTAGAAGTCGTGGATGTGCTTACCCTTGAACTCGATGACGTCGATGTAGATGAGCAGGATGGAGGTCGAGTTCTCCTCCACCACCTCGGCGGTGGCGGCGGCGAGCTCCTCGAGGTCGTCCGGGAAGCGGTTCGCTGCGAATACCCTGTTGAGCCGCAGCTCGGGGTCCATCAGCACCTGCCAGTACTGGTCGATCAGGCGCTGGAAGATCGCCTCCTTGCCCCCGAAGTGGTGGTAGAGGTTGCCCACCGAGAGGCCCGACTTCCTGGCGAGCTGCCGCATCGAGGTGGCGCGGAAGCCCTGGCGCGAGAACAGCGCCAGCGCCGCCTTGAGCACCTTCCTGGTGGCGGCGTCGGTCCGGTCGGCCTGCGTGCGGCGCGGTATCGTGGTGCTCTCCGATCCAGATGTCGAACGAACGTTCGGTTTGTTTGTGCGGGCGGGATGGTAGGCAGCGCTCACCAGGGCCGTCAAGACGCACTGCGGCAAAACGGCCGTCTGCCCTGGCATAGCATCTTGGGATGCCGCCCCTGCCCCGCTGCTTCGAGCGCTACGTCGCGATCGGCGACAGCTCCACCGAAGGCGTCGACGACCCGGACGGCAACGGTGGCTTCCGCGGCTGGGCCGACCGCCTGGCGGAGCGCGTCGCGCTCGCCCAGGGCGGGCTGCTCTACGCCAACCTCGGGGTTCGCGGCCGGCGCACGCGGCAGGTCCGGGAGCAGCAGCTAGAGAGAGCGCTGGCGATGCGCCCCGACCTCGCCACCGTGTTCGCGGGCACCAACGACGTCACCGGCCGGCGTTTCGAAGTGGCCGAAGTGGCCGCGGACATGGAGGAGATGCAACGTCGGCTGGTGCACGGCGGCGCCACGGTGCTCACCTTCACGCTGCCGGACCTCGCGCCGGTGATGCCGGCGGCGCACTGGATCGCGCCGCGGGTCCGCGCGCTGAACGAGGCGCTGCGCTCCGTCGCCGAGCGGAGCGGCGCCGTCCTGGTCGACTTCGCGCGCTATCCCGTGGCCTCGGACCCGCGGCTGTGGAGCGAGGACCGGCTGCACGCCAACGCGACGGGCCACGCGCGGATCGCCGCCGCACTCGCCCAGGCGCTGGGCCTTCCCGGCACCGACGCGTGGGCCCAGCCCCTCCCGCCGGCGCCGCCTTCGAGCCTGCTTCGACGCTCAGCCGCCGAGCTCTCCTGGGCGCGCCGCCACCTGCTGCCCTGGGCTTGGCGCCACCTGCGCGGCCACTCCTCCGGCGATCTCCGCGAGCCCAAGCGGCCCGAGCTGCGAGAGGTGGAGCCTGGGTTGATCACGACCCGGGAAGGTCAGTAGCGCTCAGGCTCCGGGATGCCGAGGTCCCGGCAGATTTTGCGAACCAGATGGTTGTTGATCTCGTTGTGCCGTGGGACAGCGCTGCGCCGACTCGATCCGTCGTGATGCCACCACGAGTGGCGGGCACCTTCGCGCAACAGGCTGCAACTGTGGAAAGACAAGTGCCGCAGGAGATCGCGACGCTTCATACCGCAATCGACAGCTCTTCAAACTCCTGACCGGCGGCGCTCCTCGCCTCTGCCCGATTGAGCTCGATGGCCTCCGCAAGCGTGACGCGCAGCGACTCTCGAAGCTCCTCACGAGTTCGCTCCTGGCAGTTGACTCCCGGGAGCTCTTCGATCCAGCCGATCCACCACCCGGCGTCCTGCTTGATGACGGCGGTGTACGTTTGCCTCATAACGATCTCCTGGTCAGCCCAGCCTTCGGGCTGTGGCGGCGAGCTGTAGGCGGACGGCCCACACTGCGCCGCCATCCCAGGCAATGTAGCACGCCTTCACGCGAGGCCCTTGAGGCGCGCGAGCCAGCCCTAGATCCACACGTCGTTGGGCGCGGTGAGCGGGCCGCCGGCTTCCCCGGTGTTGACCGTCCCCCGTGGCTCGACGAGCAGCAGGTGGCACTCGCGCTCGGCGCGCGGCCGGTGCTGCACTCCCCTGGGCACGACGAACATCTCGCCCGCGCCGAGGCGGACGGTGCCGTCCGGGAGATCGATCTCCATCTCGCCCTCGAGGACGATGAACACGTCGTCGGTGTCCGGGTGGTCGTGCCACACGAACTCGCCCTGGATCTTGACCAGCTTGAACTGGGAGTCGTTCATCTCCGCCACCACCTTGGGCTTCCAGCGCTCGGAGAATTGCGCGAGCTTGTGGCGGAAGTTGATCGGAGCGTTGGGCTTCATTTCGTCCTCCCTGGAGGCACTGAATCGTGCTCCCCCGAGCCTACTGCGGAACGGCGAAGGCCAACCCACGGCCAGGGGTTATCCGGATTAGAGTCCCTACCACCCTCCCAGATCTCGCGAGAGATCGGAAATAGCAGCGGCAGCGCCCATTTCTCCGGTTGACAATGCTTCCAACCCGGGGTTACAGTGCTGAAAACGTTTACAGTGACATCGGCTCACGCCTCGAAAGCACGCTTCGTGGGCAACCAAGCATGGCGGTGACGATCAAAGACGTGGCACGGGAGGCCGGGGTCTCGGTCGCCACGGTGTCGCGGGTCCTGAACGGCAAGCAGCCGGTCAAGGAGGCGACCCAGCGGCTGATCCAGGAGGTCGCCACGCGCCTGCGCTACGTCCCGCACAGCGCCGCCCGCAGCCTCATCACCCGCCGCACTCACACCATCGGCGTGCTGCTGCCCGACCTCTACGGCGAGTTTTTCTCCGAGCTCATCCGCGGTGTCGATCTCGCCGCGCGCCGCCATGGTTATCACCTGCTGGTGTCGAGCTCTCACGACGACGCCCAGGAGATCGAGGCCGCCCTGCGCGCCATGCGCGGCCGGGTGGACGGCCTGATCGTGATGTCGCCGGACGTCGACGCCGGGCGCCTGGAGGCCAACCTCCCGGACACCCTGCCCACCGTGCTCCTCAACACCACCCTGGGCGGCGTCGCCTGCCACTCGCTCAACGTCGACAACTACGGCGGCGCCCTCGCCATGGTGAAACACCTGGCCGCGCTGGGCCACCGGCGGATCGCTCTGATCTCGGGCCCGCCGCGCAACCTCGACGCCCGGGAGCGGCGGCGCGGCTACGAGGACGCGGTGCGCGACCTGTTCCGGGCCGGCGAGCCCGACCTGGTGCTGGCCGGGGACTTCAGCGAGGAGTCCGGCTACCAGGCCGGCCGGCGCCTGCTGGAGCTCGAGCCGCGCCCAGACGGGATGCGTCCCGACGCCGTGTTCGCCGCCAACGACGCGATGGCGATCGGCTGCCTGTGCGCGCTCAAGGAGCGCGGCGTGCAGGTGCCGGGCGAGGTGGCCCTGGCCGGCTTCGACGACATCCCGATCTCCCGCTTCATGATGCCGCCGCTGACCTCGGTCAAGGTGTCGATCGCCGAGTTGGGGGCACGCGCCCTCGAGCGGCTGCACGTCGCGGTCGAGGCCGGCAACACCGGCGAGTGCAGCCACGAGACCATCCCCACCGAGCTCGTGGTGCGCGGCTCCTGCGGCGCCACCGTTCCCTCCCCCGACCCACTCCACTCCTAGAAGGAGGTTCGCAGCATGAAACTCGACAGGGGTTCGTCCTCACTCGCCGCCGCTCCGGCCCGGCTCGGCGCTCTGCTGCTCCTGGCCCTGGCGGCCGTGGTGGCGCCCCGCCCGGCCGAGGCCCAGCTCGCGACTGCCACCATTCAAGGCAAGATCGTGCTCGAGTCGGGCAGCGCGCTGCCGGACGCCGAGATCATCGCCATCAACCAGGCGACCGGCTTCGTGAGCTCCGCCACCAGCCGCGCCGACGGCTCTTACACGTTGGCCGGCATGCAGCCGGGGAGCTACGAGCTGCAGGTGGTGGCCGCCGGCTACGAGCCCAAGACGCAGGCGGTGACCGTGCAGGTCGGGCAGGCGCTCGAGATGGACCTCCAGGTGACGCCCACCTCGGCGCTGATCGAGGGCATCGTGGTGATCGGCGAGGCCCTCGTCGAGACCAAGACCTCGGAGCTCGCCACCAACGTCTCCACGGTGCAGATCGAGAGCCTGCCGCAGAACAACCGCAACTTCCTGAGCTTCGCGGCGCTCGCCCCCGGCGTGCGCTTCACCGACAGCCAGGACGAGGCGGGGCAGAAGTTCAGGAGCGGCGCCTCGGACGCGCGGCAGGTGAACGTCTTCGTCGACGGCCTGTCGTACAAGAACGACGTGCTTGCCGGCGGCGCTTTCATGCAGGAGTCGAGCCGTGGCAACCCCTTCCCGCAGAACGCCGTGCAGGAGTTCCGCGTGCTGTCGCAGAACTACAAGGCCGAGTACGAGAAGGCGGCGGCGGCGGTGATCACCGCGGTCACCAAGTCGGGCACCAACCAGTATCACGGCGACGCCTTCTACTTCTTCCAGGACAAGGACCTGGTCACCCAGGACGACTTCTCCGAGGCGCGCGGCGAGAAGGAGCCCGAGTACGACCGCAAACAGGCCGGCCTCGCCGTAGGCGGGCCGATCATGCAGGACAAGCTGCACTTCTTCGTCTCCTGGGAGCGCAACGACCAGGACCGTGTGGCCTCGGTCTTCCCGGGCGGTTCGTTCGCCGTCGCGCCGCCCAACGTGCGCGACTTCCTGGACGACTTCGAGACCGGCGCCCTGACCCAGCCCTTCGAGTCCGACCTCTACTTCGGCAAGCTCTCCTGGCAGCCGGCCGAGAGCCAGAGCGTGGAAGCCTCGTACCACCTGCGCGACGAGCAGGAGATCCGCGGCTTCGGCGGGCAGCGGGTGCGCGAGGGAGCGGAGAGCTTCGAGGTGGGGACCGACGCGCTGGTGGTGCGGCACCAGACGGTGCTCGGCGACTCGCTCAACCAGGCGTCGGTCACCTGGCAGAAGCTGCAGTGGAACCCCACCTCGCTCAACTCCACCGACCCACGCCTCAACTACATCGGCATCCTGGACGTCGGCGGTCGGGACGCCACCCAGGATTTCGTGCAGGACAAGATCGGCGTGCGCGACGACTTCACCTTCACCTCCTCCTGGCGCGGCGACCACACCGTGAAGACTGGCGTGTCGGCCAACTGGCTCGACTACGAGGTCACCAAGAGCCTGTTCGAGAACCCGCTCTTCGAGTTCCGCAGTGACGAAGGCTGGCAGTTCCCATTCCAGGCCCGCCTCGGCTTCGGCGACCCGACCCTCGATTTCAGCAACACCCAGGTCGGCCTCTACCTGCAGGACGACTGGGCAGTGACCTCGAACCTGACGCTCAACCTCGGCGTGCGCTGGGACTACGAGTCGAACATGATCAACAACGACTACCAGACCCCGGACGCGGTGGTGAACGCGCTCGAGAGCGCCTGCCGCACCTACGGGCAGCCGGTCGGCGGCCAGAGCACCTGGTGCGTCCGCGACTTCCTGGACCTCGACCGCTACACCACCGACGGCGACGACCGTGACGAGTACTACGGCATGGTGCAGCCCCGCCTGGGCTTTGCCTGGGACGTGCGCGGCGACGCCAAGACCACGGTGTTCGGCGGCTGGGGCAAGTACTACGACCGCGTGATCCTCAACGACATCTTCGACGAGCAGTACCGGCAGAGCTGGAGCATCTTCAACTTCTGTTTCTCGGCCGACGGCAGCCCGGCCCCCAACTGCGGTGTGCCGGCGATCGCCTGGCGGCCCGAATACCTCTCGGCCGAGGGCCTGCGCGGCCTGATCGACTCCGGCCAGGCTCCCGGTCCCGAGGTCTGGCTGGTGGCCAACGACCTGAAGCCGCCGCGCTCCGACCAGTGGACGCTGGGGGTGCGGCAGCAGCTCGGCAACTGGCTGGCGTCGCTCTCCTACGCCGGGGTGCGCGGCTACAACGGCCTCTCCTATTTCTTCGGCGACCTGCCGCCGGGCACCGCCTTCGGCGACCGCTTCGGAGGCAACGTCAACGTGCCGGGCTACGCCCGCGTATTCGTCACCTCGACCGCCCGCCGCACCTGGTACGACGGCATCTTCCTGACCCTCGACAAGCCCTACACCGGCAGCTCGCGCTGGGGCTTGAACGTCGCCTACACCTACGCCGAGGCCGAGCAGAACGGCACCGACAACCCGAGCGAGGGCATCTACTTCGGCGCCTTCGACTATCTCTCCTCGGACGACTATTACCGCTTCCCCGGCACCAACGACGAGCGCCACCGCCTGGTGGTTTCCGGCATCGTCGGGCTGCCCTACAACTTCCGCTTCGCCTCGATCATCACTCTCGGCTCGGGCGTTCCCTTCACCATCTTCGACGCCTCGCAGCCCGGCACCTTCGTGGTGCGCTGGAACGAGGGCCGCCCCGAGCAGAACGACTTCCTGGTGCCCGACGCCTGGGCCTACCGCAGCGTCGACATGCGGCTGGAGTGGGACGCGCCGCCGATCGCCGACACGGTGCGCATCGGCTTGACGGCCGAGGGCTTCAACGTCTTCGACTACGACAACAACGGCTGCTTCGAGAACTTCAAGCCCACCCTGCCTTCGGTCAACCCGCGCTTCGGCCAGCCGAACTGCGAGTTCAACACCCGGCGCTTCCAGGTCGGGGCCCGGGTGAGCTTCTAGGAGAGCGCGCGGAGGTTCCCCGGCGACCGGCCCTCCATTAGGCTCGGCACCATGCGCGGCAGCCACCAGCCCCGCGTGGGGCCGAGCCTGGTGATCGCGGCCCTCCTGGCTCTGGCCTGCTCGCCGCCCCCGACCACGGTGCCCCAATCCACGGCGCCCCAAACCACGGCGCCCCAAACCACGGCGCCACAGACCGCGGCCTCCCAGGCGACAGCGCCGGGGGTCTCCCCGGCGGCCCCGCCGCCCGCCGAGCCGATCGCCGCCGGCGCGCCGCTCGACCCGTTCTTCGACGAGCTCGAGAAGCGCACCTTCGCCTTCTTCTGGGAACGCACCAACCCGGGCAACGGCCTGGTGCCGGACCGCTGGCCCACGCCCTCCTTTTCCTCGATCGCGGCGGTGGGCTTCGGCCTGACCGCCTACCCCATCGGCGCCGAACGCGGCTACGTCACGCGCGCCGAGGCGCGGGACCGGGTGCTCGCCACGCTGCGCTTCCTCGCCACCGCGCCCAGCGGGCCGGAGCCGCGCGGCAGGACGGGCTACAAGGGCTTCTTCTACCACTTCCTCGATATGGCTACCGGCGAGCGCTTCGAGACCGTCGAGTTGTCGACCATCGACACCTCGCTGCTGCTCGCCGGCGCGCTCTTTTGCCAGAGCTACTTCGACCGTGACGAGCCGGAGGAGCGCGAGATCCGGGACCTGGCCGAGCGGCTCTACACCGCGGCCGACTGGACCTGGTTCCAGGCGCGCGCGCCGCTGATCTCTATGGGCTGGGTTCCCGAGCGGGGACCGGGGGAGCGGGGCCTGCTCGCCTACGACTGGATCGGCTACAACGAGGCGATGATCGTCTACCTGCTGGCCCTGGGCTCGCCCACGCACCCCATCGAGCCGGCGGCCTGGGAAGCCTGGGCCTCGACCTACGATCGGACCTGGGGCACCTTCCACGGCTACGAGTACCTGGCCTTCGCGCCGCTCTTCGGCCACCAGTACTCGCACCTGTGGGTGGACTTCCGTGGCCTCCAGGACGCCTTCACGCGCGAGCGTGGCCTCGACTACTTCAAGAACTCGCGCCGCGCCGCCTACGCCCACCGCGCCTACGCCGTCGCCAACCCCATGGGCTGGAAGGGGTACGGCGAGAACGTCTGGGGGCTCAGCGCCTGCGACGGCCCGCTGGACGCCACGCTCTCCTACGCGGGCGAGAGGCGCCGTTTCTGGACTTACGCGGCGCGCGGCGCCTCGCCAAACGACACGCGTGACGACGGTACGATCGCGCCCACCGCCGCCGCCGCCTCGATCCCCTTCGCGCCGGAGATCGCCATCCCGGCGGTGCTCGAGATGCACCGCCGCTACGGCGAGCACGTCTTCGGTACCTACGGCTTCCTCGACGCCTTCAACCCCAGCTTCGACTTCGAGGTGCCGATCCAGCACGGCCGCGTGATCCCGGGCTTCGGCTGGGTGGACGGCGACTACCTGGGGATCGACCAGGGGCCGATCCTGGCCATGCTCGAGAACTACCGTAGCGGCCTGGTGTGGGAGACGATGAAGAGGAACCGGCACCTGCGCCGCGGCCTCCAGCGCGCGGGCTTCACCGGCGGCTGGCTGGAGGAGCCCCTCACCCCAGCCCTCTCCCCGCAAGCGGGGCGAGGGGGCCAGAGAGCGCCGTGATGAAGCCCTCCGACGGGCGCCTCTCACCCCGGCCCTCTCCCCGCAAGCGGGGCGAGGGGGCCGGATGTTGGGGCGGCCCTCGTGGCCGCCCGGCCGGAGGGCAGGCACGAGGCCTGCCCCTACTGGCTCTTCTCATGCTCATGGGCTGCGCCGGCCGGGAGCGAGGCGAGGTCGTCGAATTCTGGGCCATGGGGCGGGAGGGCGAGGTCGTCACCCAGCTCCTGCCCGAGTTCGAGGCCGCCAACCCCGGGGTGCGGGTCAAGGTGCAGCAGCTCCCGTGGACGGCGGCGCACGAGAAGCTGCTCACCGCCTTCGCCGGCGACGCCACCCCCGACCTCTGCGCGCTGGGCGCGAGCTGGGTGCCGGAGTTCGTGGCGCTCGGCGCGCTCGAGGACCTGGCGCCGCGCATCGCCGCCTCCACCGTGGTCGACCCCGCGGACTACTTCGCCGGCGCCTGGGACACCAATGCCTTCCCGGCCGGCACCTTCGGCGTGCCCTGGTACGTGGACACGCGGCTGCTCTTCTATCGCCGCGACCTCGTGGCGCGCGCCGGCTTCCCCGAGCCGCCCACCACCTGGGAGGAGTGGCGGCGCCAGCTCGCCGCGGTCAAGGAGCACGCCGTTATGGAGCGGGGTGGCCCCGAGAAGTACTCGGTGCTCCTGCCGCTCAACGAGTTCGAGCCGCTGCTGGTGCTCGCCCTGCAGCAGCCTAGCCCGTTGCTCCGGGATGGCGGCCGCTACGGCAACTTCGAGAGCGAGGACTTCCTCGAGGCCTTTGGTTTCTACGTCGAGATGTTCCGGCGCGGCTGGGCGCCGAAGGCCACCAATACCGAGATCTCGAACGTGTGGCAG
The DNA here is from genome assembly GCA_044869805.1 of Thermoanaerobaculia bacterium. GTDB lineage: Bacteria > Acidobacteriota > Thermoanaerobaculia > Multivoradales > SZUA-115 > CAWDVR01. The sequence goes on along the minus strand of JBIOXV010000158.1, from coordinate 7,302 downwards.
GAGTTCGGGCGCGGTGTGTTCAGCTTCTACATCACCGGCCCGTGGAACATCGGCGAGTTCAAGCGCCGCCTGCCCGCCGAGCTCCAGGGCACCTGGATGACGGCGCCGATGCCCGGGCCGGACGGCCCCGGCTCCTCGTTCGCCGGCGGCACCAGCCTGGTGGTGTTCCGCGCCTCGCGGCAGAAGGACGCCGCCTGGCGGCTGATCGAGCACCTGTCGCGGCCGGAGGTGCAGGTGCGCTTCCACGCCCTGACCGGCAATCTCCCGCCGCGCCGCACACCGTGGGCCGACCCGCTGCTCGCCGGCCACGTCTACGTGCAGGCCTTCCGCCAGCAGCTCGAGCGCCTGGAGCCAACCCCCAAAGTGGCCGAGTGGGAACGCATCGCGCAGCAGATGCGGCTGGTCTCGGAGGCCGCGGTCGAGGGTCGGCTGACGGTCGCCGAGGCGGCCCGCGCCCTCGACCGCGACGTGGACCGCATGCTCGAGAAGCGGCGCTTCATGCTGGCTCGCGGCACGGCGCTCGACCTCGCGGCCGGCGGGGGGCTCGGCGGGGAACCTCGATGACCTCGCGCGCCGCCGCCTACCTGTTCCTGGCGCCGGCGGCGATCGTGCTCACCGTCTTCTTCCTGCTGCCGGTGGCGGCAGCCTTCGCCGTCAGCCTCACCGATTTCGATCTCTACGCGCTGGCCGATCTCGACAACCTGCGCTTCGTGGGCCTGGGCAACTACCTGGCGCTCCTCGAGCGGCCGCTGTTCTGGAAGGCGCTCGGCAACACGCTCTACTTCGTGGCGGTGGGCGGCCCGCTGTCGGTGGCGGTATCGCTCGGCGCGGCGCTGCTGGTCAACGCCAGGCTCGCCCGCTTCAAGCCGTTCTTCCGCACCGCCTTCTTCGCGCCGGTGGTGACCACCGTGGTGGCGGTGGCAGTGGTGTGGCGCTACCTCTACCACACCAAGTACGGCCTGCTGAACTACGGGCTCGGCCTCCTGGGGGTCGACCCCATCGACTGGCTGGGCGACCCGCGCTGGGCCATGCCCGCGATCGCCCTGCTCGCGGTATGGAAGAGCTTCGGCTACAACATGGTGATCTTCATCGCCGGCCTCAACAATATCCCCGAAGACCTGTACGAGGCGGCGAGGATCGACGGCGCCGGCCCCTGGGCACAGTTCCGCCACGTGACGCTGCCGACCCTCGCCCCCACCTTCCTGCTGGTCTCGATCCTCACCATGAGCGGCTACTTCCAGCTCTTCGCCGAGCCCTACGTGATGACCGAGGGCGGGCCGCTGCAGAGCACCGTCTCGGTGCTCTACCTGATGTACGAAGAGGGCTTCAAGTGGTGGAGCCTGGGCTCGGCCTCGGCGGTCGCCTTCCTGCTCTTCCTGCTGATCTTCGGCCTGACTCTGCTGCAGCTCCGCCTGGCGCGCCGGAGGGTGGAGGCGTGAGCCGGCGGGCGCAGAAGTTTGCGGTGAACGGGGCGCTGGTCGGGCTGGCGGCGGTGACGCTCTTTCCGCTCGTCTGGATGGTGTCGGTGTCGCTGATGGCGGTGGGCGAGGCGAGCAATCTCCCGCCGCCCCTCTTGCCCGATAGGCCGAGCTTCGCCAACTACCGCGAGCTCTTCACGCACCAGGGCATGGCACGCTACTTCGCCAACAGCGTGCTGGTGTCGGGTGTGGTGACCGCGATCTCGCTGCTGATCAACGCCATGGCGGGCTACGCCTTCGCCAAGCTGCGCTTCCCGGGCCGCGACAAGCTGTTCAAGCTGCTGCTGGGCGCGCTGGTGATCCCGGCGCAGGTGGCGATGCTGCCGCTCTTCCTGCTCCTCAAATCGCTGGGGCTGGTGAACACCTACGGCGGGGTGATCGTGCCGGCGATGGCGAGCGTGTTCGGCATCTTCCTGGTGCGCCAGTACGTGCTCTCGATCCCGGACGAGCTGCTGGAGGCGGCGCGCATCGACGGCGCCTCCGAAGGCCGGATCTTCCTGTCGATCGTGCTGCCGCTGGCGCGGCCGATTCTGGTGACGCTGGCGCTGTTCACTTTCCTCGGCACCTGGAACGACTTCATGTGGCCGCTGATCGTGCTCACCGACGTCGACTTGCGCACGCTGCCGGTGGCGCTCGCGGCGCTGTCGCGCGAGCACGTGATGGACAGCGAGCTGATGATGGCCGGCGCGGTGGTGACGGTGCTGCCGATGCTGGCGTTGTTCCTGGCGCTGCAGCGCTACTACATCGAGGGGATCATGCTCGGGAGCGTCAAGGGATGAGGGCGCGCGGAGAGAGAGGCCCTGTAGGGGCGGCCCTCGTGGCCGCCCTGCGGAGGGCAGGCACAAGGCCTGCCCCTACCAGCACTGCTAGCGCAGTGATCCTTTTTCTCGGCTGCCTCGCTTCAGCTACCAGCAGTCCTGCCCAGCCCTCGCGCGTGCTCGACGACTTCGAGGTGATCGCGGGCTGGCAGGCGGCGCCGGCCGAGGGTGTGGAGATGCGGCTCGGCCAAGACACTGGCCACGACGCCGGCCACGAGGGCCGAGCGCTGCGCATCGACTTCGACTTCGTGCGCGGCGCGGGTTACGCGATCGCAAGGAAGGCGTTCGAGCTCGATTTCCCGGAGAACTACGAGCTCAGCTTCTGGCTCAAGGCGGAAGCGCCGGTCAACAACCTCGAGGTCAAGCTGGTCGACGCCTCGGGCGACAACGTGTGGTGGATGAACCGCCGGGCCTACGAGTTCCCGCGCGAGTGGCGCAAGGTGCGCGTCAAGAAGCGCCACTTGGAGTTCGCCTGGGGGCCGACGCGCGAGCGCGTGCTCCGGCACGCCGCGGCGCTCGAGATCGTGGTCACGGCGGGCACCGGCGGCAAGGGCACGGTGTGGGTCGACGACCTGACCTTCACACCGCTGCCGGTGGAAGCGGAGGCGCCGGGAAAGCCGGAGGCGAGCGCCTCCTCGTCGCGCGGCGATCAGCGGCCCGCGCGGGCAGTGGACGGGGATCCGGCGACCGCCTGGCTCAGTGACACGAAAGGGGGCGGCGACGGCGCCCAGTGGCTCACTCTCGACCTCCTCGCGCGACGCGAGCTGGGCGGCCTGGCGATCGACTGGCTAGGCGAGGCGCCGCGGCGCTTCGACGTCGAGCTCTCCGAGGACGGCGAGGCCTGGCAGCTCGGCCGCGCGGTGACGGCCGGCGCCGGGGCGCGCAGCTACCTCTACCTGCCGGAGGCCGAGGCGCGCTTCCTGCGGGTCGCAATCCGCGAGGGCCCGGCAGGAGCGGGCGTGTGCGAGGTGCGGCTCTACCCGCCCACCCTCGGCGCCTCGCCCGCGGCGTTCTTCGAGACCATCGCCCGCGAGTCGCCGCGCGGCGCCTACCCGCGCTCGCTGGCCGGCGAGCAGGTCTACTGGACCGTGGTGGGCGCCGACGGCGATCGCGAGGAGGGGCTGCTCTCCGAGGACGGGATGCTCGAGACCGGCAAGGCGAGCTTCTCGATCGAGCCCTTCCTGTGGCTGCGCGGGGCCGGAGCGGCGGGCGGTGAGCTCGTGGGTTGGAGCGACGTCGAGAGCACGCCGTCGCTCGCCGAAGGCTATCTGCCGATCCCCACCGTCTCCTGGAAGCACGCTCGTGTCTCGCTCGCGGTGACCGCCTTCGCCGCGGGTACAGCGGGGGACTCGGTGCTCTACGCGCGCTACCGCGTGTCCAACCCGGGCACCGGGTCGCTCGATGCGACGCTGTTCCTGGCGCTGCGTCCCTTCCAGGTCAACCCGGTGGCGCAGTTCCTGAACACCCCGGGCGGGGTCGCGCCGATCGGTAGCCTGAGCTACGACGGGCGGTGGGTGATCGTCGACGATCGTCCACGCGTCCTTCCTCTCACGCCGCCCGAGGCCTTCGGCGCCGCGCCCTTCGAGTCGGGGCCCTTGACCGACTGCCTCCGCCGTGGCGAAGTGCCTCCCGCCCGGGAGGTCGAGGACGGCTTCCGCTTCGCCTCCGGCGCGTTGGCCTTCCGCCTGGCACTCGCTCCCGGCGAGGCGCGCGACGTGGACCTCGCCGTGCCGCTCAGCGCCTTCCGGGTCTCGGCGATACCACTCTCCGACCAGCTCGCGATCGCGACCGAGACCTGGCGCGCCAAGCTCGGGGGACTGGCGCTCACCGTGCCCCCCGAGGGCACGGACCTGGCCGACACTCTGCGCACCACCCTCGCCCACGTACTCGTCAACCGCGACGGGCCGGCGATCCAGCCCGGCTCGCGCGCCTACGAGCGCTCGTGGATCCGCGACGGCGCGCTGACCTCTTCCGCCCTGCTGCGCCTGGGGCAGCATCGCGAGGTGCGGGCATTCCTGGAGTGGTTCGCGCCCTACCAATTCCCGAGCGGCAAGGTGCCGTGCTGCGTGGACGCGCGCGGCTCCGACCCGGTGCCGGAGAACGACAGCCATGGCGAGCTGATCTTCCTCGTCGCGGAGCACTTCCGCTTCACCGGCGACCGCGAGCTGGCGGCGCGGCTGTGGCCCCACGTCGAGGCCGCGGCCGCCTACATGGACGAGCTGCGCCAGTCGCGGCGGACCGAGGTGTACCGCACGGGCGACAAGCGCCTGTTCTTCGGCCTGCTGCCGGAGTCGATCAGCCACGAGGGCTACTCGGCGAAACCCATGCACTCCTACTGGGACGACTTCTGGGCCCTCCAGGGCTTCGAGGACGCCGCTTTCCTGGCCCGCGCCCTGGGCAAGGAGGCGGAGGCGGCGCACTTCACGGCGAGCGGCGAGGAATTCCGCCGCGACCTCTTTGCCTCGCTCGCGGCGGCAGGGACCCACCACGGCATCGACTATCTGCCGGGCTGCGCCGAGCTGGGGGACTTCGACGCCACCTCGACCACCATCGCCCTCGATCCCGTGGGAGAGCTGGAGCGGCTGCCGCGGGCGGCGGTGGAAGCCACCTTCGAGCGCTACTGGCGGGAATTCGCGGCGCGCCGCGACGGCACCGCGGCCTGGGAGGGCTTCACGCCTTACGAGCTGCGCAACGTGGGCGCCTTCGTGCGCCTGGGCTGGCGGGAGCGCGCCTGGGAGCTGCTCGAGTACTTTCTGGAGAAGCGGCAGCCCGTGGGCTGGAACCAGTGGCCCGAGGTGGTCTTCCGCGAGCGCCGCAAGCCGGGCTTCCTGGGCGACCTGCCCCACACTTGGGTGGGCTCGGACTTCATCCGCTCGGCCCTCGACCTCTTCGCTTACGAGCGCGAGAGCGACCGGTCGGTGGTGCTCGCCGCCGGCATCCCCACCCTCTGGCTCGACGTCACGAGAGGCGTTGGCATCTCCGGCCTCGTCATTTCCCAGGGCCCTCTCGCCTACAACCTGCGGCGCGCCGCCGGCAAGGTGGTGCTGAGGATCGAAGGCGGCCTCACCCCGCCGCCGGGCGGCCTGGTGTTCCCCTGGCCGTACGCTGGTTCGCCGGGACGGACGACGATCAACGGCCGCGATGCCGAATGGCGGGACCGCGAGCTCGTGATCCGCGAGCTTCCTGCCGAAGTGGTGATCGGTGAGTAGCCTAGCCGCCGGCGAGCACCGCGCCCCGCGTGCGGATGACCTCGGAGTACAGCCGCGCGCTCGCCTTGGGCGTGCGCTTCTGGGTCTCGAAGTCCACGTGCACGATGCCGAAGCGCTTGGAATAGCCGAGGCTCCACTCGAAGTTGTCGAGCAGCGACCAGGCGAACCAGCCGCGCACGTCGGCGCCGCGCTGGCGAGCTTCGGCGACCGCGCGCAGATGATCGCGCAGATAGGCGACGCGCAACGGATCGTCGATCCGGCCCTCCACGGCGCGCGGCGGGTCGTAGAAGGCGGCGCCGTTCTCGGTGACGTAGAGCGGCAGCGGGCCGTAACGCTCGTGGAGCCACACCAGAGTTTCGCGCAATCCGTCCGGGTAGACCTCCCATTCGGTCGTCATGTGGGTGCTCTGCGGCTGGCGCACCTTGAGCGCTCGGGTGGGATAGATCTCCGGTGCATGCCGCACCACGCCGCGGGTGTAGTAGTTGAGCCCGAGAAAATCGACCGGCTCGCGCAGCGCCGCCGCTTCCGCGTCGCCATAACCCGGCCAGCCCTCGCCGTAGATCTCGGCCAGCTCCTCGGGATAGCGCCCGAGGAGCGCCGGATCCGCGAAGTGCCGGTTCATGTAGGCATCGGCGCGGCGCGCCGCCTCGAGGTCTTCCGGTCGCTCGCTCGCCGGATGCTTGGGCTCGATGTTGACCACCAAGCCGATTCGGTGACCGCCGATCTCGCGGTAGAGCCGCACCGCCCGGGCGTGGGCCTGAAGGAGATGGTGGGCGGCGCGCGGCGCCTCGAACGGGCTCGAGTGGCCGGGCGCCAGGACGCCGTGCAGGTAGCCGCCGTCGGTCACCACCCACGGCTCGTTGAGAGTCGTCCACAGCCGCACCCCGCCGTCGAGCGCCTCGAAGCACCGCCGCGCGTAGTCGGTGAACCAGCGCGGTGCGTCCGGATTCAGCCAGCCGCCGCGATCCTCGAGGGCCGCCGGCAGGTCCCAGTGAAAGAGCGTCGCCATCGGCTCGATCCCGGCGGCGCGCAGTCGATCGACCAAGCGGCGATAGAAATCGAGCCCCGCCTGGTTGACCGCCCCGGCGCCCTCCGGCAGGACGCGACTCCAGGAGATCGAGAAGCGATAGGCGTTCAAGCCGAGCTCCGCCATCAAGGCGACGTCTTCGCCGGCGCGCCGGTAATGGTCGCAGGCGAGGTCACCGCTGTCGCCGTGCAGGACCTTGCCGGGGGTGTGGGCGAAGCGGTGCCAGTTGCTCGGCCCGGCGCCGTCGGCGAGCGGCGAGCCCTCGATCTGATAGGCCGAGGTGGCGGCGCCCCAGAGAAAATCGGCCGGGAAGCGCGGCTCAGGCATCGCTCGTCGCGAGCGCGCCGATGCGCGCCGGCTGGCCGGTCGATTCGAGCACGTTCCACCACAGCTCGCCGCGCGGATCCACCGGCCGGCTGCGGCCGCGCAGCGCGGTGAGCGGCACGTGGGTCATGACCCCGTGCCAGTAGCCGACCAGCATGGCGGTGCGGCCCGACATCGCGGCGTGGACGGCGTTCTGCGCCAGCCGCGCGGCGTGCATCGAGTCGCTGGTGTCGGCCGCCGCCGAGCGCACCAAATAGCTCGGATCGAGATACTTCATGCCGATGCCGCCGCGCGGCGCGAAATGCCCCTCCAGGCGGCGCCGCAGCCAGGCGCCGATGTCCCCGAGCTTGGCGTTGCCGGAGGCGTCGCGGCCGAGGTCCTGGCCGGCGAAGAACTCCTGCCCGGCGCCCTCGGCGATGACCAGGAGGGCGTGGCCCTTCTCGTCG
>JBIOXV010000157.1:0-94669 GCA_044869805.1 Thermoanaerobaculia bacterium | reverse complement strand
GTCCGCATCAGCAAGCAAGGCCGCTCGCTCGAGATCGTGGTGCACGACCGCGACGCCGACGTCCGCGTCTCGCTTCCCGTCGCCAGCTTCAACCGGCTGCTGCGCAGCCTTTCCTAATAACCCCTCTCCCCTCTCCTGCCGGGGCGTCTCCTGGGTCTACCCGGGGGGCGCTTCGGTGCACCTGCGAGGCGCCTCGCAGAAGGCGCGTCAACAACTATCGCACCAGCGTCGGGCCCAGGGCGCGGTACTCCGCTGCGCGGGCGGACTGACCCCTGCGCTCGTAGAAGGCGATCAGCCGCTCCAGCGCATCGGGCACGTAGGGCCGCCGGCGCGTGGCCTTCGAGAGCCTCTCGAAGCCCTCGACCAGGAGCGGCTCGGCCTCGGCGTCGCGGCCCAGGTTCGCCAGGCAGCCGCCGAGCACGCTCGCGGCGTCGGCCACCCGCCAGTGCTCGGGCCAGTACCTGGCGATAAGCTCCTCGTACGCCTCACGGGCGGGCGGCTCGCAGCTTCCAAGATCCGGACGGATCGAGTGAAGGCTGGCGAGATTCCGCATGCCGACGGCGAAATCCTCGCTGCCCTCGAGCAGGCTGGCCCTGAGCTTGGCGAGCGCTTCCTGATAGTCGGCGTCTGCCGATCGGTATTCGCCCCGCATCTGCTGGAAGAAGCCAAGGTTCATGATGCTGGTAGCGATCAACCGATGGTTGACGTTGGCGGTGTAGACGGCCTGACGCATGGCGAGGGCCTCGGCGTAGAGGGGCTGGGCCTCCTCGAACTTCCCCTGCTCGGCTAACACCACGGCAAGGTTGTTGAGGCTGGTCGCTACCTCGCCATGTGGCTCGGCTCCGTAGGCCTTGCGGCGGGCCGCCAGAATCTGCCGAAGCAACGGCTCCGCGGTCCGGTAGTCCCCTTGGGACCAGATCAGCAAGGCAAGGTTGTTGAGGGTCTTCACGACCTCCAGATCGTCCTCCGGGAAATGCTTCCGCTTGATGGCCAGCGCCTCGGTGTAGAGCGCTCGGGCTTCGTCATCCTTCTCGAGCTTGTCGAGCAGCGACGCCAGGTTGGAAAGTCCCTTGGCGAGCTCGACATCATCCGGCGCAAGCAGGCAGCGCTGGCTCGCCATTGCCTCACGCATCAACGGTTCGGCCTTGCGTTCCTCACCTAGGTTCCGATACAGCGCGGCCAAGCTATGCAGGCTCTCGCTGAGCTCGGTCGAGTCGGGCGGCAGACTGGCGCGCCGGAGCTCGAGCGCTTCTTCCAGCAGAGGCCGGGCTTCTTTGTAGAAACCGAGGTTCCTGTAGACCGCGCCGACCGGCTCGAGCAGCGCAGCTCGAGCAGCCGGCCTGAGCGAGGTTTCTGCCTCGATTTCGGCCTTACTGCTTGCGAGGATCTCTGACGCCTTGGGGTCCCGGCCTCGAGACTGGGTGGGGTCTGCGCTGCCGAACGCCTTGACGAACAGATCCGTCACCCCCCTCGCCCGATCCCGCTCTTCGCTCACCCGCGCCTTCTCCCGCGCCAGCGCAACGCTCTGCGCCGTCATGGTCACCGCCAACCCGACCACTAGCAGTGCAATGACCGCACTCGCGAACACGCCGAAGCGGTGGCGGCGCACGAACTTCTGGAGCACGTAGGCGGTGGTGGGCTCGCGGGCCGTGATCGGCCGGCCGTCGAGGTGACGTCGGAGGTCTTCCGCCATCTGCTCCGCCGAGCCGTAGCGCCGCGCGGGCTCTTTGGCCATGGCGGTGAGCACGATGGCATCGAGGTCGCCCCGCAGGCGCCGGGCGAGCAGGCCGGGGCCGCCTTCGGGCAGGGCCGCGGCGTCGCCGGGAGGCGCCTCCGGCCGGGCGGTCGCCTTGGCGTGCTGTCGCACGGCCGTGCTCGGCCGCGGCGGCTCCTGGTCGCAGATCGCCCGCACGAGCTCGCTCTGGGTGCCCGCTTCGATGGCATAGGGCCGCCGGCCGGTCAGCAGCTCGTAGAGCAGCACGCCCAGCGAATAGACGTCGCTCGCCGTGGTGATGGGCTCGCCCCGCACCTGCTCCGGGCTGGCGTACGAGGTGGTCATCGGCAGGCCCGGGACGCCGGTCGCGGCAGGCTGGGTAAGCTCGCCGGCGATCGGATCCTGCGCCAGCAGCTTGGCGATCCCGAAGTCGAGGAGCTTCGGCGTCCCGTCGCGGGTCACCAGGATGTTGCCGGGCTTGAGGTCGCGGTGCACCACCAGGTTCTGGTGGGCGAAGTGCACCGCGTCGCAGACCTTGGCGAAGATCTCCAGGCGCTCGCGGACCGGCAGCGCGCGGGCCTGGCAGAAGCCGTCGATCGGCTCTCCGTCCACGTGCTCGAGCACGAAGTAGGGCCCGCCGTCGTCCGCCGTGCCCCCGTCGAGGAGCCTCGCGATGTGCGGGTGCGTGAGCTGGGCGAGGATCTGGCGCTCGGCGCGGAAGCGGCGCAGGATGTCCTCGCTGTCCATGCCGCGGCGCACGAGCTTGATCGCGACGCGCTGCTGGAACTGGCCGTCGCTGCGCTCGGCGAGGTACACCGTGCCCATGCCGCCACGGCCCAGGCGCTCGGCCAGGCGGAAAGGGCCGACGAGAGCTCCGAGGCGGGGGTCGTCCTCGGCGGACGTATGGAACGAGAAAATCGGCTGATCGAGGAAATCGCCGGCGGTGTCCTCGGCCGCCAGCAGCCGCTCGACCTCGGGCTTGAGGTCCGGCCGATCCGCACAGGCGCCTGCCAGGAAGTCCCGCCGCGCTTCGGGCGGCAGGTCGAGAGCCGTGGCGAGCAGCTCCTTGACGGATCGCCATCGCTCCACAGCGCTCGGGCTCGTCGGTTGCTCCACCTTCTCCCATCCCTGGCCGGCTGAGGAGCTCCGCCGGCGGTTCGAAGCTGGTCGCTCGCGTGCGCTGCCAACGAAATCGAGGCTCGGCGCCTCGCAAAGTATCAAGACACCAGACCGCGAGCTTGCTCCTCGCTAGGAAACGCGCGCCCTCGCAGGGCTCCGGGTCACTGCCGTCGGATCTGCTCGAAGAGCCACAGGCGCGCCGTCTTCCACTCCCGCTTGATCGTGGTCTCAGAAACCCCGAGCAGCTCGCCGATCTCCTCGTGCGTGAGCCCGGTGAAGAACCGCAGCTCCACGATCTTGGCCTGGCGGGAGTCGAGCTTCTCGAGCTCCTTCAACGCGTCGTCCAAGGCCAGGACCTCGAGATCACGCTTCTCGGCGAGGTTGAGCGAGGTGTCGAGCGAGATCCTGATCTGGTCCTTGCCCCGCTTGCCGGTGCGCCGCGCGCGGGCGTAGTCCACCAGGATGTGGCGCATCATCTCCGCCGCCACGCCGAAGAACTGCGAGCGGTTCTTCCACTGCACACTGCGCCGGTCCATGAGCTTCAAATACAGCTCGTTGACCAGCGCCGTGGGCTGCAGCGTGTGCTCCCGCCCCTCGCGGTCGAGGTAGCGCGCCGCGATGCGGCGCAGCTCGTCCACCACCAACGGCATCAGGCGCGGCAGCGCCTGCTCCTCCCCCCGGCTCCAGGCCAGCAGGAGGTCCGTAACCTCGCTCGTAGCTGAGGACATGAGGGCGCATCTTAGCAGGAGAGGGGGAGTGGAGTGAGCGGGGGAAGGCGCCGAGATACAGGACTGGGTGCCAAAGAGGATCCGAGACTGTATTCGCGACACCCGGTGCTACTCAGCTCAGGCTGTCCTGCCCCTCAGTCTCCCAAGCGCTGGTCACTATCCGGCGGTGGCCCCGAGCCTTCTCGGACGAGCTGAGCGAGGCCCCAGGGCAGCCCGAGGGTGGCTCGCATCCCGTCACTACCCTCCAACACTCGCAGCTCGCTTGCCAGCGGCAGCAGCGACCCACCCGCCTGCGACTCGGTCATCTCGATTCGAACGCTCCAGTAGTCGGCAGGGACCCACGCGCACCGGAAGTTGTTCACCGTTGCTACCTGGTCTGGGTACACCACGACTCTGGCTACTTCGCCTCGCCAGCTTCCCACGGCGATGTGATGAGGCTCGGAGCAACCCGCGATCAGAAGCGCGAGGAGGCTCCACGCCCGGCTCCCGAGGCTGCATGTGCCCACCTTACTGCCCAAGTCTCACCTCCAGATCCTTGAGGTCGCGGTCAAGCTGCTCGTGGAACCCCAGGATTTCTCGCTGCTTCCAGTCTCGCAAGTCCAGAGAGCCCTTGCAGTTCTCGCACACCAAGCGCTGCTGGTCGAACTGTGCGAGAGAGTCGCGCACCGTTCGCACCAGGCTCTGAAGCTCTTCGTTCGTTCCGTGCACGTCCTGTAGCCTCTGGGAGCACTGGTCCAACTGGGTCAGGCCGCTCTCGACCGCCTCGTTCACCTTCGCGACGGACGCGGCGACTTCCTGCGTCCCTTGCACGCTCTGGCTCACCGCCACGCGGGCGCCCCGGCACTCGGTGCGGATCTCCTCAGTTTTCTTCTCTAAACCCTCCAGGACCAGCTTGACTCTGGTGGAGTAGCGCTCGAGCAGTACGTCGATATCTTCAGGTGAGGGTGTGGCCGCGGGGACGAGTGTCGTCGAACCATCCTGCCCAACTGGCGGTGGAGGGGGCGGTTCGATGACCTCATCGTCTGGCAGCTCGGAGATGGCCTGCTCCAGCCGCGTCCTGAGCCGGCCTTGCTCCTCCTCACAGCGCCTGACCTCTTCGTCTCCGGAGCCCACCCTGCTCTCGCACGAGGCGAGCTCCACTCGGAGCAGTTCGGCCTCCTGGCTCTGGCAGCCCACCAGTACCACGCAGAGAAGTAGAGCCTCGCACCTGCCATGCCGTGCCATTCTCATCCTCGCCACCTCTCCACAGTGCCCGCTTCAACTGCCGAGCGCCGGCTCGAGCTCCACCTTCAGCGGCAGCTCGACTGCGTAGAGCTGGTTGTGTGGGTCGAGCAGGCGGAGGATCGCCGGGGCCACCACCCGCACCACTCGCCCGCTGCTCTCGAGAGTAGGCGCTTCGAGCAGCGGCGCATAGCCGTTGCGGTACCGGCTGGGCACGGCGCCAGCGGCGAGTACAAAGGCCGCGAGCAGCCCGCCGGGCTTCGAGAGGAGCAGCCCGCACTGATACAGGTAGGAGCCCTCGAGGATACCGCTCGGAGTTCGCACCGCCGTGAGGTCGGTGCTCACCACGACCTCCTCAACGTGCACCGATCGCGACTGCGCGCTCTCACCCCCAGGAACCAGGTGCCGTACGCTCACCTGCCAACCCGCGGGAGTGCAGTGGGCTCCTAGGTCGGCGCGGAGAGCGACCAGGGTCTCCAGGTACTGCTCACTCGCCTTCTGGCTCCGAGACTGGAAACCCGGCGTTCGAGGAGCCAGGAGCTGCGGAAGACCGGCGGTGAGCTGGGCAAGAAGCTCTCGCGGATCGCTCCCGCCTGGCGGTACGACAGGCGCCTTCCCCGCCTGCGCATCGAAACGGGGAGCCGATCGACGATTAGTTTCCAACTCTGGGCGATAGAGCGGGAAGTCGGCCTCGAAGCCACCGTCCCGGTTCCAAGCCAGCAGCATATTCCCCTGTTCTGGAGCGGCAGTTCCGCTCTCGCTGTTCTTGCCGGCGACCGGCGTCGCTCCGGCTCTGGCTTCCAACAAGGCTTCGAGCCTTGCCATCTGGGCGGGCACGGCCGAGATGGTTGCTAGCTCGTCGCGAAGGCCTCCGATCTCTACCCTGATCTCGGAGGACTCTGCAACCGGCGGTGTGTGGGACCGAATCTGCTTCTCGAGCGCGATCAACTGGGACGACAGTGATCTGACCTCCTCGCGGAGGCTGGACGTGATCTCGTCGAGCATTCCCCTTAGCTGTGACCGCGAGACAAGGTCCAAGGCAGGCCTCGGGGAGAGAGCCTGTGTGGCGTGCGTCGGAACCGCCCGCGCCTCGGGAGCCAACGCTCGGCCACTCGGCGGATCGAGCTCGAGATCACCCCGCTCACGGGCCCGGTAGGTTCCTTCCTCCCCGGCCACCAACTCGAGTCGGCAGGCTCTAGTTACTCGCCGGAACCGGAACTTGGGCGGAATCGGCTCGATACCTCGGAAGAGGTTGTTGACGATCTCGATGCTGTTTCCTGCCGAGAAGAGCCGAACATCCAGGGGAACGATCAAGAGGTGGCCGCTGGCCTCCCGACTGGCAAGCCACTCGGCAGGACCGGTGGATGGCCGAAAGCGGTACGTCTGCCCGGTTGGTTGCCAATAGGTCTGCTCCAGATCAGCCAGGGTGACGATCTGGAGGTCGTAGGTCGTGTCTGCTAAGAGCCGGTCCAGCGCCTGCCGGTCAGGAGCACCTCCGCTCCACCAGAGATTGGCGACCGAAAGCAGCGCCTGTTCGGCGGACGAAGGTGCGGAAACAAGCTCGATAGTCGCGGCCGAGCCCGTCGCATCCAGTCGTGCCTGGTCGTCGGCCACGAAAGGCGAGCTCAGACGCGATAGCAAGTCCTGGACACTCTCATCCAGTGCGTTGAGAGGCCTGTAGAGCGCATCGATCTTGCTCTCGAAGCTCCGCAGAAGATGGAGAGCTTCCTTGATTCTCGAGGCATTCTCGTCCTCTTCAAACATCCTGGCTGTCAGGGCTCTCGACCAAGGCCACCAGCCGAGGCGATGGAGAGGCAGCAACGCCAGGACGACGAGCAGCGCTCCTGCGAGCAGGCCCGAGGCAAAGAACCACCAAGAGAAGGCTTCGGGTGAGTCGTCTCTACAGACCTCCAGGGCCTCAGCCTGCTCCAGCAGGAGCGGCGCCCCTTGGTCGCTCAACGCCTGTAACTGGAGGCCTGAGAGCAGGTGCGGGCCATCCGCCGGGCAAGGTAGTTCGATCTCGGCCACTAGCTCGGAGCCCTCTACGCGGAACTGGATTGAGAGGCCTTGGGGCTTCTTGAAGGCGGACTCACTCGGGACGAGGATCTTTGCTTCCTTGGTCGCCTCCAAGCCGTCCGCGCTCGCTCTCAGGATGAGCTGAACCGTTCCAGCGGCTGAAGCAGCGCCAGAGTCAACCTTCCGCCTCAGCGTGAACCGTCTCGGTGCCGGAGGCTCGAGGCTCGAGATTTCGCCCTCAAGCGTTTCTTTGGATGGACCCGGCTCGTAGCAAAGCTCGATCGTCAGAATTGCCGGGAGCTCGAGCCCGGGTCGATTCAGCTCGAGAGTTGCCTCGAACGCTCCGTTAGCCGTGTCCGTATCACTGATCGCGAGGCGAGCCGATTCAAGTATTCGTGAGCCTCCTCCTCGTCGGACCTTCAAGCCCTCCGCGCAGAGCTTGAAGGGCCGGGCGGCCTTCTGCGCACTGGCCGTCAGAGCAAAGGTCACTCGATCAGCGTCCTTTTCCGCCGGAAGCGCCGTGATTTCGAGAGGCGTGGTAGCTGCACAGCCTGCAGCAGGAAGCACGAGCAGAGCGCAGGCGAAACCCAGCCGGCACAGCCAGCTCCTTGCTCTCCACAGGTGACTACCTCGCCGGTCAGCCTGCCCCATAGACTTCTCTGGCTCGCTCCCGGTACAGCTCCAGGAGCACCTTGAGCTCCACGGCGAAGACCGGCTGCAACACCTCGTATCCTCCGGTCACCGAGGCGCGAAGGGCGTCCTGGACCCGGTCAGGGGTGAGACGAAGGCCCTTGAGGCCGACCGTGTCGAGACTGAGCTCGTCGAGGTGCTGAGGCACGACCTGAGCCAGGAAGTCAGCGATCAGACCACTATCGTGATTGGGAGGTGGCAACAGCTCGGCAAGCTTCCTAGCATCCACCCGCTCGTCCCAGCCGAGGCTCTCGCCTGCCTTCGTGCGCCAGCCAACCTCCCCCAGGATCGTCGTCGTGGGCCGCTGCGACGAAGCCTTCTTCCTCGCTTCCTCCCGCTCCTCCCAGGTGCCAGCCAGCAGGCCGCGAACGACTTCGTGCTTGGGCCGGCTCTGAGGGTCAAACCAAGTCCCGGGTGCATAGATGCGCGGCTCGACCCGCGCATTGCCGGGCTCGTCGAGCGTCAAGCCAGCCTTGAAGGCAGCTCGCAGCACTTCTTCGAGCTTGGCACCTTGGGCGAGCCAGGTGAAGAGCATGCTGCCCCGCCCACCGAAGGCGAGCGTGATCTCCTTGACCTCCAGTGTTGGCAGAAGCTTGCGGGCATGGAGACCGAGGTAAAAGGCAAGACCCGAGGCAAACAGATAGACCATGGTCCGGACGATGACCCAGGGTGGCTCGCCGCTCTTTCCCTGTTTCGCCAACCAAAGCGGCATCGGATGCGTCTTCGGATCCGCGACGTCGAGGTCGTTCCCCTGAGCATCCACGGGTCGAGAAAGCAAGATATTGAGCAGGGTTGCCGGCTTTCTCCTGACCAAGTCCTGCCAAAGCGCCGCGCTGTCCATCGGGGCGCAGGCTTCGACCAAACCCGCGACCAGGCCCGGCAGGGCGTGCAGTGGTGGAAGAATGTCATTACCTGCCAGCTTGGCCGAAACCTGATCGAGCAAGGCCTTTTCACTCCAGAAGGCAATGTCAGAGGAACCGCCACCCACGTCCACGGCGATCGACAAGGACTGCGCGCCAATCGGCATCACTCGCTGGTCCAGTCGCGAAAGGTGCCAGGACAGGGCCTCAGACTCCGAGGTTCCTCCTCCCTCCGTCACGTCCATCTCCTTCGAGATGCTGAAATCTCCGGAGACTGCATTCCAAAACTCCTGCATCGAGTGCCGGCTTCCCGCAGGAAGTGACAGCGGGAACGACCATTGAAAGGTAAGGCGGTTGACTCCTTCGGCGCGCGCCTCGCACGCAGCCCCTCGCACAAGGCACCTGAGATATCCGAGGAGGGGCGCCGTCTCCACCGAAGTCGACCTGCCGGCCCACTTCAGGTTGTCCACGATCCTGTCGATCAGCTCCTTCCCGGCCGTGAAGTCAGGACTGAAGAGATCTCGCTGCGATGCATGCGCATCCCGTCCTTCCACCAGGGTCCCACGATTGCGGTAGAGCAGGGTCGGGAAGGGCCACTCCACTGGCCTCCTCGAGGGATAGAAGGCGGTGCGGACTGGGAACTCGAGGTCACCGACGGCCTCGGTGAGGAGGACCGTACGAGGCTTGAATTCCAGCACCCGAGGCTCTGCATTTCCCTCCTCCCTGACCATCAGGTGGGTGCTCGAAGTGCCGAAGTCCACGGCCACTGTCCACGCCTTCTCACGGGGCGGTAACGGCGGGGTGAGCTTCTTGCGCAGCAGCACACCGGCCGGGTGCTCCTCCCCCGTCGCTGGATCACGCCACCAGAGCGCGAAGCCCAGGGGCGGGGCGGCGCTCTCCCACACCCGCAGCGGGAGCTCCGTGCCATTGGAAGCACAAGAGCGCAGCACGGTTCCCCCCGCGCCGAGCGGTGCCGCCACCAGGCTCGCTTCTGCAAGGGCACCCAGGAAGGCGAGGTTGCTTCGCCACAAGGGGTCGTAGAAATCGGGCCAGAACCCAAAGCTCGCCACCCCAGACTGGTCCACCACCACATCCCGGTCCTTCTGGTAGGTCTTCTCCACTACAAAGGTCTCGTCGTTCGCGAGCGGCAGGCGAAGACGCACTTGTACCTGAGTGCTGGTCACGGAGACGTCGGCGAGCAGGTTCTGCTGGAGCAGTTGCTCCAGGGTGAAGAAACGGAAGAACTCGGGAGTGAGCGGCACCGTCAGCCGATCGCTTCCTACCGAGAAGGCGTCCTTGGTCAGCGGCAGCTCGAAGAGTTTCGCCGGCAGGAAGGCTTCCTCGGCGAACACGTAGCCGAAGGGGATCTCCTGGCCGTTCGGCGCCTGCCAGTTGGGCTCTCCCTTGGGGCCGGGCATCCTGTCGAGCTGAAGCTGGTCTGCCAGTATCGCGCCGTAGACCCGGCGGCCTGTGCCCAAGCCCTTGCGGCTTAACAGGAGAACCCGCCGACCGTCGGCAGTCTCGAGCAGGAGATCGCTCTCAGCCTGCTGGTCGAGCTTGAGGCCGATCAGCAGATTGTCAAAAGGCTCTTCACGGATCGGCGCCGTAGTATCGGTCAGCTCGAGCTCCTGGAGGTCCGGCTTCTCGTAGCGTTTGAGCTCCTGATACCACCTCTGAAGCTCCCGCACCACGACCGTCATCGGCCGCTCGAGCGCCTTGCGATCGGCCACACCCCAGCGGTTTCCTTCCTCTCTGAGCAGCAGCCGCACCCAAGCCGCCAGGTAGGAAAGCTCCCGCTTCTGTTCCTTGCGCTTGGGGTCGTAGTAGTCGAGAGGGTCGATCAGTTGTCCTTCCTTGCTCTGCCACGGGACTACCGGCGGGCATCGGTACTCGGCCGGGGTGTAGACGATGGTCCAGGGTGAGGTGGCGCCGATCAACCGTTCATGGAAACGGAGCAGCCACCAGCGTTGCCACTCCTCCGTCGGCTTTGGGAGCTGGCTCTCCAGGATGGTCAAGAGCGGGAGGTCCGCGCGGCCGCTCGCCTGCCGCGCACGCTCCAGGGTCTCCGGCAGCGAGAACTCCGTGGCGTTGACCGCGCCACCCAGCCAGCGCTGCAACGCGAACACCGCCAGGAGGCCGCGCCACTGGCCGCGCACCAGGCGATGCGCGGGATGCCGATTGTCCTCCAGGGCCTGGTAGAAGTAGACCGGCCGCGCGAAGACGCTCGGTACGTTCTGCATGGCATGGCGATCGGAGAGCTCGCCTTCGATCTCGATGTCTGATGCGTACTTGGTCAGGAAGTCCGGCGCGGACTGCCAGCGGCCCTGCACCGGTGACTTGAAAGAGTGATCCTTGCGGATGGGGCTCAGAAGCAGCTCGACGGCCATGTCCTACTCCTTGGGGGCCTTGCCGGCATAGACCCGGCGGATGTATCGGTCCGCGGCGTGAGCCAGCAGAGCGAGGTAGGCTGAGGAACCGCTCGCTCCGCCCAGGCGCTTGGGCACGGCCATCATCTCGGTGTACAGGCGGTCGATAGCGTCGGGGTCGGCCTCTCCCGGCCGGTCGGGCCAGAGGAGATTGGCGAGGCGGTCGAGCCGGACCTCGCCTCCCTCGGGTACCGCTGCCAGGTTGAAGAGCCGGAAGCGGTCCACCTCGTGAATTTGCTTCCACCACACGAAGAAACGTTCGGCAAAGAATCCGTCCAGAAGCTCGATGGCTCGTTTGGCGTCGCCGGTCAGAAGCGAGTCCCCCTTCGAGGCGAAGCGTTCCCAATACCAGCCCACCTTGTAAGGCTGCTGAGCGATCTCGGGCCGCTTGAGAAGGGGGCTGAAGAAGCCTAGATGGGCGATTCCCATCAGGTAGAGCCGCAAGAGGCCCGGGGCCACCGCGTCCTGCCCGAAGCCTTCGCCCAGAGGCAGATCCTTCCAGGTGATCACCGCCTCCTCGCCTGTCCCGTTGGTCTGGGTGCCGCTGTAGCAGCAGTCCACCGTCTCCTTGGGCGCATGAAAAAACTGCAGGGCTGCAAGGGCTGCCAGAAGCTCGACGAAATGAGCCTGGTTCTCCTGCTTCACGCCTCCGGGCGCGTACGAGACGCGAATCGGCTCGTTGTCCCCGAGCCAGTGGATCACGTCGAAGGGCCAGTCGTTGTTCGCCTTGAGGTGCTCGTAGAAGCTCACGGCACCGCGGGTGGCGATTGGGAAGTTCTCGGCTTTCGCGGCCTCCATCACCGCGCTGCCGTTTCCTCCCGCCGCCGCGGCCTCGAAGCGGAAGTAGGGTGACAGGGCACCAACGCCGATACGCAGCCGGCTGGCGTTGTTCTGGGGCACGGTCCGCAGGAAGCGAGCGATCGGGAAGAAAGTAGAAGAGCCCGTCCCTCCGAACACCGAGCCGGCGAGGTAGACCCTCGCACCTTCCTCGTTAGCAAGATCACCGCGGATCTTCTCGACGAGCTGCGCCCAGGGCTTCTCTCGAGCATGGAGCGCGACCAGAGACATCGCCGCGGCGCCGATTGACGGCCGGCCCCGGAAGCCCTCGGAGAGGTCCAGCTCCAGATCCTGCTCGGTGTAGAAGAGGTTCAACAGATCCCGAGGAGTGTGGGTCGAATCGAGCAGCTCCGCGTTCACCAGATCCTTGAACCGCTGCTTCTTGCGGCTGGGGCTCCAGGTTTTGAGGCCTTCCGTGCGGTCGTCGGTCTCCAACAGGTCGAGAGCGGTGCCGAAGAGCCGCAACCCGCCCAGCTTGCCGCCGAAGAGCCGATGCCCCTCAAGGTAGAGGCCCACCAGTTCCTGGGCCCGGGCACTGTTGCCGTTGGCGCTGTCCGGGTCGATCACCAGGAGGCGCAGGGCAGGCGGGCCGAGCCCGGCGGCACAGAGCTGGATCACGGACTCGAGCACTCGGGCTCCAGTTCCGCCGGCGCAGATCAAGGTGTTCATCGGGATCCTCTCGCTTTCTACGCTTCTCTAGCCGTGCCGCCTGGCGAGAAGCCGCCAGGGCCAGCGCGGGTGGTAAAGGAACTTGGGCGGCGTGACTCCCCGCACCCAGACTGCCACCTGGAACAAGAGCAAACAGCCCAGGAACGTCAACAGGAAAGCGCCGAAGGCGCACGCCAACGGCGACACCTGGATGCCCGAGAAACGCTGACGGAAACGAATGAAGTAGAGGATACCCATGGCCAACGGCGGTACGAGGTTCCACGCCACCCAGCGCAGCCAGAAGGGACTGTCGAGTAGCCGGAAAGGGTCACCGGGATTCCGGATCGCGAGCTTCCGGGTCCGCCAGGCGTAGGCGCCGATGATCGCCGCCGCGCCGAGGAGAATGCTCAAGACGAGCAGGGCGATGATCTCGAAGCGGAAGGCTCCCCAGTCCCTGACCGGGATACCGCCTTCCGGGCGGGCACTCATGAAGCAGAACAGGCTATTCATGCATCACCTCGGCCGACTTGCAGGAAGAGGTCTATGAACGGTGTCTTCTCGGTAATGGAGGTCTTTAGGGCCTCGACGAAGAGATCGAGATTGAGGGTGCGGTGGGCCATGGCGCGGGTGCGGTCGTCGTTCGTGTTCCAGTCGGCCACCCACGACGGGCTGTAGAGGTTGCGGCTTCCGGGGCTCAGCCGGATGCGGTAAACATCCCAGCTTCCCGGCTGCGGGCGGGCCGCGCGCACCACGACCTCCATCACCCGATCGCCGCCCGGAAGCTGGACCTCGACCGAATCGCGCTTGACCTCCCGGGTGCTCCAGGTGCCCTGCGCGAAGCTCCGCGCCTCCACCTCCACGGTCACCCCGCGCCCCGTTCGCAGGCGGCTCGCTGGAACCTCGCTCTCCTCGGTCACCAGGAAGCGCAGCCGGATCTCCTCGTCCCTGTCGGATGCGCTGCCGAAGTCAAAGACCTGGTACAAGATCCTGCTGCCACCCTCCTCCGCGTCCTCGATGATGGGCTCGCTATAGGCACTCCACAACCTCACGGGAATCCCCGGCAGCATCCCGAGCTCGACTTTCTCGACTGCGATGGCCAAGTCGGAGGCGGCGTACTCGTTCGCGGCCTTGAGATCCGCTATCAGGTCGCGGCGGGCCTCGGCGAGATCCTGTGCCGTGGGCGCGATCATCAGCAGGTAGAAAGGACGCGCCTCCTCGGCCGGTGCTCCTCGCAGGTTTAGGGCGAGCCTCGATCCTTTCGCCGGATGGCTCTCGACCCAGTAGGTGCCGACGAATGCCGAACGGAAGCCGAGGAGGGTAACCTTGAAGCCGTTGCGCGCCAGTCCGGCGAAGGCTCGCGCCAGGGCGCGCTGGTCCTCGACGAGCTCGGACTGCACGAGGTCCGTTAGAACCAGCGAGACCTTTCCCGGAGCGCGGTCCTTCTCGATGTGCTCGCAGAGGCGAACGAAAGACGTCTTCTTGCCGTCGTAGAAGGCGGCATCTTGGAGCATCGTGGGAGATACGCTTCGCTTCGCCACGTCATCGGCGAACCGGAACGCTGTCAGCTCGTAGTCTGCCGTCGCAGCTTGGTCGAGCACCGCCTCGAGCACCGAGTGGTACTCGGAGTACGGTAGCGTCGTGAACCCCTTCATCGAGGCGGAGGAGTCGAGGTAGAGGTTGAGGTGCCTGCCAGGGGTGGTGCTCGGGCCCGGGGCTGCCGGAGCAGTAGTGGCAAATTCAGTAAGGACTCCGCCGACCGGAGGGGCGTCGGGGATTGCCCCTGAGCAGGAGCAGGCCAAGGCGACAACCAGAGACACAGCAACGGAGTGCAGACCATTGACGCGCTCCCTTCCCAGAGAAGGCATCCTCATGGTCTCAACTCTTCTCCGTGACTGCCTGCCGGCTCCCACGGGAGGCGCGTCTCTGGCGTTTAAGCCTTGTCCCGAGGATGCTTACGTACTTCCAGAGGGTCCTCCACACCAGACTCACCCAGGGAACCGTGACTACACCAATGAGGCTCATCAGCGCGACGAATGCGCCAAAAAAGGTCACTACAGCCTTGAGCGTCCTCGCCACCTCAGGCACATGAACCGGCACGGTGGTCACTTCCAGGCGGTGGATAACGCCAGCGCCAGGCGAGGCGATGAGGACTAGCGACGGAGGAGAGCTGCCCGATTGCAGAGCTCCGCCTGCAGAGATGGAGATCGTCTTCTTCTGTCCCTCCTCCCCCGTTGCTATCCAACAGTTATCCACCAACTTGGAGGCGGCTATCATCGATGAGTCGTCAGGGCTCAGCAGGAGACTGAGTCTCGGATGGTCAGGCGCGGAGCTCGAAGAGAGGATTGCTCCCGCAGCGACTACAGTGTGCGCGTACTCGAGGCGCGAGGGAAGCTCCACGACAGTCTTCTCTACCGAGACCTTCGAGTTCACGCCGCAGTGAACCTTGATAGCGTGTTTCTGCTGCGCTAGCGGGAGGATGCCGAGGACGACCGCTGCCTTCCTGCTTGCACCATCTGCGGCCTCATAGGATTCGAGGTCCAGCGCTCGCCAGGCCCCGTTCGCGCGGAATCGCTCTAGCTCGGCTACCACGTCAAGCTCATCTCTTCCCTTCTCTCGTGTCAGCTTGCTCCCAATGAGCCCCAGCAGGTGAATGCGGTTCCTTTCCCCAAGATCTCTCATAACCGCTCCGAGCCGCCTTCTCGCCTCGGCTTCACCAGTCGTGCTCACGTCATGAAAGAAGTCCGACGCGATGACGATGGTCACGTGGTCACTTCGCAGGTAATCACCCTTGTTTGCTTCCGCTACCGCCATCTCTATAGCACGCACAATGTCGGTTGAGCTGGTTATGAGACGCTTCTGGAGCTGCGAAGTCAGAACCTCCCTCCTGACCTTCTCGATCTCCTTCTTTATAGCGTTGTCTAGTTCATTCTTCAACGCTCCGACCGAAAGAGGTTTGGGTCCCTGCTGCGTCCCGGAGAACAGCACCAACTGTAGGAGGTCGGTATCGGAGACAAAGTGTGACTGCAAGTATCCCCGCTCATAGAGGAGGAGATCCTCGAGAAAGAGCTGCAGGCGAGAGAGATTTACGAATCCGTTGGTCACGGTGGACGACATGTAGCTAGCTGATGCGTCGACGACCAGTATGTATGCGGCCCGGCTCCTCTCTCGAATGTCCTTCTCTAGCTCCTGCGAGGCAAGGCGATATGAACCCGCGCCAAGGCTCTCCTGATAGTGGGGTAGAGAGACGACCAGCGCAAGCACCCCCAAGACCAAACCCGGTATCGCGCTGGCGAAGGCTGCCGTGAGACCCCATCGAAGCGCGAGTCTGTCTCGGCGCGTGTCCCGGTCTGACTGCGAGAGCCTCGAGAGACTCCCCATCGTCAGGCCGTAGTTGGTTCGAGAAGCTATCAGGGCGAAGACTATGAGCAGGAAGGTCACAGTGATCCACCAGTTGGTGACTCCGGTCACCTCGGTGACCTGCAGCGTGGCGCCACTCAAGGCTGGCCTGATGAGAAGGCAAAGCCACATTCCAAGCAATCCCCAGGCTAGAAATATGAGGATCTGAAGAGTGTTGCGTAGCGCCTCTACTGCCCACTTCATCAAGTCCTCCGACGCCTCGGCTGGAGAGTCCGAGGCTGCAATCAGCGCGCCTCGCGACGCTGGCCCATGCTGTGTTGGTCCACAGCAGAACGCGGGAAGTTCCTGCCCAGGAGGCCAGAGCTGGCGCAACGCTCAGACCTCCGGACGTGGCGACATGTGCATATGGCGCTGCGCCGGCAGACTTGCGCGTGGGCGGTGGATACGCCGGGGTGCCGTCGGAACGCGATCGCTTTCTGTATAGAATCGCCGGAAAGTCTCAA
Source organism: Thermoanaerobaculia bacterium (assembly GCA_044869805.1). Taxonomy (GTDB): domain Bacteria; phylum Acidobacteriota; class Thermoanaerobaculia; order Multivoradales; family SZUA-115; genus CAWDVR01. The sequence continues at coordinate 78,550 of JBIOXV010000157.1, read as the reverse complement.
AGATAGGAGGGCGGCCACACGGTGCCCACTCCGCCGCCCGACAGCGCCAGGCCGAGCTCCGGCACTCCGACTGCTTCCGAGGGCGGCCGCGAAGCCAGGTCCGCCTACCGTGGCAGGTGCTACGAAGGCACGGGCTCCGCCGAGGACGCAGTGGAAGGGATCCGAGCCGCTGCGAAGTCCCTCGGGATGCGTGTGCAGGAGATCGTTCGAATGCCGGGCCTCGTGCTCCTCGAGACCCGACAGGAGGCCCGCTGGCCCGTGGTGCTTTGGCGCGCGCTCCCGCAGCGCGCCACCTGGCGGGTGGAAGCCGCGGGCAGCCAGCTCGCCGTCAGCTCGGACTTCCGGCTCGCTCGCTGGTATTGCGCAGTGGTGGCCGGGCTGTGGGTGTTGCTCGGCGTGGGGCTTCTCGCAGCCGCCTACACCGCAGGACCGAGCGGCCCCGGAATGCGCTGGCTGAACGACCCTTCGGGGCTCTGGCTCGCCGGGCTCGCGCTGGCCTTGCTCCCGGTGATCCTCCACCTGCAGGCGGCGCTCGGCGGCCGCCGGGTGGGCAGGGCCTGGCAGCAGGTCCTGGCAGCGGTCGAAGGCCGCGGCGGGGCGCTGCAGCCGGTCGCCACCCGCGAGCGCCACGGCGTGGCGATCACGGGGTTGTGTGTTTACCTGTTCGCGCTTGCAGCCTGGATCGTCGCGGTGGCGCTGCCTCCCAGGCACGGCCAGCCGGGCCTGGGCTGGATGATGGGCTTTCTCGGCGTAGCACTGGTCCTCGTCCTGCTGCTGCTCGTGGCGGCTGGCGTTCTCTTCGCGAGCAAGGCTTTCGGTCTGCGGATGAACCCGCTGCTCCCGGGTCTCGGCACGGCGATGGCGATGCTGTTTCTCCTCCTCATCCCCATGCCTTGGGTGGCGACCACGCTGGATGCCGGACCGCTGAGACAGGGAGTTGGCATGTGGCAGGCCGTGCTCGCCGGCGAAACCCCGCCACCCGGCTGGCAGAAGGTCAACCCGGAGCTCCGCTCGGAGATCGGCCGGCTCTACGGCTGGTTCCAGGCGCTCGCCCGGCAGGCTGTCGCCGTGACGGCCGTGGTGGTTGGAATCGGCCTGATCTTCGGCGTGGCGAGCGTGAACCTCGCCCTCCGGGTCCGCCCCGAGCTCGAACGGCTTCGCGCATTCCGCGGCCGGGGTGTCTACCGGATGGCGATTTCAGGCGGCGTGGCGCGCCGCCTTCTCCGCGGACTGTTCGGCACTTTCTGGTCCGTCCTCGCCGCCCTGCTCCTCGCCGCGCTCGCCTTCGCAGTGCTCTGCGGAGTCGAAGCCGTGGTCCCGCTCTTCGAGCACCCGCGGCTCCAGGTGCCGGAGCTCTCGGCCCTCATGGTCGCGGTGGCGCTGGGCCGCCCGGTCGGCGACCCCTGGACCGAGGTTACGGTGCGTGCTCTCTGGGTGCTTTACGGGCTGGGCGCCTTGGCCCTGCTGGCAGCGTCCGTGGGCCAGCTCGCGCTCGACCGGCGCCGGACGCGGCGAGCGCTGCGGCGCGCGGTGGCGGTCGGCGAAGAGGCCTGGCCCGGCCTGCTGGAATGCTCCCCGGATCTCGGACAAGTCCGGTTGGTCGCGGCGCCGGACGTGCCGCTCAAGGCGGAGGCCCACGCCTTCGGGCTCCGGCAGCGCGAGCGCTATGTGGCGGTGTCGCCACGGCTCCTTGCCGGGCTCGAGCCCGAGGAGCGCCGCGCGCTTCTGGCCCATGAGCTGGCCCATCACCGGCTCGGGCACTGCCGCCTCTTCGCGCTGGCTCGGTGGCTGGGCCGGTTGACCTTCGTGGGCGACGGCTTCGTCACGGCGCTCCTCGACAGTGCGGGCCTCGAGACCGAGGCCGACGACGAGGCGAGGAGGCGATTCGGACTACCGGGCCCGGTTCTCGAGAGCTGCATTCGCAAAGTCGTGGAGCCTGTGGAGCCGGAACCAGCACCACCCTACCGCCCCTGGCGCCGCCTGCGGGCAGAGCACTCGGCCGTGGGGTATACCGACCCGAGACTTCCGCGTTCCACTCGCTGGCGCCACGCGCGCCGCATGTTCATCAGGCAGTTCACCGGCGCCTCGTCGCCCGCCTACTGGCACCCGGCCGCCGAGGACCGCCTCGCGGCCCTGCGGGCGAGCCAATTCTCGCGTTGAGGGAGAAGGAATGGACAGCCTCGAGAGGCAGCTCATCCACCAGCTCGTCGCGGACCATCTGCGCGCCGAGGCTCCGGAGGCGCTGCCGGCGCTCGAGCCGGAGCTGGACGCGACCCTCGAGGCCATGCCGCCGCGCCCGCGCGGCGCCGGTGGCGAGCACCCGGGCGGTCTGCCATTCGACGTTCCGCAAGTCGCGTGGACGCTGGTCTCGGCGGCGATCTGGATCTCCTCGTGCTTCTTGACCGAGGCGGTCCGCCATCGCAGGGAACGCAGCCGCGAGAAGGCGCTCGACCGGCTGGAGGTGCTGCTCGCCGAGCAGGTCCTGGACCCGCTCTTGGTGCACGGCCTGCGCCGCCGTGTCGAGGAGCTGCTGGAGAAGACCGGGGACCTGGCGGCGCTCCTCAGCGCCTCCAGCACGCGGCCCGGGGGTGGAGCCGCGGTTCGCGGCGAGGGAGCAGGCGCCGCTCTGCCCTCACCCGCCGCGCGCGGCCCTGCGCCGTCCGCGCCCCCCGACCTCGAGATCGTCATCCGCCGGGAGTGGCGCGATGGTCGCGAGTCCCTGCGCTTCGAGCTGAGCGCTGCGAACCTCGATCTCGGGATCGATCACGAGACGTTCCACTCGCAGCCGTTCGAGCAGGCACCGGCGACGCACGTCGGGGAGCTGCTGCGCGGCATCGGCAACCTACCGCCGCCCGGAAAGGACCCCCGTGCGGCGGTCGACCGGCTCTCGGCCATCTGCGCCGGGCTGACCGCCCACCTGCTCACGCCGGAGCTCGAGGCCCGGCTGTGTTCGCTCAGAGGCAAGGTCGAGACGGTCCAGATCCAGTCCGAGGAGACCTTCATCCCCTGGGAGATGCTCAAGCTTAGATGCCGGGAAGGAAGCGGAAGGCGCGACGAGCCGTTCCTGTGCGAGGCGTTTGCGGTGGCGCGCTGGCTCCTGGGCGGTCCGCGGCGTACGACGTGCCTCCCGCTGCGCCAGGTGGCCACGGTCGTGGCGCGTGACGGGAACGTGGGCAGGGCGACGCCCGAGATCGAAGCTCTGCTCCGGCAGGCGAATCCCGAGCGGGTGGTCGAGGGCGTCCCTGCGCTCACCGCGCCGCTGCTCGACGCTCTTGCCTCCGGCCGCTACGACGGCTGGTACTTCGCCGTGCACGGCGAGGCGAAGGGCGACGACCCGGAGGGCTGGGAGCTACGCCTCGAGCAGCACCAGGCCTTCGCGCCCTGCGTGCTCGAGGACCGTGCAGCCGGCCTCGGCGATGCTCGGCCGCTGGTCTTCCTCAACTCCTGCCATTCCGGCCGCTCCGGCCTGGCGCTGACCGGCACCGGCGGCTGGTCCTCTGGCTTCGTCCGCGCCGGTGCTGGCGTCTTCCTCGGCTGCTACTGGGCGGTCGACGACCAGAAGGCCCACGAGCTGGCTCTGGAGTTCTATCGGCGTCTCCTGGCCGAGGGGCTGCCGCTCGCAGGGGCGTTGCGGCAAGCTCGGCTGTGGCTACGGGCCCGCTACCCCGGCGACCCGACGTGGCTGGCGTACACGCTGTTCGGGCATCCGGGGGCGGGAGTCAACACGCTTTAGGAATGCGAGAGCGAAGCCTGTGCTGCCTGAAGGATCGATGCTGTCCCAGGATTCCTGACCCACGGGGCTCGGCAAGGCGCCGCCCAACTCATGGTGGGTGGCCCCTGGCGGACCTTGGTTTCGCGTATTGGGAGGGGAGACGACTGGACGCACCGTGGGCTCTGTCTGTTTCGCCGCGCACTCTGTGCACCCTCGGAGTATCGCGAGCCTCATAGGCTGCCGAGCACCGCTTCTCGTGCGCCCAGATGCTCCTCCCCTGCGCGGCGAGACAAATCGCAGCACCGAAAGGTGTTACCAGTCTTGCCTTAGCTACAGCACTCGCGCTATGCTACCCGCCGCACTGTCAAAGATATGCAGGTGCCTTACGGTCCGGTGCACGGTCGAGCCGCAGGCAATGGTCCGGGAGCGCACTTCGGTACCAGAGGATCTCGGCCGCACCGGCCGAGGCAAGAAAGCTTTCAAGCCTCGATTCCAGCGATAACTAGAAATTATTGCCCACGACACAAGGCTCTAATGGACCTGATACTCCACAGATCTCCTTTGCGTCTCTTCAGGCAGCAGGACGGCTCCGAAACTGAAATCGATCTCCAAAAAGTTGCCCTTCCCTCACTTCTGACGTCCGATCTCGCACGGCTCCGAATTACTGGGACCATCCCTGCGCTGCCGGATCTGCGCTTGACGAATTTTGTAGAATCAGTCATGCACGATATTGTTGCAGATGGAGTCGACTTCACGGCATGCGACTTCAAAGACAGCTTTATTCGTAATGCAGCGTTTTCTTCCTGTGACTTCTCCGACGGGACTCTAGCCACATCCTTCTTTCTGGAAAGCGTCTTCAGGGGTTGTCGCTTTGACAACCACGCTGTCTACGATTGCGATTTCCAAAAGGTGCAGTTTGAGCGCTGCGACCTGCGCAATCTCCTTGTGAAGTCATCGAAGTTTACTGATTGTACATTCCGCGACTGTACTACCAGCAATAAGATCGCAGAGATGTCCGTGTTCCGCGACTCTCGCTTCGTCGATACCTCCATACAAATTGATACAATCATCAATAATTTCGGTCTTTCCTCCCGATCTCTCGAGAGATCTCCCATTCGGTCCGCAAGAACTCGGCAAGACTTTAGACTCCTCAACGCAGCAGATCTCGAGAACGAATTGTCGTCACGGCATCTCACACCCCTTGAGAAACTGCGCCTTGACTACTTCCTTGATCCTGACCTCACCCGAGGCTCGATCAACCTAGACGAGGCGCTGAATATCACCAGTTGGACGAAGATATACAAGAATCCGACAAGTTTCGTTGAGTTGTTAGATCGCTTCTCGGAGTTTTTGGTCGACCTCTGGGATTCGCAGCTCATAACGGCACACACGATCCTGCGCTTTCATCAGGTGACCAGCAGCCTAACCGAGACTGTAACTCACAACGAAACTGGCCACGTTCTCCATCGCGCAGCTCAGGCAGTAAGTGGTACACATATGATGCTGTCCAGAATTGCGGAGGAGTACTTTGACGCGCTTGATAGCCTGCGCTCAGTTCAAGGTAATACGCTTAGGCTCCTTGTCGACGGCCCAGAAGACGCCGACTATTTCAGAAGGGAATTGGAGCCCTGGCTCTCGCCCGAGGGCATCGTCATTAAGGCGCTAGGGCCCAGAAACTCACCCCTGATCTTGGAATTGTTCGCGGAGGCCACCACGACTTTCCTACCACTCTTGGCAGCCTTCCTTGCTACTCGCACGAAACTCGAGATTAAACGACTCCGGTTGACGGTCCCGTCGCTAGCTGGTCTAAAGACGCTTGGAGTGGCTCCTCTCTTGCGCTCAAGAGAGAATGCCGTCCCGCCAGAGGACCACCTTCCGCTTTCTGTCTTCTCGGCACGGGCCGGCTTGGTGACTCAGCCCTCTCCGGCCTATGAACTGCGCCTGCTGTCCCTGTTCCCGGGATCGATTCTGGTGGACTTCCGCCTCGACATTAGCACTGCCCTGGCAGGCAAGTTGAGGAAGGTAATACTAGACCTTCTCAGCGATAGTACGGGGAAAGGAGCTCAGTAAATCAATTGCTCGAGTGATGTGGAAGTCGCGGTTGAAGTAGTTCAGGCGAACTTGCTCCCAGCCGGGATCGAACGCGAAGAGGAGACTGGCCCCGAGAATTACTGGCATCTCGTGGTCTCTGCAGTAGGCAAGGAGCCTCCGCCGCTTTTCATCGTAGTCCCCCTGAAGAATGCTAAGGTCGACAAGCGCCGCGCCCATGTAGCCGTTGACGACCTTGGTAACCCGAGCCCAGGATCCCGCGGCGAGACCTTCGGCGGTTGTACGAAGCTTAACGACTTGGCGATTTGCTGCCGCCAACATTGTGAAGAAGAGCTGCGGTTGGTGTCCCAGCCTGGCTGCGGCTCTCAGGCTATAAAGGTCGAGTGAGGCTCCCAGTATTTCTTGCGCGCTCTCAAGACTCTCCCGCAAAGATGCGTCATGAAGAACACAGGCGAGACGGAGCCCGTTGAGCCCCAGACCTTTCAACAGACCGCGTATTCGCAAGATTTGCTCAGCTCGTGGATAGTCCGCTAGAGGGCTGAGCATACTTGGGAAAAGCTGCTCAGTGGCCTCGTCAACGATCAGATAGTCCGCAGCGCGGAGCACAGAGAGATGTTGTTCGAGGGCAGTAAGTTCCTGATTATAGCCAAGGGAAGTCCTAGGATGAGTCAACCAAAGCGCAAAACTGGGCGTATTGTTTTCTATTTTTTCGCAGAGCCGAAAGGAGAAATTACCTGAGAAGTAGGTGGGGATAAGCTTAACTGTAAATCCAAGCGCCCGAGCTTGATTGACTGTTACTGCGTAGGCAGGAGTCTCGAAGAGAACTAGCGAGATACCGAGCCGACGAAGTGTAACAAGGACTGCGGCTGAAGCGACGGAAACAGAACTGTAGAGTGTGACTTCAGGCCACGTCACCGTGCGGTTTTCCCAGGTGCTGATAAGCTCGAGTATAGGCTCCTTGATTCCGGCGAGGTTGGTTCCTTCGTCGAGATAGTAGCGACCTAGATCCTCTTTGCGAATCTCCACTTCGGGTAGCATTGGCGCCGCAGCGGCGTACGTGTCTCTCCAGCCGGAGGGATCTGCATAGATCTCTCCGGAGGACCAGACCTTATCAAAGTAGTCATAATAGATTTCATCGAGATCAATCCTGCGGAACAGCGGGTCTACTATCGGTGAGGTTTGCATCGCTAAGGGGCCCGTCTCAGCCCCAGTAGAATTCACCGACCAGCTCACGAGTCCGAGAGGATCCGGAGCGCCGAAGCTGTCCAAGATGATCCCCGGCGGGCCGGAGGCGCGTTCGCTCGTCCCCTGTAACCCACGATGGGTAGTAGCCGAAGATTACGAGCCGCCGCGCTCCTTGCTTCAGTTGCGAGGGCAGCGTCTTGTGCCAGAGATTTGGATGCATCAGCACGCCGGCCCCAGCTTTGAGAGTGATGGCTACTTGGCCGGGCTTGTCATCGTGGTCTTTCGCGCCGAACTGCAATAGCGGTTTTCTGTGAGATCCAGGCAGGACGCAAAGAGGTCCACTACGTTCCGTGATGTCGTCGAGGTAACAAAGGCACTCGAGCCCTTGCGGATAGCAGAAGAAGGGAGGGGTCGGGCGAGGGATGACGCGCAGATGGATATGCCAGGGCACTCGTCCGTCCGATTTGCCATGGGAGACTACACGAGCCACGATCTCATCAAAGCGTATCTGAGGCCCGAGAACAGCGCGAGCAATCGACTGAGGAGCATGAAGATGGAGGAGGCTGCGAAAGTGCCTGTGCTTGTCGATTAGGTGTCTGACGTAAGCTCCGCCGAAGCAGCTCTCCTCGGCCAGCTCAGGCATGGCCTTCTCGCTCTCTAGAACTTGCGTCAGGGCAGATCTGAGACTGGAGAGCTGCCGCTCCGTAAGAAGCGGATCCCTTACTAGGAAGCCTCCTGAGGCTAAGCGCTCTATTTCTTCAGGCGATGCAGCTACCGTCACCTTTCGCCGAGGATTTCGCAGCTTCGTGTTGAGGATCGTATAGCGCAGAGTATGCACTCCGGCACTGGTGAGGTCGTAAGCCCTCTTCTTCATCAGGTATTCGTCCTACGCGTGGGCAATAATTTCTAGTTATCTTCGGCAGTTCATCGACAATACCGCTGATCGATATTCTGGTCTCCGCGGGCCATACTCCTACCCCAGCGCTAACCTGGGATGACAGCGCTTCAGCGTCGCGACGAGATGAGTACGCGTGATATGAGTGTACCGCTGCGTGGTGGTGATGGACGCGTGGCCGAGGAACTCCTGAACGATGCGCAGATCCGCCCCGTTCTGCAGGAGAAGGGTGGCAGAGGTGTGGCGCAGCATGTGGGGAGTGATGCGGCGCTGGATGCCGCCAGCAGTGGCGAGGCTTACGAGCGCTGCCGAGGCTCCCTGGGGGGATAGAGGCGCCTGCCGCCGGTTGAGGAAAAACGACTCCGTGGTTGCCGGAAGCGCCAAGCGGTGGCGGTGGTAGTGGGCGATGGCCTCGAAGCTCCTGTCCTCTGTGAGCAGCGCCAGGCGCTCGCGGCCACCCTTGCCTCGAACCAGGAGGATTCGTTGATCTAGAGTGAAGTCTTGGAGGAGGAGCGCGGTGGCCTCACCGACGCGCAGGCCCGTGGCCAGCAGCAGCTCGACCAGCGCCCAGTTCCTAAGCGCCAGAAAGGAGTCGTCCAGGTTCCCGCTCGGCTTTCTCGGAAGGCGGCCGACCTCCTGCTTCGCCTGCCGCAGGAGGCGGCGTGCTTCATCGAGAGTCAGAGTCCGCGTCAGCGGAGTGATCTTCCCGATATCGAACCGGAGCAACCAGAATGGTGAGCGATCAATCACCCGCTTCCGCACCCAATAATTGAAGAAGACCTTGAGCACCGCCAACTTACGCCGGATGGAGGCAGGCGCGAGGCCTTCTTTCTTCAGGTGCTGAGCCCACGCCTCGAGAGACTCCGGAGTTATGGCTTCGAGCGCCTCGCGTTGCGATCGGGATCGGCGAAACTGAGCGAGGTCGCTGCGGTAGGCGACAATGGTCTTTGGACGCCGCTCGCAGGTGGAGAAGTACCCGTCGAGAAACAGATCGATCGCTTTTCGCAGAAGCATCGCTTGCTTTTCCTTTCGGACATGAAAGGGAAAGCAGCCTCGGCGACGATGCTCCTCCAAGGCCGACAGCCCCTTCCCGCAGGGGCGGGAGCTTGTCAGACCCAGCCGCTAGCCGGGCCCTCTGTGTGAGGAGATCCTTCGTGCTGACCTCGGCAAGGCCGAGGTCAGTGAGGTAGCAGCGGCCGGAGAGGCGCGAACTCCTACTCCACTCCCCGCCGCACCAGCTCGTTCAGCCAGGCGTCGACGCTCACCCCCCGCAGCGCTGCGCTTTGCGCGACGAGCGCCAGCAGCTCCGGGTCGAGCTCTACGAGCGCGTGGCCATTGTCGCCGTGGAGGCGCGCGCCGCCCTGCCGCTGTCCCAGCAGATAGACCGCGGGGTCGCCCAGGATCACGAAGTTGCGGGCGTCGTTGTGAGCGATCCACTGCATGGCGAAGAAGCCTCGATCGACGCCGCGCCCGTAGCGGCGCTTCTCGACGAGCCCGACCAGCCGCGCGGCGAGCGCCGTGTAGCGTCGGTAGAGGGCGCGCAAGGCATGGCCCAGGCGATGTCCGGAGAGGAGCTGTTTGAGTGAGTCTTCGAGGCTACGCACGGCATCAGGGGTCTGCGCGCCCTCCGCCGCCCAGGCGAAGGAGAGGGTCCAGCCGCGGTCTACATGCCCGACTACCGCCAGCGCCCCTTGCCGAAGGAGGGCCTGGGGCAGGCGCGCGACGAAGGGCGGATCGGCGAGCTTCTCCGGTCGAGGCCGGCTGACGACCACGCCGTCGCGGGTGAGGAAGGAGTAGTTGTCCTCCTCAGGAGTGCCGGCGCCGTAGCAGGCGAAGAGAAAGGCCACCAAGCCGGAAAGGTCCGCGCCAGGGGCGAGGTCGCGGGCGTGGAAGAGATTGCCGGCTCCCGGCACACGCTGGCACTCCAGGGCGCCCTGGTAGTCCCGCTGCCAAGGCGAGCCCAAGGTGAGCGGCTTGCCGTGGCAGGAGACGAGCAGGAGGCCCGGGACCTCTTCGCCTCCCAGGAGCTGCTGGAGATCCTCTTTGCGCGCGCGCTCCTTACGCCACGCCGAAAGCTCCCAGCCGGCGTAGCCGGCGAGGCGCTCGGCGAGAGGGTCGACCAGGTGCTTGGCGAGCAGGGTCGTGGCACGGTCGCCGTTCTCGACGGAGAGGATGGCGGTTCGCCGGGGTAGAACACAGCCCTCGGCCTCCACCGCGAGAAGGCGCTCCACGTAGCGGCCGTAGTCCGCCGGCTCGTCGAAGCAGAGGCGGCCGACCGCGTGATTGATGCTCAATTGGTACTGCACCTCGAAGGGGATCCGCTCCGGGCTGCCGATCAGCAGCAGGTAGTACGGGTGCTGGCTGGGGTCGAGGATTCCGGGGGGCTCGCCATGGTGGTACCAAAGGAACTGCCGCCCGGACTCTCCCGGCTCGTAGTCAAGCTGCTTGAACCGCTTGCCGGCTTGCTCCTTCCGGCGCTCGATGAGCGGCCCGAGATGATGGATCACCGCCGGGTCCTCGTCGCGGGAGATCACGATTCCCCACCCGGTCTGGGATAGGTCGTGCGGGTCGATGTCGCTCGGCAGCTCGAGGCGACGGGCCTTGATGCTGAGCTGCTCCGCGGTTTTCGTCTCGTACGCGCGGCAGAGCCTGAGCTCGTCGAGCGCGGCCGGGCTCGCCGTGCTCTCGCTCGCCGCCAGAAGGTCGGTGAAGCGGCTCGGATCGAGCTCCAGGAGAAGTTCGTCGTCGCCCTCGCCGGGCCCGTCCGCCGCTTCCCCACTCAGGGGGAAGAAGCTGGCGCCTTCTCTTCCGGCCTTGCGGTTGGCTGCCCGCCGGCGCCTCGGACCGGTGCGGGGTGGAGTGGCGGGCACATCGTCGGTCGCGTCGTCAGGCTTCCAGTGGGGATCGTCGTCGCCCGGCAGGTCGGTGCCGGTCAGGTTGACGGGGCGTGTCGTGCCGGCCGCGCCTTCGATCGGGTCCATCGGGAGCCGTTGGCCCTGGACCTCGTTCGTGCCCTGCTGCGTGCCCTCCAGTGGCAGGGATCCCCTTCCCTCGAGAGCAGCAGCCGCGACGCCGGCCGCAGCCAGGGCCGCCCGCGCTTCCTCCGCGCGGCGCGCCGCCGAGGCCTGGCCCTGGCGATCGCCGATCGCCGTGAACAGATCGAGCGCCAGCTCGCAATCTTCGAGGCCGCGACCTGGCTCGCCGAGCTGGGTCGCGAGGTAGCCCAGCTCGAGCCGGAGGATAGCCTCGGAGCGCCGGTCCCCGACCTTTCTCGCCAGGTCGAGCGCTTCCCCGAGCGGCGCTCGCGCCGGGGCCAGGTCTCCCTTGCGGCGCAGCACCTGCCCGGAGGTCAGGAGCACGGCCAGGCGGTCTCGCAAGCTTGCTCCGGGAAGCAGGGCATCGAAGGCCTCGCCGATCGCCGCCTGGGCCGCCTCGTGCTGCCCGCTGCGGCTCGCCGCCTCGGCGGCACCGCGCAGGGCGGTCGCGACGAAGAGCTCGAAGGCGCTCCCGGCCGCGATCGCTGTCGCCTCGCGGAACCGCTCCCCGGCGGTGGCGCTGTCGCCGGCAGCGAGCAGGGCCCAGCCCAGATCGATCAGGATGGCGGCCTCCCGCTCCACGTTGCCACGCTGGCCCCGCCACCGTTCGAGCGCATCGACGAGCAGCGCGACCGCCTGATCGTTTTGCCCGAGGGCCTGGAACGCGCTCCCCAGGCGGGCCAAGACCGCCGCCAGGCGATCGCCCTCGCCACTCTCTTCGAAGTGCGACCGCGCCTCCTCGAGCGCGGCCTGTGCCGCTTCCGGCTCGCCGAGCTGGAGCCGGACGAGGCCCGCGAGCTCGAGCGCATGGGCAAGGCGATGAGAACGACCCTCGCGGCGGTGGATCTCCGCCGCGCGCTCGCTCGACGCGGCGGCCGCCTGCAACGCGCCGTCGGCTTCCTGCGCCTCGCCGAGCGCCAGCAGGCACTCCGCCTCGCGCCAGGCGAGGCCGCGCGTGGTGAAGACCTGGAGGGCCCATTGCAGAGACTCGATCGCGTCCCGCGGCGCGCCGATGCCCAGCAGGGTGCGGCCGCCGCGGTCCGCCTGGTCCGCCGCCACCAGGTCGCGGTCCTCCTGGGTGGCCGGGCGGCTGATCGCCGCGAGCAAGCGGACCTCCCCGGCCGCCGGCTCGCCCGCCAGGGCGGCGACGCTCCACCGGTAGCGTCCCGCGGTGGGCAGGAGCGCCAGCAGCTCCTCGGGGCCGAACCGCCCGGTCGCGCTGTCGAAGCGCAGCGGCTCCGCACCCCCGGGATCGTGGAGCTCGAGCGCGACGTCGATGCCTCGCTGCTCGACCACCAGGTGCAGGAAGCCGCCCGCGGCGACCTCGACCTCCCGGCCCAGGACTTCGCCGGGCGCCATGCTCGTCCAGCTCTCGGTATGCGGGAACTCCTTCACGAGCCGCCTCCTCTCTCCTCGAATCGGATAGGAAATGACCTCCACTCACCATCGGAGCTAAGACACCGGCCGCCGGGGCTAGGGTGAGCCCCAGCCGTCTCCTTGCACCACGAAGCCGGCCCACCGGTACGGCGCGCTGGTCTCCGGCTCGGCGAGCATCGCGCGCTGCGCCGCGGCGAGCGCCGCCACAGGAGCGAGCCCTCGACCCCGGTAGCCCTCGTAGAAGCGGGTCATGAGCCGGGCCGTGCTGCGGTCGCCCACCCGCCACAGGCTCGACACCACGCGCCGCGCCCCGGCCTCGAAGAACGCCCGGGCCAGGCTCGCCATCCCCTCCCCCGCCAGCTCCTCGCCTATCCCCGTCTCGCAGCCGGAGAGCACCACCAGGTCCACAGGCAGCGAAAGACGCGAGATCTCGAAGGCGCGGAGGGACCCGTCGCGCTTGCGTCCCTGCTCGTCGAACAGCGAGAGCACCAGCCTGGAGAGCTCCGGCTGCCGGGCGTCGATCTCGGCGTGGGTGGCGAAGTGGAGGGTCCCCGTGCGGCTCCACTCCGCCTGCTCGAAGCTCTCGCGGCAGGCGGAGAGGCCACGCATCGACAGGTCGTCGGCGGACGGGGAAACCGCCAGGATCGCTTCCGCCTCGTCCTCGGCGTGGGCCAGCCTCGCCCACGCCGTGGGCGGCGCCTCCACCGGCACCGGCAAGCGAGGATCGTCCGGCTGGTAGACCGGATCGGCGAACACCGTGACACCCCGAGCCTCCCGCCGCTCGGCCCCTGGGCCGGCGCGGATCGCCGCCAGCGTGGCGACCGAGGGCAACAGCGCGATCTCGTGCTGCTCGACCAGGTAGCGCCGGCCCGTTGGGTCGGCCGGATCGGGCAAAGCCGCCCAAGGCACCCCCTGCAGCTTGCCCTGAGGCACGAGGAGCAGCCGCGAGGCGCCGAGCTCCGCCGCCACCGGGCCGAGGAGCATCGCGGCGAGCTTCTCTCCCAGCGCGTCGCGAGTCTCGGCTCGGTCCAGGCGAGGGCTTCGGGTCGCCTCCGCGAACCCCTGGGCCACGGCCTCGATCTCGAGCCGGCGAGGCAGCGTGAAGGCGCGGAATTCCTCCCGCGTCACCGCCCACAGGAAGCTGCGCTTCTCGCCCAGGCTGAAGGCGAGGAGCAGCGAGCCCCGACCGAGGAGCCGACGTTGCAGCCCGGCGACGTCCGGCATCGGGGGCGAAGTGCGGGCCGGCGAGCCGGGCGCCGTCGCGCTAGCCCGGGAGGTGACCTGTGCGAGCTGCACCAGCACCGCGTCGATCTCGCGCTCCGTCTCTGCTCCGCGGTCGGCCATCGCCAGGGAGCGCAGGCGGGCCTCGAGCTCCTCCGCCTCGGCCTCGAGCCGCGGATCCGGCGCCGCGGGAGCGGCGGAGCGGGTTTCGACCAGCTCGCGCGCCAGGCGGCGCTCGTGGACCGTGAACGCCTCTCGCGCGAAGCCGCGGCCGGGGTGGCGCTCCTCCATCTGCATCAGCAGGTCGATCGCGATCTCGAAGTAGTCCTGACGGAACGCGAAGATGCCGGCACGGACATCACGCCGCCCGGCTGAGGCGCGCTGGGCCTCGACCGCATCGAGGGCGAGCGCCAGCCGGTCCCAGGCTTCCTCGAGCCGCCCGAGGTCGCGAAGGGCCTCGGCGCCGCGGGCCCTGGCCGAAGTGTCGCCGATTGGGTCCGCCACGTCGCGAAACATGGAGCCTGCCTGGTCCAGGAGCGCGAGGCCCTCGCCGGGCCGGCCGGCGGCGACCTCGAGATAGCCGAGCTCGAGCAGAGCCGTCGCCTCCCGCTGCACAGCTCCTGTATCGCGCGCCAGGCCAGCGGCCTCCTCGAGCACCTTCCGCCCACGATCCGCCTGTCCGCGCAGGCGCAGCAGGCTGCCGAAGGTCGTCAGGTTGGCGATCCGCGTGTCACGTTCGGCGTCGCCCTCGACGAGCGCCAGCGCCTCCTCGATCGCTGCCTGGGCCCGGTCGTAGGCGCCCAGGTGGATCGCCGCTCTCGCCACGCCGCGCAGCGTGGTCCCGACCTCGGCCTCGCCGCCGAGGCCCCGGTACAGCTCGAGCGCCTGCTCGAAGAGCTCCAGCGCATCTCGCGGCCGGCTGAGGAGCAGCAGGAGGTTCCCCGCATCGACGCGGATCGAGGCTCTGACGTCCGCCTGATCGAGGGTGTCGCTCCTCGCCAGCGCTTCCTCGAACAGGAGCGCGGCCTCCGGATAGCGGCCCAGCACCTGGTGGGCAGCCGCCAGATAGCTCAGGGAAAGCGCCGCAGCTTCCGGGGCGCCGGCGGACTCGAAAAGCCGGCGTGCGTCGGTGAGCGGCTGGAGGGCCCGTTCGGGCTGGCCGAGCCTCACCCGCAGCAAGCCGCCGACCCGCAGCGCGGCTCCCAGGAAGTAAGGATCGGGCTGCTCTCGGAAGTGCTCTACTGCGCGGTCACAGAAGGCCACCGCGACCTGCAGCTTGCCGAGAGCCTCGTGCGCCTCGCAGAGGCCGAGCAGCGCGGCGGCCTGCCGGCCCGGAAGCCCGAGACGCTCGAAGGTGGGAAAGGCAGCTCGGAACCTCCCGATCGCCTCGTCGAGGTGTCCCTCTCGGGCGAGCGCCCGTCCCTTTCGGTAGTCATTGTCCGCAGCCACCAGCGCCCGGTCGTCGGACGTGGCGGGGCGGCGCTCGACGTGCGAGATCCGGTAAGAAGCCATTCCCGGCGCGGCGTCGGACCTCACCTCGAGGGAGTGGCGGCCAGGGTGCTTGGCGATCGCCACCAGGTCCTCCGTTCCCTGCGCGCCGTTGGGGCTGTCCACCCTGGCAACCAGCCGGTCTCGTTGGTCGCGCAGCTCGAGCGCGACATCAGTGCCGAGCTGCTCGACGCTGACCTGGAGGAACTCGCCTTGCTCGAGGTCGTAGGAGAGCGACGCGGAAGGGCTTTGCGGGTCGCCGCAGCCGGCGAGCAGCAGGCAAGCCCCGAGGAAGGGTGCTTGCAGGCGGCGTGGCCGCGACCTCGAGAGATCGCCGTCTGCGGTCATTTCGTGGGCAGCTCCCGGCTCACTCGATCGGCCGGGATGCGGCCGCCGGCGCCGGGCGCAGGTCCGAAGAGAAACGCGAGGTCCGAGAGCGCGCGGGGCCATGGCGCTCGCGATCGAGACACCCGGCGCTCAGCGCTCGCTTTCGACCAGGAGCCGCCGCTCCTCGATCAGCTTCGAGCCCTGCGGCGTTTCGCCATAGAGGATCATTCGGTACTCACCGTCCGGGAACCTGATCCGAGGCAACACGATCGGATAGACCGTGCCGGGCTGCCCCGGCTGCGGCCCGGAATCGAGTAGCCGCACGGAGCGGTCCCAAAGCTCGACACGGTACTGGTCGTAGGCCTCGATGCCGTCGTCGAGGACGACCTCGATCAGCAGAAGGCTCGTCCCCGGCGGCGCGCTGATCTCCTCCGGCGACCTCGACCCTTCTCCGACGACCACCTGAACCGCGGATAGCACCGCAGGTTCGGAAAGGACTTCCACCGTCTGCCGCAGCTCCACCACCCAGACCGAGAGCCCGATCGAGGTCAGCAGAAAGACCGCCGCGAGCGCCTGCGGCCATCGAGGCGCGCGCTCCGGCGCCCCCGCTCGGCCCGGCGCTCGATCCGCCGCGCCGAGCGCCGCGCAGGCCGGCTCGAGCACCTCCTCGACCCAGTCTTGGTACTCGGGGTCGGCCTCGGTCTCCTCTTCCAGGACTGTCGGCCGGTAGGTGCCGGAGGCAAGACCTGCCAGGCGCTCCCGGACCTGCGAGACCCACTCGTCGCCGAGGTGCCCGACCCGGTTACCGGGAGCCAGGTCGCGCGGCTCGATCGACACCGCGAACCGTGGCCGCAGGGTCAGGGGCCCGGGCGGCGCATCCCGGGGAACCACGACATCAGCGCCGGCGGCGAAGGGCGCCGAGTCCGCGACCACGACTTGTAGACGGCCCGGGTGTTGCGGCTCCGCGCCCAGGACCAGCCACTGGACCGCGTAGTCGGCGCTCTCGTCGCTGACATAGAGGTCGCCGGCTTGCGGGTCCCGCCGCGGCTCCCCGTGGCCCGCTCCGGGCTCGTCGCCACGGTCGCTCCCCCGCAGGCGAGCGAGTGCCTCCGCAGTCCGCTGCCGCAGCTCCTCGTCACGGGGCAGCTCGCGCATCACGTCCCCTCCGCGACGAGCTGGCCGGTGGAAGGCGCCGCCAGGGAGCGCAGGCACCGCTCGACGAAGCGCGCCAGCGTCTCGTAGAGCGCCGGCAGCCGGTCGCGCGGCACGCCGAGCCAGACCGCGAGCTTGCGCTGCGAGGGGAGCGCATCTCCTTCACCGGCGAGCGCGTGCGCGCGAAGAAAGCCCCACAGGGTCTCGAGGTGGCGGTGTGTCGAGCCACCGGCTCTGAGCTCGGCGATCAGGCCGCCGACGCAGTTGACCAGGGCGCGGAAGGAGTCGCGTTCCTCGAGCTGGCGGCTGGGCTCGATGCGCCGCACCAGCTCCCGCAGCCCCTGGCCCTCGCCTTCACCACCAGCTTCTCCAACCTCGGCCTCGAAGAGCGCGCCCCAGCGCGCCCGGACGTCCTGCTTCAGGGGATCGAGCAGGTCCTTGACGCGAAACGATCGCCAATCGGTCTCCCGGAGCTGGGAGAGCAGGCGGCGAAGCTTCTCCGCCACGGCGAGCCGGGCCCGGCCCTGGGCGGTCACGAGCTCGGGCAGCAGCTCGTCGCCCCAGCCGCGGACGATCGCGGCGAGCTCGCTCCCGGCGCCGGTCGGCGCGCGGGGCCCGGAGGTGAACTCCAGCACTGTGTCGCCGCGGATGCGGGGATCGCCCTCGACGATCTTCATCTCCCCCTCCTCGACGGCGTCGCGGAGGCCGTTGCGCAGCGCCTCGAAGACCCGAAACCCGATCGGATCGTGCTCGCGCTGGCGCTCGTGGAGGAAGTGGCGGATGTTGAGGCGCACCAGGCCCTCGACGTTGGGCTTGACCCGGAGCTGAGCGAGCAGGCTTCCGAGCCGCTCGACGAAGATGAAGGCATAGGAGTCCGCGACCAGCTCCTCGAGCGCGCGGTCCCGCTGCCAGGCTCCCTCCGTCGAGCTCCAGCTCGCCGCTCCGAGCACCCCCACATAGGTGGGCGGAGCCTCCCACAGCCCGCGCCTCTTGAGCTCCGCGACGAGCGCCGTCCGCAACTGCCGGCGGACTCTCTGAAACGCGAGCGGAGTCGGCGGATCCCCCTGCGGACCGAGGCTCGAAAGGTAGTCGGTGAAGGGCGCGGACCGCTCGCCGGACGCCCCACCCACGACGGGCGCCGCTTCAGGACGGCCGGGGCGCCGCCATCGCGACGGGATCCAGCCGGAGGCGAATGTACGAACGCTCACAGAGGTCGATTCCTCGACTCGCGCCGTTGTGCTGGACCTCATTTCATCACAAAACTTGAGCCCTCGCTATAGCACTCTTTCCTCCTTCGCCGCCAATCAACCCATCCCCGCCGTTAGTCCTTCCCAGAGGCAAGGGAAGGGCTGATCACCCGCTTCTGATTCGCCGGCCGGCGAGCTCCTGATCGCTTCGCTCGGAGACGTCCTCCGACCGATCAGGGATCCCTGCAACCGAGCTCCAGCTCACCGATTCCGGCCGGGCGCCAAGCGCCCGGCCCAGGGAGAAACCATGCTCGCTCGCAGTTCGCTTCGCCAGCGCTTCGCCGTCCGTTCGCTCCACACCGCGCTCGTCCTCGGCGCCACCTTCGCACCACAGGCCGCACGCGCGGACCGTGCGGACGACTGCAACGCCGCCACCACCGTCACCCTGGGCTCGACGGTGCACGACTACGGCGACCCGATCTCCACCGTTCGGATCTTCAAGGTACAGCCCTCCGCCGCAGGCATGCTGACCGTCGCCGCCGCCACTCCGGGCGACTCGCCGGCTCCCAAGCTCCTGTTCCTCGGCACCGACTGCGTCGACCCCGACCCCAACGACCCGGACTACACCCCCGTCGCGGAGGGCACGGCGACGGCCGTCGAGTGGATCGAGGACGACGGCACCTTCTACTTCCAGGTCACCCCCGAGGACCCCGAGAAGACGCTCTCGGGGATCAAGCTCACGACCGCTTGGAGCCTGGACCTCTCGACCGAGAGCGAGGACCCAGAGCCCGTCGACCTCTCCATCGGGCCGACCGACCCTCCGACGAGCTGCGGCGTCTCGGCCACCCCGATCGCCGGCGACGAGATCGGCGAGAGCTGGTACGGCGAGGTCGTCCAGGGCATCCAGGAGTGGGACGGCGACGTGCTGTCCGGCGCCTTCGAGGTACCGGGCGTCCTGCGCGTCTCGGCGCCGGACGGCTATCTCTCGGCCGACATCCACAACGGCCAGTCCTGCGGGCGGACCACGGGGCTCGCGGGTGGCGAGCTCGCCGACCCTGGCGACCTGGTGGCCGCCGTGCTTTACCCGGGCACCTACAGCCTGCTGCTGGCCCCCGAGGACGCCTACGGCTACACGCTCGACGTCAAGTACTTCGCCCTCTGCCCCACCGGCAGCGACCAGGGCGACACGCTCTTCTGTGGCGCCCCGCTCAGCGCCGGGGTAAGCGCCTCGGGCGCGCTCGACAGTGCCACCGACGACGACGACGACTTCTTCACCTTCGTTCTCACCAGCCAGAGGACCGTGGAGATCGAGTCCACCGGCTCGGTCGACACTTTCGGCAGCCTCTACGACAAGCAGGGCACGCTCATCGCGACCGACGACGACGCAGGCAGCGGCGACAACTTCCGCCTGGTAAAGAACCTCGCCGGAGGCCGCTACTTCGTGCGCGTCGAAGGCGTGAGTGGCGCCGAAGGCTCCTACGGCCTCGATCTGGCCCTCGTGGCCGAACCCTAGCGCCACCCTTCGAGTACCCTGGCCGGGAGGCAGAGCCTCCCGGCCGTCTGCACGCAGTGCCGCCCCCCTAACCCATCGCCTCCCGCACCCGCTCCGCCACCACCCGCCCGATCGCGATCGAGGCGGTAGCGGCTGGGGACGGCGTGTTGAGCACGTGCAGGCTGCGCGGGCCTGGGACCAGGCGGAAGTCCTCGACGAGCTTCCCGTCGCGGTCCACGGCCTGGGCGCGAATGCCGCAGCCCGCCGGCACCAGGTCGTCGCGGCGGATGGCCGGCACCAGCCGCGCCAGGGCCGCGGCAAACGCGGTCCGCGAGAGCGAGCGCCGAACCTCCGCGAGGCCGGTGCGCCAGTAGCGGCGAAGCAATCTCCAGGTGCCGGGGTACGAGAGAGCGGCCCAGGCGTCGCGGGGCACGAAGGCGAGCTTCTTGTAGCGTTCGCGGGCCAGGGCGAGGACGGCGTTGGGGCCGGCCTCGACCTGGCCGTGGATGGTGCGCGTCAGGTGGACCCCCAGGAACGGCAGCGACGGGTCGGGCACCGGGTAGATCAGGCCGCGCACCAGCGAGCGCCGCTCGGGCCGAAGCTCGTAGTAGTCGCCACGGAAAGGGACGATCGAAAGGCCGGGATCGACGCCGCAGAGACGCGCCACGCGGTCGCCGGCGAGGCCGGCGCAGTTGATCAGGAAGCCGCACGTGAGCTCTCCGGCCGCGGTTTCCAGGGTGAGGCCGTCTGCCCGCGGGTGGACGCGGAGCAGGCGCGCGCGGGTGTGAACCTCGCCGCCCGCCGCTTCCACGCGGCGAGCGTAGGCGCGGGTCACCTCGGCGAAGTCCACGATGCCGGTTTCGCCCACCCACAGGCCGGCGAGGCCGGCGACCTCGGGCTCGATGTCGCGCATCTCGGCCGGCGAGAGCCGCTTCAGGTCCGCGAGGCCGTTGGCCCGGCCTCGACGCTCCAGCTCGGCAAGCGCCGGCAGCTCGCGCTCTTCGGTCGCCACTACCAGCTTGCCCGAGCGGCGATGCGGCAGTCCCTCCTGCTCACAGAAACGGTAGAGGGCCTGGCGGCCAGCGGTCGCGGTCTCGGCCTTGAGCGAGCCCGGCTTGTAGTAGAGCCCGGAGTGGATGACGCCGCTGTTGTGGCTGCTCTGGTGAGCGGCGAGGGCTGGCTCGGCCTCGAGCAGCACCAGCGACAGGCGGCCGCCTTCGGCGAGCGCCATGGCGGTGGCCGCCCCGACCGCGCCGCCGCCGATCACCGCCACGTCGCAGCGCGCCCTCACCGCCGCCCGCCATGCCTGCAGACGGAACCGAGGCTTCCGTCTGGAGGACTAAACTTACGCCTAGATTCCTCTTGACTTACGCCTTCTTTACGTCTACTCTCTGTCCCAGGCGGAAAGAGCACACGACCTCCGGATCGACATGAAATCGGCTACAGCGAACGCGGTGCTCACGGGAAGCAAAAGAAACAACGACCCGGTC
This sequence comes from Thermoanaerobaculia bacterium, assembly GCA_044869805.1. Classification (GTDB taxonomy): domain Bacteria; phylum Acidobacteriota; class Thermoanaerobaculia; order Multivoradales; family SZUA-115; genus CAWDVR01. Next base: position 57,940 of record JBIOXV010000157.1, on the reverse strand, counting down.
TCCCAGCCAGGCGCGGACAAACCCCAGGCTGGGGGGCCGGGCGTCGACAGTTCAGGCAGTACCAGGTTTCATCTTGAGCGGCCGGCCGGGGGGACCACTAACACCCCTGCCCTGGGCCCCCCCCGGCCGGCGCTCGAGGTTCTTCGCCAGACTTTACCGCACCCCCTGCGCTCGCGGGTCGAGAGCGCGCGGGAGCTTGCCCTGCGCCGCCGAAGTTCGCGCGGCGAGCCCCTGCTCCCCACCGCCGAGCCGGCCTTTGACCGCCTGCTGGGCGGCGGCCTCGCCCGGCGCTCGCTCGTCGAGCTCGTCGGCCGGCGCAGCTCGGGGCGCTTCTCCCTGCTGCTCACGGTGCTCGCCGCGGTGACCGGCACCGGCCGGGCCGTGGCCTTCGTCGACCTGGGCGACGGCCTCGATCCTCAGGCCGCCACCCTGACGGGCGTGGACCTCGCGCGGCTGCTGTGGCTGCGGCCACGACGCCTCAAGGAGGCCCTGTCCGCCGCCGAGACCGTGCTCGCCGGCGGCTTTCCCCTGGTGGTGCTCGACCTCGGCCTGCCACCGCTCTGCGGCCACGCCGACGAGGGCTGCTGGCTGCGGCTGGCGCGCGCCGCCCGCGATCACGAGGCGGCGCTGCTGGTCTCCGCCCCCTACCGGGTGAGCGGCACGGCCGCCGCCGCGGTGCTCGCCGTCGAGAGCGCCCGCGTCGCCTGGCTGGGGGACGGCGCTGCGCCGCGCCTGCTGGCCGGCGTGGCCTCGCACCTCGCCGTGACCAAGCAGCGCGGCCAGGCGCCCGGTGACCACGCCCGCCTGCCCTGGCGCGCCATCCCCTTCCTCGACCCCGCGGCCGCGCTGGCGCCGCCCGCCGCCGCCCGACCGCCGGAGGCCGAGCCGCTGCCGCTCGTGGCGGTGGGAGGAGGACGGTGAGGGGAGGGTCGAGAGCTTGAGCCATGCCGCCCGCCCGCCTCGCTTGCCTCGTCGTCCCCCTCTTCCCTCTCGCTGCCCGCCTGCGCAGCGAGCCCGAGCTCACCCGTGAGGCCCTGGCCATCTTCGCCGGCAACGGCAACGCCGCCCGCCTGGTGGCCGCCACCCGCTCGGCGCGACGGGCCGGCCTCAAGGCGGGCCTCACCCTGCCCCAGGCCCGGGCCCTGCTGCCCAAGCTGGTGGCGCGCTCGCGCGACCCGGACTGTGAGCGCTCCGCCCAAGAGGCCCTGGTGGAGGCCGCCGAGACCCTCTCCCCCCGCGTCGAGGATGCGGGCGAGGGCGTGGTCTACCTCGACCTCGAAGGCCTCGAGCGCCACTTCCCCGGCGAGCACTTCGAGCACCAGATCGGCCGCGCGCTGATCGACGCCGCGGAGAAGGCCGACCTGCCAGTGCGGGTCGGCGTCGCGGCGGCCAAGCTCGCTTCACGCGTGGCGGCCGACCTGCCCCGCTCGCCGACCGTCGTCCCCCTGGGCGAGGAAGCCGCCTTCCTCGCCCCCTTGCCGCTCGAGCGCCTGGCGCCGGAGCTCGGCGTCGCCGCCACCCTCGAGCGCTGGGGCATCCGCTCGATCGGCGACCTCGCCAAGCTGCCGGCGTCGGAGGTGGCGAGCCGCCTGGGCAAGGCCGGTCAGGAGCTGCACGCCACGGCGCGCGGCCTCGATCCCCAGCCCTTGATGCCCCGCCTCCTGCCCCCCTGCTTCCGCGAGGGCATGAGCCTCGACTGGGCCCTGGTCGCCCTCGAGCCCTTCCTCTTCGTCGGCCGCGCCGCCCTCGACCGCCTGTGCCAGCGCCTCGCCGCGCAGGGGCTCGCCGCCAAGCGCCTGGAGATCGCCTTGAAGCTCGAGCCCGACGGGCTCTACGAGCGCACCCTCGACCTGCCCGCTCCCACCCGCGACGCCAGGACCCTGCTCACCCTGGCGCGGCTGGAGCTCGAGGCCCGCCCGCCCGGCGCGCCGGTGGTGGCCTTCCGCTTCACCGCCCACCCCGACCGGCCGCGCGAGGCGCAGCTCTCCCTCTTCGGCCCCGAGGCCCTGTCCCCCGACCAGCTCGCCACCACCCTGGCCCGGCTCTTCGCCCTGCTCGGCCCGGGCCGCTCCGGCTCGCCGGCGGTGGCCGACGGCCACCGCCCCGAGCGCTTCGCGCTGGTCGAGTACACGCCGCCCCCGCCACCGCGCGTCGAGCGCGAGCCGCGCCGCGGCCAGGGCCTGCTCGCCGTGCGCGTGCTGCGGCCGCCGGTGCCGATCGAGGTGCTGACCACGGTCTCGACCGACGGAACCCACCTCGATGCCGCCAACGGCCGCTTCGCGGCCGAGGGAATGGTGGCCGAGCCGGTGACGCCCTACGGCAGCGGCCCACCGCCCGAGCTCGCCGGCATCCGGCTGCTTTCGATCGAGTCCCGTCGGGTGGCCGGCGATGCGGGCTCCGACCCCGGCCCCGAGCACCCCGGTTCTGCGCGCTCCGTTTCTGGACGTCCTGGTTCTGAGCGTCCTGGCTTCCCGTTGCGGTCTCCCAAGCTCCCTCGCATCCGCGGGCGGGTGCGGGTGGCCTCGGGCCCCTGGGGGATCGAGGAGGAGTGGTGGTCGGAGCGCCCGATGCAGCGCGACTACTGGGACGTGGAGCTGGCCGGCGGCGGCGTGTACCGCATCTTCCGTGACCGCGCGACCGGAGAGTGGTTCGCGGACGGGATGTACGACTGAGCAGAGCCCGCGCCGCGATACACTCCGCGCCCAATGCGCAACGGCTACCCCTTGGTGGAGCTGCACCGCCACCTCGACGGCAACGTGCGGCTCGCGACGGTCCTCGACCTCGCGCGCCGGCACCGTCTCGAGCTGCCGGCCTGGGAGCCCGAGGCCCTGCGGCCGCACGTGCAGGTGATGACCGTCGCGCCCGATCTGCTGGGCTTCCTCGCCAAGTTCGACCTGCTGCAGCGCATCCTCGTCGACTACGACGCCGTGCGGCGCATCGCGCGAGAGAATCTCGAGGACGCCGTGGCCGAGGGCATCGACGCCATCGAGCTGCGATTCTCGCCTTACTTCATGGCCCAGGGCCACGGCCTCGACCCGCTGAGCGTCACCGAGGCGATCTGCGACGCCGTGGACGAGGCCCGCGACCTCCCGGTCATCGCCAAGCTGATCGTCATCCTGTCGCGCACCTTCGGCGCCGAGACCGCCGAGATCGAGCTCGAGGCCGCGATCCGCTGCCGCGACCGCGGCGTGGTGGCGCTGGACCTGGCGGGAGACGAGGGCAACTTCCCGGGTGAGCTCTTCGTCGAGCACTTCGCCCGCGCCGGGGAGGCCGGTCTGCGCCGCGTGGCCCACGCCGGCGAGGCCGCCGGGGCGGGCAGCGTACGCCAGGCGGTGCTCGGGCTCGGCGCCGAGCGCATCGGCCACGGCGTGCGGGCGATCGAAGACCCCGCGGTCCTCGACCTCTTGGCCGAACGCCGCATCGCCATCGAGTCCTGCCCCACGAGCAACGTACAAACCAGCACGGTGGCGAGCTACCAGGAGCACCCCCTGCCCGCCTTCCTCGCCCGCGGCCTGCTGGTGTCGCTGTCGACCGATGACCCCTCGATCTCCGGCATCGACCTGGCGCACGAGTACCGCGTGGCGCAGGAAGAGCTGGGCTTGAGCGAGGAGGACCTGCGCCGCTTGCAGGAGAACGCCCTCGCCACCGCGTTCCTCAGCGAGGACGAGAGGCGGAAGCTGCTGGCGCTGGCCGAGCCCGTGAGCCCGCTCCGAGCGTAATCTCCCGGGCGACCACGAGGGTCGCCCCTACAGATAGAGGGGCAGGCCCTGTGCCCGGGAAGCGGGTGGGTCTACGGCGACGTCGCCCCTACAGGTGTAGGGGCAGACCTGACTCCGTCGACGTGTTCGGACGGATGGCGGGGTGACCCCCTACCAGTGTAGGGGCAAGGCCTTGTGCCTGCCCGTGGTGCCTCGCGAGCCCGCCCACCGCGTCACCCGGCCGAGCGCCGGCGGTGCAGCAGGGCGAGCGCGCCGCCGGCGAGCGCGAGGGCCAGCAAGGCCAGGCCCAGGGCGTCGAGCGTCGGGATCGCCGGCGCCTGCGGTGCGATCACGCCCCGGCAGGCGAACAGCGCAACGTCGTCGACGAAGAAGTTCGTGGTCCGGCCGCTCTCGGTCAGCGCGTGGAGCCTGAGGGTGTGCGCCGCGCCGTCGGCGTACGGGGTGAGGTTGATGGTGTGCGAGCGGTAGCCGCGCACCCCGCAGCTCGCGTCGGTGGCGTCGACGTAGAACTCGCGGTTGCCGTCGACCGTGACCTCGAAGAAGTCCGCGGCGCTGCCGCTGCACACCAAGGTCTCGAGCTCGAACTGCAAGAACGCCTGGTCGCCCGCGGGGATGGTGACCGACTGCGCCAGCGAGCCCTCCTCGCGTTCCGGAGTGCCGCCGAACCACGCCCACCAGTGTCCCGAAGCGGGGCCGCTGCCGGTGCCCGTGCCGCAGACCTCCTCGGTGCACAGCGGCGTGCGGAAGTGCGTCGACGCCTCCTGGGAGGCGGTGCTGGGAGTGCCCGCCTCGAAGCCCGGGTCGGCCACGGCGTTGGGGTTGATGGTCGCCGTGGCGCGGTTGTCCGCCGGGTCGTCGGGATCGGTGCTGCCCGCGTCGGCGGTCAGCGAGGCCGGGCCGCAGTCATGGAGGGTCACCGCCACAGTGCAGGTGACCGAGCTGCCCTCGCCGAGCTGGCGGATGGTCCACGGCAAGGGCCCGCAGCTCGAACCGTCGAGCGTCAGGTTCGAGCTCAAGGTCGCCGCCACCTCGACAGTCGCGGCTTCGCCGGGGCCCTCGTTGGTCACCTCGATCGAGTACAGGAAGGTATCGCCGGCGGCGGCGCTGGCGGCGTTGGCGGTGACCGTGACCGCGAGGTCGGGGCCGCGATCGCCGATGGTGATAATGCCGGGCCCGCTCAGCGTGTTGGTGAAGCTGCCGTCCTGGTCGGCCGAGAAGCCGCTGGTGACCAGGAAGTAGGCGCTGCCGGCGGTGAGTGGAACGCCGCGGAGCTCCGAGGTGCCGATGCCGTCAGGGCTGTCGTCGTTGCCGGCGATGCAGTGCGTGGTCTGGTGAGGCGGGCCGGGCTCGAAGGCCTCGGCGTAGAGATGGAGGTAGCCGTCGTGGTCCTGGACGCTCCCGATGTCGTAGGCGCCGGAGGTGTCGACGGTGATCAGCTCCACGTGGTAGCGCACCGGGCCGAGGCCGGAGATCGCCGGCCCGCAGCCGATCGGGCGGTCCCAGGTCGGGCCGCCGGCGTTGGTGCCGTCATAGCTCGCGGTGTCGAGCGCGGCGCGCGCCGGCGGGATGTCGGGGTTGACCGGGTCCTTGATCTGCCACTCGTTGACCGGCCGGTTGCGCCGGCGGTGGGTGGCGGGGTCGTCGACCGCGGCGGCCGAGAGCGCCACCACGGCGGCCAGCAGGGTGGCGGTAACCACGAGACGGCCACGCCGCACCATGAGCGCCCCTCCTCCGGGCTTCGTCGCAACGCCGAGCACGATTCGGGCTGGACTGTAGCAGGAAGGTACACCCCCAACAAGGCAGGCGCGCTCTCGGACGCGATCGAAAAGGCGCTCATGAGCTCCGCGAGGCGCTGCACGAATCGCTCCGAGAGAGCTCCGCGGCGCGAGCGCCGGGGGCCGCTCGCGGGTAGCATGCGCGTCGCGAGAGGCCTCAGCTCGCGTTCGGAGGAGCCCAGATGCCCGCCGATCCACCATCTCCGGCTGCCGGCTCGCTCGATCGGGGCGAGATCGCAGAGCTGCTGCGCGTCGCGGCCGAGGGCGATCGCGAGGCATTCGATCGCCTGATGCCTCACTTCTACGCGGACCTCCGGCGCATCGCCCACGGCCAGCTCGGCCGCATCCGGCCCGGCGAGACCCTCGACACCACGGCGCTCGTCCACGAGGCCTATCTGAAGCTCGCCGACCACGCTGGGCACTACGCCGACCGCGGCCACTTCTTCGCGGTCAGCGCCCGGGCGATGCGCCAGATCCTGGTCGACTACGCCCGCCGCCGCGGCGCGAGCAAGCGCGGCGGCGACCAGGCGGCGCCGCCCCACCCCGGTGACCCGCCGGCGATCGACGCGGAAATCGAGCAGGTGCTGGCGGTCGAGGACGCGCTTTCCCGTCTATCCGAGCTCGACCCCCGGCTGGTCCGCGTAGTCGAGTGCCGGGTATTCGGCGGATACAGCGAGGAGGAGACGGCCGCGGCCCTCGGCCTCTCGCTGCGCACCGCCCAGCGGCTGTGGATGCGGGCCAGGGCCTGGTTGGCGGAGGAGATGCAGCCTTGACGGATCGTCTCCTCGAGAACTCCGACCTCAGCGCCGAGATCGAGTCGAAGCTCGTCCCATCCAAAGCCCACTGAGCGCGGCCCGCGCTCCCCTCCTCGGCTCGGTCCTCGCGTGGTGGCGGTTTTGCCGCCGCCAGGCCGTTAACCCTGCGAGGAAAGGAGCCCACCATGGATCGATTCGAGTTGAGCTGTTGCCGCGCCCTGCTGTGCGCCGCGCTCGGGCTCGCAACGCTCGACGGCGCGTCGGCAGCCGCCATCGACCCCGCGAAAGGGACTGACGCTCGCGTCGACTACCGAGCGCTCACCGAGCTCGGTCCCTGGGACGATCGCAACTATCGCTTGACCCTGGAGGACCTCGCCCTGCTGCCGGCCGGCGAAGGGGATGCCGGCGGCGCCATCCCGGCCTTCTTCCGGGTCGTCCTGCGCCGGGCCCATCCCGCGCAGCGCGCCGCCGCGGCCGGGCGCTACCCGAAGTCGGCCATCGAGCAGTTCCACCGCTTCTACGGCGGCTACCTGATCGACGGCAAGCTCTACCGGGAGGTCACCCGCGAGAGCGGCCGTTACCGGGTGATCGAGGAAGCGGGCGTGCCGGACGAGGTCTGGCAGGAGAAGGCGCTGGGCGGCGACGTGCGGATGACCTACGAGGTGCCGACCGCGGAGTCCACCGTCAAGATTCACCCGCTCGACCCCACCAAGGCGGTCTCCGGCACCAACCCGGGCTTCGGCCGGCGCTGGCTGCGCTTCTCGACCGACGGCGGCTCGAACTGGTTCGATTCCTTCCCCACCGGCACCGACGGCGTGTGCTGCGACCCCTCGGTGGAGTTCTCCTTGGACGGCGCCAAGGCCTATGCGACGGCACTCGCCTGCGGGGTGCCGGGGGTCTGCGACATCTGGTTCTACCGCTCTGACAACGGCGGCATCAGTTGGACCGACCTCGGGGACGACACTCCCGGGGACACGCGCCGCGAGATCAGCTTCCAGTCGCAGGCGGACAAGCCGATGCTCCATGTCGACAAGGCCAACGCGTCTCCCTTCCGCAACAACCTCTACCTCACCTGGCACGAGGTCAACGTCCTCCAGCTCTCCCGCTCGACCGACTTCGGCAACACCTGGAGCCGGCCGATTTCCATCTCGTCCGGGTCGAGCGAGCTGGGGATCGGCTCGGATGTGGTGACCGACCGCGCCGGAAACGTCTACTACCTGTGGCCCACCTTCGCCGGCAAGTCCATCCTGTCGCGCCGCTCCAGCGACGGCGGCGCGAGCTTCGCGCCCGTGCGCCAGGTCGCCTCCACCCAGGGCGCCTTCGACTTCCCCATCCCCGCCATGGAGGCGCGCCACGCCTTCCTCTACGTGTCGAGCGAGGCGGACCTCACCGACGGCCCCTTCGCGGACACCCTGTACGCCGCCTGGACGGACTCCACCGCCCCCACCGGCACCAACCCGGGCGCCAATCACGCCCGCATCCAGGTGGCCTTCTCGCGCGACGGTGGAAGTACCTGGAGCGTGCGCACCCCTCATCCCACGAGCGACGCCGCGACCGTCGATCGCTTCCATCCCTGGATCGCCGTGGACGGCAACGGCACCGTACACCTGGCCTTCTACGACTCCAGCCGCTCGGCGGACAGGAAGAGCGTGGACCTGTACTACACGATGTCGATCGATGGCGGGAACACCTGGCTCCTGCCGTCGCGGCTCAATGCCGAGCAGTCTCCTCACATCGAGCACTTCTTCCAGCTCGGCGACTACAACGGCCTCGACGTGGTGGGCTCACAGGCGATCGCCACCTTCACCGACAACCGCAGCGAGATCCACGAGAGCGGAGACTCCGTGGACGTCTACGCCGCGGCCCCGCTCGGCATCGGCTCGTGGCGGGTCGCGACCTTCACCTCGATCGCGGCCCACGACGGCTACCTGCTCGAATCCTCGGAGATCAGCAGCGTGGCCGGCAGCCTCGCGGCGGGCGACAGCGGCGCGCAGGCGCTGCGCGCCGGGGACGACGCCCTGGACCGCCAGTGGCGCAGCATCCTCTCCTTCGACACCAGCTCGATCCCTGACTTCGCGCCGATCATCGCGGCTTCCGTGCAGCTCGCCACGGGAAGCGTGGTCGGCGGCCCCACGCTCAGCCTGAGCACGCTCTACGTCGACCAGCGCAGCGGTTTCTTCGGCAGCTCTTCGGGGCTCGAGCTCGAGGACTTCTCGGCCCCCCAGACGGTGCTCAACGCGGCGCCGCTCTATCGGGTGGGCTCTTCGACGCTCTCCTGGCGCACGGGCAAGCTCGGCAGCGCCGGGCTGTCCGCGATCAACCGCACCGGCCTGACGCAGTTCCGGCTGCGCTACTTCCGCGACGACGACGACAACCTCACGCCCGACTTCCTGGGTTTCTTCTCCGGCGATGCCACCACCGCGGTCAGCAGGCCGCGGCTGGTGGTCGTCTACCAGCAGACCTTCTGACCACCGACAACCCTTTCTCTCTGGAGGCGAACATGCTTCGCAGGCTCCTGCTGTGTCTCGCGCTGGCCGCCGGCCTCGGCTCCCTGTCTGCCGCCACTCAGGCTGCCCCCGTCGACCCCAGGCGCGGAGTCGATCCGCGGGTGGACTATGCGTCGCTGGCCCGGATCAGCCCCTGGGACGACCGCAACTATCTGCTCACCCGGGAAGACCTCGCCCTCCTGTCACCCGCCGAGAACGAGTACACGGGCGCGCTTCCGGTCTTCTTCCGCGTACTGATGCGCAGGGCCCGCCCCGAGCTGCCCAAGAGCGGCCCGATGCAGTACCCGCACTCGGCGTTGCCGCTCTTCCTGCGGCAATGGGGTGGGTACCTGATCGACGGCAAGCTCTACCGCGGAGTCGAGCGCGAGGACGGGCGCTACCGGGTGGTCGAGCAGGATGGGATCGAGGAAGAGCAATGGCAGGCCAAGGCGCTTGCCGGCGACGTGAGGATCACGCCCAACCTGGCCGAGGAGTCGGCGGTGAAAATCCATCCCCTCGATCAGAGCCGCGCCATCGCCGGCTCGAACCCGACCTCGGGGAGCTTCCAGTGGCTCTTCCGCTCCAGCGACGGCGGCGGCACCTGGACGCCTTCCACTCACCTGGGGATGGACGACATCTGCTGCGACCCCACGGTCGATTGGTCCTCGGACGGCTCCAAGGCCTACGCGGGAGCGCTCGCCTGCACGGGAGAGCTGTGCGACGTGGTGGTCTACCGCTCGGCCGACGGAGGCGCCACCTGGAGCGACCTCCCCGGCAGCGTCCGCCGCCGGGTCTCGGTGGGCGGCCACTCCGACAAGGAGTACCTGCACGTCGACAAATCACCCGTCTCGCCCCACCGCGACAACCTCTACATGACCTGGCACGACGACAACGTGCTGAAGATCTCCCGCTCCACCGACTTCGGCAACACTTGGAGCGCGCCCCAGGCGCTCTCTTCCGGCACCGCCGAGCAGGGGATCGGCAGCGACATCACCACCGACCGCGCCGGCAACGTCTACTACGTCTGGCCCGCGTACTCGAGCAAGCGCATCCTGCTGCGCAAGTCGACCGACGGCGGCGCGACCTTCGGGCCGGTGCAGAGCGTCTCCACGACCAACGCCAGCTTCATCTACCCGATCCCGGCGATGGACTCGCGCCAGGCCTTCATCTACGCCAGCGCGGACGTCGACCTTTCGACCGGCCCGTTCTCCAACACCGTCTACCTGACCTGGAACGACACCAACTCGACCGAGAGCTCTTCGGCCGGCTCCAATCACTCGCTCGTCAGGGTGGCCTTCTCACGCAACGGAGGGCTGACCTGGAGCTTCGCGATCCCCCACGAGCTGAACGACGTCACCACCGTGGACCGCTTCCACCCGTGGATCTCGGCCGATCAGAACGGCACGGTACACGCGATTTTCTACGACACCCGCCGCTCCGCGGACAGGAAGAGCGTCGACCTCTTCTACACCCTGTCGATCGACGGCGGCGCCACCTGGTTGCTGCCCGGGCAGCTCTCCTCTCAGCTCTCGCCGCCCATCGAGGGGTCCATCGAGTGGGGTGACTACAACGGGCTCGACGTGGTGGGCTCGCAGATGATCGCCACCTTCACCGACAACCGCAACGAGGCCGGCGGCTCCTCCGACTCGCCGCAGGTCTACGGCGCGGCGCAGCTCGGAATCGGCACCTGGCAGGTGAGGACCTTCCACTCCACCGCGGCGCTCGACGGCCGGATCGTCGAGTCGTCCGAGGACAGCGACACCGGAGGCACCTTCAACACCGGCAACAGCGGCACCAGTGCGATCCGCATCGGGGACGACAACCTGGACAATCAGTTCCGGGGCTTCCTCTCCTTCGACACCAGCTCCATCCCCGACTTCGCGCCGATCCGCGGCGTCCAGCTTCAGTGCCGTGTGGGGATCACCCTGGGTGGGCCGCACCTCTCCTTGCAACAGATGGTCGCGGACCAACGAAGCGGTTTCTTCGGTCCGAACCCGGACCTGGAGCTCGCCGACTGGAACGCCACCCCCACGGTGGCAAGCGCCACGACCCTGCTCAGGCTCACCGGCGGAGGCCAGACCTGGTGGGCCGGCAACCTCTCCCAGGCCGGCCAGTCCGCCATCAACAAGACCGGCCTCACGCAATTTCGCCTGCGCTTCCAGCGCGACGACGACGACGACCTCTCTACCGACTACGTGGGCTGCTACTCGGGTGATAACGCCACGCTCGACAACCGGCCACGGCTGGTGGTGATCTTCCAGACCACGTTCTAGGGCGGAGCCTCGACCATGAAACGAACCATACCGCCGCTCTGCCTGGCCCTGGCCCTCGCCGCGCTGGTGCTCGCGCAGAGCGCGGCAGCGGCCACCATCGACCCCGCGCAAGGCGTCGACTCTCGAGTCGACTACGAGGCGCTCACCGAGATCGGTCCCTGGGACGACCGCAACTATCAGCTCACGCTCGAAGACCTCGAGCTCCTGGTCCCGGACGAGAAGGAGCAGGGGGGAGCCATCCCCGCCTTCTTTCGCGTCGCCCTACGCAAAGGCAATCCGTTCATGAGGCGGAGCGGTCCCGCCCAGTACCACCACGAGGCCCTGAACATCTTCTTCCAGCACCACGGCGGCTACCTGATCGACGGCAAGCACTACCGGCGGGCGATCCGCGAGCAGGAGGTCTATCGGGTGATCGAAGAGGAAAGCTCCGCCGAGGGGCCGTCCTTCGGGGAGAAGGTGCTTGGCGGCGAGCGCCGGCTCAGCCCGGAGAGCCCGGGCCGGGAGTCCTCGATCGAAATCAACCCGGTCAACCCCTTCCGGGCGATCGCCGCCTCGAACCCCGAGCACGGAGGCTTCTGGCTCTACACCACCTCGGACGGCGGCGAGAATTGGATCCCCACCTACGACCTCGGCCCGGGCAGTGTCTGCTGCGATCCTTCGGTGGAGTGGTCCGCGGACGGCACCAAGGCCTATGCCACGGCGCTCGCTTGCCCGGATCCGGATCACTGCGAGACCTGGTTCCTTCGCTCGGCCAACTATGGGCTGACCTGGCAAGACCTCGAAACCCTCACTCCGGGGGACCCTCGGCGCGAGATCATCACCTTCAACTCCGCGGACAAGCCCTTCCTGCACGTGGACAAGTCGTCCACGTCCCCGTACCGCGACACCCTCTACCTGACCTGGCACGATCAGAACGTGATGTTCCTCGCCCGCTCCACCGACTTCGGCAACACCTGGCGGCCGCTGCAGTTCATCTCCTACGGCACCGGCCTGCTGGGCATCGGCAGCGACATCACCACCGACAAGGCCGGCAACGTCTTCTACTTCTGGCCGGCCTTCGAGAACCGCCGGATCGTTTTCCGCAAGTCGACCGACGGCGGCGCCACCTTCGCCCCGGCGATCCAGCTCGGACCCACCTATGGCCGTGTCGACTTCCCCATCCCGGCCGCCGATGAGCGCCAGGCATACATCTACGTCACCGCCGACACCGACTTCACGGACGGCCCCTACGCCAACACTGTCTACGCCGCCTGGACGGACCTCACCGGCCCGGAAGGGGCCAGCCCGAGCCAGAACCACGGGCGAATCCAGGTAAGCTTCTCGCGCGACGGCGGCGCGACCTGGAGCCTTCGCACGCCTCACGAGACCGCCGACTGGGAAACGGTCGACCGCTTCCACCCCTGGCTCTCGGTGGACCCGCACGGCGCCGTGCACCTGGTGTTCTACGACACCCGGCTGGCGAGCGATCGGCGGGGCGTGGACCTCTTCCACACCGTGTCCCTCGACGGCGGCAGCACTTGGGCGCCACCGGCCCGCCTGACGCAGCAGACCTCGCCCGCGATCGACGACGACCCCTACGAGTGGGCGGACTACAACGGGTTGGACGCGAGCGTCCAGGGGGCGCTCGCGACCTACACCGACAACCGCAACGAATTCAACGGCACCTTCGACAACCCCGATGTCTACGCCGTCGGGCCGGCCGCGGGCCGGGGCTGGCAGGTGGCGGCCTTTACTTCGCAGAAAAACCAGACCCGCGAGGACGGCTGGCTGCTCGAGTCCTCCGAGGCCGGCAAACAGGCGGGAGAGGCGCACACCGACTCCCAGAGCTCCTCGGCGCTGCGGGTCGGCGACGACGAGCTCGACCGCCAGTACCGCGGCGTGGTTTCCTTCGACACCCGCGCGCTGCCGGACGATGCCGTCATTCAGGCCGCCTGGCTCCAGGCGCGGGCGGGGATCACGGTCGGCAACCCGGAGCTCAACCACGGCGCGGTGGTCGCCGACATGAGCTCCGGCTTCTTCGGCGCCAGCCCCGAGCTCGCGCTCGACGACTGGACGGGAAGCCATTTCGTCGCGGCCTTGGGGCTGCCGCGGGTACCCGGGCCGGTCCACTGGCGGGCCGGCGGGCTGCCGGTCCTCACCGCGGCGTGGGTCAACCGCTTCGGCTACACCCAGTTCCGGCTGCGCTTCGCGGTCGAGGACGACGACGACGGTTTCCGCGACTACCTCGGCCTCTACTCCGGCCGGGCCGCGAATGCCGCCAACCGGCCGCGGCTCCTGGTGCTCTATCGCGTGCCGTAGAGCGCCTACCAACAGCGAAGCCGCCCGGCTAGCCCTGGTCCTCCAGCACCGACTCCACGATCGGGATCAGCTCCTCGCTCGCCGCCAGGCCGAAGGCCTTCTTCCACAGGCCGGTGGGCTCGTTGCCGACGAAGATCAGGTTGTTGTGGTCCTTGGGCTGCTGGACCGCCGAGCCCAGCTTGCCGAGCGCGAGGTCCACGTTGGCGCGGGTGCCGGTGAGGAAGTACCAGCCCGGCCGGGCACCGAGCTCGCCCGCCATCTCCTTCAGGCGTGGCGGCGTGTCGGTGGCCGGGTCGACGGTGATCGACAGCATCACCACGTCCTTGCCCAGGCGGTCGCCCAGCCACTGCTGGATCTGCTGCATGTTCCTGGCGGTCACCGGGCAGGCGCCGGTGCAGGTGGCGAAGAAGGAGCTGATCACCACCACCTTGCCTTGCAGCAGGTCGCTGTAGAAGCGCAGCTCGCGGCCGTCCTGGTCGACCAGGACGACATCGGTGAAGTAGTTGCGGGCCGCGTTGGGGCCCGCTTCCTGGCCGGCGACGGCTGGCGGGTACATCGCCCCAAGCCCGAGGAGCAAGGCGAGGACAGCGAGCGCGGATCGGCGGGAAAGCTGGTTCACGGTGCGTCGCCTCGCGCCGGCGGGGGCGCGGTTGAGGAGGTGGAGCACGTCTGCAGGATGTCTCGCAGCCCCAGGAACGCCGACAGGTTGTGCTGCACGTAGTCGATGCGCACCTCCCAGTCGGTCAGGCCGCGGCGGAAGCCGCCCAGGGCGCGGTCGGGGCGCGGCAGGTAGAAGGCGCTCTCCGGCGCGATCTGGCAGCGGCGCTGGAAGGCCGCCATGCGCAGCAGGGCCTCGCGGTACGGCCTCGGGTCGAGGCCGTTCCTGGCTGCCAGGTGGTGCAGGGCCACGAGGCCCTCGGAGCGGGTGGCGGCCGGCGTCGAGCGGGGCGGGTCGTAGAAGCTGCCGATCCAGTCCGGGTACGGCGACTGCCGGAGCTCGCCGCCGAGGATCGCCTCGCCGATGCGCCGCGCGTGCTCCAGGTAGTGGACCTCCAGGGCCCGCGGGTGGAGCTCGTTCAAGCCGATCAGCAGCCAGTGGTCGTGCGGCAACGCGGTCACCGGCCTGCCGCGGTCGCGCACCAGAATCAGCCAGTCGGCGGCGCGGCGCGCCGCGGCGAGCCAGGGGCCGCCCAGGTCCACGGCGTGGAGCCGGGTGAGCGCGAGGATGGCTTCGCCGGGGTAGTAGACGGACTCGAAGGGCTCCGGGTCGGCCGCGCCGTAGAAGTACTTGGAACGGAAGTGGCCGTCGGCGTCCTGCTGGAAGAGGAGGAAGCGCCCCAGGCTCTGGACCTGCGGCAGCCAGGCGTGGTCGCCCGTGACTTCGATCCGCTCCAGCATGGCGAGCATGAGGAGCGCCGCGCCGCCGAGCTTGGCTTCCTCTCCCGGCGAGACCAGGGAGTCGAAGTCCGCTCCCCTGGCGCTTGCTTCCTCGGGCCGCGGCCCGCGCCGGAATCCCAGCAGCCAGGCCACTCCCTTCTCCCCCGCCGCGAGGAAGCGCCGGTCGCGGGTCGCGGCATGGAGCTCGAAGAGCGAGTAGCAGGTGCCGGCCTGGCGCAGCAGGTTGTCGGACCGCGCGTACTCGTCGTCCCACGGCTCGTAGCTGTAGCCGAACGAGCCGTCGGGGCGCTGGTGGCGCAGCAGATACTCGCCCCCGGCGCGGGCCGCGGCGAGCAGGGCCTCGGGGCTCACCTCGGGCGCCAGGGCGTTGCCGCGGTAGAGGGCGACCGCCTGCTCCCCTTCCCCCTCGGCGAGCGAGGTGAAGCGGGCAGTGGCATACGGCAAGCCGGCACGGCCTGGGTTGAGCTGCGGGTTGGCCGAGGCCCGCGGGTCGCCTTCCAGGTAGCGGCGCAGCCTCCCGCTCTGCAGATCGCCGTCCGGCAGCAGCAGGCGAGGGCTGGTGATCTCCTCGGGGAGCAGCCAGAGATCAGTCCCCGGGGAGGTCCCTGGTAGCAGCAGGCCGTCCAGGCCGAGCTCGATCTCGGCCCGCCCTCCGGAGTCGAAGCCGCGCGCGGGATCGAGCCGCGCCAGCACATCGAGCTTGAGCCGGCCCGACGACCGCAGGGCCGCATCGCTGCGGGCGGCGAGGCTCGCCGCCGCCGCGCCGAGCGCCGTGCCCAGGTCTGGCCCACGCCCGAAGGCGACCAGCGCCGGCGCCGCGGGCCGCGACAGGCTGAGCGCCAGCAGCCGCTCGCCGGCAGGGCCTCCGTCGGCCGCGAGCCGAGGCAGGCGCGGGCTGGTGCTGGCGACGCCTTTCGTACCGTCGAGCAGCGCACGGGCTGCGCGCAACAGCTCGCGCTGTTCCGCCGGCTCCAGTCTGACGCCGATGACTCCCGCCGAGTCTCCCGTGCGCGGTGCCTCGGCGGCGCTCTGGGCCTCCCTGGCCTCCGTGCCGGCGACTCCACGGAGACCCAAGTAGGCGGCCGTCGCCAGACCGAGCAACACCAGGAGCCGCGGCACGGCACGCCAGTCCATGCCGGCATTCTAGTGACCTGTACCGGTCAAGTCGGTAGTGGATGGGCGAGCCAGTCGGCGGTCCTGGCAAGGCCCGCCGACGAAGGCACAGCCGGGGCTATGTCGAGGAGGCGCACACCGCCAGGGCCGTCGAGGGCCGCCCAGGCGCTATCGACTTGGCCGGTACAGGCCACTGGGTGTAGCACATGAACAGCCCATGACTTTCCCGGGCCTCATCCGCCCAGGGGCCAGCGCCGAGGGCGAGTCGTCGGGCCCATCTCCGCCGAGCAGCTCGCGAACGAGATCCGCGACGTCCTGGCGCGCAAGACCGCCGCGCCGGCAGAGAATTTTCCGCCGCCGGGGCGCGTTTCCTAGGACGGTGCGACGAGAAGATTCGCGTGGGGTGCGCCTCAAGCGGCGCGTTCGCGCTCTGCTCCCCACGACCATCCAGAGCCGGGCCGGGCACGAGGTCGCCTGGAACGCCGTGGCGCCGGCCGCCGAGCCCCCGGCCCCCAATCCCCCGGCGAACAAACCGCTGGCCATCAGCCCGTTGGTCAACGGCGCCGCCGTCGATCGGCTGCGGCTGCTGACCCTGAACGTGGCCCACGGCCGCTCGATCCGCGCTCACCAGGCGCTGGTCTCGAACGGCTCGCTGGAGCGCAACCTCACCGACATCGCCTCCACCGTCCGCCGCCTCTCGCCCGACGTGGTGGCGCTGCAGGAGGCCGACGGGCCCTCGGCCTGGAGCGGCAACTTCGACCACGTGGCGACGCTGGCGCGGATGACCGAGATGGACGAGTACTTCCGCGGCGATCACAACCCCTTCCGCTTCGGCCGGCTGAAGCTGGCCTCGGGCACCGCGCTCCTGTCGCGGGTGCCGCTGGTCGACCCCGGCTCGCACCGCTTCGAGGCGAGCTGGCGCGACACCAAGGGTTTCGTGGTCGCCAGGGTCGGCGTGCCGGCCTGGGAAGGGCAGGAGATCGATATCGCCTCCGTGCACCTCGACTTCCTGACCCCTGCGATGCGCCGCAAGCACATCCGGCACCTGACCGAGGTATTGATGGGCCGCGAGCGGCCGCTGGTGCTGCTCGGCGATCTCAACTGCTGCTGGCAGCGCGAGCCGGGGACCATGCGCCTGCTGACCGAAACCCTGGGTTTGAAGGCGTTCGAGCCCGAGGCGCGGGTGCCCACCTACCCCTCCCGCCGGCCGCGCCGCCGCCTGGACTGGATCCTGATCTCGCGCGAGCTGGCCTTCTCCTCCTATCGCACCGTGCCGGCGCGGCTGTCGGACCACCTGGGGGTGGTGGCCGACGTGGTGCAGCGGTAGAGGGCGCCGAGTGCCTGGCCCGACGGGTCAGACCAGGTAGCGGTTCCAGCTCCCGAAGCGCTGCTCGATGCGGCCCCGGCGGAAGCTGAGAGCGATCAGCAGCGCCCCGGCCGCGAGGTCGTTCCACCGCGAGGCGCCGGCGGCTCCCGAGAGCAGCCAGGGCGCGGCCACCAGCCAGAGACCCATCAACAGGTTGAGGAAGCGGGCGGGCCTGGCTACCTCGCCGAAGGCGATCACGCTCCAGGTCACCACCAGGGCGCCCACCACCTGATCGCTGGCCGCGGCCGTGGCGGTGGTGCGCAGCACGGCCGGGGCCGACATCAGCCAGACTCCCACGGCGGCGGAGAGCAGCAGATTCCAGGGGACCCGCTCGAGGTCCATGGCGGCAACGAGACGCGCGGCGAGCGATCCGCGCTGCGGCTCACCCGCGGGCGTGGCAGCGGCGTGGCGATAGCTCTCGAGGGTGCCGCCGACCCAGAAGGCCCTCCACAGCGGCTTGCCCTCCCGCCTCGCGCCGGCGAGGAACTGGCCCATGGCCACCACCTCGTCGAGCGCCGGGGAGATCATCACCAGCATGGCGGCGGCGGTCACCAGGCAGAGCGTGCACCAGGCGCCGACCGCCACCGGCTGCAACATCACCAGCACGATGCTGACGATGCCCAGCGGCACCACCAGGATGCCGAACATCAGCACCATCCACGGCATGGTCCGCCAGCGGTTGCGGCCGCCCATGAAGCCGGAAAGCGCCTCGATCAGGTAGGAGACCGCGCCGAGGCCGGCGTCGGAGACCGGCCACGCCTTGGAGATGTCCGAATCGAGCACTCGCCGCGTGCCGTCGCCGAAGAAGGGGTCCCACGGATAGTCCGTGTGGCCGAGCTGGTAGGCGGCCAGGTAGCGGGAGAGGAAGAACCCGACGAAGGCCATGGCGATGATCGGGCCGCGCTGGACCCAGTCGGAGGGGTTGTACGACCAGCCCGGCGGCGTGTCCGGGCCGGGCTGCATCATCACCTGGTGATGCGCCCGGCTGGGCATCATCGGCACCAGCACCGAGAAGGCGATCACCAGCGCGCCCACCAGCGTGTCGTTGGCGAAGGCCCCGGCGTCGCGGCTCCAGAAGACCAGCGGGGCAAAGAGCAGCCAGATCCCGGTGAAGCACAGGCCCCAGCGCACGAGGTCGAAGCGAGGGAAGAGAGACAGCAGGCCGAGGACGACGATCACGGCGCCGCTCGCGAGATCGCTCGCGGCCATCGCCGGCTCGTCGTAGCCGAGCGTCGACGGGCTGCTGAGGAGCCAGCAGCCGAGCACTACGTTGACGAAGTCGCGCCAGATCCACTGGCGCAGCATCGCGGAGTGGTCGTGGTGGTCGTGCTCGCTCTCCTCGTGCACTCGCACCTCACTCCGTCGCCTGCCCCGCCGGCGCGGCCTGCTCCTCGGAAGCCGGCGCGCCTTCGAGCTTGTTCTCCCGATACCAGCTCTCCGGGCCGGCCTCGAGCGCCGCGACCATCGCGGGGAGCGTGGCGCGCAGGTTCCGGCGCGGCTCCCAGCTCAAGGACTGGCGGGCACGGGTGATGTCCAGCGCGTAGTGGTCGTCCGCGAGATCGATCATCCACGGCTTGATGAACGGCTCCTCGATGCCGGGGACCTGGTCCTGCACCCAGGCGCCCGCCTTGGCCACCGCCTTCGGGATGCGCGCCGTGTCCCAGTCCGGATCGCCGTGGATCAGCAAAGCCAGCTCGCGCTGCAGGTCGTCGTAGGAGAGCGTTCCCGGCTCGCCCAACAGGATCGTCGACTCGGGCGGCAGCTCGGCGCGGCGGGCGACGGTAGCCAGCAAGGCTTGCACGAGATCGTCTAGATGGAGGAAAGATTGGCCGGTCGAGGTGTCGCCGGGGAAGACCCTGGCGGTCGCCCGGCGTTCGTAGATGCGCTGGATCTGATGGGCCAGAGGAATGGACTGGCAGCGGTCGGTGTAGACGCCGGCGATGCGCAGTAGCACCGCAGGAATCCCGCCGCGCTGCGCCAGGATCACCCGCTCGGCCTCGAGCTTCGACTTGGGGTAGTCCCACTTGGGCTCGACGGGCCAGTCCTCGTCGATCAGCTCCCCACGCTCGCAGGGTGCGTGGACGAGCATCGTGCTGGCATAGACAAACTGCGCGACCTGGAGGGTCGCGAGCGAGCGCAGCAGCCGTTCGGTGCCCCGGACGTTGACCTCGTCGTACAGCGGGCTCGGCTCGCCGGAGAAGTCGTAGTACGCGGCCAGGTGAATCACGGCGGCCACGTGCTCGCCGAAGTGCTGCCGCACGCGCGTCATCGCCTCGTGGACACTCCTCTCGTCGGTCACGTCGCAGGGGACGTTCTCGGCATGAGGCGGAGGATGCGGGATACCGGGCCGGTCCAGGCCGACGACCGGATAGCCATTCTCTGCCAGCGCCTCACAAGCGGCATAGCCGATGAACCCACTGGCGCCGGTGACGAGAACTGCCTGTGTGTGGTTGCTCATGCTCACCTCCCACCCGGGAAGACAGGGCCGCCGGTGCAGGCAAGCCCGCAGTGGAGGCTGCAAGGCCCCCGCCGCCAGGAGGTGCAAGGCGATTGCCAGGTAGGAGAGCGAGCTAGAGCAGCGGGCTCAGGAGGCGTGCCCCCTGGTCCCCGAGGCGGTGCGGAAAGGGTCGCCGGCGCCACTCGTCGAGGAGGATCTCCTCGGAGCTCCGCAGGTCCTCGGCGAAAGCCTCGTCCATCCTGCGGCCGACGTCACCGTCGAGCACTACGAGGTTGCACTCGCCGTTCAGAGCGAAGGACCGGAAATCGAGGTTGGTCGAGCCCACGATCGAGGCGTAGCCGTCGGCCACCAGGTACTTGGCGTGCAGCACGGCGGGCTGGTACTCGAAAATGCGTACCCCCCTCTCGAGCAGGGCGGCGAAGTAGCCGTGGCCGGCGTGGCGGACGATCGGCACGTCGGTCTTGCCGGGCAGCAGCAGGGTCACCTCGACGCCGCGCGCCACCGCCCGGCCGAGCAGCTCGATGGCGATGCGGCGGGGCGCGAAATAGGCGTTGGTGATCGCCACCGAGCGGTGGGCGGCGGCGACCACCGCCGCGAACACCGCGGCCGACTCGACGTGACCGCGGTTGGGCCGCGAGTCGAGCACCAGCAGGCGGCCTCCCTCGCAGGGTGGCGGCACCTCGAGCGGCGGGAGGTCGAGCGGCTCGCCCCCGGTGTACTCCCAGGACTCGGCGAAGACCACCGCCAGCTCCCAGGCCGCGGGCCCCGTCACCCGCACGTGCGAGTCGCGCCAGGTCTTCCCTTCCTGGCGCCGGCGCGACGAGCCGTACTCGTCGGCGATGTTCATGCCGCCGGTGAAGCCGACCTGGCGATCGACGACGATGATCTTGCGGTGGTCACGGAAGGGATGGGTGAGGATGTTGGGCAGCAGCGGGTTGAAGCGCCGGACATCGATCCCCAGCTCGGCCATTTCGTTCCAGAACGCGCGCCGGGCCTTGCTCGAGCCCACGGCGTCCACCACCACCCGCACTCGCACGCCGCGCGCCACGGCCGCCGCCAGCGCGTCGCGGATCGAGCGGCCGGTGCCGTCGTCGCTGTAGATGTAGGACTCGAGGAGGATCTCCGAGCGCGCCGCCTCGAACGCCGCGTGCATGGCGGCGAACGCCTTCTCGCCCGAATGGAAGACCTCGACTTGGTTACCGCCGTAGGGCGGGCGGCCGTCGATCCTGGCCAGCAGCGCCTCGAAGCCGGGATCGACGAGGCCTTGCGGCAGCCGCTCGGCGATCTTGTGCACGCGGGCCGCGCGGTACTTCATGGGCAGCCGCCGGCCCGGCCAGGGCGAAACCACCGGCAGCCAGCGCCAGCGCCGCCGCCGTGGCGCGCTTCCGATCCGCACCGCACTCGTACCCGTAGCCGCCGTCACGCGAGCAGGCACGGCGGCAGTATGGCATAGCGAAACCGGCTGCTCAGGCCTCCCTCACCCGCACCGCGGTCGCGTTCCCCTGTTCGTCCACCTCGTAGGCGTAGGCCTCCTTGAGCTTCACGTTGCCGCTGTCCGTCGCCACCAGAAGACGCTTGCCGTCGGTGCGCACCCGCACCAGGCCGAAGGCATCGCGTCGGAAAGCGTAGAACGGCTTCTTCGCCTTCTTGTCGACCACTGCCAGGCCGTCCTCCTGGGTCTTGACCTTCCCGTCCTTGCTCTGGTGCACCTCGGGCTCGACCCAGTCCTGCCAGGAGAAGAAGGCCACCAGCTCGGTGACGAAGATCACCGGGCTCGAGCCCTGCCGGCCGGCGCGGCCGATGGCGCTCATCAGCGTGGCGCGGGGGTGGATGTACTCCTTGCGGGCGCTCTCGTCGCCGGCCGAGACCACGGAGACCACCGGCGACACCGCGTCGACGAACCCCGACGAGAAGTCGGCCGAGCCGTGGTGGGGCACCTTGAACACCTCGGCCCTGAGGTCGAGGTTGCCGGCATGGAGCTCGGCGAGCAGGGCGAGCTCGGCCTCCTCGTTGAGGTCGCCGGCCAGGAGCACATTCACGTTGCCGTAGGTCAGCCGCAGGATCACCGAGTGGCCGTTGATGGTGTGCGACGCGGACTTGCCCTTGAACTGCTTGTTCTCGGGGTTGGTCTCCGCGGTGCCGACGCCGATGTCGCCCGAGGGCTTGCCGAGGAAGGGCAGCGCCGGCTTGCCATTGACCTTGGCGGTCAAGGGTCCCAGCACCTCGACCTGGACGCAGGAGTCGAGGAAGTCGAAGGCCCCCTGGCTGCCTTTCTCCAGACGCCGCATCTCGAGCCCCGGCTGGCCGGCGTCGAGGGCGCGCTGCTGATAGTCGGCGAGCGCCGCCTTCCACTTCGTGAACGGCTGGTTCATCTCCTTGTCGGGCACCGCCAGCAGGTCGTCCACCAGCCCGGTGAGGAACAGGCGGCCGTCCTTGGTCGTGGTCGGCCCCAGCATCTCCTCTTCCTTGCGCCGCGTGCCGTCGGCATGCTTGCTCGGCCGCTTGACCAGGCCGTTGTGGTACACCCGGCGCGGCTGGATGAAGAGCCGCTTCCACTTCCACTCGGCGGCCGGCCCTGTGCCCTCGTAGGTCTCCGACTCGTGGATCTCGGTCAGCCCCTCGAAGTGGTCGGCGTCGCCGTGGGTGACCAGGATGCACTCGATGCGCTTCGGCCTGGCCGCGGTGCTGCGCCAGCGGCCGGCGAGGTAGCGGGCGAACATGGCGTTGTCGCCGCCGTCGACCAGCATCACGCGACCCTTGGGGGTCTCGATCATGGCGCCGTCGCCCTGCTGCACGTCCACGAAGTTGACCTTGAGCACGTCGTTCACCGGCTTCACCACGTCGGCGGGCTGGAGCCCGCCCTTCTTCGACGGCACGATGAAGCCCGACACCTCCTCGGGCACGACGCTCCCGTCCTCGGCTTTGGTGAAGCGGCTGATCTTCACCTCCACGTGACCCGGCGTCACCGCCACCACGTCGACCGCGTCACCCAGGAGCTGGGTGCGCAGGTAGTGCTTGCGATCGGGCGTGCCCCAGACCTTGGCGAGGTCGGCGGCGATGAAGTGCCAGTTCTTGGCGGGCATGGCTCCTCCTACGTTCGATGATCCGGCCCGCCGGATTGGGCTGGCCGAAGCCGCGGGTCGTTACGTCCTGGAGCTTATGCCCTAAGACTGGCGCAACGGCACAGACAGTTGATTCACGATATGCAAATGTCACACTGATCTCGAGCCGTCGCACCCTGCTCTTCGAGAGCCGGCACTATGTGGCTCGAGGAGGCCAGCGATGAAGCTCACTTGGTATCTCCCTCTCCCCCTCGTCATCGTCCTGACGCTCGCGTCCAATCCGTGCTTAGGCACATCCTCCTTCTTCGCCGGCGCCTATGCCAGCTCCACGCCGGGCATCGCCCTTACCTTCCGCCAGCTCCACTGGCTCGGCGAGCACGAAGGCGACGTGCAGCTCTACTCGCGGGTCGGCGAGGTCGAGCTCGACCTCGGCCCAGAGGCTGCCGCGTACCTGGTCGGAGAAGGCGCCTACGTGAACATCGTCACCGAGCAGGCCGGCAGCCTCGCCTGGTCGGTGCGCAACCTGCGGCTCAGCTATCCCGACGAGGCCCGCCTGCTGAGCGCCCGGCCCAGCGTGCAGTTCTCACTCGGCAACGAGCCGGGCGAGCCGGTGAGCGCGCTCCCCTACGCGCTCACCGTGAGCCCCGAGCCGCTCCCGGACGCCGCTCTCCTGGTGCCGGACCAGCTCGCGTTCGTCACCGCCGAGGAGTACCACGCCGGCGGCTACGGCAACGGCGGCAGCAGCCTGGCGGCGATTCCGCAGCTCATCGGCGACTGGGGCGGCGTGGGCGAGGCTGGCATCGGCGAGCCGCCGCCACCCTACGAGGCCGCCAACGGCGTCGAAGGCGGAGACGACCTGCCGGCGGTCAACGAGGACCGCAACGGCTGCGCGCCCGGGGCCATAGCCCGCTCTCTGCGCTACCTCGCCGACAACGCGGGCGGCGACGGCATGGGCCCCAGCGCCAACGCCATCTACGACGAGCTGTGGGAGGACATGGGCACCACCGAGGCCAACGGCACCCGTGACGTCGACATCATTCCTGGCAAGAACGCCTTCCTGAATCGCCACGACTGGCCGGTCGACACCGGCTACTTCGGCTGGCCGGAGTCGGAGGACGACGTCCCCGACTACATGCTCGGCCTCTTCATGGGGCTCGAGTTCGGCGCCGACGTCGAGATCCTCATCAAGTGGTTCCCGGCCGGCGGCCACGCCGCCATGGTGACCGACGTGCGGCGGGTGCGCGGCGGCTTCCAGGTCACCTTCGTAGACGACCCGCGGCAGGGCAACGGCCGCACCGAGAACCGCGAGCACGTGGTGTTCGTGGACTACGAAGGCTACATGTGGTGCGCTTGGACGGAGCTGCCCTGCGGCTACGTCGACGGCTTCATCGTCGAGGTGGTGGTGCCGGCGGCGGAGTAGCGACCGGACGAGAAGGCTCGCACGCCCGGCCGGCCGTGCGGAGCAGGAGGCTTGTCGCTGCGCATTCCGGACGCGCGGCCGTCATTCCCCCCACGGCACCCAGATGTTCTTCACCTGGATGGACTGGCGGAGGAACTCTTCGCCGGCACCCTGGACGGGGTCTGCCCAGTCGCGGTCGACGCCGTAGCTCGACCACACCCGCTTGAGATTGCCGATCGAGGCGCGCTCGACGGCGGCGCTGCCGGCTTGGGGTCCGAAGTACCACAGGCCGTCCACGTCGTCGTGGGCGGCGAGCACCTCGGCCAGGCCGTCGCGGGAGCCGGTGACGATGTTGATCACGCCGCCCGGCACGTCAGAGGTATCGAAGACTTGATAGAGGTCGGTGGCGGCGAGCGGGTGGCGCTCGGAGGGCACGGCGACGACCGCGTTGCCCATCGCGAGGGCGGCGGCGACGGTCGAGCAGAAGGCGAGGAGCGGCGCCTCGTCTGGGCAGGCGATGCCGATCACTCCCAGCGGCTCGTGCACCGCGAAGGTGAACATGCGCTGCGGCACGGCCTGCACGGTGCCGGCGTATTTGTCGGCCCAGGCGGCGAAACAGAAGAAGCGCTCGATCGACCGGTCGACCTCGTCGGCTGCCGCCTCCGAGGTCTGGCCGGTCATCTCGCGGAGGCGGCGGGCGAAGTCGTCGCGCCGCGCGGCCAGGTTCTCGCCGATGTAGTACAGGACCTGCGCCTTGTTGTGCGAGGTGGCCTTCGCCCACCCGGGTTGCGCCTTGCGTGCCGCCTCGACGGCGTTGCGCACGTCCTTGCGGTTGCCCTCCCCCACCTCGCCCAGGAGGCGCCCCAAGGGCGACAGCACCTTACGCACGCCCTCGCCGTCCGGCCGCGCTTGCTTGCCGCCGATGTAGAGCTTGGTGGTGCGGTCGACGGGCGGAAGAGAAGCGAGCGGGGCGGAGGCGCCGTCGGCGGCGAGCCGGGCCTCTCTCTTCGCCCTCAGCGTCGCGTGTGCCTTCTCGGCAGTCGCCCTTCTCCTTGCCGCGGCCGCGGCTTCCGCGCGCGACGGCCCGCTCTTCGGCTGGATCCCGTGCTTCGCCGCCGCCAGCCAAGCGGGCTGCACGTACTCGAACAACCCCTCCCGCCCGCCCTCGCGACCGAAGCCGCTCTCGCGGTAGCCGCCGAAGCCGGAGGCGGCGTCGAAGAGGTTGGTGGAGTTGATCCACACCGTGCCGGCCTTGAGCTTGGCGGCGACGTCGAGGGCGAGGTTGATGTTCTCGGTCCACACGCTGGCCGCGAGGCCGAAGCGCGTGTTGTTGGCGAGCTCGAGCGCCTCTTCCGGGGTGCGGAAGGTCATCGCCACCAGCACCGGGCCGAAGATCTCCACCTGCGCGATAGTCGCCGCCGGCGCCACGTCGGTGAAGAGCGTCGGCGGGTAGAAGTACCCATCGCGTGGGCAGCTCCAGGAGGGCTGCCACAGCCGCGCGCCCTCCTCCACTCCCTGGCGCACGAGCTGGTCGATCTTCTGGAGCTGCACCGGCGCGATGATGGCGCCGATGTCGATCGCCTTGTCGCGCGGGTCGCCGACGCGCAGCGTCTCCATGCGGGCGCGCAGCTTGTCGTAGAAGCGCTCGGCGACACCCTCGTGCGCCAAGAGGCGCGAGCCCGCGCAGCACACCTCGCCCTGGTTGAACCAGATGGCGTCCACCACGCCCTCGACCGCGCCGTCGAGGTCCGCGTCGTCGAAGACGATGAACGGCGACTTGCCGCCCAGCTCGAGCGACAGCTTCTTGCCGCTGCCGGCCGTCTTCTCGCGCAGGATGCGGCCGACCTCGGTCGAGCCGGTGAAGGCCAGCTTGTCGACGCCAGGGTGATCGACGATCAGGGCTCCCGTGCGGCCATCGCCGGTCACCAGGTTGACCACTCCCGGCGGCAAGCCCACGTCGCGGCAGAGCTCGGCGAAGGCGGCGGCGGTCACCGAGGTGAACTCCGCGGGCTTCAGCACCACGGTGTTGCCCATGGCGAGCGCCGGCGCGATCTTCCAGGCCAGCATCAGGAGCGGGAAGTTCCAGGGAATGATCTGCCCGGCGACGCCGACCGGCGCCCAGCCGGAAAGCTCGGTTTCCATGAGCTGCGCCCAGCCGGCGTGATGGTAGAAGTGCCGGGCCACCAGCGGCACGTCGATGTCCCGCGTCTCGCGGATCGGCTTGCCGTTGTCCAGAGTCTCGAGCACCGCCAACAGGCGCGCATTCTTCTGCACGTGGCGGGCGATGGCGTAGAGGTAGCGCGCCCGCGCGTGGCCGCCGATCGCCCACCAGCCGGGCTGCGCCGCCCGCGCCGCCTCGACCGCGGCATCCACCTCGACGGCACCACACTGCGCGACCCTCGCGAACGGCTTGCCGGTGCCGGGGTTGACGCTTTCGAAGAACTCGGCCGTGGCCGGCCGCCGGAGCTCGCCGCCGATGAAGGGCAGGATCTCGCGGCCCCGCGCCTCCAGCCACGCATTCGCCGGCGCGTCCGTTTCCGGCGCCGGGCCGTACTCCAGGGTCTCGAAGATCTCGGCGACGGAGGGGGTCGGCATCAGGGGTCTCCCGGCTGGGTAAATGCTCCGCAAATCGTAGCAGGTGCCGGCCGGGCGAGGGCTACGGCGGCTCCCCCAGTTTGGCCAGCAGCGCCCCGGCCTCGTCGTAGGCCACCTTGTAGGTGTACGGTGGGCCGTCGCAGGTGGCGAGCCTGCGCGCCTCGCGGGCGTGCGCCAGAGCTTCCTCCCGTCGCCCATCCTCCTCCGCCCGCGCGGCGAGGAAGAGACGCACGTCCGCCCCCTGCAGCACGTAGCCGCAGCGCTCGGTGATGCGCAGAGCTTCCTGGGTGAGGCGGATGGATTCGTCGCGCTGGCCTTGGGCGAGGCGCAGGCGGGCGAGGTCGAGGAGGATGTCGGCCTCGTGGTCCACCATGTTGATCCTTCGGCAGCGGCTGAGCCCCTCGGTTAGGTGGCGCTCCGCCGCTTCCAGGTCGGTGTTCACGCGGTAGGCAGCTCCGACGACCCAGTGGGCGCGAACGAAGTCGCGCTCCATTGGGTAGTGCTCCTGCGCGAACTCTTTCGCCAACTCGAGCGCGCGGCGGCCAGCGGCGAGCGCCTGCCTTTCTAGCTCACGGATGGCCTCCACCGAGCTGGCACCGGTGATCGCGGCCCGCAAGCGGAGCAGGTAGAGCTGCACGCAGTAGGCCTCGTCAAGAGCTAGCCCCTGAGTGTCCCCGGTTTCCTCCCAATACTTCGTCGAAGCAGCCAGCGCGTTCTCCGCTTCGGCCCAACTACCTCGGCAGGTCAGCAACCGTCCCAGGTCTTGCTGGCCGACGGACTCCTCGAGCCTATCGCCAGTTTCCCGGCTCAGCTCGAAATGACGCCGCAGGCTTATCCCGGCGGCCAGGAGCACCCCGGTCTTGAGTTGGTCGTCTGCCAGATTGGACGAACCGATGGCAACACCCTTGGCGAAACTCTGACTCTCACGGATCGCGATCTGGCGCTCGAATAGCGGGATCGCCCGGCGTGGCTGGCCTACCATGCTGTAGGAGTTGGCCAGCTCGTTCAAGGTCCAGGCTTGGTCAGACTCTGTCTGAAGCCGTGGCGGTCGGTCCTCACCGTCGGGGAAGAGAACACTGAGAAGCTCGATCTGAAGGCCATAGGCGCCGAGTTGGTAGTAGGTCGTCGTTGTCAGTCGGTTGCGGAAGAGACGGCACGCCTCATCGTACTCCCCTGCCCGCACCAAGTGATGGTACAGCTCAATCACCGGCGCAAGGTCCTCGACCGTCGTGACTTGCTCCGGCGGCGGAACAGCGGCGAAGAAGTCCTTGAGCGCACGGTGTGCGGCCCTGCGCTCTTCCTCACCCAGTCGATTGTAGGCATAGCGCCGCACGATGGGATGGAGGTCAAAGCGGCCATCCTTGGAATCGTGGTGCAGCAGGCCGCGCTCGACGAGATCGCGGAGCCCGGCATCGAGCGCCCCCTCACCCAGCCCTCCGGCAACGCTCCCGATCGCCTCGTAGCTCGTTCCACCCCGGAAGCACGCGATGCACGACAGGAACTTCCGCTCCTCCGCGGGCAGGCTCTCGTACGACTGCTCCAGTACGTGGTGCTGGCGCTGCTTGAGGTCCCCGGAAACGTCCAGCCGCTCGGCAGCGCGAATCTCTCCCGGCTGACGAAGATCCTTCAGGATCAGACCCGCGAGAAGGCGCAGGCTTAAGGGATGGAAGCCGTATGGCTGGCAGGCGGCTTTGATCTCCGAAGGGAGACCCCGGATTCCAAGTGAGGAGAAGAGCTGAGCTGCGTCTTCGGCCGCGAGGGCGGTCAGCTTCTCCTCTCGAACGCCCTCGATCAACTCGCCACCTGCCCCTTCCAGAGCTCGCGGGCGGAGGCGCGTGGTGAGCAGCACCCGGCCACGGATTCCTGGCTGTCCCGCCACTGCACGCAGCAGCTCCTCGGCCAGGAAATTGATGCAGTCGCGCTCGTGCTCGTGAGTGGCCTCGCCACCGCTCTTCTCTTCCTGGAATCCGATCTTCCTGGCTGAGGGCTCGGTCTCCTCCTCGTTGTCCTCCTGGTACGCAGCCGCAATTCCAGAGTAGGCACGAAGCGCCCGCTCGAAGCCGTCCATCACCAGCAGCACGCCGGGCTGCCTCAGAGCATCGAGGATCGCGTCCATCTTCTGTCTGGGGCCGAGCTTCCTACTGTCTGGGCTCAGGTACTCGACCGCGTGATCGAGGAAGCGATCGAAGGACGCATCACCCTCGTAGAAACTCCACCACAGCACACGCGAAAACCGCCCCGGCTCCACATCGTGGAGCAACCAGTACCAGGCCAGGGCCGTCTTACCGAAGCCGCCGAGCGCCCGCAGCACGAAAAGTGGCGGTTGCTCCTGGTCGCCGAGCCAGCCCGAGAGCATCCCCCGCTCGTCTTTCCGGCCCGTGAACTTCGGCAGGAGGCCGTAGGAGTGGGCGAAGCACCAGTCGTCGCGGGTAGGCGTGCTGTGCGCAGCGCTCTTGGGTGGCTCCAGCGGCGGGAGGGCCTTGAGCAGGCGCTCCCAGGCCGCGGCTTCCTCCGCGGGATCGGTCATGTCCACGTAGGTCAGGTAGCCGATGCGGAGCGGCAGCTCGCATTTCTCCTTGAGCAGCGGGATCAGGCGGCGGGCTCGGTTGGCGGCGTCGAGAGTTTGGAGCATCAGGTTCTCGAACTCCGTCCAGGCGCTCTGCAGATAGGCCGGGGTGAGCACCAGCAACGTCTTGCGGCTGGTGAGGACGCCGCGCTCCATCTCGGCGACGCTGGGCGCTCCCGGCTCAAAACACTCGTGATCGATGCAGACTTTCAGCCCTGCCATCCGAAGGCGAGGCACGAGCGTTCCTCGCACCCAGCCCTGATCCTTGTGGCTGTAACTTACGAAGACGTCGTAGACGAAGGTATCCGCCATCTTTCCCTTCCGCTATTGCGGAGGGATTGTAGCGCTGTCGGAGGAGGCTCTAAGCCATCGGGTGCCGGAAGGAGGCCGAGTACCTTCCGGTAGCGTGGTGTTCGAGCTGGCGCTCGAGGTCGGCCAAGAGGCTCGAGGCGCCGAGGCGGAAGAGACCGGGCCGCATCCAGGCGTCGCCCAGCTCTTCCTTCATCAGCGCCAGCCAGTCGGTCGCCTGGCGCGCGGTCGAGATGCCGCCGGCCGGCTTGAAGCCCACGCGGTGCCCGGTGCGTTCGCGGTACTCGCGGATCGCCCGCACCATGGTGAGCGACACCGGCAGCGTGGCGTTGACCTTCTCTTTGCCGGTCGAGGTCTTGATGAAGTCGGCCCCCGCCATCATCGCCACCCAGCTCGCCCGCGCCACGTTGCGCAGCGTGCCGAGCTCGCCGGTCGCGAGGATGGCCTTCAAGTGTGCCGGGCCGCAGGCGTCGCGAAAGGCCTTGACCTCGTCGTAGAGGGCCTGCCAGTCGCCGTTCAGCACGTGGGCGCGCGAGACCACGATGTCGATCTCTTGTGCGCCCGCCGCCACCGAGGCGTGGATCTCGGCCAGCCGCTGCTCGAGGGGGTTCAAACCCGCGGGGAAGCCGGCCGACACGGCGCACACCGGGATGCCCGAGCCCTCGAGCGCCTCGCGCGCCACGCCGATCATGGCGTGGTACACGCAGATTGCCGCCACCCGGATCGGCAAGTGCGCGACGCCCAGGGCCTCGAGCAGGTCCTGGCGCACGGGACGGCGCGCCTTGGCGCACAGCCGCCGCACCCGGCCCGGGGTGTCGTCGCCGGCGAGGGTCGTCAGATCCATGCAGGTGATGGCCCGCAGGTACCAGGCCGCCTGCCACTGCTTCTTGACCGTGCGGCGCTTGGGCAGCGTCGCCGCCCGCCGCTCGACCGCGGAGAGGTTGACCCGCACCTCGCGCACCCAGTCGAGCTCGAGCGCGGTGCCGGGGTTGCGCAGCTCCGGGGCCTCCTCGCGCTCGCCGGTGCGGGCCTCGCGCAGCGGTGCGGCCAGCGTCGGTCGGTGGCGGATATCCTGGAGGGCCATGGGTGAAGAGGGCCTTGGGAGCGGCCAGTGTATCAGCACGGTTTCGGATCGCGCGTCATGGAGTGCGGGCACCGTGGGGCACCGTGCGAGAACTCGATATGCTTTAACGGAATATCCAGACCGCCGTCTCCGTTGGAGAACGCAGCCTTCGTCGCCCGAGCTCATGATGATCCGGCCCCGCCCGATCGCCGTCACACCTCTCCCCTCCGCGGTGCCCCCGCGCCTGCTGCCCTGGGCGCTGACGCTCTTGGCCCTCGTTGCCGGGGTCGGTCTGCCCGACCCCGCGGTGGCGCAAGAGCCGCGCTGCTTCCACTCCGTCGGGCTCGGCGTGAACGGGGACGACGCCGCGCTCGCGCGCTCGGCTCGCCTGGGCTGGATGCGCTCGACCTTTCGCTGGGCACTGATCGAGCCCGCTCCCGGCGTCTGGGACTTCCGGCACACGGACGCGGTGGTGGCGGCGGCGGAGGCCGCGGGCGTGAAGCTCCTCGCCATCCTCTCCACCGCGCCGGAGTGGGCGGGAAGCAACGCCAACGGCACTCGCCCGCCAGAAGACGTTGGCCTGTGGCAGGAATTCGTGCGTCAAGTAGCGAGCCGCTACCGCGGCCGGGTGGCGGCCTACGAGATCTGGAACGAGCCCAATTTCTTCGATCACGACATCGGCGTGGGCTGGGCGCGCAGCCACTTCGAGCCGCCGCGCTACCTGGACTACCTGCGGGCCGCGGCCGAGGTGATCCGCGCCGAGGCGCCGGGTACGCTCATCGTCGGGCCAGCCACCTCGAGCGAGGCGGACTCGCGCACGGAGCAGGTCTTCGCTCAGCTCGAGGAGCCCCTCGCCGGCGGCGCGCCGGCCGGCAGCATCCTCGACGCCGTGTCGTTCCACGCCAACGCCATCGACAACGAGCCGGCGGCGGAGGTCGAGGGCCGCGCCAACGAGCAGCTCGCGGCCCTCGCCGCGCGCCACCCGTCGAGCGCCGGCAAGCCGGTGTGGATCACCGAGCTGGGCTGGAAGACCAACCGCGTCGGCGAGGGCGGCCAGCGCGGCCGCGTGCTCTCCTTGCTCGAGGTCTGGAGCGGCCGCTGCGACCTGCTGGTGCCGGCGCGGGCCTTCCTCTTCCAGTTGAGCGACCAGCCGGGCACCGAGAGCCGCGGCCTGTTCCGCGTCGACCGCACGCCGAAGCTGATCGTGCCCACGTACTTCGCCACTCTCCCCTTCCCCGCCGCCACCCGCGACCCGCTGGAGCTCCCCATCGCCGCGGTGTGCGAGGGCCTGGTCTGCGACCTCGAGGCCACGGAGTGGACGGGCAACCCCTTCAGCCCGGCCGTCTGCCG
Source organism: Thermoanaerobaculia bacterium (assembly GCA_044869805.1). Taxonomy (GTDB): domain Bacteria; phylum Acidobacteriota; class Thermoanaerobaculia; order Multivoradales; family SZUA-115; genus CAWDVR01. Next base: position 25,955 of record JBIOXV010000157.1, on the reverse strand, counting down.
CTGGGACTTCGGGGACGGCAGCGGCGAGGAGGGCACGAGCTGCCGGGCACGGCACCAGTACCCCGACGCCCGCGACCGCGTAGTGCAGCTCACGGTCGAGATCCTGAACGTCGCCGTGCACCGCACCGATGCCCGCGTGCTGCCAGCCGCGATGTGCAACGACTTCGACCCGCCGCGGGTCGAGATCACCTTCCCCTCCCCCGGCACCGACCTGACCGGTGCGCACTCGGTGCTCTACTTCTTCCGCGACAACCTGGGCTTCTCGGACGCTGCCCTGCTGGTCGACGGCCGCCGCATCGTGGGCCGGCCGCCGCCGCCCTTCCAGCTCATCTTCGACACCGCCGCCTTCCCCACCGGGCCGCACCGCCTGCAGGTGGCGCTCACCGATCGCTGCGGCAACCGCACCGAGTCCGCTCCCGTCGAGGTGTTCATCGACCGCAGGCCGCCGGTCGTCGCGATCCTGACCCCGGAGGACGGCGCGGTGGTCTCGGGCCGCCTGGTGGCCACGGCCGAGGCGCACGACAACCGCGCCGTGGAGCGGGTGGACTTCTACGTCGACCGCCGGTTACGGGCCACCGATCGCGAGCCGCCCTACGAGCTCTACTGGCACGCGGCGTTCCACCCCGAGGGGCCGCACCAGATCACGGCCCGCGCCTTCGACCGCGCCGGCAACCGCGGGGACGCGACGCCAATCACGATCCATGTCGAGCGCGCGCCGCCCCCACCGAGCCACGGCGCCGGGCCGGAGCCGGCCGAACGAGATGGAGAACTGAGGCCGGAAGCGAGGCTAACGCTCAAGCCAGGCCGAGCTGCTTGCGGATCAGCTCGCAGAGACTGTTCTTGATCTCGTTGTGGCGAGGGATCGGCGCCTTCTTGCCGTTCGTCGGGTTCAGGTAGAGGTCGTGTCGCCCACCATGGCGGTGCAGATGGCAGCCGGCGCGATGGAGCTCTCGCAGAAGCTCGCTGCGCTTCAAACCTCGACCTCGATCTGCTTCACCTGCGCGTCCGCGCGCGGGTTTTCCAGATCGTCCTCGAGGACTAAGTGATACGCATCGCGGATGTTCTCTTCGAGCTCGGAGAGCGTGTCGCCCTGGCTGAACACCCCGGGCACTTCCTGCAGCCGGCCTACGAAACCGCTTGAATCAGGCCAGTACTCGAGCGTGAAGACTCTGCGCATGGCGGTGCCTCCTGGGCGGATTCTAGTCCCTGAGCTACCGAGGACACACGGGCCGGCACCTCGCGCACTCGGCGAGAGGTGCCGGCCGGGTAGGTGCTAGCCGCTGGTCAGGAGCTCGGTCAGGGCCGCGAGGCGCTCGGCCCAGAAGGCCTTGCGGGCTTCCGCGTCGGCCTTGCTCGCAAGCTTCACGTGCGAGATCGCGACCTGGCTCTTGTCGTCGCCCTTGGGAAAGAACCCGATCTCGAGCGAGGTGCCGTCGTCCCAGGTGACGCGCATTGACCGCTCGGGGGTCGCGGTGCGCACGGTGAGCTCGATCCCGGGCAGCCAGCGCTCCCGCAGGCGCTTGTCGCGGAAGGCGCGGTACAGCCGCGCGACGGGCACCGCCACGGTCTTGCTCTTGCTGGCCTCGTAGCCGCCGTCTCGCCGTTGGCCCTTCTCGCGCAGGCCCTTGATGCGCTCGTAGCCCACGGTGACGTTCTGCGCCCACCAGCCGGGGATCTTGTACTTCTCGTGGACGAACTCGGCGATCTCCCGGTGGGGCTTGGACGCCATGTCGTGGGCATCCAGGGAGCGGACCCACTTGTCCCAGGTGCAGCCGGTCTTGGCGGCGACGGCCTCGTCGCTCATCCCGGCGAGGGCGGCGTAGTCGGGCTTCTCCAGCGGTTTCTGCGCCGGCTTCGCGGCCGGCGGCGGCGCGGCCGCGCGCGCCTTCTTGGCCAGGAGCACGGAACGGGCGGAGGTATAGGACTCACCCGTCTTCGCCATGCGAGAACGGGTCAGGCGCTTGAGGTCTTTGTGCTGGGGCATCACGAATCTCCTTCGTACACGCCGGTAGCTAAGCCCCCCAGCGGCTCGGCCCACGCGGCGGTGCGAAGGCTTCGTGACTTTTGACCCGGGAGTATGCCCCCCTTTGCCTCCGGAGCGCCCTCGCTGGGGGAGGGCCTGACGAGGTTGGGCGTGGATCGACGCCGCTGCCGCTAGCTTGCCGCAGCAGGGGCGGCGCGTCAAGAGCTGGGCTCCTCCACTCCGGCCGGCAGCCGGCGCAGGCGGCTGCTCTCGTCCTCCGGGCAGTAGAGGTCCCGCCGGCGCTGGAGGTCCGCCTTGACCGCTCGCTTGAGCTCCTGGCTGCCGAGCGGCTCGCCGAGCGAACGCAGATAGGCGTCGATCTCCAGCGCCTCGAGCGAGATGCGGAGGGTCTTGAACAGCTTTGGCACGAGCTGCCCCGGGACCTGCACGTGGTGTAGGCCCTGGCTGTAGGCGAGCAGCATGCGGCCCTCGCCCAGGATCTGGAGGATGTCGGCGATGCCGCCGCGGATGGTCATCGGCCGGCCGAAGAGGTCGAGGCCGTTGGCCCGCTTCATGCGGCCCTCGGGGGCGAGCAGCACCAGGCTTTCGGGCCGGATGCTGGCCAGCACCTCCTCCCAGGTGCGGTCCCGCTCGCGGGTGACGGTGACCACCTTGCCGGCCAGGAACTGGAAGAAGGTGCCCACCACCGGGCGCTGCATCGTCTTGTCGGCGGAGGGCAGCAAGCCGTCGAGTGCCAGCCGGCGGAGGAAGCGGCGTGGAGGCACGGCGGCGAAGAGCCATTCGTAGAGGCTGGTGTGGTTGATGATCGCCGCCAGCCGGATGCCCTCCCAGGGGTCCTCCGGCCGGCCGCCGATCCACTCGACCTCGGTGCGGAAGAAGGTGTGGCTGAACGCCTTGGCGGCCAGCAGCACTCCGTAGGTAAGCTCTCGCTTGAGGCGGCTCATCCGCGTCGGCCGTCACTCGGCGTACATCTCGTCGATCAGCCCGGAGTACTTCTCGTAGACCACCTGGCGGCGGACCTTCAGCGTCGGAGTCAGCTCACCCGCCGCGATGGTCAGGCTGCCGGGCAGGATGCGGAACTTGCGGATGTTCTCGGCGCGGGAGAAGCCGCGGTTCACCTCGTCGACGACCTCCTGCACCTTCTCCTGGAACAGCGGCTGGTCGTGGCCGCGGTCGCCGTCGAGGCGGTGCTCGGCGGCGAGCCGGCCGGCGACCTCGGGATCGAGGGTGACGAGCGCCGTGAGGTAGTGCCGGCGATCGCCGACCACTACCGCCTCGGCGATCAGCGCCGCGTTCTTGAGCCGGGACTCGAGGTTGTTGGGGGCCACGTTCTTGCCGTTGGAGGTGATCAGCAGCTCCTTCTTGCGGCCGGTGATGTAGAGGAAGCCGTCTTCGTCGAGCCTGCCCAGGTCGCCCGAGCAGAGCCAGCCGTCGCGCAGCGCCTCGGCGGTGGCGGCGGGGTCCTTGAAGTAGCCCAGGAACACGTTGGGGCCCCGCACCAGGACCTCGCCGTCTTCGGCCAGCCGCACCTCGACCTCCGGCAGGGCGGGGCCGACGCTGCCCAGGCGGGTGTGGCCGGGCCGGTTCCAGGTGGTCGGCCCGCAGACCTCGGTCTGCCCGTAGACCTCGTAGAGGATCACCCCCAGACCGGCGAAGAGCTCCAGCACCTCGGCCGCGATCGGTGCCGCGCCGCAGGCGCAGACGCGGACCTTGCCGAGCCCGAGCTTGGTACGCACCTTGGCCGCTAGCAGCCGGTCGGTGATGCGCTGCTGCAGGGCGAGCCAGGGCCCGGGGCGCCGGCCGCGGTTCTTCGCCGCCGCGACTTTGCGCCCCGTCGCCAGCGTCCAGTCGAGCAGCCGGCGTTTGACCCCGGAGAGGTCCCGGGTCTTTTCGAGCAGGGCGGCATGGATGCGCTCGAAGACCCGCGGCACGCCGAAGAAGATCGTCGGCTGGACCGTCGGCAAGTCCACGGCGAGGCGGTCCAGCGCCGCGCAGTAGTACACCGCGTAGCCGAAGTACACCGGGATGTGGATGGAGAACATCTGCTCGGCGACGTGCGCCAGCGGCAGGTACGAGAACGCGCGGTCGCCGCGCTCGGCGCCGAAAACGCTGAACCCCAGGCGCGCGGTCGCCACCAGGTTGGCGTGCGACAGCATGGCTGCCTTCGGCGGGCCGGTGGTGCCGGAGGTGTAGATCAGCGTCGCCACCTCTTCCCCGGAGAGCGAGGCCAGGCGCTGATCGAGGTCGGCGTCCGGCACGCCCTCGCCAAGGCGCAGGAACTCGTCCCAGGAGAGGCTCCCCGGGGTGTCGGCCGCATCGCCGGCCTGCATCAAGACGATCCGCTTCAGGCGCGGCAGGCCGGGGACGAGCGGCGCCACCTTCTCCCACTGCTCGCGGTTCTCGACCACCACCAGGGGGCACTCGGCGTGGCCCAGGATGTAGCCGATCTGATCGGGCGAGCTGGTGGTGTAGATGCCGGCCGGCGCCCCGCCCGCGGTCATCGCCGCCAGCGCGCTGACCGCCCACTCCGGGCGGTTCCCGCCGAGGATCGCGAGGTGGTCTCCACGCTCGAAGCCCAGGTGCAGGAGGGCCTTGGCGGCCCGGCGTACCTCGCCCGCGAGCTGGCGCCAGCTCGTCGCCTGCCAGCCTTCGCCGGCCCGGCGGAACAAGGCAGGGTCGTCAGGGGCCTCTCGGGCGTGATCGGCGAGGCGGGCGGGGATGGTGGTGGTCATGCGAGCCGGGATCAGCCCGCGGCGGCCCGTCGCTTGAAGGACCAGGAGAAGGTGATCCGCGCCACCTCCGTCCCGTCGGCCAGCCGCCCGACCGTCTCGACCTCGGTCCGCACCTGCTCGCCGGTCTGGATCGTCTCGCGGATCGCCGCGAAGAGCTTGGCGCCGTCCTCGCAGGTGAAGGTGACGCGGGCTGTCGCCCTCTTCACGAACTCGGCCCGCAGGCCGACGATCAGCATGCTCACCGGCACCGGCGCCAGGCGGACGGCCAGCATCGAGAGAGCGCCACAGGAGAGCTCGGCCGCCATCGACAGGGCGGCGAAGTAGGTCGAGCGGAAGGGGTTGTTGGTGCGCCAGCCGGGGGCCAGTGTGGTCGCGCAGCGCTCGGTGTCGATCGATCGCACCCGCAGCCCGGCGACGAAGCCCAGGGGCATCTTGAACAGCAGGAAGGCGCGGATCAGGAACGGGTTCTTCACCTGGCGGCGGAACTTCTGCACCACCGGGTCGTCCGCGCCAGCGCGCGGCAGGGTGATCGGGTCAGCCAGCGACATAGGTGGCCCCTCCCTCGGGGCCCCAGCCTACCGCCACTTCGCCCGCCGGGAACCGCCGGCTCTCCTCCTCGACCTGGCCGAGGCCGAAGCAGATCGCCTGCAGGCGGGTGGTGCGCAGCGCCACGTAGTTGAGCTCACCGAACACCCCTCCGGTCAGCCCGGTCCCGCCGTGGGTGGCCACATAGGGCGAGAAGCCGATGTGCGACTCGTTGAACTTGAGCTGGCCGCCGTTGTTCACCCGCGCCGCCAGCGCCTCGAGCACCTCGGGGTCGCTCGCCCACACCGAGTTGCGCAGCCCGTACGGATTGCGGTTCATGAAGCCCGCGATCTCCTCGATCAGCTCGGCATCGGGCCGCGGCCGGGGCACCACCAGGGGGAGCAGGGGGAAGAAGGTCTCCTCGCGCACGCAGCGCAGCGTGTCGGCCAGCTCGAGGCCGTCGACGCGCAGCACGGTGGGCTCGAAGAAGAAGCCGTCGTAAGCCGGCTCGCCGTCGATGTCGATGCGCCGGCCGCCGGTGAGCATGGAAACCTTCTGCGCCGTGGCGTCCTGCAGCAGCTCGAAGAAGCGGTCGGCCTTGAGCACCGGGGAGAGCAGCACGGTCGGGTCCTCGGGGTAGCCGGGCCGCAGCTCCCGCGCCCGGGCCACGAACAGCCGCTGGAACTCCTCCGCCACCGCGGGATGGACGATGGCGTGCTTGGGGACCATGCAGATCTGGCCCGAGCCGTAGAAGCCCTCGAGCAGGGCCTCGGCCGCCTCCGCGAGGTCGGCGTCCCGCCACACCACCAGGGCGTCGTTGCCCGACAGCTCGAGGATCGGCTTCTTGCCGGCGGCGATGCAGTCGGCGCCGAGCTTGAGGCCGACGCGGCTGTCGCCGAAGAACAGCACGTCGTTCACCAGCTCGCTCTTCAGCCACTCGCGGGTGATCTTCTGGCTCTTGCCGCTCACCACGTTGAGGGTGCCGGGCGGAGCCCCGCAGGCGTCGAGCACCGGGGCGACCAGGTCGCGGTAGAGGTACATCACGCCCAGCGGGCAGCTCCGCGGCGCCTTGACCACCAGCGTGTTGCCGGCAAACAGCGCGTACAGGCCGAGCGCGGAGTTGGAGGCCGCGGCGTTCTGCGGCGGGTTGACGCACACTACGCCGTCGGGCTTGCGGGCCAGCCGCACGCGGCGCAGGCCGTCGGCGAACTCCTGGTGCATCTGCTGCTCGAGCCAGTCGAGAGTCCGCGCGTCGGCGCCGCGGATCAGGCCGGCGGTCTCCCACTCCGCCAGCCGCCGGGGATGGCCCTCGGCGATCAGCACCTCGACCAGGCCGGCGGCGTGGTCGCGGATGTGCTGCATGATGCGGTCGAAGATCTCGCGCCGGCGGGCGAGGGGGAAGCGGCCGTACTCCTTTGCCGCCGCCGCGGCGGCGGTGAGCGCCCGCTGGTTGAGCTCGCCGTCGTCCCAGGCGCAACGGCCGGCGATGATCTCGTCGTCGGCGGCCGTGGGCTCCTCGCCGAGGTCGAGCTGGCGCTTGCGGTTGAAGGTCTTGTCCCGCTCGCGGAGGAAGGCGGAGGCGCGCGCCGTGTAGGTCCAGCCGCTACCTGCGACGTCACTGCCGGCGACGAGCAGGGGGAAGCTGCGCATCAGGCCACCGCCACCTTCGCTTCCTCGGCCGCCTCGACCAGGGTCTCCACGTCCTCGAGCTGCCCGGCCTGGTATTTCCCATAGGCCTCGAGGTCGAGCAGGCCGTGGCCGCTGTAGCAGAAGAGGATCACCGCCTTCTTCTGCGTGCGCTTGCACTCGTTGGCGAGGTCGATGGTGGCGCGGATGGCGTGGCAGGTCTCGGGCGCCGGCAGCAGGCCCTGGAGCCTGGTGAAGAGCGAGCCGGCCTCGAAGATCTCGGTCTGATGGTAGGCCACCGCGTCGAGGATGCCCTCGTCGCGCAGCAGCCCGATCAGGGGGGCGCAGCCGTGGTAGCGCAGCCCTCCGGCGTGGATGGGTGGCGGCACGAACTCGTGCCCCAGCGTGTAGGTGCGGGCCATCGGACCGGTGCCCGAGGCATCCGCGAAGTCGTAGCGGTAGGTCCCCTTGGTCAGCGTCGGGCAGGCCTTGGGCTCGACCGCGAGCAGGGTGATCTCGCGGCCGCCGAGCTTGTCCGCCACCCAGGGCAGGCCGATGCCGCCCATGTTGCTGCCGCAGCCCAGCGAGGCGACCACGTAGTCGGGCTCGCGGTCGAGCCGCGCGAGCTGCTCCTGCGCCTCCAGGCCCAGCACCGTCTGGTGCAGCAGCACGTGGTTGCCGAAGCCGCCCATGGCGAAGCGCGCCTCGGAGTCGTTGTAGACCATCTCCAGGGCCTCGCTCACCGCGGTCGCCTCGCTACCCGGGTGATCCGGGTGCTCGGCCAGGAGCCGGCGGCCGAACTCGCTGTGCGGGCCCGGGCTGGGGAAGACCTTGGCGCCGTAGGACTGCATCAGGTAGCGGCGGTAGGGCTTCTGGAAGTAGCTCGCCCGCACCATGTAGACCTCGACCTCGACCCCGAACATCTGCCCGGCGAGAGAGAGCGCGCTCCCCCACTGGCCGGCGCCGGTGTCGGTGATCAGGCGCTTCACCCCCGCCAGGCGGGCGTAGTAGGCCTGGGCGATGGCCGAGTTCAGCTTGTGGCTGCCGGTGGGGCTGCCGCCCTCGAACTTGAAGTAGATCTCGGCCGGCGTGCCCAAGTAGCGCTCGAGCTCCGTCGCCCGGAAGAGGGGCGTGGGCCGCCACAGCCGGTAAGCGTCGAGCACCGGCGTGGGGATCGGGATCCAGCGTTCGAAGGAGGTCTCCTGCGCCACCACGCCGGTGGACAGCAGGCGCGCCAGGTACTCGTTGGTGAGCTTGTCGCCGGTCTTGGAATCGAGCAGCGGCTCCGGAACCCGCGGCAGGTCCGGCAGCACGTTGTACCACCGGTCCGGCAGGTCCTCGAGGGAAAGATCGACGCGAGAAAAACTCGGGGTTTGCATGCGCCCCTCCGCTTCAGCTCCGTAGCGTCCCGATCACGATTCACCCTTCCCGCAAAGGCGAACCTCCTCTTCTCGCTACCGATGCACTTCTCTGCTTTCTAGGCTCACGAGGGTAATAGTCGGTTGCGTGTTTGTCAAGACAACGACACACACTCGTAGCCTGGCACCGGGACGCCGCGAGGCGCCCCAATCCAGGCATGTCGAAAGGCTGACCGAGGACCCCTCACTCACACCGCAGCGCGACCATGGGGTCGACGCGGGCGGCGCGGCGGGCGGGCAGGTAGGCGGCGAGGAGCGCCACGGTGGCGAGCAGGCCCACGGCGGTGACGAAGGCGGTGGGGTCGGTGGGCTGGATCTCGAACAGCAGCGAGCGCAGGTAGCGGGTCACCACGAAGGCACCCACGACGCCCAGCGCCACGCCGGCGGCGACCACCCGCAGTCCCTCGCCGAGCACCTGCCGCACCACCGCCCGGTCGCTGGCGCCGAGCGCCATACGCAGGCCCATCTCGTGGGTGCGCTGGGCCACCGAGTAGGCCATCAGGCCGAAGATGCCGAGCGCCGCCAGCACCAGGGCGGCGAGCGAGAACTGGGCGAGGAAGATGGTGGGCAGGCGCTGAGTGGCGATCGAGTCCTCGAACACCTTCTCCATGGTGCGCACGTTGAACACCGGCACGTCACGGTCGAGCTCGCGCATCGTCTTCTCTACCATGCGCGCCGCCGCGGCCGGCTGCTGCGCGGTCCGCACCACGAGATAGAGGAAGCCCGCCGGCGACTGTGCGATCGGCAGGTACGCCTGGAGCGGCGTGTCCGTGGCGACGCCCTCGAGCTTCACGTCCGCCACCACGCCCACCACCTCGCGCCATGGCGTCTCCGATTCCGGCCAGCCCTGCTTGATGCGCTTGCCCAGCGGGTCCTGCCCGGGCCAGAAGCGCTTCGCCATGGTCTCGTTGATCACGGTCACCGTCGGTGAATTGGCGCCGTCGCTGTCCTCGAAGAGCCGGCCCTTGAGCAGGCGCATGCCGAGGGTGTCGAAGAGCCCCGGCGAGACCGGGGTGAAGGCGGCGCTGGGCAGCTCGGCGCGGGGCGGCACCGGCTGGTCGGCGACCACGAACACCGAGCCCCAGTTGGAGCCGTCGAAGGGTAGCGACAGGGTGAGACCGGCGGCCTCTACTCCCGGCTGCGCCTCGATCTTCTCGGTGATCTGGCCGAGAGCGGTGCGCAGAGTGTCGTCGGCGTAGCGCTCCCGCGGCAGCTCGAAGGACAGGGCGACGACGCGCTCGACGCGGAAGCCGGGATCGACCCGCACCAGCTCGAGCACGGTGCGCATCATCAGCCCGGCGGCGGTGAGCAGCACGACGGCCAGGCCGATCTCCCCCACCAGCAGCGCCCGGCGGTAGGAGGCGCGCACCGCGCCGCCTCTCCCGAGGCCGCCTCCCGGGCGGCCGGCGGCGCGGGAGAGGCCCGAACGGGCGGCCTGCAAGGCAGGCAGGATGCCGAAGGCGAGGCCGGTGGCGAGCGACACGGCGAGCGCGAAGAGCATCACGCGGCCGTCCATCTCGACGGTCTCGAGGCGCGGCACGCCGGCCGGCAGCCAGCGGCGCAGGAGGGGCAGGGCCTGGTACGCGAACCAGATCCCCGCCACGCCACCGATCGCGGCCAGCAGCAGGCTCTCGGTGAGGAGCTGGCGCGCGATGCGCCCTTGCCCGGCGCCGAGCGCCACCCGCACCGCGACCTCGCCGTGGCGCGACGCGCCGCGTGCCAGCAGCAAGTTGGCGAGGTTCACACAGCCGATCAGCAGCACGCAGGCAACCCCGGCCATCAGCACCAGGACCGCGGTGCGGATGTCCTCGACCATGAAGTCGCGCAGCTCGTTGACTTCGGCACCGTTGCCGCTGTTGCTCGCCGGGTACTCCTTGGCGAGCGCGGCGGCCAGTGCGTTCATCTCCTGGCGGGCCTCGCCGACGGTGACGCCGGGCGCCAGGTGCGCCAGGGCGAAGAGGCCCATGTGGTTGCCGCGATCGTGCTCCCAGCGCTGCAGCGTCGGGCTGAGCGCCACGAACACGTCCGCGACGCGGGTGTACTGGAAGCCTGCCGGCAGCACGCCGACCACGGTGTGGGGGCGGCCGGAGAGCATCAGGCTCTGGCCGAGGGCGCCCGCATCGCCGCCGAAGCGCCGGCGCCACAGCCGGTCGCTGATCACCGCCACCTCCGGCGCGCCGACTGCGTCGTCGGCCGGGGTGATCAGCCGCCCGAGCTGCGGCGTCACGCCGAGCATCGAGAGGAAGGCTCCGGCGACCGCGCGGCCCTCGAGCCGCTCGGCCTTCTCCCCTCCCGTCAGGTTGAATCGCGCCGAGCGGTAGGCGGCCATGGCGTCGAACGAGCGCGCCCGGGCCACCCAGTCCTGATAGTTGGGCCAGGCCACGGTCATGCGCCCGCCGCCCGGCTGGGCTTCGGTGACCACTACCAGGCGCTCGGCGTCGCGGAACGGCAGCGGCTTGAGCAGCAGGCCGTTGACGAGCGAGAAGATCGCCGTCGTGGCCCCGATGCCGAGCATCAGGGTCAGCACGATGACCACCGACAGGCCGGGGCTCCTGGCGAGCGAGCGGAAGGCGTAGCGCAGGTCGTGCCACAGGTCGGACATGGGGGCTCCTCGGGAAGCGCCGAGCGTCGGGGGCTCGGGAAAGGGCGGGCGTCCGGGAATGCGACTGGCGAGCGGGTGCTCGGCGCGGCGGATGTCGTCCGCCATCGCCGGCCAGTCGGCGACGTCGGCCTCGGCTCTCGCCCTGGCCTCGGGCTCCGAGCCGCCCCGGACGAGGGCGGCGCGGTAGGTCTGGTCGAGCTGCAGCGCGATCTCCTCGGCGATCTCGGCCTCGCGCTCGGGCCTCAAGGCCAGGGGCGGCAGCCGCTGGCGCACGAAGGCGAGCCAGTCGGGCGAGACCGCCGGCTCGTCTTCCCTACCCATGGCGGGCTTCTCTACGCATGGCGGATCTGGGCGACGAGGTCGAGGGCGCGGAACAGCTCGCGCCAGCTCCGGCGCTGGGCGGCCAGCACTTCGCCACCCGCCGGGGTCAGCCGGTAGAAGCGCCTGCGGCGCTCGCCCGCCTTCTCCACCCACCGGCCCTCGACCAGCCCGCGGCGCTCCAGGCGGTAGAGCAACGGGTAGAGCGAGGCGGTGTGGATCTGGATCACGCCCTGCGAACGCTCGCCGATCAACAGCGCGAGCTCGTAGCCGTGCCGCTCGCGTTCCTCCAGCAGGGCGAGCACCAGCATCTCGGTGCTGCCCTTCTGCATCTGACGCAGATCATCGGGGCTCGGTCGCATAGGTGGCAATGATACCTATGTGTGACCTACATGGGAAGCCCCCAGTCGCGAGACCGGGCCGCGGTCGGCCCGATCCGTCAGCTCGGGGGCTGGATCTCGAAGGATTGCGCCGGTGAACCGCCGTCGTCGGCCAGCACCGTCCAGAAGTACTCGACGCCGGGGTGGAGCTGCTGGCGTTCGCTCTCCGGCAGGCTGACGCGCCCGCCGGCCGCCGGCTCGCTGGTCCAGCGGTAGGTGCCGGCGGGGTCGAAGAGGAGGACGCGACGTGGCAGGGCGTCCGGGGCCGGGAAGACGAACTCGGCGGGCGGCGCGTCGAGCGTGCCGGCCGGCGAGAATTCTCCCGTTGCAGGCTTGCCGCCGCGCAACTCATCCTCGGGGTCGAGGCCTTGCGACCCGGGCCCCGGCTGGAGGGCCACCCACACCGCGAGCCCCAGCACCACCGCCGCCAGCGCCGCGGCGAGGGCGAAGGCCGGCCGCCTCAGAAGCGGCCGGCGGCGGAACGGGACCACCTGCCTCGCCGCGGGCCTCAGAGCCGGAGCATCGGGCGCCGCCGCCTCGCGCTGCAAGGCCTGCTGGAAGCGCTCCCACTCTCCCGTGAGCTTGGCCGCCGAGAGCGGCTGCGGCTGGTCGAATGCCTCCTGGCGCAGCAGCTCCTCGGAGCAGGCGGCGCAAGCCATGGCATGGGCCAGCACGGCCTCGGTCTCCGCGCTCCGCGGGCCCTGGCGTGCCTCCTGCCGCGCACGGTACAGCTCCTCCGCTGAAGGGTGGGGTCCGGGTGGGCGGCAGGGCGTGGGATCGGTCACGGCTCCTCCTCCAGGAGGGTTCGCAGCCGCCGGCGAGCGTTCCAGATCTGCACCTTGACGGTCGGCAGGGACAGCGACAGCCGCCGGGCGATCTCGCGGTAGGAGAGCCCTTGCTGAACGTGCAGCAGCAGACAGGTACGCATGCCGGTGGGCAGCTTGCTCAAGGCTGCGATGGTCCGGGCGAGGTCGTGGCGGCCTTCGTGCTCGTCGTCGATGGCGGGCCGCGGGTCGGGAATGGTTTCCGCCAGCGGCTCCGTCTCCGACGCGCGCCCGCGCCGGCGCCACTCGTCGCGGGCGGTATTGCGCGCGATCGAGTAGACCCAGGCGTCGAGGCTGCCTTCGCCCCGGAACTCCTCCCTCGCCTTGTAGACGGCGACGAGCGCGGTTTGACTTAGATCGTCGGCGTCCGCCGGCTGGAAGCCGCTGGCGACGAAGAAGCTGCGCAGGCGCGGGAAGAAGCGCTCGAAGACCTCGCGGAACTCTCCGCGCGGGTCGGCGGTCGGGGCCGCGTCGCGGCTGCTCTCGGGAATCACGGCGAGCTCACGGCAAGCGGACGAGGGCGGTGCGCGGTGAGTCTGCCACAAGCGCCGGCCGCTACCGCGGCGCGGGCGCGCCGCCGCTCGAGCGGTCGCCGATCAGCTCGAAGGCCGCCCAGTAGAAGGGATGGGCGAGCGCCGGGTCCACGCCTTCGCCCGCCGCGAAGGCGCGCTGGGCCTCGGCCAGGGCCTCGTCCTTGGGACGGCCGGCGGCGAGCGCCGCGTAGAAGCGCCGCATCAGCTCCGCCGTCGAGCGGTCCGAGACCGGCCACAGCGAGGCCAGGATCGAGCGCGCGCCGGCGTGCTGGAAGGCGCGCGCCAAGCCGATCAATCCTTCGCCCGCCGCGCCCCTGCCGAGGGCCGAGTCGCAGGCCGAGAGGGTGACCAGGTCGGCGTCGAGGCGGAGCTGCTCGAAGATCTCCCAGGCGTGCAGCAGGCCGTCCTCGCCCCCATCCTCCCCCGCCGGCGCGGCGAGGGCCAGGGCCGAGTCGAGCGGCGAGAGCGGATCGAGCAGCGCGTGGGTGGCGAAGTGGAGGTAGCGCGGGGAAGCCGGCAGCGTCTTGACCGCCCGCTCGGTGGCCGCGGCGCCGAGAAAGACGCGGCTGCTGCCGGGATAGAGCGCCGCCAGGGCCTCGACCTCGGCGCGGGCTCCGGGGATGGGCGGCAGGCCGCGCTCGTAGCGCCGCAGGGTTTCCCCGGGCGCGTCCAGGGCTAGGCTCGCGTTGGCGAGGTGGTCCGCCGGCGCCGTGGCGCTCGACCCGCGGACCTGGAGCTCGCGGAACCGTGGATCTCCGAAGGCGACGACCCGCCCGTCGGTGGGCGCCGCCCGCGCGCCGCCGCGCCGCAGCTCGGCGTAGAGCGTGGCCGAGAGCACATAGTGCACGGGCCACTCCTGGGCCAGGAAGCCCAGCGGCTCGCCGGGCCTCGCCAGCGCGGCGAAGGGCAGCACCTGGAGCGCGCCGTCGGGCGAGATCAGCAGGCGCTCCGCCGAGGCGAGACTCGCCTCAGCCGGTGCCAGCAGCAGCGCGTAGAGCTTCCTGGCCTGCGCCAGGAGGCCCGCGCTCGCGCCGCCCTCCTGGCCCAGGCGAGGAGGGCGCCGCCCGTCGACGATCAGCCCGCGGAAGAGGGCGACCTCCTCGGCCAGCGCGTCGAGCCCGGCGGCGATCGAAAACACCTCCACGCGCTCGGTCTCCGGCTTGACCACGAAGAGCAGGGTCTTTTCGTGATCGACGCTGAACGAGAGCCACGCCGTCCCGGGATCGAGGCTGGCGCGGATCTCGTCGAGCGACAGCACCCGCGGCACGGCAAAGGCAAGGTCGCGCCGCGCGAGCTCCATGAGCAGCGAGCGGCCGCGGGACCGCTCGAGGGTGCCGAGCGCGTCCGCGGCCCGGCCGTGAGAGAGCTGGAGGTCGATCAACCGCTGGTGGAACCGCAGGTACGGCTCGAGATAGGAGGCGCGGCTCGCGTCGGTGCCCCCGAGCCGCGGCATCTGCGCCTCGAAGATGTCGACCGCCGCCGCGAACGCCTGCTCGGCGCGATCGAAGCTCTGCATCCCCAGGTAGGCGTCACCCAGGTTGACCAGTGCGTCCGCTTCCCGGGTGCCGCCCGGTGCCAGCTCGTGGAAGAGGCCGGACGCCCGGCGCAGCGGTGGCTCCGCCTGCTCCCAGTCGCCGGCGCGCAGCGACAGGAAGCCGAGGTTGCAGAGCGCGCTGGCCTCGTGCAGCGAGCCGGGCGACTGCCGGCGGGCGATCTCCACCGCCTGGCGCAGGTGCTCGCTCGCCGCCTCGAAGTCCAGCCTTTCGATCTCGACTAGCCCCAAGATCTGCAGGCTCTCCGCCACGCTGAGGCTGCCGGGGGCGGTGCGTTCGCGGATGGCGAGCGCACCGCGCGCGGTCTCCTCCGCCTCGTCCAGCCGGCCGAGCTTCACCGCCAGCAGGCTCAGGCTGGTGAGGCTGCTGGCTTCGTGGATCGTGCCCGGGGCCAGCCGGCGCTGGATGGCGAGCGCCCGCCGCCCCAGCTCCATCGCGCCCTCGAGGTCGCCACGGTCCGTGGCGTTGCGGCCCAGGCGGTAGAGGATCTGCGCCACTGCCAGAGTCTCCGCAGCCGGCGTGCCACAGAGAGCGAGCGCCGCCTGCAGGTGCTGGTCGCTCCTCGCCAGATCGCCTCGGCTCGAGGCCACCTTGGCACGGTTGATCAGCACCTGGACCCGCTCCTCGCCTCGTGGGTCGACCCGCTCGAGGATCTCCGCGGCGCGGGCGAGGTGGCCGTCGGCCTCGTCCAGCCGGCCCATCCGCGTGGCCAGCGAGCCCAGGCTGTTCCGCACCTTGGCTTCGGAGGGGCTCTCCGGCGCCTGCCGGCGTGCAGTCTCCAGCGCTTCCTCGAGCAGCCGGCCCGCTTCCTCGTACCGGCCTCGGCTCATGGCCACGGTCCCCAGGCTCTGCAGCGACTCGCCGTGCTCGAGGCTGCCGGCGGCCAGACGCGAGCGCAGCTCGAGGGCCGCGCGCAGCTCCTTCTCGGCCCGCTCGAGATCGGCGCCCGCCAGGTGGAAGCTCCCCAACGCCTGCCAGGCGGCGGCCTCGGCGAGGCTGCCGGCGGCGGTCTGCCGGGAGAGCGCCAGCGAGCGCTCGAGCTCCTCCTCGGACGGGCCCGCGCCCTCCCGGGCCGACTCCGCGTCCTCGCCGCCGCGCGCCGCCGGCTCGGCCCGCTCGCCGCGATCCGGTGGTGGCGAGCAGGCGCTCGCGAGCAAGGCGAGGGCCCAGGCCGCGAGGCGCGCGGCCCGAGCTGGGGCTGGCCCGCGGCGTGACGCTAGAAGGAGATGCACGCTGGGCTGCGGACCCGCAGCACGGCTTGCTGGCGGAAGCGTTGCTTGTAGACCGACACCACCTCGCGAATCGCGCTGTCCGTCTGCGGTGAATCCGCGTGCACGACGTGGAGGACGTAGGAGCTCTCCTTCTGCACCTCTCCGTCGCCGCTCTGCCACTGGCCGGCGGCGGCCCAGGAGGTGAGCCCTTCCGGAAAGCGCGGCGTAATGAACTCGGCGAGGAAACGCTGCCACTCCTCGAGCTTGACCTGCCCCTCGGGCATGGCAGTGCCGAAGTACAGCGAGTCCATCACCGCCGTCTGCTCGCCCGGCCGGCAGGAGGCCACGGGAGTGGTGCTCGCACAGGAGGCGAGCACCAGGCTCGCGAGGAGAAGCGTGGGGAGCTTGGTCACGACGGATCCGCCCTGGCTGGTTGGTCGGCCGACTCTAGCAGCTCTGCGATGGGACCGACGACCTCACCGGAAGGAAGGCTGCCCGTTCGATGCTCGCCAACGGTGGACTGATCGTACGAGCCCGTGCCGCGGCTCGATCGTACAATCCGCTGCCATGAGCCTTGGCTCGCGGCCCCGTCCCTTTCCACCCTTCGACCTCGACGCCGTTCTCGGCGACCTGCCGCTCCTCCACAGCACGCCCAGGAGCTGGGCCGAGCTCGCGGCGCGAGAGCTGCCGACGTTCCTCGGTGACCACGCCGTGTGCGAGCAGCAGGTGGCGATGTACGCCCTGTCGCTGGTCGGCTACTACCCCGAGGACGCGGAGCTGGCCGCCAAAGCGGCGGCGCTCGCGGCCGAGGAGGTGCAGCACCTGCGCCGCGTGCTGGCCATTCTCAAGCGCCGCGGCTGGCCACTCGCCGGCCGGCGCAAGAACCCGTGGGCGCAGTCGCTGCGCGACCGCATCGCGGCCGGGCGCGAGCCGTGGACCAAGGTCGATCGCCTGCTCTTCGGTGCCCTGGTCGAGGCGCGGAGCTGCGAGCGCTTCACCCGCCTGCTCATGGTTCTCGAGGACGAGGAGGTCTGCCGCCTGCTCCACGACCTCGGCCCGGCCGAGAAGCGCCACTGGCAGCTCTTCTACCGGCTGGCGGGCCGCGAAGTGCCGGCCGATGCGCTCGCCCTGCGCTGGCGCGGCTGGCTCGAGCACGAGCAGCGCCTGGCCGAGACACTCGGCGTCTCTCCGACCGTTCACGGCTAGCGCTCGCGACGGGCCGACCGGGCCGCGTGGCGAGCCGGCTCGGCCGCCGCTGCGGCCGGATCACGGAGCTGCCGGCCGGCCACGACCAGCTCGAGGGCTGCCACGTCACCGCGATCTACCGCATCGGCTTCGATCCCTCCGAGGGCGGCGGCGAAGGCGCCGTCCGCGAGACCCTCGAGGGCGTGCTGATCTGCAAGTGCGGCGGTTGATCCGCGAGGGCCCGGGGCCGCGGAGGCGCCGCCCCCGCCCTTGCGGAATTCGATAGTCCGCTTCGGCCGGCATGCTACGCTTCTTGAACCAGCCGGCCCGGCCAGGGGATCCACTCGTCAACCTAGGAGGTACAGCACCATGCGCCAGCTCCTGCGTCTCCTTGCCGTCGCCCTGGCTCTCGCGATCCCGGCGTTCACCGTGCTCGCCACCTGCGGCGGGGGTGGCGGCGGCGGGGTGGGCGGCGTGGCACCCGACGCCGGCGGCGAGCCGCAGGTCTACCGCGTCTCCTGGCAGGTGATCGCGCCCGGCGCCGCGCTGCCCAAGGCGCCGGAGGCGGCGCTCGTCGTCTACTGGTTCCCGACCGGCCCGGAGCAGGCCAGGGCCTCGGACCTGCAGACTTCGCGCACCCTGTCGCTCTCCGGCGCGCGCTGCGTGGCCGCGGCGATCGTCACCACCGATCACCAGCTCCTCCACGAGAACTTCAAGGCGCCGGCCGGCGAGGAGGTGGTGGTGCTCGCCACCCCCGGCGGCGACGAGCTGGGGCGGGTGAGCTCCAACGGCAAGAAGCTCGACGTGCGCGCCGTGGAAAAGCTGCTGAACGGCGAGCTCGACAGGCGCGAGACCGAGCTCGAGACCCTGGTCAAGGGCGCCGAGAAGAAGGCCGCGGCCGACCGCGACGCCGCGATCGACGACTACACCGAGGTGTGGAAACACCGCTGCCTCTTCCCCGGCCTGGGCAAGAAAGCGGCGAAGGGCTTGAAGAAGCTCGGCGTGGCCGTGGAGCAGGCGGCGCTCGACGAGCTGGGGCCCGAGTCGCTTCCCGACCCGGACGTGGCAGGCCGCCGCCGCCGGGTGGAGCGCACCGTCCAGGCCGGCCTCGAGGCCGAGATCGGCGCGCGCTATCGCGAGGCCGAGGCCCTGTACCGGAAAGCGACCGAGCTCGACCCGGCGGACCCCACGGCGCTGCGCTTCCTGGGCGAGCTCTATCGCCACCAGACCGGCGAGTGGGACAAAGCGAAGGCCACCTTCGAGCGCGTGCTGGCGCAGCCGGCCGACCCCATCGCCCGCGCCGTGGCCCTGCACGGCCTGGGCAAGATGACCATCCACGCCAGCCGCTTCGAGGACGGCCTGGCAATGTTCCACCGCTCGCTCGCGGCCCACCCGCTGGCCATCACCTACCGCAACCTGGCGGTCTACTGGTTCTCCGAGAAGCAGGTCGACAAGGCCGCGGGCTACATGCGCCAGGCCCTGGCCCTCGAGCCCGACGACCGCTACAACCAGATCTTCGCCGCCGTCTATCTCGCCGCCGCCGGCCAGCACGAGGAGGCGGCGAAAGTCGCCCGCGCCAACGAAGAGCTGATGGAAGCCTCCTACAACCTGGCCGCCATCTGGGCCCAGGTCGGGGACCGGAAGAAGGCCATGGAGCTGCTGCGCCGCCACTTCTACGACTACGAGCAGTTCGACGCGGTGCGCGGCATGGAGATGCAGGAAGCCCGCGACGACTTCATGTTCGTCACCCTGCACGCCGACCCCGAGTTCCAGGAGCTGACCAAGCTCGCGACTCGGCACCGGATGTAGGCGTGCCCGCTCCCGAGCAGCGCACCGCGCAGGCCCGCCGATGAACGGCTCGGTCGTCGCCACCGAGGTCCTGGGGGCGATGATCACGCCCGCGGTGCTGATCTCAGCCTCGGGCACGCTGGTGCTCTCCACCTCCAACCGCCTGACCCGCGTCGTCGACCGGGTGCGGGTGCTGGCGCAGGAGGCCGAGGAGCTGCACGCCGAGGCTTCCCGGGACGCCGCCGCGGGCACCACCGGCGAAGCGGCTCTCCACGAGCGCAAGCGGCAGCTCATTGCCGACCAGCTCGGCCGGCTGTCGCAGCGCGCGCTGCTGCTGCGCACCGCGCTCTCGACCCTCTACATGGCGATCGGCCTGCTGGTCGCCACCTCGATCGCGATCGGGCTCGTGGCCCTGGTCGAGTGGCGCTACGGCTGGCTGCCCGTCGCCCTCGGCCTGGCCGGCGCCGGCGCGCTGCTGGTGGGGAGCCTGCTCCTGGTCCGCGAAGCCCGCCTCGCCGTGGGCTCCACCCTGCAGGAGATGGAGTTCGTGCGCCAGGCGGTCGGGCGGCGGGGGCAGGGGTCGGATCATCCATCCCCTCCTTGACGCCCGCGAGGCGCTAGGGCACAATACGCCGTTCCTTAGCCCAACCGTTCCGTAGTGCCCTCTCCAGGCCTTCCGCTGTAGTGCTACGCGGCCGCGTGCCGGAGAGCGTCCGTCGTCCGAGCCGGGAGGTTTCGCATGCGCGCCTCGTCTCTTGCCCGCGCCGTCGCGATCACCACGCTGTGCGTCGGCTGGCTGTGGAGCTGCGCTTCGACCCCGCACGCCGCGCCGCCGGCCGGCGAAGCCGGGGCGGCCCTGGCGGCCGAGGATCCTTGCGCCGCGGGCAATGCCCAATCGCCGATCGTCATCGACCCCAAGACCGCACGGCCGAGCGACCTCGAGGCTCCGAGCTTCCACTACGAGCCGACCGGCATCGTGCTGTGGAACACCGGCAAGACGCTGCAAGTCGACTATGCCGCGGGGACCTCCGCACCGGGTTCGCAGGGCAACTACCTGCTCCTCGACGGCGTGCGCTTCGACCTCGTGGAGTTCCACTTCCACCACCCGATCGAGCACCCGATCACCGGTGCCGGTACGAAGCCGGTGCTGGAGCTCCACCTCGTGCACGCGGACGCGCGCGGCAACCTGGCGGTAGCCGGCGTGCAGATCGTCGTCGGCAGCACCAGCACGCGGGGCCTGGACGCGCTGATGGCGGCGATCCCGCGCGGGAAGGGCTGGCGGGCGCTGCTGCCGGTGCCCTTCGATGCCTCCGTGCTCGCACCGCCCAGCACCGCCACGGCATACCGCTACCCCGGCTCCCTCACCTCGCCGGCCTACCGAGAATGCGTGCGCTGGAACGTTTACACCCAGCCGCTCTCGATCTCCAGGGCGAGCTACGAAACCTACAAGAGCCGGTTCCCGGCACCCTACAGCCGCTCGCCGCAAGACCTCAACGGCAGGACGGTTTTCGAAGCGCGGCCCTGACGGCGGACTGCCGCTCCCCATGTTTACACGGCCTAGACAAATGTCCTGTCTCCCTTCGGCGCCGCTAGCGCACTTTCGACTCTTGAGCACCACCCCTGCGATCTGCTCCCGAGCCCGGGCTCCCCTCTCCCGTGATCTCGCTCGCGGCACAAAGCCGCGAGCTACCCTGTTGGAGGTGAGGTTCATGGAAGTCAAGAAAGTCGCCCGCCGCTGGCGGGCCATGCTGGCCGCAGGCACGTTGGTGGCCGCCGCGTTCACCGCGGCGGCCGCGGCGCAGGATGTCGCCACCCTGCGCGGCGTCGACGCCCGCGTCGACTACGCCTCGATGGTCAAGCTCGGCCCCTGGGACGATCGCAACCTGCTGTTGACCAAGGAAGACCTGGCCCTCCTGGCGGCCAACGAGCACGAGCTCCGCGATCCGATCCCGGTGTTCTTCCGCGTCGAGCTGCGCAAGCAGAACCCCGGCATGCTGCGCGAGGGCAACGCCCAGTACCCGAGGAGCGCCCTGCAGGTATTCAAGATCCGCTACGGCGGCTACCTCTTCGAGGGCCGCCTCTACCCCGAAGCGGTGATGCGCGACGGCCGCTTCGAGCTGGTGCGCCGGCGCAGCTTCACGCAGGAGGAGTTCGAGGACAAGGCGCTCAGCGGTGACGTCAAGGTGACCTCGCCCACCGGCGCCGCCGAGTCGGCGGTGAAGATCAGCCCGGTCGACGCCAACAAGGTGATCGCCGGCTCGAACGGCCCGGGCTCCGGCCAGATCATGTGGTACTCGACCAACGGCGGCGCGAGCTGGACCCAGGCCGGCGCCCTGCCCCTGGGCTCGACCTGCTGCGACCCCACCGTCGACTGGTCGTCGGACGGCACCAAGGCCTACACCTCGACGCTCGGTGGCTGCGGCTCGGTGTGCAACATCTGGGTGTATCGCTCGGGCGACGGCGGCCAGACCTGGAGCGACCTCGGCGCCGACCCGCGCCGCGAGCTGACCAGCGCCTCGACCAGCGACAAGCAGTACATCCACGTCGACCGCTACGCGACCTCTCCGCGCCGCGACAACGTGTACGTCTGCTGGCACGACAACAACACCCTGAAGTTCTCGCGCTCGACCGACTTCGCCCAGACCTTCGGCGCCAACCTCACGATGTCCTCGGGCACCAGCCAGTCGGGCATCGGCTGCGACATGGCGAGCGACCAGAGCGGCAACGTGTACTACTTCTGGCCGGCGACCAACGGCAAGACCATCCTGATGCGCAAGTCCACCGACGGCGGCGCGACCTTCGCCTCGGTGGTGACCGTGGCCACCACGCAGGACGGTTACGACTTCGCGATCCCGGCGATGGAGACCCGCCGGGCGTTCATCTACGCCTCCGCCGACGCCGACATCTCGGGCGGCCCCTTCGCCAATTCGGTCTACGTCGCCTGGACGGACACCACGGCGCCCGAGTCCGGCACCCCGGCGAACAACCACGGCCGCATCCAGGTCGCCTACTCGCGCGACGGCGGCGCCACCTGGACGGTGCGCACCCCGCACTCGACGGCCGACGCCTCGACCGTGGACCGCTTCCACCCCTGGGTGGGCGTGGGCCCGGACGGCAAGGTCTACGTAATGTTCTACGACACCCGCAACAGCCCGACCCGGGTGGGCGTGGACGTCTACTACTCCGTGTCGTCGGACGGCGGCAACACCTGGGCCGCGCCCACCCGCATGACCGGCGTGACCTCGCCGCAGATCGACGACTCCTTCGAGTGGGGCGACTACAACGGGCTCGACGTGATGGGCAGCCAGCTCATCTCGATCTTCACCGACAACCGTAACGAGGGCGGCGGCAGCGCCGACTCGATCGACGTCTACGCCAACGGCGTGACGCTAGGCGGCCCCTGCACGCCGCCGGCGGCTCCCACTGGCCTGACGGCCAGCGCGGTGTCGTCGAGCCAGATCAACCTGTCGTGGACCGCCTCGGCGGGCGCCACCTCCTACAACGTCTACCGCTCGACGGTCTCCGGCGGCCCGTACTCGAGCGTCGGCTCGTCGGCCACCACCAGCTTCAGCAACACCGGCCTCGCCGCCTCGACGACCTACTACTACGTGGTCCGTGCGGTGAACGTCTGCGAGTCCGGCAACTCCAATCAGGCCTCGGCCACCACGCTGCCGGGTCCGTCCTGCACCACGACGACGCTCTACAACCACAACTTCGACGCCGCGAGCGGCCTCGACGGCTTCACCACGGGGACCTTCGTCTCGGGCGGCAGCACTACCTCGTGGCGCGGCGTGCAGACTTGCACCGCGGCCTCGGGCACCCGCATCTTCCGTTACGGCGGCACCTCCTGCACCGCCAACTACACCAACTCCAACTACAACTTCGCCCAGGCCAACGGTGCCGCCGGCATCACCATCCCGGCCGGCTCGACCACCTCGCGGCTTACCTTCAAGCACCGCCGCCGCTACGAGTCGGGCTACGACGGCGGGACCCTGGCGATCTCCACCAACGGTACCAACTACACCTTCGTGCCGGCCTCGGCGATCCTCGGCGGCAGCTACAACGGCACGGCCAGCGCCTCCTGCCCGCCAGCGGGTGCCGCGGGCGCCTCGATCTGGACCGGCGTCTCGACCAGTTTCACCACCACCACGGTGGACCTGGACGCCGCCTGCAACGCCATCGCCGGCAACGTCGGCGGCTGCGCCGGCAAGGCGGTGCGCATCGCGTTCACCTCGATCACCGACTGCACGGTGGTCGACGACGGCTGGTTCCTGGACGACGTCGCGGTCCAGGCCTGCGTGCCGTAAGCATCGCCTCGGCTTCGTAGCCCCCTCCCGGCCCTCGGGAGGGGGCCTTTCCTCCCCGCGGTTCCACCCTGTCCACGTTTTGTGCCGGCCGGGCATCTTTCCTTAGAGACAACACCCTTTTAGGAGATCGCCATGAGCCGAAGGACTCCCCGCCTCCGCTGCGTGACCGCCGCGGCGGCTCTGCTCGCCTGCTTGCTGACCGTAGCCGCCCAGGGCCAGGGCATCGACACCTCCCGCGGTGCCGACCCCAGCGTCGACTATGCCGCGCTGATGAGGCTCGGCCCCTGGGACGACCGCAACTTCGACCTCACGGCCGAGGACCTGGCGCTGCTCGCCCCGAACGAAGCCGAGCAGCGCGACGCCATCCCTGCCTTCTTCCGCGTCGAGCTGCGCAAGACCGTTCCCGCGCTGCGGCGCGAAGGGCCGGCCCAGTACCCGCGCAGTGCGCAGCAGATCTTCTTCCTGCGCTACGGCGGCTACCTGATCGACGGCCAGCTCTACACTCGCGCCGTCCGCCGCGACGGCCTCTACCGCGTGCTGCGCGAGAACGGCACGCCGCAGGAGGACTGGGCGGCGAAGGCGCTCGCCGGGGACGTGCGCGTCACCAGCCCGACCGGGGGCGCCGAGTCCTCGGTCGAGATCCACCCCTCCAACGCCAACCTGGTGATCGCCGGCTCCAACGGCCCGGGCTCCGGCCAGGTCATGCACCGCTCTTCGAACGGCGGCACGAGCTGGAGCCAGGCCGCTGCCCTGCCGCTGGGCGGCACCTGCTGCGACCCCACGGTCGACTGGTCCTCCGACGGCACCAAGGCCTACGCCGCCACTCTCGGCGGATGCGGAGCGGTGTGCAACGTGTGGTTCTACCGCTCGGGAGACAACGGCGCCACCTGGAGCGACCTCGGCGCCGACCCGCGCCGCGAGATCACCAGCGCTTCGATCAGCGACAAGGAGTTCATCCACGTCGACAAGTTCGCGACCTCGCCGTTCCGCGACAGCATCTACGTCACCTGGCACGACAACAACACCATGAAGCTCTCGCGCTCGACCGACCTCGGCCAGACCTTCAGCGCGCCGCTGACCGTCTCCTCGGGCTCGGCCGAGCTCGGCATCGGCAGCGACATCGCCACCGACAAGGGCGGCAATGTCTACTACTTCTGGCCGGCCTTCAACAGCCAGCGCGTCCTGGTCAAGAAGTCGACCAACGGCGGCACCAGCTTCGGCGCCACGGTGCAGGTGGCCACCACCCAGGCGAGCTTCATCTTCCCGGTGCCGTCGATGGACACTCGGGAGGTGTTCGTCTACACCGCGGCCGACGTGGACCTGACCGGCGGGGCGTTCGCCAACCGGATCTATGTCGCCTGGACCGACTCCACGGCCCCGACCAGCGGCACACCGGCCAACAATCACGCTCGCATCCAGGTTGCCTTCTCCGCCGACGGCGGCGCCACCTGGAGCGTCCGCACGCCTCACGAGACGGCCGATGCCGCGACCGTCGACCGCTACCACCCCTGGCTGTCGGTGGGACCGGACGGCACCGTGTACGTGGCCTACTACGACACCCGCGTCGCCGGCCGCAGCAGCGTCGACTTCTTCTACTCGAGGTCCACCGACGGCGGGAACACCTGGACCGCGCCGGCGCGGATCACCACCGTCACCTCACCGGGCATCGAGGACGGTTTCGAGTGGGGCGACTACAACGGCCTCGACGTGGTGGGGAGCCAGTTCATCTCCATCTTCACCGACAACCGCAACGAGGGCGGCGGCACAGCCGACTCGGTGGATGTCTACGCGGCGGCGCCGGGAGGCGGCGGCACGGTGACCGTCACCTTCACCTCGATCGGCGCCGAAGACGGGCGCATCACCGAGTCCACCGAGACCAGCGGAGTAGGCGGCACGATCAACGCCACGGCGACCGGCGCGGCCGCCCTGCGCATCGGCGACACCGCCACCGACCAGCAGTTGAAGAGTGTCCTCTCCTTCGACACCAGCTCCCTGCCCGACACCGCGACCGTGGTCGCTGCCAGCGTCCAGGTGCGGCGCGGCAACCTCACCGGCACCAGCCCGTTCACCACCCACGGAACCTGCCGCGTGGACGTGCAGACCGGAGCCTTCAGCGGCAACAACAGCCTCCAGGCCGCCGACTTCCAGGCCGCGGCCACGGTGGTCAACGCCGGCGCGCTCTCCAACCCGGCAAGCAACGGCGCGCTCTCGACCGCGACCTTCTCCGCCGCCGGCCGGGCCGCGGTCAACAAGACCGGCCGCTCCCAGGCCCGCATCTACTGCACGCTGGACGACAACGACGACCTCGGCGCCGACTACGTGGGCTTCTACTCCGGCGAGAACACCACGGCGACCAACCGGCCGGTGCTCAGCGTTACCTACCAGCCGTAGCGGACCTTCGTCTTCGCGGACGCGCAGCGCGGCCGGGCACGAGCTCGGCCGGTTTTCGCTGTACGTCCGCTGGGTCCCTTCGTCGCTCCTCGTGCCCGCCCCTAAACCGGTCGCGCCGGCCCCGCATCTAGTGCGAAGACAACTCTTCCTTGAGGAGATTTGCATGAGTTTAAAACCTGCCCAGACTCACGCCAGACCCGCCGCCATGGCCCGGAATCGAGCTCGGATGTTCCTTTTGCCTCGGGCAGCCTTGCCGGTCCTCGCCTTGACCGCGTTGATCACCCAGGGGGCGCTGGCGATGGACTTTCCCGAAACCGTGACCTATCGCGGCCAGGCCCTGGACGCCGCCGGAAGGCCGCTCTCCGGCACCCACGACCTGACCTTTCGCTACTTCGACGGCAACGGGGACGAGCTGTTCGCCGAAGACGTCGCGGGCCTGCCGGTGACGGACGGGGCCTTCGAGGTCGAGCTGGGTACCGGCGCCGCCTCGGGCGGCCGCGCCCTGGCTTCGCTCCAGGCGGTTTTCGCAGCCCACCCCGAGGTGCAGATGGAGGTGGTGATCGACGGCACCGTCCAGG
>JBIOXV010000156.1:0-3008 GCA_044869805.1 Thermoanaerobaculia bacterium | reverse complement strand
CTCGCCGCGCTGCCCGGGGTGCGCGATGCGGTGGTGCTGCTCAAGAGCGATCTTCTCGGCGGGCCGGCCCTCGCGGCATTTCTCGTCGCAGAGCACGGCTCGGCGCCTCCTGACCTTCCGGCCCCCTCGCCCCGCGAGAGCGGGGAGAGGGCCGGGGTGAGGGGCGTGCTTGACCTCGCCGCGCTCCGCGCCACCCTGCGCGAGCGGCTGCCCGAGCACATGGTGCCCGCCTTCCTCACCGTGCTCGACGAGCTCCCGCTCTCCCCCAGCGGCAAGGCCGACCGCAAGGCCCTCGCCCGACTCGAGATCAGGCGGGAGGCCGGCACCGGCGCGGCGCCCGAGGCGGCGCGCACCCCGATCGAGGAGCTGATCGCCGGCCTCTACGCCGAGCTGCTGGGCGCCGCGGCGGTGGGCCGCCAGGCGAGCTTCTTCGAGCTCGGCGGCCACTCGCTGCTCGCCACGCGGCTGGTGTCGCGCCTGCGCTCGGCGCTGGGCGTCGAGCTGCCGGTGCGCGCCGTGTTCGAGGCGCCGTCGGTGGCCGCGCTCGCCGCCCGTGCCGAGGCCGGCCTGCGCGGGACGGCGGCGCCCGGTATCGCCTTCGCCGCGCCGCCGCTGGTGCCCCGATCCCGCGCCGCGGCGGGTGCGGGCGATGCCGAACCGGCGGCGCACGCCGCAGGCGACTCCGTTGCGTCGCTCGCAGTCGCACCGCTCGCCTTCGCACAGGAGCGCCTGTGGTTCCTCGACCGCCTGGCGCCCGGCGGCGCGGCCTACAACATCCCGGCCGCGGTGCGCCTGTCCGGGCCGCTCGACGCCCGCGCCCTCGCAGCCGCGCGACAGGAGGTGGTGCGCCGGCACGAGGCGCTGCGCACCACCTTCGAGGTGCGCGATGGCCGGCCGCTGCAAGTGATCGCGCCGCCGGCGCGCCTGCCGCTGCCGGTGATCGATCTCGCCTCGCTCGGCGCGGAGACTGCCGAGGCCGAGGCGCTGCGGCTCGCCGCACGCGAGGCCGCGAGGCCCTTCGATCTCGGTCGTGGCCCGCTGCTGCGCGTCGCGCTGGTGGCCCTGGCGGGTACTGTGGACGCGGAGGATGCGCAGCCGGCCGCGCAGCAGCACGTGCTGCTGCTCAACCAGCACCACATCGTGGGCGACGGCTGGTCCACCGGCATCCTGATCCGCGAGCTGACCTCGCTCTACGGCGCTTTCGCGGCGGGCCGGCCCTCGCCGCTCCCCGAGCTGCCGATCCAGTACGCCGACTACGCCGCGTGGCAGCGGTTGTGGCTCCAGGGCGAGGCGCTCGAAGCCCAGCTCGGCTACTGGCGCCGCCAGCTCGAAGGCGCGCCGGGCGTGCTGGAGCTGCCGACCGATAGGCCGCGGCCACCCTCGCCGAGCTACCGCGGCGCCCGCCTCGGCTTCTCCTTGCCGGCCGATCTCTCGGCGGCGGTCGAGGGCATGGCCAGGCGGCACGGCGCCTCGGTCTTCATGGTGCTGCTGGCGGGCTTCGAGGCCCTGCTCTCGCGCTGGAGCGGCCAGCTCGACCTCGCGGTGGGCACGCCGATCGCCGGCCGCAATCGCACCGAGGTCGAGGGCCTGATCGGCTGCTTCCTCAACACCCTGGTGCTGCGCGGGCGGCTGGCGGGCGACCCGAGCTGGTCGACCCTCCTCGCCCAGGCGCGCGAGTCGAGCCTCGCCGCCTACGCCCACGCCGAGGTCCCCTTCGAGAAGCTGGTCGAGGAGCTCGAGCCGCAGCGCGACCTGTCGCGCGCGCCGTTGTTCCAGGCGATGCTGATCGTGCAGAACACGCCGCAGGCGGCGGCCGAGCTGCCCGGCCCTGCTCGCCGTTCTCACCGCGGTTCTGCTGCGAGCCCGGATGTACCCGGGCCTGCTGCGTTATCCGGCTCCGGGGCTCCTCGAGGTGCTTCGAGCACGCCTGCGTCGCCCCGGGACCGGATGCCTGGAATCCCCAGGCACCTGCGGCCGCTCGCTACGAACCGCGGTGAGAACGGCGGGCTTGCGCTCTCGCCCATGGCGGCGGAGAGCGGCGGCGAGAAGTTCGACCTCACCCTGGCGTTCACCCAGGCCGGCGGCCCGCTCTCCGGTGTGCTGAGCTACGCCACCGACCTTTTCGACGCCACCACCATGGCGCGCCTGGTGCGCCAGCTAGAGAACGTGCTCGGCCGCGCGGTCGCGGACGAGACGGCGCCGCTGTCTGCCTTGCCGCTGCTCGGGGCCGGCGAGCGCCAGCAGCTCCTCGCCGAGTGGAACTCGACCGGCCTCGACCACGGCGAAGACCTCTGGCTCCACCGCTTCGCCGAGCAGGCCGCGGCACGACCCGACGCCACCGCGCTCCTCGCCCGCGACGAAGACGGCGACGAGACCTGGCTCTCCTACGCCGAGCTGTCGCGCCGCGCCTCGGCCTTCGCCTCGCACTTGAGTTTGCTGGGCGTCGGCCCTGACGTCCCGGTCGGCCTCTGCCTGCCACGCTCCGCGGACCTCGTCGTCTCGCTGCTCGCCATCCACACCGCCGGCGGCGCCTACCTGCCTCTCGATCCGACCCACCCCGCCGAGCGCCGCGCCTTCATCCTCGCGGATGCCCAGGCACCGCTGCTCGTCACCCACTCGTTGCTCCTCGAAGAGCTGGAGGCCGCGGGACTCGACTCGACCAGCACGCGAGCTCTTTGCCTCGACCTCCTGGCTCCGGAACTTCTCACTCTCTCCTCCGCAGGGGAGATAGTGGAGGCGAGCCTCGACCTCGATGGCGCCCCCGCCCAGGTCCTTCGCTTCGCTCAGGACGACAGGGTTGGACCCGTCCCTACTCGTCATCCTGAGCCCCCTGCTCGTCATCCTGAGCGCAGCGAAGGATCCGGGTGGGCGGACGCGCGTTTCGATGGCGGGCCTGCCCCTGCGCGCGAGCCCCAACCGGCGCAGGTCTCCACTGTCGCCTCTGACTCTGACTCTGCCTCCGACTCCGCTTCCGCCTCTTCCTCCGCGAGCGGAGACGGTGCCTGGCG
>JBIOXV010000155.1:0-73735 GCA_044869805.1 Thermoanaerobaculia bacterium | reverse complement strand
ACGCCGCCCGGGTGCTGGCCAAGCTTGCCGAGCGGCCTCCGAAGCTGATCTTTTACGCCGGCCGGGACAAGTACAACACGCCCTTGTCGCGCAAGACAATCGTGACCCTCTCGCACCGCTACGAGTACTTGACGACGATTGGGCCTTGGAATGTTTTCAAGTGGCCGTGAACCCGTGGCGAGTGTCCATCTGCGGTGTCGCGGGTCCTCCCGGCAATTCTCGTCCACTAGCGTGTACGCTCCGGTTGCCGGGTCCGTGGGCACATGGACGGGGCGCTCCTAGCATCTGGACGCTCGCGACGGGCTCACCTGTATGCCACTGATAACGACGAGGACGGGGCCATGATCTCCGTGGTGATGCCGGCCCACAACGAGGCCCAGGCGCTGGCGCGCGTGGTCGAGCGCGTGCTCGGCGCCCTGGCCGGCGAGGAGGTCGAGGTGATCGTGGTCGACGACGGCTCGACCGACGGCACCTGGGCCGAGATCGACCGGCTCGCCGCGAGCACGCCCGCGGTCTCCGGCCTACGCCTGTCGCGCAACTTCGGCCACCAGGCGGCGCTGGTCGCCGGCCTCGAGGCGGCGCGGGGCGAGGCGGTGGCGATGCTCGACGCCGATGGCCAGCACCCGCCGGAGCTGCTGCCCACCTTCCTGGCGCGCTGGCGCGAGGGCTTCGCCGTGGTCCAGGGCGTGCGGCGGGAGGGCGCCGGCGAGGGCCTCTTCAAGCGCGCCAGCTCGCGCCTGTTCTATCGCCTGCTGCGGCGGCTGGCGGGCGTGCCGCTCCAGGAGGGGGCCGCGGACTTCCGGCTGCTGTCGCGCGAGGCGCGCGACGCCGTGCTCCGCGCCGCCGGGCCGGCGCCCTTCCTGCGCGCTCTCCTGCCCTGGTTGGGCCTGCCGACCGCCTACGTGCCGTTCGCCGCCGAGCCGCGCCTCGGCGGCGAGAGCAGTTACACCCTGCGGCGCATGCTGCGCCTGTCGCTCGACGGAATCCTTGGCTTCTCGGTCGTGCCCCTGCGCCTGGCGAGCGCCCTGGGCGCCCTGGTGTCGCTGGTCTCCTTCGCCTACCTGGCCTACGTGCTCGCCGTCCGTCTGGCCACCGGCCACGCCGTGCCCGGCTGGGCCTCGACGGCGGGCCTGCTGTCGCTCCTCGGCGGCATCCAGCTCCTGACGCTGGGCATCCTCGGCGAGTACCTGGGGCGCGTCTTCACCGCCAGCCTGTCGCGGCCGCTGTACGTGGTGGCGGAGCGGGCGGGGAGCGCCTAGCAACTCTGCTCGCGACGGTTTTGGTAGGCGCTATGAGCGCGGTCGCTAGCCGTAGAACTCGCGCACCGCCGCCGCAACGCGGTCGGCCTCTTCGTTGGTGAGCTCGGGGAAGATCGGCAGGCAGAGCACCTCGCGGGCCGCGGCCTCGGAGTGCGGCAGCGAGGGCGGCTCGCCGCGATCGGTCAGGGCGGGCTGGAGGTGCACGGGCGAGGGATAGTGGACCGAGCTCACGATGCCGGCGGCGGTGAGGTGGGCTTGCAGCTCGTCGCGGCGCGCGGTGCGCACCGTGTACTGATGGTAGACGGAGAAGGTCTCCGGCGGGTCCTCGATCAGCTTGAGGTCGCCGACGCCGGCCAGCGCGCCGTGGTAGCGGCAGGCGATCTCGCGGCGGCGGGCGTTGTCGTGGTCGAGCAGCGGCAGCCGGCAGTTGAGCACCGCGGCCTGCAGGCTGTCGAGGCGGCTGTTGGTCCCTACCTCGAGGTGGTTGTACCTGCCCTGCTGGCCGTGATTGGCGAGGCTGCGCACGCGGCCCAGGAGCACGGCATCCGGCCCGCTGACCGCGCCGCCGTCGCCGAAGCAGCCGAGGTTCTTGGTGGGATAGAAGCTCCAGGCCGCGAGGCGCCCCAGGGTGCCCGCCTTGCGGTCCTGCCAGGAGGCGCCCTGGGCCTGGGCCGCGTCCTCGAGCAGCCAGAGCCCCTGCTCCTCGCACAAGGCCTCGATCTGGGTGACGTCGAATGGGCGGCCGTAGAGATGGACGCCGATCACCCCGACGGTGGCCTCGGTGACGCGCGCCCGGGCGTCCTCGGGGTCGAGGTTCAAGGTGCGGGGGTCGACGTCGACGAACACCGGCTTGCCGCCGGCCAGGATCACTGCCTCGGCGGTGGCGAAGAAGGTGAAGGCCGGCACCAGCACCTCGTCGCCGGGCGCCAGCTCCAGCGCGCGCAGGGCGAGCACCAGGGCGTCGGTACCGTTGGCGACCGCCACGCAGCCGGCCGCCCCGAGGTAGCGGCCAAAGGACTCTTCGAACTCTTTGACCTCGGCGCCGAGGATGAAGGAGGAGGAGGCGAGGACGCGCTGCCAGCGGCTCTTGAGGTCGTCGGCAATGCGGGCATGGACGCGGGCGAGGTCGATCGGCGGGATATTCACGGGCCGAGATTGTATCCACCTTCAGGAGGATTCCCGCGCCAGCGGGAGTCCTTCCTGCCGCTGCCGCCGCCACACTACCGAGCGCCTGGGACCGTCTCTATCTGATAGCGGCACCAGGGTGTGGCGTAGAGCACCAGCTCGTCGCCGGCCATGGTGATGTTGTGCGGCACGGCGAGCTTGACCAGCGGCCGGAAGCGCTGCGGGTCGCTGAACAGGCGCGGGCGGAAGTTGGTGAACACGGCGACCAGGTCGGGCTTCTCGCGCCCGAGCACGGCGGCGATGCCGCGGTCGCCCTGCGGGTCGGCGGCGGAGCGGGCGGCGCGCTCCGCGGCCAGCAGCTCGGGCGAGATCAGGCCCACCAGGTCGACGATCGACTGCGGTGCCAGGAACTTGACGGCGCCGATGTCCTCCACGGCGACCACCGCCTCGGCCGGCACCCGCGCCGCCAGGAAGCGGGCGAGCTTCACGTCGCTGGCCTCGAGGTTAGCGACGTTGGTGGCGTAGAAGCGGGCGTTCCTGGCCAGCGACACGAGGCTCGGCGCGAGGAGCACAGCGCAGCACGCCGCGATCAGAGCGAAGCGGGCCGGGCTCCTCCGCTCCCCGTGGGCGAGTCTCGCCGCGAGCGGCGCCAGGCCGGCGACGCCGAGCACGATGAGCGGCGGGAACAGGCTGAAGAAATAGCGGCCGAAATTCCCCACCAGCGGGCTCGCGCCCGGCGGCGAGAGCAGCGAGTAGGCGGCGGGCAGGCCCAGCACCCACAGCGCCGGGAGCAGGCCGCGGTCCTCTTCGCCGCCCAGCCGCTCGGCGAGACGCACCAGGCCGGCGCCGGCGAGCAGCACCATCCAGGGCTGCGGCTTGATCAGGATGCCGGCCACCACGTGCAGGTAGCGCAGGTCAGGGAGCAGGCGCGGCCCGGCGTCCGCCTTGACCGCGAAGGTCGAGGGCAGGGGGGAGCCGCCGATGCTCCAGTAGACCCAGGCGGTGGGCAGCACGACGAGCGCCGCCAGCAGCAGGCCGCGTCCGATCGCTCCCCAGGGCGGCGTAGCAAGGCGCAGACCCGCCCGTCCCTCGCTGCCGCGCTCGATCACCAGCAGCCGGTCGACCAGCGCCAGCGCCAGCAGCAGCAACCCGTCGGGCCGCGCCAGCGCCGAGGCCGCGAAGGCGGCGAATGCCAGCGGCGGCCGTGCCGGCTCGCGGCGCTCGCGCAGGTGGAGCATCATCCCCAGAAGGGTGAGCAGCGTGAAGAGCGAAACCTCCATGCCCGAGAGCGCCGACCACACCAGCCAGTAGGTCGAGGCCGCGAGGCCGGCGGCGAAGGTGGCGAGGCCTCGCGAGAGCGAAAGCTCTCGCGCCAGCCGCCAGGTGGCCGCCACCATCGCGACGTGAAGGACGATCCCGGCGAGTTTCGTCCAGGCGATCACCGGGCCGGGCAGGAAGAAGAGCAGTGACACCAGGGCCGTCCACAGCGGCGAAGTCGTCCCGCCAACCACCTCGCCCGGGTTGTAGGCCAGCCCCTCGCCCGCGGCGAGGCTCTTGCCGAACTGGAGAAAGATGTAGCTGTCGTCGAGCGGCAGCCCGAGCAGCCCACCCGTCAGCCGCCACTCGGCCAGGAGATAGAACGCCACCGGCACGAGCGCAGCCACGAGCAGCCACCTGGGAGCGCGGTCCGTGAAGGCGCTAGCGCTCGATGGACGAAACCCTTGGGAGCTCATCGGATGCCGCATTCTCGTCCTACCGTCCCCAGGGAGGCAAATCCAGGCGGGCAGAACTGGCGAGCCCGCGGGTGGCGGCCGTAGGGGACCCCGCGAGCACCGCAGGCTCCTGGCCGAGGAGCGCAGTGGGCCCTGTTGCGAAAAAGCACTCGGCCGACAGGACCCGCGGGCGTCGAGCAGGCCACGCCCCCTGGATTAGACTCCCGCCCCATGCCCGCGAAGACTCCACGGACCCCGTTCGAGAGCCGCGTTCGCCGCGAGGCCCGCCTCGCCTTCTACCTGAGCCTCGGGTTCGTAGGCCTCACCCTAGCCGCCGGCTACCTCTACATGCGGAGCCTCGAGCCCGAGAAGCTGAACTACGCCTGGATCGGCGTCGACTACGCCTCGATGCCGGAGGTGCAGCTCTTCCAGCGCTACCTGCAGATCGACACCGCGCAACCGAACGCCAACGAGCTCGCCGGCGCCCGCTTCCTGGCCGCCGAGCTGGAGGCGGCGGGCATCGCGGCCGAGATCGAGGTGCTGGGAGGCACGCACGCCAACGTGATCGCCGTCGTCGAAGGGCAGAGCCGCGAGGCCCTGGTGCTGCACCACCACATCGATACCGACCCGGTGCCCAACCCCGAGGAATGGTCCTTCCCGCCGTTCTCGGGCCACATCGAACCGCCCTACATCTTCGGCCGCGGCGCCTACGACATGAAGAGCGTTGGCGTGGCCCAGCTCCTGGCCATGCTGGAGCTCAAGCGCAGCGGGGTCACCCCCAGGAGGTCGCTGATCTTCCTCGCCACCGGCACCGAGGAGATCGGCAGCGACCTCGGCACCAAGTGGGTGCTGGCGCAGCATCCCGAGCTCGCATCCCGCCTCTGGGCCTTCCTCACCGAGGGCGGCGTGGTGGAGACCATCAGCGCCGAGGAGGACACCTACTGGGGCATCGAGGTGGCGCAGAAGCGCTACGTGGACGTGGTGTTGTGCAGCGCCAGCCGCGAGCGCCTGGAGGAGCTGCGCAAGGAGCTGCTCGAAGAGCGCGCCCACGGCAACTTCGACGTGCGCGTGGCGCCGGAGGTCGCCCAGTTCCTCGAGGTCTACGCCACGACCCGGCACAAGAGCCTTTTCCGACAAGCGCTCTCCCACCCCGAGCACCTGCGCCTGGACGGCCCGCTCTTCGACCAACTCCCTACCTACCTCAAGGCCATGTTCCGCGACGAGGCCATGCCCTTCCCGGTGCAGGCTTACCCCGGCGGCTACAGCATGCTGGTCAAGTTCCACCTGCTTCCAGGCTCCGACTTCGAGGCGGCGCGGCAACGGTTTTTGCCGGAGTGGCGGACCGCCGGGCTGGACGTCGCCATCCACGACGAGGCCGGGGCCGATCACGGCAGCCCCATCGACCACGAGGTGTTCCGGGTGCTGGCCGAGGAGCTCCGTGCCTCGTTCCCGGAGGTGCCGGTCGGCCCCCACTTCCTGCCCTGGACCGCCACCGACGCGCGCTTCGTCCGTGCAGCGGGAATCCCCGCCTATGGCTTCTCCCCGTTCCTCGTTTACACCGGCGACACGGCCCGCATCGGCCTGCTCGACGAGAAGATGTCGCTGCCGGCCTTCGTCGAAGGAGTCGAGATCTATCGCCGGCTGGTACGGCGCCTCGTCGGCTGACAATCCTTGACCACCGGTTTGCCAAGATTTGTCCTGAAGCTATAGATCCGATGTCCGAAAGATCCCCAGAAATCAAGGCTCTGGAAGCGTTTTCATGCTGTGCGGCCCTTTTCAGGCTCGCCTCGCTCAATGGCACGCTTCCTGCTGTTTTGGCCTCCGAAAGCCACCGCGTTCCGACCGTTCAACGCTAGAAGGAGATAGACACATGCTGAGCAAACTGCGCAAGCGCCAGAAGGGCTTCACCTTGATCGAGCTGTTGATCGTCGTGGCGATCATCGGCATCATCGCCGCCATCCTGATCCCGAACTTCCTCGACGCCCTGCAGAAGGGCCGCATGAAGCGGACCATGGGTGACCTGCGGCAGATCGGCCTGGCCCTCGGTCAGATGTACGTCGACACCAACGGCGCCGCCGCCGCCGGCCAGCAGACCATCGACGTGGGCGACTGGGACGGCACCGGCTCGACCACCGACGTCGCCGACCTCGAGGACTCCCTGATCCCGGACTACACCACCTCCGTGCCGACGACCGACGCCTGGAACAACGACCTCGACCTGCACGTCACGCTGGTCAACCCGCCGCGCGCCGGCTGGGCCCTGATCCGGTCGCAGAACGCCGACGACGCGTTCGAGGGCGACACCTACACTTCCGGCCAGTTCGACCCCACGGACTACGACTCTGACTGCGTGTGGGCTGACGGTGCTTTCGCCCGTGCGCCGCGCAGCGCGATGACGGCGGGGACCTAGAACCGCGCATCCGATCGACTGCAACTCAAGGTATCGTGTTGAGGGCGCCGCGAACGCGGCGCCCTTTTTTTCTTCTTTCCGGCCCGACGTAGACTCCCGCCATGCGCGCCGCAAGCCCCGGTGCCCCAGCCCGCTCCCTGGCGGGCGGTCTCGCCCTCCTCGCGCTGTGCGCGATGCTCCTCGCCCGTCCGGCCGCGGCAGCGGAGAACCGGCTCTCGGAAGCGGCAGGGTGGCTGCGCGACTACCTGCGCATCGACACCTCGAACCCTCCGGGCAACGAACGGCAGGCGGCCGCCTACCTCTCGTACCTCCTGCTGCGCGAAGGCATCCCGGTCGAGCTCTACTTTTCCCCCGGCGGCCGCGCCAGCCTCTATGCCCGGCTCGACGCGGAGCAGCCGGCCGGCGGCGCCCTGGTGCTCACCCATCACATGGACGTGGTGCCGGCCGGGGCCGGCTGGACGCAGCCCGCCTTCGAGGGCAAGGTGGCGGACGGCCGCCTGTGGGGCCGGGGAGCGCTCGACACCAAGGGGCTGGGGATGGCGCACCTCGCCGCCTTCGTGGAGCTCAAGCGGCGCCGCCTGCCCCTGGCCCGCGACGTGATCTTCCTCGCCGTGCCCGACGAGGAGCTCGGCGGCGGTGAAGGGATGGCGTGGTTGGTGGAGAGCCATCCCGAGCTCTTCACCGGCGTCGAGGCGGTGCTCAACGAGGGAGGGTCGGGGCGGCTGCGGCCCGACGGCCGCCTGCTGTGGTGGGAGGTGGAGGTGACGCAGAAGCGGCCCTTGTGGCTCGCGGTCCGCACCTTCGGCCGGCCCGGGCACGGCTCGGCCTACAACCCGGACAGCGCGGCCCACCAGCTCGTCCAGGCGCTGGGTCGCGTGATCGCCATGCCCCACCCGTACCGCGTCACGGAACCGGTGCGCGCCTACTTCCGCGCCATCGCGCCTCTTCACCAGAGCCCGCGCTACCGCGAGATGTTCGGCGACATCGACGCCGCCATCGGGCCGCAGGGGCCGAAAGGCGCCATGCTCCCCGGCCTGCACCGGCTGTTCTTCGACACCGTGCAGGTCACCGTCCTCGAGGCGAGCGACAGCATCAACGTGATCGCCGCGGAAGCGAGCGCCAAGCTCGACGCCCGCTTGCTTCCCGATACCGACACCAAGGCATTCCTCGCCGAGCTCGAGTCGGCCCTCGGCAAGAGCGCGGAGGTCGAAGTACTGCTCACCGCGCCTCCCGCACCTTCCTCCCCCACCGGCACGGCTGCCTGGCGGGCGATCGAACGGGGGTTCGGAGCGGGTGCCGCCGTCGTGCCCTCGGTATCTTCCGGCTTCACCGACTCCCGGCACTTCCGGTCCCGCGGCATCGCCGCCTACGGCGTCTTTCCCTTCGCCCTCGACGCCGACGACGCAGCGGGCATCCACGCCGCGGACGAGCGCATCCCGCTGGCCGAGCTCGATCGCGGCGTCGAGCGCATGCGCCGCATCGTCGAAGGCCTGGTGCGCGGCGACTGACAGCGGCTAGCAGCTCGCTGCCACTAATTGTCACATTACGGGCAAGATTACGGGGTTTTCCTCCGCCCAGGCGTGGCACAGGCGTTGCTATTTCGGTCGACACCCTGCGGGAGGAATGAGATGAAACCCTTGACGAGGACCCGACGCAACGGGTTCACGCTGATCGAGCTTCTGATCGTGGTGGCGATCATCGGGATGATCGCCGCCATCCTAATCCCCAACATGATCGAGGCGATGCAGCGGGGCCGGCAGAAGCGGACGCTGGCGGACCTGCGGCACGTTGGCCTGGGCCTGACTCAGTACTGGACCGACCGTGGCGGCGCCGCCGCCGCCGGGCAGCAGACCATCGACACCTCCGACTGGGACGCACCGCTCACCCCCGAGGAGATCGGCGACGCCCTGGTGCCGGACTACATGCCGCACCTGCCCCTCGAGGACGGCTGGGGCTACGAGATCGAGTACCGCGTGCAGCTCGCCGATCCGCCGGCGTCGAGGTATGCGCTGCTCCGTGCGCCGGGGAGCGACGGCGCGTTCTCCGGCGACACCTACGAGTCCGGCCAGTTCGTGGCCACCGACTACTCGCAGGACATCGTGTGGGCGGACGGAGCATTCGTCCGCGCGCCGGCGATCACCATGGACGCCGGAAGCTAGCCCGACCGTCGCGAGCAGTCTGACCACGCAGCAGGTCTGCTGGGCGCTCTTCGGTACAATCGCCGGCGTGTCGCCCACCCTCGTGCTGCTCGGCGTCTATGCCACCGGCATGGGCCTGATCGTCGGCAGCTACCTCAACGTCGTCATCCATCGCCTGCCGCGGGAGCAGTCCACGGTCCTGCCCCGCTCGCGCTGCCCGAGCTGCGAGAGCCCGATCGCCGCCTACGACAACGTGCCGGTCGTCTCCTATCTCTGGCTGGGCGGCCGCTGCCGCTCGTGCAAGGCGAGGATCTCGCCGCGCTACCCGGCGATCGAGGCCCTGACCGGGGCGCTCTTCCTGGCCTGCTTCCTGCGCTTCGGCCCCTCGCTCGAGGCGGTGGCCGGAGCGCTGTTCTGCGCCCTGATGGTGGTGCTCGGGGCGATCGACGCCGAGCACTACATCCTGCCCGACCGCATCACCCTGCCGGGGATCGCGATCGGGCTCGCCTTCTCGCCGTGGCTCTCCTGGAGCGGGCTGTGGTCGGCGTTCGCCGGCGCCGCTCTCGGCGCCGGCATCCTGCTCGCCCTGTGGTGGGGCTGGCTCCTGCTGCGCAAGGAAGAGGGGCTGGGGCTGGGCGACGTCAAGATGCTGGCCATGGTGGGCGCCTTCCTGGGCTGGAAGGGGGTGCTGGTCACTCTCTTCGCGGGCGCGCTCGCCGGCTCGGTGGTGGGCGTGGTGCTGATGAGCCGCGGCGAGGCGGGGATGAAGACCAAGCTCCCCTTCGGCACCTTCCTGGCGGGCGGCGGCGTGCTCGCCCTGTTCGCCGGCCCCGCCATCGCGCGCTACTACATGGCGAGCTTCTAGGCATGAAGCGCGACCGGCTCGGCCTCCGCCGCGAGGTCGCGATCCTGGTGCCGGTGTCGCTGGTGCTGCTGCTGGTGCTCTCGGGGTACTCGCTGCTCTCCTACCGCAGCTCGCTCGCGCTGCTCGCCGAGGAGCGGCGCAGTGAGGCCGCCCGCGCGGCGCGCGCCGTGGCCGGGCGGCTGGCGCAGAGCGGCGCGCCCACCGAGGAGGAGCTGCGGCGGCTGGCGCGCGATGCGCTTGGCGCCGCGCTGCTCGACGAACGCGGCGAGGCCCTGCTCGCGGTCGGCGACGTGCCCCGGCTGGGGCTGCTCGCGCCGCTCGCGGGAAGGCTCCCCGCCGGGAGCGGAGTACGCGAGGGCATGGGCGTCGGGCTCGAAGGCGCCACCGCCGAGCGTGCGATCGGCTTCGCTCCCCTGCCGGCCGAGCCCGCGGGGCGCGTGGTACGCGTCGACCTCGCGGCCGGCACCCTGGCGCGCCAGATGCGCGCGCTCTCCACGCTGCAGGTCGTGGTGCTGGCGCTCGACGGCGCCGTGCTGCTGCTCCTGGTCCTCTTCCTGCGCAGCCTGCTGAACCCCTTCGAGCGCCTGCTCGCCCAGGCGAGGAAGGTGGGGGAGGCGAGCCGCGACGAGGAGGACGAGGGCAGCTTCCTGGTGCGCCTGTTCACTGACCTGACCGAGGTACGGCTCAAGGACCGCGAGGCGCGGCTGGCCGAGGGTCTGGCCCAGCTCGGCGAGATGGCCGCCGGGGTGGCCCACGAGCTGCGCAACAGCCTGGCCACGGTCTCGGGCTACCTCTCGCTCGCCGCGCGCCGCCCGGACGAGGCGACCCTCGACGACTACCTGGGCGAGATCCGCCGCGAGACCGAGCACCTGAAGCGGGTGGTGGAGGACTTCCTCGCCTTCGCCCGGCCGGGAACGGCGCGGCTCGAGCCGGTGGACCTGGCGGCGCTGGTGTCCCGCGCGGCGGCCAACCCGGCGCTCGCCGGGGCACGCATCGAGATCGCGGCCGGCGAGCCGCTGCCGCCGCTCTCCGGCGACGCCCAACTCCTCGAGCGCGCGGTGCGCAACCTGCTGGTCAACGCCGTGGAGGCCGAGCGCGGCGCGGGGCGCGAGCCCGCCGGCGCCGAGATCGCGCTCTCGCGGGCGGCCGAGGGGCTCGAGCTGGTGATCGAGGACCGCGGCCCGGGGCTGCCGGCGGCGATGCGCGGGCGGCTGTTCCAGCCCTTTGCCAGCGGGCGCCCAGGCGGAGTCGGGCTGGGGCTCGCGCTCTCGCACCGCATCGTCACCCTGCACGGCGGGAAGCTGACGCTCGGCGACCGGCCCGGGGGTGGCACCCGGGTCCGCGTCACCTTCCCGGAAGCTGGCGACTCGGTGAAGAAAAGTAGCGGCCAGCGGCCCTGAACCGGCCGCGGGCCCGCGCCCCTCCACTCGGCCGCCGGATCGAACTCACTGCCCTGCAAGCACTTGTGGAGGCCGGCGTGGCCGCCCCATCGATGGCACGGGCCTTGCCACGTCAGCGCCGCACCATGAAAGAACGCACGGGTCGCCGGACGTCTGGCTTCACCCTGGTCGAGGGCGTGGTGATGCTGCTGGTGCTGATGGTGCTCATCGCGCTGGCGCTGCCGAATCTGCTCTACCTGGTCCGTCGCAGCCGGTTCCAGGCCGCCACCACCGAAACCTCGATGCTGCTCTCGCGGGCGCGCATGGAAGCCATCAAGCGCGGCGTGCCCGTGGTGGTCGGCATCGACCTCGACCAGCAGCAGCTCTTCGCTTTCGCCGACGTCAACCTCGAGGACGGCAGCCGCGGCAGCGACCTCCTGTTCACCGCGGTGGACGGTGCCAACCCGGGGGCCACCGACTACCGCATCGGCGCCATCCCGCTGCCGGAGGGCGTCCGCTTCTGGGGCCCCGACGACTCCGAGCCCGGCGGGCCGGATGCGGTGGACCAGTTCACCGAGGTCCCGGACGAGGACGTGCCCAACGTCGCCGTGATGCAGACCGACGGCTCGATCCGCGATCTCGGCGCTTTCCGCCTCGGCTTCCGCACCGGCGAGGGCGAGCCGGGGAACTTCTTCGAGGTGCGCGTCTCGCCGCAGGCGACGGCCCGCGTGCAGATCCGCAAGTACGACCCGGACCGCACGCCGGGGCCGGACGGCATGAACTACTACACCCGCGACCAGGACGGTGAGCCATGGGAGTGGAACGAATGAGCGCCCTCGAAGCAACCCGTGAGCCCTGGGCCCGGCTCGCCCGCGGCCCCCGCCGGGCCGAGGCCGGCCTGTCGATCGTCGAGGTGCTCATCGCCTCGCTGCTACTGCTGTTCATGGTCCTGGGGATCCTGCCCCTCTTCTTCCGCTCGGCGATGAACAACGCCGTCGGCGCCGACTCCACGCAGATCTCCAACCTCGCCAAGTCGCGGGTCGAGGAGCTGTCCCAGCTCGCGTTCGACGATGCCCAGCTCACCCTGGAGTCGGGCGACGAGGTGCTCGAGACCATCGCCTACTGGGACCCGGAGACCAAGGCCTGGAGCGACGAGGTACCGGATTCGCCCACCATCCGCTACCAGCGGACGACGCGCATCCGGCAGTTCGGGCTCCAGGACCTGCTCGACGACGGCGACCTCGACACGCCGCTCGACGGCGACGCGGCGCCGGAGGTGGTGCAGATCAAGGAGATCGAGGTCACCCTCGAGTCGTTTGCCGGCGGCCAGGGAGGCGGCCCGATCGGTGGCCGGCGCATCCTCGTCCGCGCCCTGAAAACGGTCTAGCGCCGGGAGACGACCATGACGACGCCCAAGCTCTCTCTCGCATCGCGCCCGCGGCCCTCCGGCCACCCACTCCCGGCCTCCGGCCACCAAGCCGGCTTCACCTTGATCGAGGTGCTGGTCGCGCTCGTGCTCTCCATCCTGCTGCTGATCGTGGTCTACAACCTCTTCGAGGTCAACGCGCGCATCTCGCGCGTGCAGACCGACGTGGCGGAGATGCAGCAGGGGCAGCGCATCGCGCAGCACGACGTCGCGCGCATCATGCAGATGGCGGGGCGCGGCGGCGTGCCGCTGGGCACCGTCCCGGAGGGGATGGCGCTCGCCGTGCTCGATGCCGCCGACGCCGACGCCCACATCAACCCCGACGACGATGCGACACCCGCGGTGCTCGAAGGCACCGACGTGCTGGTGGTGCGCGGAGTGTTCGGTGCCCCGATCTACCAGTCGCCGATCGAGACCGGTGAGGCGATCACCTTCGACGGCGCCACTCCCTCGGCCTCGACCACCGGCGAGCTCACGCTGACCACGCCGACGCGCAGCGGCATCCCGCAGGACCTCTCCGCCATCGTCGAGGCAGTCGAGGAGGGCCGCCCCGAGGCGCTGATGATCGTCAGCACGATCAGCGACCAGCTCTACGCCGTCGTCGAGCTGGACCCCGATGGTTCCGACATCACCAACCCAGAGAACCCGGTGATCGCCTTCAACATCACCGGCGGCACGCACACCGACGAGTACATGGCGCTCACCCCCGGCGGTGCCTTCCCCGACACGCTCTTGAGCTACGGCCACATCGGCCTGCTCGAGGAGTATCGCTACTACGTGCGCGAGGTGGTCGCCGGCGACGAGCTCAGGCCGGTGCTGTCGCGGGCGCGCGTCTACCCCGGCACGCAGGAGCCGTGGAACGACGATGCGACGAGCTGGGCCGTGGACATGGTCGACAACGTCATCGACCTCCAGCTCGCCATCGGCGTCGACGGAGACGGCGACGGCGCGGTCACCGACGGGAGCCTGGACGAAGGCGGCGACCTGGTCGCGGACGAGTGGCTCTACAACACGGCCGGCGACGACGACAGCGAGGCGCGGTGGTCCGCCGGGACCTTGATGTACCTGCGCGCCACCAGCCTGATCCGCAGCGAGCGCCGTGACCGCGGCTACCTGGCGCCGGAGCTGGACCTGGTGGAGGACCACGACTATGACGGCTCGCCGCTCAACGAGGACCGCGAGCTGTGGTTCCGCCGGCGCTCCGTCACCACCACCGTCGACCTGCGCAACGCCGGCTGAGCAGAAGGGGACAGGAGCATGGCAAAGGGACAGCACATGAAAACCACCGCCGATCTCGTACCCCGGGCTTCCGGCGAGCGCGGCAGCGCCTACATGGGAGTGCTGCTGGTGCTGCTGCTGCTCACCATCATGGGCCTCTCGCTGGCCACCGTCACCACCATGGAGATGGAGATCGGCGGCTCCGAGCGGGCGATCACCAGGACCTTCTACGCCGCGAACTCGGGCCTCCAGACCTCGCTCGCGCGGGTGATGACGCGGCGCGACTACGACGGGCAGAACGCGCGCATGTTCTCCGGCGTCAACATGCCGGACAACACCGCACTGACCTCGGCCCGCGGCTTCCAGATCGCCGTCTCGCCGCTGGTGCCGATCGGCTACGGGCCCTGCAACCTCTGCCCGGTCAACATCAACGAGAAGTCCTACTACCGCGTCAACCACGCCGTCACCTCGACGGCGACCGAGCTCACCTGGGCCGGCGACGACCCGGAGATCCCGGAAGACGCCCAGACCCAGGCCCAGAAGACTCTGTCGGTGATGTTCGAGATGCAACCCTTCGAGCTGCAGAGCGCGTCGATCGATCTCACTGAAGAGGAAGCGGAACAGGTGAAGTTCTAGCCGCTCCGGCCGCCGGGGAGGAGAAGCCATGTCCTACAGCCAGCCCAAACGCCTCGCCACCGCCCCGGCCGCCGCGGCCGCGATCGCCGCCCTGCTGCTCGCCGCCGCAAGCGCCACGGCCGACGACCGCGACCTGCTGCGCGAGTCCTCCGGCGACCCCTACCTGTTCATCATCCTCGACACCTCGGGCTCCATGCACTGGTCGCCGCCGTGCAGCCAGGCGCAGTTCGACGCCGGGGAGTGCACCTTCCTGTGCCCGGAGGGTGACTGCTACGTACCGATGAATGGCGACGACCCCGCTTCCAAGTTCTACCAGGCCAAGGAGGCGCTCTACGAGGTGCTCAAGGACCTGGAGGGCGTGCAGCTCGGCTTCGCCACCTACAACCAGGACACCCTGGGGATGATCGGCAAGCACTGGCTCTACCAGCTCGAGGCGGGCACCGACGGCATCCAGCTCCCCAACGGCGGGCCGATCTTCCCGGCCGCGGGCTCCACCCAGGTGTTCGGCCGCACCTTCGAGTGCAACTCCGGTGGCGACACCGCGGGCTTCGAGTTCGGCAACGCCGCCACCGTCACCGACGCCTGGGAGATGGCCCGCCTCGGCCGCTGCGCCCAGCTCGGGCTGCTCGGCGACACCAGCGCGGCCGGCACCCGGCTGATCTACATCCGCAACACGGCGGACAGTCCCGACCGCACCTACCGCTTCCAGTTCCGAGTGGTTTCCGGCGAGACGATCGGCAGCTCGCACTTCCACGCCGTGCTCAGGATGCACCGCTGCAACAAAGACAACGACGGCTGCGCCGACCGCACCTTCATCCAGGACGAGACCCTGCACTACGATCTGATCTCGGACTTCAACTCCTGGGACAACGGCGCCGATCGCGCCAACCCCCAGCTCGGCTACTTCTCGCAGGGCAACGCGGCCGACGGGCCGGCGAGCAACACCTGCGACGGCTGGGACCCCAACGACGACCCGCTCGCCGACCCCCGCAGCAGCTACAACATCCGCTTCTCGACGACGGTGCATCCCAATCCTTCCTTCCGGCCGCACCTGGACCTGGGCGACGTCATCCCGCTCGACTGGACCGACGACCACAAGGAAAAGATCCTGGACCGCCTGGCACCGAACCGGATACTGGCCGAGGCGGACCCTGACTTCCGCACTGCCCGCTACTTCGAGGACACATTGACCGGCGGCGTGCTGCACCTGCGCAACGCGGCCGTCCGGCCGCTGCTCGCCAACGGTTCGACCCCGCTCGGCTTCTCGTTGGCCGACTTCCGCAAGTGGTGGGCCGGATGCGAACAGGGCTCCTGCCAGGGCCAGACGGGCTGGAGCGACATCGCCGGCGCCAACGACCCCGACTGGGCCTGCCGCAAGAAGTACCTGCTGGTGATCACCGACGGCGACGACACCTGCCCGGGCCGCGACCCTTGCTCGTTCACCGCCTCCCTGCACGCACAGGAGGACATCCTCACCTACGTCGTGGGGTTCGGCCTGCAGAACACGTCGGGAAATCGCCTGGTCTGCATGGCCGCCAACGGCGGCACCGGCGAGCCGATCCTGCCGCAGAACAAGGCGGAGCTGGTCGCCGCCCTGCGGCAGATCGTCAACAACCTGATCGGCGAGCCCGCCGCCTTCGCGGCCGCCGCCGCGCCCTCGGTGCAGGCCGAGGTGGAGGACAAGCTCTTCCTCTCGACTTTCACGCCGCTCAACGCGGAGTCGGTATGGGACGGGCACGTCGACGCCTTCCTGAAGCCCCTGCCCGAGACCGACGACGGCAGGCCCGACGAGTCGATCCAGTGCAGCGGCACGGTGCGAGCGGCCTGCCATCTGTGGGACGCCGGCGAGGT
Source organism: Thermoanaerobaculia bacterium (assembly GCA_044869805.1). Lineage (GTDB taxonomy): Bacteria > Acidobacteriota > Thermoanaerobaculia > Multivoradales > SZUA-115 > CAWDVR01. The sequence continues at coordinate 57,716 of JBIOXV010000155.1, read as the reverse complement.
GCTGCTCACCCAGGCGCCCGACCAGAGCGAGGTCGATGCCGGTAACCTGCGGCTGGGCAACGCCGCCGACCAGCGCCGGGTGTTCTACCCCAAGGCCAAGAACCAGATCACCCAGGCGGTGCCCAACGAGAGCGTGCTGTTCGAGCCGCCGGCCACCGCCACCGCGCGCCAGGACCTGTGGGACGGCTTGGGCCTCAACTACACGCTGGCCGACCTGGCCTCCGCCGGCAGCCCGCCCGACAACCAGGCCAACGCGGTGATCAAGCAGACCCTGGTCGAGAAGTCCGGCATCATCGTTACCGAGGAGGCAACCACCGAGGTGACTTACGTGTTGGGCGACATCTTCCACGCCAACCCGCTGCTCATCGACCGGCCGGACGACTTCGCCGAGTTCGCCACCAACCGCTACTTCGACGATTCCGACTCCGACGGCCGGAGCTGCTCGTCCTCGAGCCCCGGCTACCGCTGCTTCGCCAGGAAGCACGAGTTCCGGCGCAAGATGCTCGCCGTGGGCGCCAACGACGGCATGGTGCACCTGTTCGACGCCGGCATCTGGGACCAGGGCGCGAACCGGTTCGACAACGGCACCGGCAAGGAGCTGTTCGCCTTCATGCCGCGCATGGTGCTGCCGATCGTCAAAGAGGTGGCCGAGGGCGAGCGCCAGATCTTCTCGGTGGATGGCTCGCCGCGCGCGGTCAGCATCTTCCTCGACCCGGAGCACTCGAGCGGCGATCCCGTCGACCCCGCCGACCGCCGGTGGCGCACGATCCTGATCGGCGGCCTGCGCGAGGGCGGCAGCATCGACGGCGGCGGCGACGTCGAGCTCGACAACGGCAAGTCGTTCGTCAGCGGCTACTACGCCCTCGACATCACCCAGCCCGATCGCCTGGGGAGCGACAACAAGCCAATCAACCGTGACGTGGTGCCGACCTGCCTCTCCAACTACAGCGAGACGGCCTGCGGCCCCAACCCCTTCGGCGCCGAGCTCTGGGAGTTCACCGACTCGGTCGGCGGCTCGCCGGCGGAGTGGGGCGTGGCCCTCGACGAAGACGACAACGACGCTCCCGACCTCGGCCGCACCTGGTCGCAGCCGGTGATCGGCAGGGTGCGGCTGGCGGACGGCTCCGGCGGCACCACCGAGCGCTGGGTGATGATCTTCGGCGGCGGCTTCGACCCGGCGAGCCGCATCGACCCGCAGAGCGGCACCTGGCTCTACATGGTGGACATCGAAACCGGCGAGGCGATCTACAAGCGCCAGCTCGAGGGCGCGGCCCCCTCGGCGCCGGCGGCGGTGGACATCAACAACGACGGCTACATCGACGTGGTCTACATCGGCACCACGGCCGGCTACATGTACAAGGTCGACCTGCTGTCGGCCCAGCCGCTGGAGGCCTTCAGCGCCCGCGACCTCAACGACACCCTGCACGACGTGCAGCGGGTGACGAACGAGGCCTGGGAGCCGTTCAAGATCTTCGACACCCTGACTGGAGGCCAGCGGCCGGCGATCTTCTTCCCGCCGACGGTGGTCGTGGTCGCCGAGACCGGGCGTTTCGCCCTGGTCTTCGGCAGCGGCGACCGCGAGGACTTGTGGAACCTGACCGGCGTCGAAGGGCGGCTGTACGTCGTCACCGACGAGCTCTTCGCCCGGGGCGACGCGGGGCTGCCCAAGCTGGAAACCGCCTACACGGTCGTCGACTCGGAGGGCGCCAGCAACGACGGCGAGAACTTCCTGGTCCGCCCACCGGTGGGCAAGGCGAGAGGGTTCGTCATCACCCTCGATCCCGACGAGCGGGTGGTGGCACCGGCGTTCTCGGTGGCTGGGGTGACCATCATCCCTGCCTTCCAGCCGCAGATCGTCACCGACGAGGACCAGGTCTGCGCCCGCACCGGCGACAGCCGCGTGTTCCTGATCCTGACCACCAACGGCGACGCCATCCAGCCGGACGAAGGCAGCGGCGCGGAGCGCTACCTGAGCGTCGGCGAAGCGCTGGTGACGCCGCCCTACGTCGACCAGGGGGCGACCGGCAACCCGTCGGGCGCGCCGGAATTCGACGAGGAGGAGCTGGAGTGGCGGCGGGCGGTGATCGACAAGCTCAAGCAGCTCTTCCCACCGCGCACCCGGTTCGCGAACTACACCATCGAGGTGAACTTCCGCCGTTCGGACACCGGCGAGGTGCGGCCGATCCCGATCCCGATCGGCATCGTGGAGAAGAACTGGAAGGAGTTCTAGTAGGCTTGGGCAAGCACGAAGCAGCAGCCGGGAGGACCGCCATGACGACCTTCAGCCCGAGAGCGCTTGCCGTGTGGCCCTCCCCGTTCGTCCGCAGGGCCCTGGCGGCCTGCCTGCTCGCCGCCTGGGCCGCCCTGCCCGCCGCCGCCGACTGGCTGGTCACCGCCGACGGCCAGAAGGTGGAGACCGCCGGCCCGTGGAAGGTGCAGGGCAAGCTGGTGGTGTTCAAGCGGCCGAACGGCACCCTGTCGTCGATCCGCCTCGCCGAGGTCGACCTCGAGGCCAGCCGCCAGGCGACGGAGGAAGCGGCCCGGCCGGCGCCGCCTCCTCCTCCCCCGCCGCCGCCCAAGAAGCCGGTCCTGGTGCTGACTGACGCCGACGTGCCGCACGTCACCCCCGAAGGCGAGCCTCTGACCGACGAGGCGGCCGCGGAGGGTGCGGAGGCCCCGCCGGCCGAGGCACCGGCCGACGGCGGCGGGCTCGAGGTCACCCAGTGGCGGCAGATCGACGATCCCGAGAACCTCGACGTCCAGATCCTGGGCACGGTGACCAACACCTCGCAGGACCTGGTCACCGACATCTCGGTGACGGTGCGGCTGCTCGGTTCCGGCGGCTCGTTGATCGCCGAGAAGGCGGCCTCGCTGTCGCCGACCACGCTTGCCGCCGGCGGCGCGGTGAACTTCCGCGCTGTCTTTCCCGGGGTGGTGTCCTTCGCCAGCGCCAGCTTCTCGGTCAAGGGTGGCGTGCGCGCGCGGCCGATCGGGGTGGCAACGCCGCCGGCGCCACCAGAAGCACGCTAGCCCGACCGATACCTGGGCACGCCCGCCAGGTCGTGCTCGCGCACCTTGCGCAGCAGCGTGCGGTAGCTCACCCCCAACCGCTCCGCCGCCTTGCGCTTGTCTCCCGCGGCCTCGACCAGCGCCTGCTTGAAGCGCTCCCGCTCCCCGCCGCCGGCCGCCTGTGCCAGCAGCGGTGCCAGGTCGCCCGCCGTCAGCCAGGGCCCGGCGCCGAGGATCAGCGCCCGCTCCAGCACGTTGGCAAGCTGGCGCACGTTGCCCGGCCACTCCTCGGCGGCCAGCACCGCGACCGCGTCCGCGGCGAGCGCCGGCGCCTCGCGGCCGAGGCGGCGGGCAATCGCCCCCAGCAGGTGTCGGGCGATGGCCTCGACGTCGCTCGAGCGCTCGCGCAGCGGCGGCAGGACGATAGGGAAGACGTCGAGGCGAAAGAAGAGGTCCTGGCGGAAGCGGCCGGCCGCCACCATCGCCGCCAGGTCACGGTTGGTGGCCGCCACCAGGCGGACGTCGGCGGTGACGGTCGCGCCGCCGCCCACGCGCTCGAAGGTGCGCTGCTCGAGGACCCGCAACACCTTGGCCTGCACCGCGGGGGCGAGCTCGCCGATCTCGTCGAGCAGCAGGGTGCCGCCCCGCGCCTGCTCGAAGCGCCCGTCCTGGCGCTCAGCGGCGCCGGTGAAGGCGCCTTTCTGGTGACCGAAGAGCTCGTTCTCGAGCAGCGGCTCCGGGATCGCCGCGCAGTTGAGGGCGACGAACGGCCCCTGACGGCGTGGCGAGAGCGCGTGCAGGGCGCGGGCGAAGAGCTCCTTGCCAGTGCCGCTCTCGCCGGTCAGCAGGACCGTGGCCTCGGAGGGCGCCACCCGCTGCAGCAGGTGCAGGGCGGCCTTGAAGCGAGGGTGGGAGCCGACCAGGGTGGCGGCGCCGGGGGCGGGGAGATCGACCCCGGCGAGCCCCGGCGCCGCGGGCGCCCGCCCGAAGGCGGAGGCCACCAGCCGGAAGAGGTCGTCGATCTCGACCGGCTTCTCCAGGAAGTCGAGGGCCCCCCGTTTCATCGCCTCGACGGCGGCCTCGACCGTGCCGTAGGCGGTCATCACCACCACCGGCACCGGGGGCGCGAGAGAGCGGCAGGCGGCCACCACCTCGAGGCCGGAGGCGCCCGGAAGCTTGAGGTCGGTGAGTACCAGGCCGAAAGCCTCGCGCCGCAGGCGGGCGATGCCCGAGGCGCCGTCGCTCGCCACCGCCACCTCGTAGCCTTCGCCCGCCAGGGCCCGCTGCAGCATGCGGGCGAGCGACTCGCGGTCCTCGATCAGCAGCAGCTTTCCCGCGGTCACCGCTCTCGCTCCTGGCCCGCGGCAGACGGGCGGCGCACCCGGGTCTGGATGGCGCGCAGAGCCGGCCCGTATAATCGATGGGCGCGGCCGCGGAGCGCAGGTTCTCTACCTGTCGCCGGGCGAACCGGGCACTGACCTCGAACACTCATGGCCGCCACGAATTCTAAGCCGCGCAGCCCCTCGCCGCCCCGTCCGGCGCCGCCGCCAGCCTCAGCCACCGGGACGCAGACCGGCGAGTGGGCGACGCGGGACGCGCTCAACAAGCTGGAGCAAGGCATCCAGGCCCTGCGGGTGGAGTTCGAGCGCTTCTTCAACGGCGCCCTGCCGGTGCCGCCGCTCGAGCTCAAGGACCGGCTGCAGGCCGCCCTGCGCCGCCTGCGCGACCGCCCGATGACCAACTTGGCGGACCGTTTCCGCCTGCAGCAGCTCGAAGCCCGCTTCAACGCCTACAGCGAGCTGCAGAACCGCCGCCTGCGCGACCGCGAGGAGGGCCGGGCCGCGGCTCCCTCAGCTCCCGCCGCTGGGCCGCAGTTCGACCTCGCCGAGGGCGTAGTGCTCGACACCTCGCTCCACGGCGAGGCCGTCGAGGCCCTGTACCTGGGGCTGGTGGCGGGCGGCAACGGCGCGCGATTCGACCTCGACAGCTTTCGTTCCTACCTGGCGCAGCAGGTCGCCACCCTGCGTGGCAAGACCGGCTGCGAGGAAGTGCGCTTCCGGTTGGTGGAGGAAGACGGCCAGACCCGGCTCAAGGCGAAGCCCATCAAGGCGGTCTAGCCACCTCCCCTAGCCGCAAGCACCCGTTCAAGGAGTCCCCTGTGCGCAAATTTCAGCTCTGGCTTCTCATCCCCTCGCTGGCCGCCGCCGTCACGCTCGCCGCCAGCGCCCCGCCGCCCAACCTGTCGAAGGCGGTGGAGGCGCAGCAGGCCCTGGCCGCCGAGCGGCCCGCCGACGACGCGGTCTGGAACGATCTCGGCAACCTGCTGCGCATGGCGGGCCGGCTGGCCGAGGCCGAGGACGCCTACCGCCAGGCGCTCGGCATCGCGCCCCAGAAGGTGGCGCCGCGCTACAACCTAGGCCTGCTCCTGCAGCAGCAGGGCAAGCGCGAGAAGGCCCTGGACGAGTTCCGGCAGGTGGTGAAGACCGATCCCGGCTTTGCCTGGGCGCACTACCAGATCGGCGCCCTGCTCGAGGCCAAGGGCAACGAGTCCGGCGCCCTCACGGCCTACGCCAGGGCGTTCGCGCTCAACCCCGATCTCGCCTTCCCCGAGGTCAACCCGCAGGTGATCGAGAACCGGCTGCTCACCGAGGCGCTGCTCAAGTCGTACCGCGAGGTGTCGGCGCAGCCTCAGGCCCCCAACACCTACGAGAACCCGGAGCAGATCACCTCGCTGCTGGTGCCGCCGGCCCCGGTGCCCTCGGCGCCGCGCGCCGCCTCGGGGGCCGCCACCGGCTCACCCGCCAGGCCGGCCGCCAGCCAGGCGGCCGCATCGCCCGGCCGCGGCGGCAGCGCGCAGCCGCTGTCCAACCCGGTGGCCACCAAGGTGCTGTCCGAGGACCAGCTCGGGGGCCGGGCCACGGGGCAGATCACGCCCCTCGGGCCGGCTCAGCGGGGCGGTAGCCGCTCCGCCGCCACCGCCGGGACCCGCGGCGGCGGCACCACCACCTGGACATGGCCGCGCTCGAACCAGGGTGGGGCCACGGCCGCCGGCAGCTCCCGATCGCCGGTGAGCCAGAAGCCGACCTTCGTCAACCCGCCCAGCGCCCCCAGCACCGGCAAGCCGGGCACCACGGGTTTCGTGCCCGGCATCAACAGCACCGGCCGGCTCGAGAATCGCGTGCTGCCGGGTGGGCCGGCGGCCGAGCGGGCGGGGTAGCGGTCGGCGAAGGGATGAAACGTAACGAGCAAGGCCAGATGCTAGGAGCGGCACGCGTCGGGGACCGCAGCCTACATGGAAGTAGGTGAGGATCCCCGGCAAGGGCCACGACAACGCAGATGGCCCGCGCAGTAGGTTTCAGACGTTGAAGCGGACGTGGAGGACGTCTCCGTCCACCACCACGTAATCCTTCCCTTCCAGCCGTAGCAGACCCTGGTCGCGACAGGCGGCCAGGGTCTTCAAGCGCAGCAGATCCTCCCAGCCCACCACCTCGGCCCGGATGAAGCCGCGCTCGAGGTCCGAGTGGATGGTGCCCGCGGCCCGGCGGGCAGGGGTGCCCTGGCGGACGGTCCACGCCCGCACCTCGTCCTCACCCACGGTGAAGAACGAGATCAGCCCGAGGAGGGCATAGCTCGCCTGCAGCACGCGGTCGAGGCTGGGCGCGGCGAGGCCCAGCTCCGCCAGGAACTCGCGCTGCTCCGCGGCGGGCAGCCGGGAGATCTCCTCCTCGATGGGCGCCGAGACCACCACCACTTTGACTCCCGGCCCCACGGCGAGGCCGGCGGCGACCGCCTCCCCTTCTCCGGCGCGCGCCTCGTCCACGTTGACCACCAGCAGCATCGGCTTGGCGGAGAGGAGCTGGAAGCCGCGCAACCGGCGCTCGTCGTCGGGGGCGAGCGCCAGCGCGCGCAGCGGCCGCTCGGCCTCGAGGCAGGGCAGGATGGTCTCGGTCAGGAGCTGCTGCTCGCGCTTCTCCTCCGCCGTCAGCCCGCGCTTGACCGACTTCTCCAACCGGTCGATGCGGCGCTCGATCAGGCTGTGGTCGGCGAGGATGAGCTCGAGGTCGAAGGTCGCGATATCGCGCGCCGGGTCCACCGCGCCGTCCGGGTGCACGATTTCCGGGTCGGCGAAGGCGCGCACCACGTGTACCAGGGCGTCCACGTTCTTGAGCTCGGCGAGGTCCAGGCTCTCCGGCCCCTCCCCCTTCTTGATGCCGGGCACGTCGACGTAGGTCACAGTCGCCGGCACGTAGCGCCGCGGGTTGAACAGATCGCGCAGCGACTCGAGCCGGGGGTCGGGCACGCCGGCCACTCCGACGTTGGTCTTCTTCGAGGCCGCGAACTTGTCGGTCGCCAGGTGCGACGCGGTCAAGGTGTTGAATAGGGTCGTTTTTCCGGCCTTGGGCAGGCCGACGATGCCGAGCTCCATCGAGGTACCTCCGAGGGGCCGGATGTTATCCTGCGCCGAGTGCCCACCGCGAAGGACATTCCCTCCCGCGACCGGCTGATCGTCGCCCTCGACGTGCCGAGCGTCGCCGAGGCCAAGGCCCTGGTCGAGGAGCTGGGGGACGCCGCCGGCTTCTACAAGCTGGGCCTCGAGCTGTTCATGGCCGGCGACTACTTCGGCCTGGTGGAGTGGCTGGCCCGGCGCCGCAAGCAGGTGATGGTGGACCTCAAGTTCTTCGACGTGCCCGAGACCGTGGGCCGGGCCGTGCGCCAGCTCCGCGGCCGCGGCGTGACCTTTGCCACGGTACACGGCAACGACGCCATCCTGGAGGCCGCCTGCCGCGAGAAGGGCGAGGTCAAGATCCTCGCCGTGACCGTCCTCACCAGCCTCGATCAGCGCGACCTCGAGGACCTGGGGTTCAAGACCGACGTGCCCTCGCTGGTGCTGTCGCGGGCCCGGCGGGCGCTCGAGATCGGCTGCGACGGCGTGGTCTCCTCCGGGCTCGAGGCCGAGCGCCTGCGCGAGCGCCTGGGCGAGCGGCTGCTGATCGTGGTCCCCGGCATCCGCCCGGTCGAAAACCGCGAGGTGGACGACCAGAAGCGCACCGTGGACGTGGACGAGGCGCTGCGCCGCGGCGCGGACTACGTGGTAATCGGCCGCCCGATCAAGAACGCCTCCGACCGCAAGGGCGCGGCGGAGGCGATCCAGCGCCGCATCGCGGCGGCGTTCGAGCCTAGCTGACGCCCGCCTAGCTGACTCCCGGGGCGGCGCACTCGCCGTCGTGGTCCTTCTGCGCCCCCGCCAGCAGCCGCTTGCAGTCGTTCGAGTAGGTCACGCCGTCGCAGCCGCAGACCGGCCGCAAATCCTCGGTGCAGACCCCGGGCTTGGCAACGCAGGTGCCGGTCAGGTCCGCGCCTCCGCAGTGGCCGGGATCGAGGTCGCAGAGCTGCGTCGCGGGATCCGGGCAAGGCGTGCCCTGGATGCCGCCGCAAACCACCTTGCACTCGCCCTGATGGGCGACCGCGACGTGCGCGGCGCGCGCTTCGCAGGCGTTGCCGTAGGTCTTGCCGTCGACGCCGCACACCGGCGCGTACTCACGGGTGCAGGCTGCGACCTGGCACTTGCCGTCCTGGCAGATGCTGCCCACCGGGCAGTCAGTGTCGGCCTTGCACTCGGGCTCCGGCGGGGGAGCCGGCTTGGAAGGACAGGCGGTGAGCAAGGCGGCCAGCGCCACGGCTCCCACCAGAGCGACCATCATGCGGGCTGTTCTGTTTGGCATGTCCCCTCTCCTCTCTGCTCATCTCTATGGTTGCTCAACTTGAAGTCTAATCCGCGGGGCTGCCGAGAACAATCCAGTGGCGCGTTTTTTCTCGCGGCGGCCGCTCTACTCGCCGACCACTTCGAGGCCGGTGACGAGCAGCGTCGGCGAGCCGATCATGCCGGCCAGGGGAAGGAAGGCGAGGTCGCGGCCGGTGGCCTGGAGGCCGTGAAGCAGGGCCGAGATGCCGCCGCTGAGCGAGACGCCCGCTACCGGCGCGCGCGCCTGGCCGGCTTCGAAGGCGAAGCCGCGCACCGGCAGCCGGAAGGTGCCGCGCTCGAAGTCGAAGGCGCCGGGGCCCGGCGCGTCGATGAAGTAGTAGCCGCGCGCCACCCGGCCGAGCAGCGAGGCCACCGAGGCACGGGAGCGGGGCGCCAGGTAGAAGTGGCTCGGACCCGTCCGCGGCAGGTCGCGCCAGCTCGGCCGCCGCTGCGAGCCGGCGCTCGCCAGCGGGCGGGCGCTGGCCCCGGCGTCGATCAGCACCGCCTCCCGGGTGGCAGAGCCGGCGCCGTCCGCCGGCGCGTCGAGCGCCCCGCCGGCCAGGCGCCCATTGTCGATCACCGTCCAGGCGGCACTCCCCAGCCGGCCCTGGCGGTCGGCGAGCGCCTCGAGCCGGGCCCGCGCCCCCTCGCCCACGAAGAGGGGGGTGAGTCCCGCCAGCAGCCGCGCCCCGACCGCCGGCGCCAGCAGCAGCTCGCCGCGGTCGCGCTCGACCGCGCGGCCGGCCGCCACCGTCAGCCGGTCCGCCAGCCGCCGCGCCAGCGTCTTGGGGTTCAGCCGGTGCGCGTCGCGCTCGGCGGCCCCGAGCTCGGCCGTGGCGCCGCCGGCAGTGGCAGCCTCGAGGTGCAGGGCGGCCACACGGCTGCGCCAGGCGGCGGCGAGGCCGCGGGTGCTCGCCAACCGGGTCTCGCTGCCGCCGTCGTCGAGCCGCGCCGCGAGCAGGCGGCTCCCAGGTGCCTCGGCGGCGAGCTCGCGCCCCAGCGCGGCGAGGAGCCCCAGGCCCTCGCGTTCGGAGAGCAGCGCGGCGTCGAGGTCCTTGGGCTCGTTCCACGGCGCGCCGGCGCCCGGCTCGGGCAAGCTGAGAGGCGGGCCCTCCGGCCGCGGCCAGGCGAAGGCTGTGGTGGGCTCGCCGGCCGCGGCGACGAAGAACGACCCTCGCCCGTCGCTCGCCCGCACTGCCCAACCCGCTTCCTCGCTGGTGCACACTGCCTCGCCCGCGACCGAGACTTCGTAGTGGCGGCTCCGCGAGGCCTTGGCGAAGATCTCCGCCTGCTCGAGCCCCTGGGCCGCGAGCGAGGCGAGCACCTCGTCGAGCGACGCGCCGGCCTTCACGAGCTGACCTCGACTCCTGCGAGCGCCAGGCTCGGCGTGGTCGCCCACACCGGCAGCGTCTGCCCGCCCTTGGCGCACCAGCCGGCGCCGGCCGCGGCGGTCAGGCGCCCCACCCCGGAGACTGCCGACAGCAGGCCTGCCACCGTACCGCTCAGCCGGAAGGGGCCCACGGCGTCGGCCACCACGCCGCCGCGCACCCGGCGCGCGTGCGGCACCCACAGCGTGAAGCGCCCGGAGAGCGGGTCGAGCCGCCCGCGCGAGGCCTCGGGCACCCACAGCCCGCCCTCCGCGCCGGCGAGCAAGTCCTCGTCGGCGGAGTCGCCGGCGACCAGCTCGAGGTGGGTCGAGCGCGGCCCCGGGGGCAGGTGCCGGCTGCCCCGGCGGGCCGCCCCGGGAGCCAGCACCGCCGACCCTCCGGCGGCAAGCGAGTCGGCGAGCGGCTGCTCGACCACCCCGCCGCGCAGCAGCCAGCGGCGGCAGACGGGCGAGCCCTCGTCATCGGTCCGGCGCCGGGTCTTGCCCGGCGCGTTGCCCGGGTCGTCGAGCACGTTGAGGGCGGCGGCGCCGAGGGTGACCCCGACGGCGGACTCCGGGTTGCCGGAGATCGCCAGCACGTCGCTCTCCAGCGCGTGCGCCACCGCCTCGTGCAGGAAGACCGCCGCCGCGGCGGGCGCCAGCACCGCCGCGACTCTCCCGGGCGGCGGCGACGGCGCCTGGCGCGCCCGGAAGCGCCCCACCAGAGCCGCCGCCACCTCGCCGGCCTCGCGCGCGGTGACGAGCGGCAGCAGGGCACCGTAGCGGCGCGCGCCGCTCGCCTCGCCGCCCTCGAGCTCCGCCACCAGGCTGTAGAAGACCTCGCTCTCGCCGCCGGCGGAGAGCCGCGGCCCCACTACCTGCACGAAGCGGCGGTGCCGCTTGACGGTGAGGCGCACGGGAAAGGCAGCGTGGCGGCGGCGCACCTCGCGCTCCACCGCGGCCGGGAAGCCGTAGAGCTCCGGCGCGGAGGCCGGGCCCCAGGGCTCGAGCGGCAGCGACGGCTCCGGGTACGGCGCCGTGGGCAGGGCGCGCGCCACCTGCTTCAGGGCCTGCGTGAAGGCGGGCGGCTGAATCGCGTCGCGCGCCGCGAGCCAGGTGCGCCCGCCGCGCACCAGGCGCACGGCCAGGCCCTCCTCGCGCCGCAGCTTGAAGCCCGGCGCCTCGTCGCCGGGCGGCAGCTCGATCTCCTCGAGGCGCTCGAAGTAGGCGTCGACGAGGTCTCCCGGCTGATCCGCGATCTGGTCGAGGGCCCGGGCCACGGCCGCGGTGTCGAAGCCGGCGAAGGGCACGCGAGGATTCTCGCACAGGGGATCTGTGTGATAGAGAGCGCCGAGCATGGAGCGCACGCCGAACCAGGCCCTCGACGCCGATCCGCGAGCCACGCGGCGAGCCGAGCTCGAGGCACGCCTCGAAGCTGCCGTGCTGGGCGGCGGCCGCGAACGCATCGAGCGCCAGCACGCGGCCGGCAAGCTGACGGCACGCGAGCGCATCGACTTGCTGCTCGACCAGGGCTCGTTCGTCGAGCTCGACGCGCTGGTGACCCACCGCTGCCGTGATTTCCGCATGCAGGAATCGCTGGTCCCGGGCGACGGCGTGGTCTCCGGCTACGGCACCATCGACGGCCGCCTGGTCTATGTCTTCGCGCAGGACTTCACGGTGTTCGGCGGCTCGCTCTCGGAGACCAACGCGCAGAAGATCTGTAAGGTCATGGACCTGGCGCTGGCCAACGGCGCGCCGGTCGTCGGCTTGAACGACTCGGGCGGCGCCCGCATCCAGGAGGGCGTGGCCTCGCTCGGCGGCTACGCCGACATCTTCCTGCGCAACACCCTGGCCTCCGGCGTGGTGCCGCAGATCTCGGCGATCATGGGGCCGTGCGCCGGCGGCGCCGTGTACTCGCCGGCGATCACCGACTTCATCTTGATGGTCGAAGGCACCAGCTACATGTTCGTCACCGGCCCCGAGGTGATCAAGACCGTCACCCACGAGGAGGTGAGCAAGGAGGAGCTGGGCGGCGCCAGCACCCACGGTGCGAAGAGCGGCGTCTGCCACTTCACGGTGGGCAACGACGCCGCCTGCCTGGCGAAGATCCGCGAGCTGCTCTCCTACCTGCCGTCGAATAACCTGGACGCGCCGCCGCCGGGAGGGAGCGAGGACGACCCCGCCCGCGAGGAGCCGGCGCTCGACGAGCTGATCCCGGCCGACCCCAACAAGCCCTACGACATCAAGCGGCTGATCGAGGCGGTGGTCGACGACGGCAAATTCCTCGAGGTACACGCCGAGTACGCGAAGAACCTGGTGGTGGGTTTCGCGCGGCTGGCCAACCACAGCGTAGGGCTCGTCGCCAACCAGCCCGCCTACCTGGCCGGCGTGCTCGACATCGATGCCTCGCTCAAGGGCGCGCGTTTCGTGCGCTTCTGCGACGCGTTCAACATCCCGCTCTTGACCTTCGAGGACGTGCCCGGCTTCCTTCCCGGCACCCAGCAGGAGTTCGGCGGCATCATCAAGCACGGCGCCAAGCTGCTCTACGCCTTCGCCGAGGCCACGGTGCCCAAGATCACGGTCATCACCCGCAAGGCCTACGGCGGTGCCTACTGCGTAATGGCCTCCAAGCACCTGCGCACCGACGCCAACTTCGCCTACCCGATGGCGGAGATCGCGGTGATGGGGCCGAGCGGCGCGGTCAACGTGCTCTACCAGCGCGAGCTGGCGCAGGCCGGCCCCGAGGTCGAGGCGGTGCGCAGCGCTAAAGTCGAGGAGTACCGGCGGAAGTTCTCCAACCCCTACGTGGCCGCCGAGCGCGGCTTCGTCGACGCCATCATCGAGCCGCGCGCCACGCGCCCGGCGATCGCCCGCGCCCTGCGCCAGTTGGCGAGCAAGCGGGCCTCGCTGCCAGCCAAACGGCACGGCAATATCCCGCTATGAACGACCCGATCGCGATCGGCATCTTGATGGGCAGCGACTCCGACTGGCCGGTGATGGCGGAGGCGCACGAAACCTGCGAGCGGTTCGGCGTCGGCGCCGAGGTGCGGGTGCTCTCCGCCCACCGCCGGCCGGACGAGGTGGCCGAGTACGCGCGCACCGCGGCGGCACGCGGCCTCAAAGTGTTGATCGCCGGCGCCGGCGGCGCCGCGCATCTGCCCGGGGTGGTGGCCGCGCTCACCCACTTGCCGGTGGTCGGCGTGCCGGTGCAGTCGAAGGACCTGGGCGGGCTGGACTCCTTGCTCGCCATCGTGCAGATGCCCTCGGGCGTGCCGGTGGCGACGGTGGGCATCAACCGCGCCGCCAACGCCGCCCTGCTCGCGATCCAGATCCTCGCGGTGGCCGATCGAGAGCTCGCCGAGCGCCTGCTCAGCTTCAAGCGCGAGCTCGCGGAGCAGGGCGCGAAGGCCGATGCGCGGCTCGGCGAGAAGCTCGCCACGGGGCGCGGAGAACCCGCGGCCTGAAGCGGGCCGCGGTACTGTCCTAAAGGACACCACCCGGGCCGCGCTCGCCTTGACAGCGACGTTACGGTGCGGCAAGCTGGCGCGACGTAGCCAGGGGTTGGACCTCCTGTGCCTTGATGCCGCCCCGCACCCCCGAACATTCGAGGAGGGAGCATGAGAGAGAAGGACCGTGAGCTGAGGCGCCGGCGGCAGCGCCGCGCCAAGCGTTTGCAGCAGCGCCGGCAGGAGTCCGCGCACCAGGCGCCGAAGCCGGTGATGAAGACCGCATCCAAGCGTCCCGCCCCGAAGTCGAAGCCGGCGCCCGAGCCGGCGGCAGCAGCCGAGGTGGCGGTGCCCGGCGCGCCGACCCCGGTGCGCAAGCCACCGGCGACCAAGAAGAAGGCGGCGGAGGGCGAGGCTCCCGCGCCGGTCAAGAAGGCTGCCCCCCCAGAAAAGGCGAACCCCGAAAAGGCGAACCCCGAAAAGAAGCCCGCGGCCAAGACCCCGGTGGTCAAGGCCCCAGTGGTCAAGGCTCCAGCCGCCAAGAAGGCGACCAAGAAAGCTGCCGAAGAGGCAGGCGAAGGCGAGCCGAAGAGCGAATGAAGATCGCACCGCCATGAGGCTCGCCGCCCTCGGCATGGCGATCGCAGCCCACAACCTTTGACGTCGGGCCCGGTTTCGAGCCCGGCGCCCGGCTCCCTCACGGCTCGCCGCCACGAAAGACCCCCCAATGCCCGACCACCGCCGCCTAGCCGAGGTCGATCCCGAGATCGCTGCCGCCATCGCCGACGAGCGCCGGCGCCAGGCTTCCGGGCTCGAGCTGATCGCCTCCGAGAACTTCGTCAGCCAGGCGGTGCTCGAGGCCACCGGCTGCGTGATGACCAACAAGTACGCCGAGGGCTACCCGGGCAAGCGCTACTACGGCGGCTGCGAGGTGGTGGACGTGGCCGAGCGGCTGGCCATCGAGCGCGCCAAGGCGCTGTTCGGGGCCGAGCACGTCAACGTGCAGCCGCACAGCGGCACCAGCGCCAACATGGCGGTGTACTTCGCCATGCTGAAGCCGGGCGACAAGCTGATGGGGATGGACCTCTCGAGCGGCGGCCATCTGACCCACGGCCACCGCCTTTCCTACTCAGGCCGCGACTTTCAGGTGGTCTCCTACGGCGTCGATCGCGACAGCGAGCGCATCGACTACGACGAGGTCGAGCGGCTGGCTCGCCACGAGCGCCCGCGGCTGATCGTCTGCGGTGCCTCGGCCTACAGCCGGGTGATCGACTTCGCGCGCTTCCGCGCCATCGCCGACGGCGCGGGCGCCCTGCTGATGGCGGACATGGCCCACATCGCCGGCCTGGTGGCGACCGGGCTCCATCCTTCACCCGTTCCCCACTGCCAGTTCGTGACCACCACTACGCACAAGACGCTGCGCGGCCCGCGCGCCGGCCTGGTGCTGTGCCAGGAAGAGTTCGCCAAGGAGATCGACCGCGCCGTCTTCCCCGGCCTGCAGGGCGGCCCTCTGATGCACGTCATCGCCGCCAAGGCCGTGGCGTTGAAGGAGGCGCAGGCGCCGGAGTTCGCCGCTTACCAGAGGCAAGTGGTGGCCAACGCCAGGCGCCTGGCCAGGGAGCTCTCCGGCCACGGCTTCCGTATCGTCTCCGGTGGCACGGACAACCACCTCTTCCTGCTCGACGTCGCCAAGGCGGGCCTCACCGGCAAGCTGGCCGAGAAGGCGCTCGATCGCGCCGGCATCACCGCCAACAAGAACACCATCCCCTTCGACCCCAACCCTCCGCTCGTCGCCTCCGGCGTCCGCATCGGCTCGCCGGCGCTCACCAGCCGCGGCATGAAGGAGCCTGAGATGGACCGCGTGGCGGCGCTGATCTCCGAGGTGCTGCGCGCGCCCGAGGACGAGGCCAACCTCGACATAGTGCGCGGCCGGGTGGCCGAGCTTTGCGCGGGCTTCCCGCTGTACCCGGACCTGGCGTGAGCGAGGAGCCCGTCCCGCCGACGCTGGCGGAGATCGCCGCGGCGCGCGCCGAGCTGGGCGAGCGGGTGCGCGAGACGCCGGTGTGGCGCTGGCGCGGCCGTGAGATCGACGCGGCCCTGGGCCCCGGGACCGAGGTACACCTCAAGCTCGAGCTGTTCCAGTACGCCGGCAGCTTCAAGTCGCGCGGCGCGCTGCTCAACGTGCTGGCGCTCGAGCCGGCGGCGCTCGCCCGCGGCGTGACCGCGGTCTCGGCCGGCAACCATGCCATGGCCGTGGCCTACGCCGCCCATACGCTGGGCACCACGGCCAAGGTGGTGATGCCCAAGACCGCCAACCCCGCGCGGGTAGAAGGCAGTCGCGCCTACGGCGCCGAGGTGGTGCTGGTCGAAGACGTGCACCAGGCCTTCCCCGAGGTGCACCGCATCGAGGCCGAGGAGGGCCGGGCGTTCATCCACCCGTTCGAAGGGCGGCTCACGGCGCTCGGCACGGCCACGGTGGGCTACGAGCTCTGCCGGCAAGCGCCGGAGCTCGACGCGGTGGTGGTGCCGATCGGCGGCGGCGGGCTCGCCGCCGGAGTGGCGACGGCGGTCAAGGCGATGCTGCCTCGGGCGCGCGTCTTCGGGGTCGAGCCCACGGGGGCCGCCTCGATGGCGAGGAGCTTCGAAGCCGGGGAGCCGGTCACGATGGAGCGGCTCTCCACCATCGCCGACAGCCTCGCCGCGCCCCATGCGGCCCCCTACAGCTTCGCACTCTGCCGCCGCGCCATCGATCGTCTGGTGCAGGTCGAGGACGAGGCCATGTGCCGCGCCATGGCGCTGCTGATGCGCGAGATGAAGCTCGCCACCGAGCCGGCCGGCGCGGCCGCCACCGCCGCCCTGCTCGGGCCCCTGCGCGAGGAGCTCTCCGGCAAGCGCGTGGGCCTGATCGTGTGCGGGGCCAACATCGACCCCGAGACCTTCCATCGGCTGGTGGCAGGCGCGGCCTCCGGCGGTTGACGCCGTGGCCATACAGCACTAGGATTGCGCCATATGGCACTCCCAGCCCGAAAGCCCGTCCCTCCCGCGGTCGAACCCAAGACCCGGCGGCGCGGGCTCTCGCTGGTGCGCTCCGATCTCTCCTCCTGGGCGAGGCTCGATCCTTTCGAAGTACGCGCCCAGGTACGGCGCGGCCTCGAGTACGCGTTGCTCGAGGCCCTGATGGAGATCTTCGACCTCGAGCGGGAGGATCTGTCCCGCGCCCTCGACATCCCGCTGCGCACTCTGGCGCGCCGCAAGCACGAGAAGCGCCTGCCGCCGGCCGAGTCCGACCGCCTGGCACGCCTGGCCCGCATCGCGGCCCTGGCCACGGAAGCGCTGGGCAGTGAGGCGAAGGCTTCCCGCTGGCTCAAGGCGCCCAATCGCGCCCTGGGCGGCGAGGCGCCGCTCGGCCTGCTCGATACCGACGCCGGCAGCCGCGAGGTCGAGAACGTGCTGGGCCGCATCGAGCACGGCGTCTTCAGTTGATGGCCGGCAAGGCCCGGCGCTCCGTTGCCGGAGATGGTGCGCGCACCACCGTCTTCCGGCTGGTCAAGGCCCGGCACGCCGGCCACGCCTTCGACGGCGAGGGCGCCAAGCGCTTCGGCGGCCGCTTCAGCCCGCGCGGCGTCGCCATGGTCTACACCGCCAGCCACCTCTCGCTCGCCGCGCTCGAGCTCTTCGTCCACCTCGACCCGGCCGATGCGCCGGAGGACCTGGTGTCGATCGCCGCCCACCTGCCGGCTCGACTCGAGATCCGGCGGCTAGCCGTCGAGGACCTGCCGCGTGACTGGCGCGCCTTCCCGGCTCCCGAAGGGCTGCGAGAGCTGGGCGCGGAGTGGGTGCGCGAAGGCAAGACGGCGGCGCTCGCCGTGCCTTCGGCCGTGGTGCCGCGCGAGGCGAACGTGCTCCTCAATCCAGCCCATCCCGACTTCGAGGCGATCGAGATCGACGCCCCCGAGCCGTTCCGCTTCGACCCGCGGATGTGGAAGTGAGGCCTTGCCTCAGCGCCGCTCGTCGCGCCCCGCGGTCTTGAGCCTGGCCTCGAGCCGCTGGGTGGCCTCATGGTCCGGCGCCACCTCGGCGAGCAGCCGCCGCAGCTCCCGGGCCTGTTCGAGATCGCCCTGCTTCAGAGCCAGGAGCGCGCGGCCATGGAGGGCGACGGCGTTCGCGGGGTTCAGGGAGAGGGCGTGGTCGAGGGCAGCGACCGCTTCGCTCGGGCGATCGGTGGCCACGTAGGCCATCCCCAGGTCCGCCCAGCCGTCGTCGAAGCCGGGCTCGAGAGCGACGACCCGCCGGAACCAGACCAGGGCTTCCCTCGGCCTGCCTTGGCGCGCGGCGTAGGCTCCGAGGTTGAGGCAGGAGAGGAAATCCCGCGGGTTCGCCTCGACGGCCGCCCGGTAGTGCTGGATCGCCCTCGCCGAGTCGCCCGCCTCCTGGTAGAGGCGGCCCAGGTTGTAAGCGACGAGATCCCGGCGTGGCCCGAAACCCATGGCATGGGGCCCGCACCAGGCGATTGCGACCACCGCCCCCAACCCCAGGGCCGCCCGCTTCCTGCCTTCCTCGAAAGCGCGGGCCAGCTCGGCGAGGGGCAGGGCGGCGAGCAGGAGCAACGCCGGCACCACCGGCACCCGGTAGCGGGCGAAGAGGAAGAATGCGACCGTCGCCAGCATCCACAGCAAGGTGAAGAGGAGCACGGGCGCCAGCTCGGCAAGCCGCCGGCGGGCGAGCCAGATACCGGCCAGGGCGAGCAGGCAGACCCCTCCGAACTCGAGCAGCGGCAGCCCCAGCACCGGCGACAGGCTGCGCAGGTAGTAGTAGTCGACAGTGTCGGGCCGCTCGTACCAGCTCCAGAAGAGCGCCAGCTTGCGTGCCTGCAGGGCGAGGAAGGCGAGCGGCTCGCGCCGCGCCCAGCCGAGAGCCTCCTGCAGCCAGAACCGTGACACTTGGGCGGCGGTGAGCCGGCGGCCGAGCCGCTGCTCGGCCAGGCGGATGGACTCGCGGCGCTCGTAGTAGGGGACCTGCTTGCCGACCGCCAACGGCTGGTAGGAGCCGTTCGCGCTCGGGTTGTTGCCGATGTAGAAGTTGACCCCGCCTTGGAACGTGGTGGGCAGGAAGCCGCCTCCGGTACGCGCGTTGTGGATCGCCGACGGCAGCAGGGGAAGCGCGAAGCTCGCCGCCAGGGCGGCGGCGGCCGACGCCCGGCGCACGAGCGGCACGCGAGCGGTGAGCGGCAGCACAACAAAGGCCGGAAAGACCAAGAGCATGTTCTCCCGCAGCAAGGTGAGCACGCCGGCGAGGCCGCCGACGACGGCCCACTGCAGAGTGCCGCCGCGAGCACCCGCCTCGAGCAGGCGCCAGAGCAGGAAGCACACGACGGTAACCGCCAGCGACTCCTTGAGGAGCTGCACGTCGTAGAAGAGGAAGGGGCCGTAGGTGGCGGCGAGCAGCCCGGCCGCCAGGCCCCAGCGCTCGCCACCGAGGTGCCGGCCGGCTCGGTAGAGGGCATAGACACCCGCCACCGCCAGCAGGATCTGCAGCCCGTAGACCACCAGCAGCTCGCGGCCGAGGGCTCGGTACAGGACGGCGAGCAGATAGGGGTAGAGAGGCGCCTGGAAGAACGGCTGGTCACTCACCCATGGCCCGGCGGCAATGGTCTGGGCCCAGCGGTCGTACTCCTGGCTGTCCATGGCGAGCGAGGCGACGAACGGCGCCTCGGCAACGGCCGCCAGGTGCGCCAGCCGCACCACGAGAGCCAGAGTCAGAACGAGGAGTAGGGGTCTCGACCCCCGGAGCTGAAGCATTCGCCTTCAACGCCAGAGTTAGTAGAGAAAAACAATGCCAGAAGCCCTGGGCCCCCTGCAAGGGGGAGGGGGCGGAAGAATACCTCCCGGCTTACTTCCGCTTTCGCAGCGCCTTACCCCTTTTTTCCTCCGCCCCCTTCTGTTTCTTGGTCGCGGCCCAGGAGCAGATCGGGCAGGCGTCTAAGGCGTGGTAGAGAGCCGGGCAGCGCTCGCGGCCGAAGTAGATGATCTGCAGGTGGACCTTGCCCCAGGTTTCCTCGGGGAAAACGGCCTTGAGATCGCGCTCGGTCTGCTCGACGCTCTTGCCCGAGGAGAGGCCCCAGCGCTCGGCCAGGCGGTGGATGTGGGTGTCGACGGGGAAGGCCGGCTTGCCGAAGGCCTGCGTCATGACCACGGAGGCGGTCTTGTGGCCCACCCCGGGCAGCGCCTCGAGCTCCTCGAAGGTCTGCGGCACCTGGCCGCCGTTTTCGACCAGGATCTCGGAGAGGCGCTTGATGTTCTTCGCCTTGCCCTTAGCGAGGCCGATCTCGCGGATCAGATAGTGGATCTCCTCGACCGGCAACTTCGCCATGGCCGCCGGCGTCGAGGCGCGGGCGAAGAGGGCCGGGGTCACCTGGTTGACCTTCTTGTCCGTGGTCTGCGCCGAGAGCACCACGGCGATTAGCAGAGTGTAGGGATCGACGTGGTCGAGGGGGATGGGCGGGATCGGGTAGAGCCCGTCCAGGATCTCGAGGATGCGCTGCGCTTTCTCGGCTCGGGTCATGGGAGGGTTTCCTCGCGGGGATCTTAGCCACGAATCAGGGCGCGAACAGCGGCGCGACCGCCGCTCGCGGCACGCCGAAGCGCTCGCGCAGGAGGCGCCTCGCCTCGCCCACCAGGTAGAGCGAGCCGGTGGCGACCAGCAGCCTCGAGCCCTCGAGGCCGCGCTCAAGGGCCGGGCCGAGCTCCGGCTCGACGGCCACCGGCACCCCCGCGGGCAGGAGCGGCAGCAGCTCTCGCGGCTCGCGGCCGCGAGGCCCGGGCGGGCGCGTCAGCACCACGCGGCGCGCGCTGGCGGCCAGCGCGGGCAGCATGCCCTCGGCGTCCTTGTCGGCGAAGGTGCCAAACAGCAGATCGAACTCCCCGCCGGATTCTTCCAAATGGCTCGCCAGGGCGCGGGCGCCTGCCGGGTTGTGGGCGGCATCGAGCAGCACCTCGCCGCCCGTGGGCAGCGAGACCCGCTCGAGCCGGCCGGGCCAGCGGCAGCGCCTCACGCCCTCGCGGATCGCCCGCGGCGTGATGCGCTCCCAACCGCGCTCCGCCAGGGTTTCGGCCGCCACCACCGCCAGGGCCAGGTTCACCGCCTGGTGGGCACCGAGCAGGGCCGTGTCGAGCTCGTGACGATGACGCTCGGTCTCGATCACTACCTGCTGCCGCGCTGCGCCGGCCGCCGAGCGCGAGACGATCCGCGCCCTCTCCGGCACCTGCAGCAGATCGGCGCCGGCCTCCCCCGCCGACGCCGCCAGCGCCTCCCCGGCCTCCACGCTGCCCGGCCATGCCATCGCCGGTCGACCTTGCCGCAGAATGCCCGCCTTCTCGCGGGTGATCGCCGCCAGGGTCGAGCCGAGAAAGGCGGTGTGATCGAGGCCGATCGGCGTGATCACAGAGAGGCAGGGCTCGGCGGCGTTGGTGGCGTCGAGCCGGCCGCCCATGCCGACCTCGAGCACGGAGAGCTCGACTCCCTGCCGCGCGAAGTGGAGGAACGCCGCCACGGTCAGCGCCTCGAAGTAGGTCGGCGCGCCCCCCGCCACGGCCTCGCTCGCGGCCACCACCTCGCCGAGCAGCTCGCCGAGCGCGCTGCGCTCGATCGCCGCGCCGTCGATGCGCAGCCGCTCTTCTACCTCCTCGAGGTGCGGCGAGGTGTAGAGGCCGGTACGGTAGCCGGCGGCCTGCGCGACCGCGGCCAGCAGCGCGGAGGTCGAGCCCTTGCCGTTGGTGCCGGCGACGAGGACCGCCGGGCAAGCGCGCTCGGGATGGTCGAGGGCGGCAAGGAGCTGGCGCGTCGAGTCGAGCCCGAGCCGGATGCCGTAGAGCTCGAGCCGGTCGAGGATTTCGGCGGCGGTGGGCAGAGCCACGGGTTGCTACAGAAAATGGCGCAGGCAGCGGGCCAACGTACCCTTCATCTCCGGTCGCGGCACTACCAGATCGAGGAAACCGTGCTCGAGCAGGAACTCGCTGCGCTGGAATCCCTCGGGCAGGCTCTGGCGGATGGTCTGCTCGATGACCCGCGGGCCGGCGAAGCCGATCAGCGCGCCCGGCTCGGCGATGTTGAGGTCGCCGAGCATGGCGAAGGACGCGGTCACGCCGCCGGTGGTGGGATCGGTGAGCACCGAGATGAAAGGCAGCCGCGCGTCGCGCAGGCGGGCCAGCGCGCCCGAGATCTTGGCCATCTGCATCAGCGACAGGATGCCCTCCTGCATGCGCGCTCCGCCGGAGGCCGATACCAGCACCAGGGCGCGCCGCCGCGCCGTTGCCGTTTCCGCGGCGCGGGTGATCTTCTCCCCGACCACCGACCCCATGGAGCCACCCATGAACGCGTACTCCATGGCGGCGACGATCACCGGGATACCTTCGAGGAAGCCCTCGACCACCACCACCGCGTCCTTCGCCCCTACCGACTGCTGGTAGGACTTCAGACGGTCACGATAGCGCTTGGTGTCCTTGAAATGCAGTGGGTCGGTCGGCGCCACGCCGCGGAACAGCTCGACGGCGGTGTCCTCGTCGAGCAGCAGAGCGATGCGCTCCCAGGCGTCGATGCGGAAGTGGTAGCCGCACTTGGGGCAGATCTTGAGGTTCTTGTCGAGCTCTTTGCCGTAGATGACCTCGCGGCAGCCCTCGCACTTGACCCACAGGCCCTCGGGGACCGTGCTGCGCCGCTCGTCTTCGCCGACCGGCTTCGGTTTCTTGGGCTTCCGGAACCAGGCCATGAGGAGAATTCCGCGCGCGACGGCCCTCGCGGGCAGGCGTCATGGCGGAGAACAGGGCTTCGGAGGTTCGCGCCTGGCGCGCTTCAGGCTCCGGCGGAAGAGTCGTCCGCCTCTTCCAGGTCGTTGGGGATGCCGAGGCGCAGGCAGGCAGCGTCGTAAGTCTGCCGCGAGGCTTTCTTGGCGTTCTGGAGCTCGGCCAGCCGGTCCTTGACCTTGGCCAGCTCCTCTTCGATCTCCCGGTCGAGGTCCTCGATCTCGGTCTTGGTCACCGCCAGGATGTTCTCGTAGAACTTCCGCTGCTGATCGTTCAGGCTCATGGCCTCCTCCCCCGTAGCCCTCGGCGCGCCCCAGCCTGCCGCGCGTCCCGGCGACGAGCCCCTCTCAAAGCTTGAAGGGAATCTTGATCTTGGTCCAAATCTTTACTCGCACGCCATCTTTCGTCGCCGGCCGAAACTTGGCACCGCGGGCCGCTGCGAGAGCGGCCTCGTTGATCCCCACGTCCTGGCGGATCGGCTGGCTCAGACGGGCCTCGCGAACCGCTCCGTTCTCGTCGACGAGCACCTCCGCCTCGACGGTTCCTTCGACCCTGAGGCGGCGGGCCACGGCAGGATACTCCGGTTTGGTGAACGTGACAAGCGAGGGCGGAACCACCCCCGGACCCATCTTGACCAACTGACCCAGCTCGACTTGCGGCGCCGCGGGGGGCGCGACGGGAGGCGCCGCGGCCTCCGCCTGGCGCTCGGGCTCGACGCGCCCTTCGGCCACCGGCTCGGGCTCTACCGGGGCCGGTTCGGGCTCCGCGGGAGCGGCGCTCACCGGAGGCGTGGTGGGCGGGGGTGGCGCAGCTTCCTTGGCAGGCTCTGTGACCTTGCGTTGCTCTTCCGCGGCCTTGGCCTCGGCCAGCCTCTGCTCGAGCTTCTTCTGCTCCGCCTCGAGCTTTCGGCGCAGGTCCTCCTCGCGCTTGGCGAGCTCGCGGTCGACGAGCTGCGCGACGTCCATGTTTGCAGGCTCGGCGCTGGGGGAGGTCGCGACGGCGGCCGGAGGGACCGCGGTCTCGCCGCTCGGCGGCACGGCGCCGTCGGCGGGCAGCGCCGCCGTCCCGTCCTCTGCCGTCGGCGGCACCGAGGTCGGGTCGGCGGCCGCCTCGGCCGCCGGGGGCGCCTGCCCATCCGCCGGGGCCTGTCCGCCACTCTTGCCCCGGCCCATGAACATCCACACCCCCACGGCACCCAGCAGCACGGTGGCCGCGATAGCGGCGATCAGCGCGGTCTTGCCGCGGCTGCCGCCCTCCTCGAGCTCGACCTCGGAGCCGGCGGGCGGCGGCACCGCCACCACCTCGGCCCTGGACGCGGAGAGTCGGGAGGGAGGCGCCACCGGCTCCGGCTTGGGCGCGGGTCGCGGCGCCGATCCGCTGGGCCGAGCGCGTACCGGCTCGGCGGCCGGCACCGGCGCCGCTGGCTGCGCCACCGGCGCGGACCACGGTGCCGCCAGCTTGTCGCCGGGAACCGAGCCGCTGTCGGTGTCGGGCAGGCTGGGGCCGCTCGCCAGCTTGTGCACGAAGGTGGCGAGGTCCGCCTGCGAGGGCTTGAGCGCGTAGAGCACGTGCTCCAGGGCCTGCTGCATGGCGCCGGCGGTCTGGAAGCGGTCGCCCGGCTCTCTGCCCAGGGCCTTGCGCACTAGCGCGTCCACCTCGTCCGGAATCGAGGGGACGAGCGCCTTGGGGGCCTCGATGCGGCACTCGCGCACCGCCTCGAGGACCGAGATCTCGTTCTCGCCCGGGAACAGGCGCCGGCCGGTGAGCATCTCGAACAGGATCGCCCCCAGCGAGAAGAGATCGGAGCGCCCGTCCACCTGGCGGCCCCACGCCTGCTCGGGTGACATGTACTGGAGCTTTCCCTTGAGCGCGCCCATCTGCGTGTGGCTCGCCTTCGAAACCGCCTTGACGATGCCGAAGTCGCAGAGCTTGATGTCGCCCTCGTTGCTGATCAGCACGTTCTGCGGCGACACGTCGCGGTGCACCAGGCCGAGCTCGTGGCCGTCGAATCCCTTCTTGCGATGGGCGTAGTCGAGGGCGCTCGCCAGCCGGGCGCCGATCATCAGCGCCAGGCCGAGGGGGAAGCGCACGCCCTGCCGCCGCGCTGCGTTGAGCAGGGCGCGCAGGTTGCGGCCCTCGACGTACTCCATGGCGATGTAGTAGTCGGGGCCGATCTTGCCCAGGTCGTAGATGTGGGTGATGTTGGGATGGGCGAGCTGGGCGGCGAGCTTGGCCTCGTCGATGAACATGCTGAGGAAGGCCGAGTTGTCGGTGAGGTGGGGCAGAATTTTCTTGATGGCCACCGTCTTCTGGAAGCCCTCGACGCCCTTCATGCGCGCCTTCCACACCTCGGCCATGCCGCCGACGGCGATCTTCTCGAGCAGCGCGTACTGGCCGAACTCGCGGCCTTCGACGCCCGGCAGCCCGGACACCGGGATGCGCTGCGTGACCGCGGCCTCCGAGGCGACGTGCACAGGGGCCACGTGCACCGGCGGCGCCGCCAGCGGTGGCGGGATCGGTGGCGAGGGCGGTGGCGCCGCCATCGGGACCACAGAGGGCGGCTCCAATGCGGCGAGCGGCGGCAGCTCCATCTTGAGTGTCGGCGCGGCGCTGAGCGGGGTCTCCATGGAAGCGAAGGCCGGCCGCGGCGCAGGCGCGGCGGCCGGCCCCGCGCCCGGCGTGACGGGCGGGGCGCCGGCCGACACTGGGCTCGGAGGCGGCGCACTCGGGATCGGGGATGCCGGGGGCGCTACGCGCGGTGCCGGTGCGCTCTGGCCCGTCGCGGGAGAGCTCGCCGCGGAAGGGACCGCTGCCGGGGCCGGCCTGGGTGCCGGCTTGCTCCTGCCGTGCTCGAGGTCGAGCTTGGAGAGCAGCGAGTCGACGTCCGTGGCCGACTTCGGCTTCTTCGGGGCAGCGGCGGCCGCCGAAGCGGCAGCAACCGAGGTGGCGGCAGCCGGCGAGACGGCGACCGCAGGAGCAGGTGCCGGCGGCTTGCGCTGCGCGCCCAGCACGCCGGAGAGCGTTTCCTCGAGCTTGCGGTTGATCTCGTCGTCGTCGACGGCCACCGAGCGCCGGCTGGCCGGCGACTCCTGGAACTCGGCCAGGAGATCGCCGAAGATCTCGGCGGAAGTGAGCTTGTGGCCGGTGGCATCGAGCGCTTCCTTGCCGCCGGCCAGCACCCGCCTCGCCGCCACCCGCAGGTCCTGCTCGGCGAACGGCTTGACGAGCACGGCGTCGGCCCGGCCGCGGAAGGCCTCGGCCTCGCCGCCCCGGCGCTCCGGCAGCAGCGCGATCGCGCCGCGCCCTCCTCGCTGGCGCGCGAAGGTGGAGAGCAGCACTTCGGCGCCGTCCACCTCGACGTTGACCAGGACCAGGTCCGGGGCCGTGCCGGCCGCCGCTTGCAGAGCCCGTTCCGCCCGCTCGTGCGCCACCACCGACCAGCCGGCGTCGTTGGCCAGCGCGTCGCGGATGCGCTCCACATAGCGGCTCTCGGGCTCGACGACGAAGATCTGCGGCATGATTGTAGCTCCGGGAACTCTCGTTGGAGAAACCCTTTCTAGCACTCAAGGCCCCCCGAGTCAATTCTGCTCAGGCCGAGAAATCCTGCCCCTAGTTGCACTTAGCTCGATTTCACGCGCTGAGCGCTCAGGCTGGCTTTGGATCGGCGCAAGCGCTGGACCTAGAATGCGGCTCACCATGCCATCCGTGAACGGATCGCCGGCTCGGCTCGCGCTTCGAGGCTCGTGAGACCGTGCGCATCCTGGGGTTCGATCCCGGCAGCATCCACACCGGCTTCGGCGTCGTGCAGATCGTCGGCTCGCGGCTCGAGAGCCTGGCCGTGGGGCGCGTGACCTCCACCCGGGGCAACCTGCTGCCCGCCCGCCTGGCGCAGCTCGCGAGCGAGGCGCGGGAGCTCCTCGCCCGCTGGCAGCCGGACCTGGTGGCGATCGAGACGCCCTACCGCGGCATCAACTCGCGCTCGCTGATCGTCCTCGCCGAGGCGCGCGGCGCCCTGCTCGCCACCGTGGCGCTCGCCGGCGCCGAGATCCGCGAGTTCTCTCCCGCCGAGGTGAAGCTGGCGGTGGCCGGCAACGGCCGTGCCGAGAAGGGCCAAGTGGCGAAAATGGTGCGCCTGCTGCTCCGCTTGCCGGCCGACCCCCTGGCCGCCGACGCCACGGATGCGCTGGCGGTCGCGGTGTGCTGCGCGCACCGGCTGCGGATGGATGCGCTCCAGGCCGCGCGGCCGCGAGCCTGAGCGGCGGCAGGGACAAAGTACCGGCCAGGCCGCCGAAGTTCGGAACCCTCGCCATATACTAAGCACCCGGCGGCCAGGGCCGCGAGCCAATCCCACAATCACAAAGCCGAGGTGCGATGGCTTTTCAGGGCTCCCTAAAGGAACTTCCGCTTCCAGACATCGTGCAGCTCGTCTCGGTTTCGGGCAAGACCGGTGTCTTCAGCCTGAGGAGCGGCGGCGCGAGTGGCGAGATCTTCCTGCGCGACGGCCAGATCGTGCATGCCAAGGCCGGCAACCTAGAAGGCGAAGAGGCGGTCTACGAGCTGGCGGTGTGGAACGAAGGCGAGTTCGTGTTCCACCCCGGCAAGACCTCCCCGGCCACCACCATCAAGCGCTCGAACACCAACCTGCTGATGGAGGCGGCGCGCCGCATCGACGAGTGGCAGGTGCTCGGCAAGCGCATCCCCTCCACGCGCCTGGTGCCGGTCTTCACCAACCAGGCCAAGAGGACCTCGGTCTCGCTGTCGCCGGCGGAGTGGGGCCTGATCTCGAAGATCGACGAGCGGCGCTCGATCGAGGAGATCGCTCTCGCCCTGGGGGAGAGCCCGTTCGACGTCTGCAAGCTGCTCTACGGCATGATCACCTCCGGCCTGATTGCCCTCGACGAGGACTTCGGCAACCTGGCCGTGGAGCGCCTGCAGAAGCTCTCGACCGACGACGCCGGGGCGGTCCTCGAGCAGGTGCACCAGATGGCCCGCGGCCTACTCGGCACCCACGGCCAGCCCGGTGCCCTCGACGCCCCGTACCGCCTGAGCCAGGCCGAGCTAGCCGGCGGTCGCAAGGTCGACGCCCTGCTCGACCTGGTGCGGGCCGCGGAGAAAGTCCTCTCCGCCGACCTCGGCGCGGCCCAGGGCAAGGCGTTCCTCGACCGCGTGACCCAGCTCCTCTCCTCGCGCTGACCGGCCTTTTTCCCGCCCGCTGGACCCCCCGCGACCGGGGGGTCCGCGACGAGTCGCTTGTGCTACCATCTTGAGCTGGATTGTAGAGATACCGAGATTCCATCGAGCGCCTCGAGTCTCGGCGACCAAGAAATGGGGGAATGCGATGAAACGGAGAATTGCTTGGTGCGCTGTTCTCGGCCTGCTAGCGGGCGCCGGCTACGCCGACGACGGCGCCAACGGCCCGACCATCACCGGCGAAACGGGCTACTTCAGCCTCTTCACCGGCACCACCCTGCCGCAGGGTGAGTGGTCGTTCGGGCTTTACTACAACAACTGGGACCGCGCGGTGGCGCCGGCTCCCACCCCTCCCAACTTCACCAACGACCTGGCCTACGACTTCCACCGCCTGAGCGCCAGCGTGGCGTACGGCATCACGGACCGCTTCGAGATCTCCGTGATGGCGCCCTACGACATTCTCGACGGCTCAGAGAACCGGACGACCGGCTTCGTCAACGGCCACTTCGTGACCAACGAGGTCGACGCCAACGGCATCGGCAACGTCCGCGTCGGCGCCAAGTGGACGCTCTACTCGGAGGACGACAGCGGCTTCGCGCTGAACGCCTTCGCGGAGCTGCCCACCGGCGATGACGACGAGGGCCTGGTGACCGGCGATCCGGGCTTCGGCATCGGCCTCGCCTACGACGTGCGCGGCTGGGTGCTCAACCTCGGCTACCGCGATCCCGGCGACACCGACCCCGACCAGGGCTCGAGCTTCGACGTCGCCGAGGAGATCCTGGCCGGCGTCGGCTACGCCTTCGACGTCAACGACCGCCTGGCCTGGATCACCGAGCTGGGAGCCACGATCTACAACGGCGGCGATTCCAAGCCGGACGACGACATCGACCTCATCACGGGCGGCCGGCTGTGGCTGGGGGACGACTCGGAGTGGGCGTTCAACTTCGGCTTCCGCACCAACCTCGCGCAGGTCGACGACACCGATACCTTCTGCCCGCTGGGCGGCTTGATCGGCCTGACCTACTTCCCGCGGCCGGAGCCTCCGCCTCCGCCGCCGCCGCCGGTCGAGGAGCCTCCACCGCCGCCACCGCCTCCGGCACCACCGCCGCCGCCTCCGCCGCCACCGCCTCCGGCACCACCGCCGCCGCCACCGCCGCCTCCGCCGCCGACTATCGAAGAGGTGTGCCAGTTCGCGGCCGGTAGCGCGCGGGTGGACAACCGCTGCAAGGCGACCCTCGACGAGGTGGCGCTGCGAATGAAGAACGACGCAGATCGCTACGCCCTGGTCATCGGCTACTCGGACAGCTACGGTGGGGAGTCGAGCAACCAGCGCATCAGCGAGCAACGTGCCGACGCGGTGAAGAGCTATCTCGTGACCCGGCACGGCATCGACCCGGCACGCATCACCACCGAGGGCCGTGGCTCCGCCGATCCGGTGGGCGACAACTCGACGGCCGCCGGCCGAGCGCAGAACCGCCGCGCGGTGATCATCCTGAAGGTGCGGTAGGAACCGCCGCTCCGCGGGTCGGAGAGCAGGGGCGCGACGCGGGTCGCGCCCCTTTTCTTTGCGCCCCTGCTCGCTGCTCCCCTGGCCTCTACTCCTCGACCACCGCGAGCTTCTCGCGGCGCAGCGAGGCCACGGCTCCCACCAGGCCCGCGGCGGCGCCGAGCGCCACCAGGGCGGCGAGCTGCGAGAGGGGAAGGAAGCGGCCCAGCACCAGGGCTCCCCACGCCGACTCCGCGGCGCGGGGAGCGAGCGCCTGGAAGGCGGCGAAGAGGCCGCCGGCCGCGACCACGGCGCCCAGCAGGCCCTGCAGCAGGCCCTCGGCGTAGAAGGGGCCGCGGATGAAGAACTCGGTGGCGCCCACCAGCCGCATGATCGAGATCTCGTCGTGGTAGAGGTAAGCGGTCAGGCGGACCACGCTGGCGATGGTGAACACCGCCGCCGCCAGCAGCACCAGACCGAGGCCCAGCCCGAGGCCGCGCGCCAGCGCCACGATGGTGGCGAGCTCGGCAAGCCACTCGCGGTCGTCGTCCACCATGGCCACGGCGGGGCGCTGCTTCCAATCGGCGATCCAGGTGGCAAAGGCCCGCGGCTCCGCACGCCGGGGGTCGAAGGCCACCTCCAGCGAAGCCGGCAGGGGCTCCTGAGCGCCACCCTCGACCAGCTCGGAGAGGCTGGGGAAGAGGCGCTGGAAGCGCTGGCGCGCCACCTCCTCCGCCACCGTTTCCACGCCCGTCACCCAGGGCAGAGCGCGAGCCTCTGCGGCCAGCGCTTCCGTCTCCGCTGCCGAAGCTGTGGGTGACAGGTACACCATCACCTTGGTTTCCCGGCGCCATTGCTCGACCAACGCCCCGAGGTTGCCGGAGAGCAGCAGGAACGCACCGCCCACGAACAGGCTGACCGCGATGGTGGCGACCGCCACCAGGCTCACTTTCCAGCTCCGCAGCAGGTTGAGCGCCGCCTCGCGGAAGAAGTAGACGAGCGCCTTGCGCAGCGTCATGCGCCGCCTTCCGTGGCACTTTCCGGGGCGCCTTCCGTGGCGCCTTCCTGGGCCTCCGCGGCCGCGGCCAGGGCCGGCACGGGCTCGGCCTCGCCCCCTTTGCCCGGCGGTGCGGCCGGCGCCTGGTCGACGTCGACCGGGCCGGCGTCCTCGGTCGCGCTCTCGGCCGCGAGAGCCCCGGGGATGTCGAAGTCGGGATCGCTGGCAGGGAGGGTCTGGTCGCCGACCAGGCGGCCGTGGTCGAGGGTCAGGATCCTGCCGCCGACGCGATGGATCAGGTCGCGGTCGTGAGTGGCGAGGATCACCGTCGTGCCACGCCGATTGATCTCGAGGAACAGGCGGACGATCTCGCGCGACAGGTCGGGGTCGAGGTTGCCGGTGGGCTCGTCGGCGATCAGCAGCTCCGGCTCGTTGATGATCGCGCGCGCGATGGCCACCCGCTGCTGCTCGCCTCCCGACAGGTGCTGAGGGAAGGCGTTGGCGCGGTCGGCCAGGCCCACCCGCCGCAGCGCCTCGAAGGCGAGGCGCTTGCGCACGCCCAAGTCCATGCCCAAGATGCGGGGCAGGAAGGTGACGTTCTCGAGCACGGTCTGGCGGGGGATCAAGCGGAAGTCTTGGAACACCACGCCGATCGTGCGCCGGAGGTAAGGGATCTTGCTCTCCGGGATCGAGGAGACGTTGCGGCCGTTGACCAGGATCTGGCCCGTGGTCGGGGCCTCCTGGCGGAAGATCAGCTTGAGCAGCGTGGTCTTGCCGGCGCCGCTCGCGCCGGTCAGGAAAACCAGCTCGCCACGCGGGATGTGGAAGGTGAGATCGGAGAGCGCGAGCTGGTCGCCGAAGTAGCGCTTACCGACGTTGAAGAAGCGGATCACGACGTTTCGGGGCAGTCTATCGTGGGTACAATCCGGCCGCGATGGCACTCCCGCCGGTCCCCTGCGAGCTCCCGGAACGGGCCTGCCCCGGCCCGATCGAGGCGCATGGCTTCTGGCTGTGGCGCGACTCGACGCCGCAGCTCGAGGTGCGCTTCGTGGGCCGGGGACCGGCCTGGGAAGGCTCCACGCTCCTCGCGTGCCTCGGCGAGAGCCCGCGGCTCGAAGCGGCGTGGGTCAAGCAGGTGCATTCCGCCCGCGTGCGCGAGGCTGCCGCCGGGGACTGCGGCGAAGGCGACGCGCTGTGGACCGCGGACCCGGACCTCGCCGTGCTGGTCGTCACCGCCGACTGCGTGCCGGTGCTTCTGGGCGGCGCTCGAGCCGGGGCGGGCGCCGTCGCCGCCGTGCACGCCGGATGGCGCGGTATCGCTGCCGGCGTGGTGGGGGCCACGGTCGAGGCCCTGCCGCTGTCACCGGGCCGGCTGACGGCGTGGATCGGGCCGGCGATCGGGCCTTGCTGCTACGAGGTCGGCGAAGAAGTGGCGCGGGAGGTGTGCGCCGCGGCCGGCGCCGACTTCAGGCAGCCGGGCGCCGGCGCCAGGCCCCACCTCGACCTCGGTGCCGCGGTGGCTGCGCAGCTCACCCGCACCGGCATCGAGGACGTGCGCCGGGTCGATGCCTGCACGCGCTGCGCGGCGGATCGGCTGGCGAGCTACCGGCTCGACGGCACCGCCGCCGGGCGCAACGCGGCGCTGATCTGGCGCGTCTCAGACCGCCGTGCGTAGCCTGAACCCGCGGGCCTCGCGGCCGAAGGCGCGGAGCTGACCGCACGCCGCGCTCACCTCGTCGCCACGCCGCCGCCGCACGGTGGCAACGAGCCCGCGTTGGCGCAGGCGGTCGCGGAACCGGTCCACTACTTCGGCAGCGGGCGGCACCATGCTTCCGCCGAGCACCGGGTCCGGGTTGATCGGGATCAGGTTCACCTTGGCGGGCAGGCGTTCGACCAGCTTCGCCAGCCGGTCGGCGTCGGCCGGCCGATCGTTGAAGCCGCGGATCAGGAGGTACTCGAAGGTGATCTTGCGGCCCTTCTCGAGCGGGAAGCGGGCCAGCGCCGCCAGCAGCTCGGCGAGCGGGTAGCTCTTGTTGATCGGCATCACCTGATCGCGCCGCTCGTCGTCGGGCGCGTGCAGCGAGACCGCGAGGTTGGGGCGCTTGTCCCATCCGGCCATCGCCTGGATCCCCGGCACCACGCCGGCGGTCGACACCGTGATCCGCCGCCAGGAGATCGATTCGGTCAGGATGGCGAGCGAGGCGGCGAGCGCCTCCAGGTTGAGCAGCGGCTCGCCCATCCCCATGAACACCAGGTTGAGGCCCGCGGAATCGATCTCCCGCAAGCGCCGCATGGCGAGCACCTGGCCGACGATCTCGCCGCTCGTCAGGTTGCGGCCCGCGCCCCAGAAGCCGGTGACGCAGAACCTGCAGGCCAGAGCGCATCCCGCCTGGCTCGAGATGCAGAAGGTGCGGCGGTCGCCGTCGGGGATGTCGACCGCCTCGATGGTGGCGCCGTCGGCAAGCTCGAGGAGAAGCTTCTCGCTGCCGTCGCTCGCCGGCAGGTGCTCGACGACGCGCGCTCCACCGACCTCGAAGCGCGCCTCGAGCTCGCTGCGCAGGGGCTTGGCGAGATCGGTGATGGCGTCGAAGCTCTCGACACCGCGCTGGTTCAAGGCCCGGTAGATCTGCTCGACGCGGTAGGGACGGTCGACGACCTCGGCGAGCGCCGCGGCAAGGTCGGAACGCGAAAGACCCAGGAGCGGCGGTTTGGTCACTTTCGCCGGCGTAGACGCCGGGTGGGATCGATCCCGATCGAGCGCAGAAAGGACAGGTCGCGCGCGTCGATCGTGAAGCTCGGCTCGGCGGCCGCGCCACGGCGCGCGACGGCCACCGGCTCGACCGCCGGTGGCTGGCGCTTGCAGTCGAGCGTCAAGTGCAGCGTGTAGCCCTCTTCGTGGAAGCGGCGCAGGGTGCGGTGGATTTCCGGCGAATGCGCGATGGACTGCGACAGCGCGCGTCCCAGATCGCGCAGTAGCTCGCGGAGGTCGGCGTCCTGCTTTTTCATTCGACTATGCTTTCCGCCCAAGAATCGCTCGGGGATTATACGCGATGGAACTGGCACCGGAAGTCGAGGCCTGGCTGAGGGCCGCGGGCCATGCCCCCGAGACCCTGGTGGCCCTGCCGGGAGACGTCTCGGTGCGCCGCTATGCGCGCCTCGGCGCCGCGGCCGGTGGCACGGCGATCCTCGCTGTCTACCCGCCGTCGATCCTCGCCTCCTGTCACCGCTTCCTCGCCACCACGCAGCTCCTCGAGGGGATCGGCGTGGCGGTGCCGCGCATCGTGGCGAGCGACTGCGAGTGCGGCGTGATGCTGGTCGAGGACGTGGGCCCGCGCACCCTCTACGACCTCGCGACCGAGCCGTGGGCGGCCCTCACGCCGTTGTTTCACCGCGCCGCCGAGATCGCGGAGCGCATCGCGGGCCTGCCGGCCGCCGCCGTGGCCGCTCTCAACCCGCCGCTCGATGGCGAGCTCCTGGCCCGGGAGCTCCGGCAGACGTGGGAGGTGTTCCTCGAGCCGCACGGCTTGCTGGGAGGCGCAGCCGAGGCGCGCCGCCTGGAGGACGCGCTCGGCGCGCTGTGCGAAGCGCTCGGCGCTGCTGGCGCCGTCCCCTGCCATCGCGACTTCATGGCCCGTAATTTGGCCGTGAGGGTCTTTGGATCCCCGTCTGGGCTCGGGCTCTGGGTGCTCGACCACCAGGACCTGCGGCTGGGCCCGCCGTTCTACGATCTCGCCTCGCTGCTCAACGACAGCCTCTTTCCGCCGCCCGAGCTCACCGCGGAGATCCTGGCATCCAGGCTCTCGACCGCGGCGCAACGCCTCGCCTATCACCGCGCCGCGGCGCAGCGCACGCTCAAGGCGGTGGGCACGTTCGCCGCATTCGCGAGGCGCGGCATCGATCGCCACCTGCCGCTGATCCCGCCGACGCTGGCGCGCGCCCTCTTCCACCTCGCCCGCACGCCCGAAGGCGAGGGGCTGGTGCCCGCTCTCTCCCGCCGGGTCGCGGCGAGTGGCTTCTGTTAGACTGGCCGGCGATCGATCTTGAGGAGCGTGGAGCCGGCTTCTCGGCTCGGGCGCTCCGGGAGCGCAATCATGCTGAGCGTGGCTGGTCTCATCGGCGGCTTGGGAGTTCCCGAGCTGCTGATCATCCTGTTGATCCTGGTGCTGATCTTCGGCGCCACCAAGCTGCCCAACCTCGGGCGCAGCATGGGCGAGGGCATCCGCAACTTCAAGAAGGGCCTCAAGTCGGACGACGACCGGGACGCCCAGCCGCAGCTGTCCGCCCCGAGCGACGCCCGCAAGGAGTAGCCGCTCAGGGCGCGGTCGAGGCCGGCGCGGGCGTGGGCTCTTCCGCGACGGCGTGCTCCGCGCTCTGATGCCGCTCGTAGAGCCGCATCACCTTCTGCACGTAGACACGAGTTTCGCTGAAGGGTGGCACGCCGCGGAAGCGCGCGACATTGCCCGGGCCCGCGTTGTAGGCGGCGAGCGCCAGCTCGGTATTGCCTTCGAACTGGTCGAGCAGGAGGCGCAGGTAACGCGCGCCGGCGTCGAGGTTGACGTCCGGATCATGGAGGTCCGCGGGGCCGCCTGCGCGGCTTTGCGGCGCGGTGGTCGGCATCACCTGCGTCAGGCCCACGGCTCCCTTCGGTGAAACCACCCGCGGGTTGAAGTTCGATTCCGCCTCCACCACCGCGGCCAGCAGGCGGCTGTCAAGATCGTAGCGCTCGGCGGTGCGCTCGATCGCGGCGCGGAACGGAACTCCCATCGGCAGCGCCGCGTTGCCCGCGCGCTTCTCCATCGGCCCGAACAGCTCGAAGCTCCGTTGCTCCTCGGTCAGCACCGAGGAGAACGTGTCCTCTTCCACCAGGTGGAACTCCTGCGGTGGCAGGTCCGGCGAGTACGGGTGGTTGACGGAGCCGAGGAACGCCTGCAGGTCCGACGCCTGCCGCCAGGCGATGTCGCGTACCGTGGGGATGGATGGGAAAGAGGAGAAGGCGACGGCAAAAGAGAAAAGGCTCACGACGGCCAATAGGGGCACACGTGCAGTCTTCTTGACCATAGTCCAAGATCCCTCCGCGGGCTGCTGCCTCCAAGCCGGCCATTAAGGCGGGATGCGGCAGAATCGGCACTCAGAGGTGCCGACGGCGCCGGCTCGAAGATTTTTCTCGTACCGCCGCGGAGACTGCGCCGGGCGGCCGCTTACGCATAAGAGGCAATCAAGTGCGAGTTCCGTGCCAAACACGGAACCGCCCGGGGCAAAAGTGGGGGGTCAGATCTGCGCAGTGCGGCGGCGGGCGGGCTTGCGGCCGCGAGCGCGCATGTCCTCGGGTTCGATGCCGAGGGTCGAAACCTTGTTGCGGAGGGTGTTGCGGTGGACACCCAGGGACCTGGCGGAACGGCAGAAATTGCCGTCGTTCGACTTCAGTGAGGCAACGATGAACTGCCGCTCGAACTCACGGCGTGCCTGCTCGAGAGTGATGCCTCGCCGCACCAGCTCATCCACGATCCGCGACAGGCTGCCGTTGAGATTCTGTTCCGCCACCGCACGCACCTCGCTCTTCTGGCTTGCCGGGCTCGCGGTCGAGCCGCTGTCCTGCTCGGGTCTGATTTGACCCGGGCAGGATACCACAGCTCCCGGCGGGGGCTCGCTCTACTTGAGCTCGAGAAGATCGCCGCGGTAGATGGTGTGACGCGAGGCGATGATCTTGACGACCGAGGAGTGCGGGTGCACGGAGAGCACTCCCACTTCGCCGAGGACGACCGGCGGCAGGCCCTTGGGGTGCAGGCGGTAGATGGTGTAGATGTCGCCCGGCGTGACGCCGGCGTCGGCACCGCGATCGATGAACACCACGTGGTCCTGCCCGAGCGCCACGATGTCGTCCTGCGCGGCGAGGATCACCGGCGCGCCCACCAGGCTGGCGGCCGGCGAGGGGTAGTTGACGGGGCGCGGCACCGTGCGGCGCGCGAGCGGCACCGGCTCCGGCTCGAAGAGCTTGAGGCGCGAGCCCACGGTGATGGGGTCGCAGGTCGCAACCAGCTCGGCAATCGCCGTGTCGTCCTGCACCGAGAGGACGCGGAGCCTGCCGGTGTAGCGATAGATCCGCCCGAAGACCTTCTTGGTCGTCGGATGGGTGATGGCGCGGGTGGGCACCACCGCGCTGAGCAAGGTCCCGGGCTCCAAGCCACTCGCCCGGCCACCGTCCAGGTACACGATGTCGCCGGTGTCGAGCCCGTACTTGACCGTGTCCGCCGAGCCGTAGGTACCGGTTGCCCGGCCGACCCCCTCGAGGGGCGGCGACAGGACCTCGAACTCGGAGCCCACGATCGAGTAGGGGAAGGACTCTTCGAGATCGCCGATGTAGCCCGAGCAGTAGATATCCGACTCCGTGCCCAGCGGCACCGGGGCACCGGCGGCGGCCTCCGCCGGCTGTAGCTCGCGGCTCAAGTCCACGGCGGCCTCCGGCTGGGCGCCGCCGGGGGCGGTACCCTCGCCGCCCTCTCCGGTTCCGAAGTCGACGGTGTCCAGGCTCTCGGCCGCCGCGACCTGCGGCCCGATCACCAGCGGATCGCCAGGATAGATCCAGTGCGCGTCCCTGATGTACTGGTTGCGCTCCCAGAGTTGCGGCCAGAGATAGGGGTCGCCGTAGAACTTCCGCGCCAGGTCCCAGAGCGTGTCGCCGGGGACGATGATGTAGACCTGGGCATCTGGAGGAGGCGCCGGTGGATCCCACGCCGTCCAGTGGTCGCCGACCAGGTGGAGGTTCGCCGGCGGCTGATCCGCCGCCACCGCGGGGCTCGCCCAGGCAAGCACAGTCAGAGAGGCAGCGGCAACGAAGGACCGTCGGATCATCTCAGGGAACCTCCCACGCCTCGGGGGCCGAGCCTCGGGGGCAGGCCTGACCTATACTGAAGTCTCTATTTGCCAAGCTACCCTGTTTTGGCCCGAGTGTCAAGGTTTAGAGTGCTTTAGGCCGGTCCGCTTCAAGCGTTGCTTGAACCACGGTGGTGCCTCGCGAAGCCGCCGCTATGGCTCGGCGAGCTAGGACAGGGTGCGCAGGATCTCCTCGGCCGTTGCCGAGGCGGCGGTACCGGGAAACCTGCGGGCGACCTCGGTCAGCACGTCGCGGGCTCCCACCTCGTCACCCATCTTCTGCAGGCAGAGGCCGACCTTGAGCAAGGCATCAGGCAGCTTGTTGCCCTGCGGGTAGCGCTCGGCCGTCTGCTGGAAGGCCTCGAGCGCTCCCGGGTAGTCGTGGCGCGCGTAGCGGGACTCGCCGATCCAGTAGAGCGCGTTGTCGGCGAGCTCGGTCGAGCCATGCCTCTCGAGGAAGCTCAGCAGCCGCTCCTCGGCCTCCGCGTGGCGGCCCTGCTGCACGAGGCTGTAACCCTCGTCGTAGAGCACCTGCGCCTCTGGGGTCGCCGGGGCCTGGGCAGCAGACGGAGCACGGCTGAAGGGCGGGGCAGCGGGGATCGGCTCCGGATCGGTCGCGGGAAGGTCGCCCTCCTCGAAGGACGCCGGCGGCATGGGAACGCCGGTGGACGATCCGCTGGTGTCGGTCTCCGGGACGGGCTCGTAGGTGAGCCTCGGGGACGTTGGCCTGGCGGCGGGCGGCGAGGCGGCCTGCGGCCGGCCGGCCGCGAGCACGCTCAGGCGATCGCGCAAGCGGGCGAGCTCGATCTCGTGCACCGTCACCTGCCGTTGCAGCTCCACCACCCGCGCTTTGAGCTCGGCCACCTCGTCGGGGGCCGCGGTGCGCGCGGCGAACGGGTTGCTGGCGCAAGCCGCGAGCGGCAGCACCGCGAGCAGCACGGCGCTCGCCCGCCAGAGCCGCCAACCCGGCCGTTCGCGGTTCATCGCCCGCCCCCCGTCGAGGCTCCCTGCTCGTCCGGCGCCTTCTCGGCCTCCGTGGCCTTGCCGGCCGCGGGCGCGTCCTTGCGCACCTTGGGGATCTCTTTCACGTACGGGCTCTCGGGGAACTGGCGCTGCAGGCGGTCGAACATAGTGGTCGCCTCCTCGCCGCGCCGGGCGTTCTGGTAGGCCTGGCCGAGGTAGAAAAAGGCCTTGTCCTTCTCGCCGTACTCGGGGTAGGTGGCGAGCAGGTACTCGAAGCGCTGCACCGCCGCCACCGGGATGCCGTAGCGGATGTAGAAGCGGCCGACCACGAACTCGTGCTCCGCCAGGTTGTCGCGCACCACGCGGATCTGCTCCCGCGCCTGCGCCGCGTACTCCGAGGTGGGGTAGAGGCGCAGCAGCTCCTCGAAGGCGGCCAGCGCCTTGCGCGTCGTCGACTGGTCGCGGTCGGGCCGCTCCATGCGCTTGGCGAGCGAGCTGGCGACCTGGAACTGAGCATAGGCCGAGCGGTCAGAGGTCGGGAAGCGGTTGAGGAAATCGCGGTACTTGGCCTCGGCCGACAGGTAGTTGGTGTTGCCGCCTTCGAGATAGAAAGTGTCGGCGGCGAGCAGCAGGGCCTCGCGCCCGGTGGCCGAGTTGGGCTCCACCTCGAAGGCATGGATCAGGAAGGGCCGCGCGCGCGGATACTTTTCTCGCGCCAGCAGCTCCTTGCCCTGGGCCAGCGCCTCGGTCGCCGAAAGCGAGAGGATGGGGTCGGCCTTGGGGCCTCCCTTGCAGCCGCTCGCGGCGAGCACTACCGCGAGCGCGAAGAACCAGGGCTTGCCGAGCAAGGCAGGTCGCATAACGATCTCCAGTTGCTTCCGGGCTAGGCGGCGCGCGCCGACGCGGCGCGGCTGCGCAGCTCGCCGATCAAGGCCGCCGGGTCGGAGCTGCCGAAGAGCGCCGAGCCGACGACGAAGGAATCGGCGCCGGCGCGGGCCAGCTCGAGGATGTTGTCGGGGGATACGCCGCCGTCGACCTCGATCTCGACCGCGCCGCCGGCGCGCGCCAGGAGGCCGCGCAACCGGCGGATCTTCTCGACGGCGTGCGGCTGGAAGCTCTGGCCGGCGAACCCCGGGTTGACGGACATGACGAGCACGAAATCCGCCATGTGCAAGATATCGATCAGCACCTCGACGGGGGTGGCCGGGTTGATGGCGACGCCCGCTTTGGCGCCGGCCCGGCGGATAGTGGCCAGCGTGCGGTCGAGGTGGGGAGCAGCCTCCCAGTGCACGGCCACCCGCGCGGCGCCCGCCGCCACGTAGTCCTCGAGCAGGCGGTCCGGGTTCGACACCATCAGGTGGATGTCGAGCGGCAGCCGGGTGCGGCCGGCCAGGGCCTTGACCACCGGGACGCCGAAAGAGAGGTTGGGCACGAAGTGGCCGTCCATCACGTCGACGTGGATCAGGTCGGCACCTCCCCGCTCGCAGGTTTGCAAGGCGCCGGCCAGGTCCGCGAGGTCGGCGGCGAGGATCGAGGGGGCGATCTGCATGGGGATCACTCGGCGAGCGCGCCGGCAGAAGCGACGACCAAGTCGATCACTTCGCGCCGGGACAGCGGATGACCCGGCGCCGGATCCTGGCGCAGGATAACACCCTCGGGAATCCCCTCGTAGGGCTCGAAACGCGGCGATCCGACGAGGAAGCCCCGTAGCTCGAAGAAGTGGCGCACCGCGCCGTAGCTGCGATAGACGAGGTCCGGCATCACGTAGACCTGCTCGCGGTTGGCGAGCGCCACCAGCAGGTCGACCTTGGTCTCGCGCGCCACCGTGGAGGCCGCCGCCGGCCGCTGCTCGAACACGGTGCCGGCGCGGCCTTCCTCGGTGTAGACGGCCAGCGCATGGCCCAGCTCGAGGCCGGCGTCCGCCACCGCGGACTGCGCCGCCGAGAGCGCCAGGCCCTCGACGTCGGGCACGGCGATCCGCTGCGGCCCGAGCGACAGGGCCACCGCCACCCGGCTGCCACGCTTGACCAGGTTGCCGGCGGGCGGACGCTGGGTGACCACATGGTCGAGGGGCACGGTCTCCGAGTAGCGCCCTTCGCCGGCGGGATCGGCCCACTCGAGGCCGTGGTCCTCGAGCGTGGCGATCGCCTCCTGGCGCGACAGACCGGTCAAATCGGGGGCGCGGGTGACGCCGCTGCGAACGAACAGGTTGAAGGAGAAGTAGGCGGTGGCGAAGAACAGGAACAGCAGGCCGCCACCGTAGGCCAGGTAGCCCCCGAGCTTGAGCAGCCGGGCACCCACCCGCCGCCCCAGCGTGGCCGCGCTGGCGCCGCTTCCGGCCGGCCCTGGCTCGACGGTCACAGCAGCCGCTTCTGGAGATCGAAGTAGATCACGGTCAGCATCAAGGCGAAGATCACCACCACGCCGGCCTGGGCCAGGCGCTCCTTGACCACCACGGAGAGGTCGCGCCGCAGGATGCTCTCGACCGCGAGGATCGTCATCTGGCCGCCGTCCAGCACCGGGATCGGCAGCAGGTTGACGATGGCGATCGAGATCGAGATGAAGCCCATGAAGTGCAGCAACGCGATCCAGCCGCGGCGCGCCACCTCGCCGCTCATGGCGGCGATCTCGATCGGCCCGGCGAGCGAGCTCTTGGCCTCCACCTTTCGCGTCAACACCTTGCCGAGGATGACGAAGGTCTGGCGCACGAGGTCGACGTTGTAGTACACGCTCTCGACGATCGCCTGCCCAGGTGGGTAGCGCTGGAGGAAGCTGTAGGAAGTCTTCACCCCGACCATCGCCGATCCCACCGGGCCTTCGGGGACCACGGCGAGGCTGACGCGGCCGCCGGCGCGGCTGACCTCGACCTCGACCTGCTCGCCCGGGTGCTCGCGGAGGTAGTCGGTGAAGTCCTTGAGCACCACCACCGGGCGGCCGGCGATCTTCAGCACGTGGTCGCCGGCCTGGAAGCCCGCCGCCGCGGCCGGCTGGTCGGGCAGCACCTCGCGGATCAGCACCTTGCCCGGGGACCACAGGCCGGCCTCGCCGAGGCCGTACCTGGCCTCCCGTTCCGGGGTCAGGGTCGTGGACCGCTTGTCGCCGGCATGCTCGTAGTCGACGGCGAGCGGCTTGCCCGGCGACTCGATGACCTTCATCTTGACGTCCTGGAAATCGACCACGGCGACGCCGTCGATCGCCAGGATGCGGTCGCCCATGCCGAGGCCGGCCCGTTCCGCCGCCGAGCCCGGCTCGACCGCGCCCACCACCGGCGGCACCTTGCGCGGCTCGATCTCGATGCCGACGGTGAACACCACGGCCA
Organism: Thermoanaerobaculia bacterium; assembly: GCA_044869805.1. Lineage (GTDB taxonomy): Bacteria > Acidobacteriota > Thermoanaerobaculia > Multivoradales > SZUA-115 > CAWDVR01. The sequence continues at coordinate 16,529 of JBIOXV010000155.1, read as the reverse complement.
TCAGCACGATGGCCAGCACCACGTTCATCGCCGGCCCGGCAAGGTAGACCAGGATGCGTTGCCAGCGTGGCCGGTTGACGAAGTCGCGGGGATCGCTGGTCGCCTCCTCGGCATGCTCGCCGCCCAGCTTGACGTAGCCCCCGAGCGGGATCAGCGACAGCCGATAGTCGGTCTCGCCGCGCTTGAAGCCCCAGATCCGCTTGCCGAAGCCCAGCGAGAAGGCGAGCACGCGGACGTTGAAGGCGCGGGCCACGATCAGGTGCCCGAACTCGTGCACGAAGATGATCACCCCGAGGGCGAAAGTGAAGGAGACGAGGGTTCTCAGCAGTTCCATCTGGGGTTCCGTGGTTGGCGGGCAGGATGAGCCGGGCTGGCCTCGCAGCCGGGACTATACCGGAGCGGCCGGCCGCCTAGCGAGGCCGCTCGGCCCGCGGCATGGCGTGCTTCGGGAAAGGGGGGTCAGGGCGGGGCGAAGCGGGCCTGCGCGGCGAGCCAGCTCAACCACAGCACCGGGGTCGCGAACAGCAGGGCGTCGGAGCGGTCGAGGAGGCCGCCGTGCCCGGGCAGCACGTTGCCCGAGTCCTTGATACCGGAGGCGCGCTTGAACAGCGACTCGACGAGGTCGCCGAGCTGGGCCGCGACGGCGGTGGCGGCGCCGGCCGCGAGCACCGCGAGCTCGAAGCGGCCCAGGCGCAGGAGGCTCCACACCAGGGTGGCGGCGAGGCCGACGGCGAGGCCGGCAAGGGCGCCCTCCCAGGTCTTGTTGGGGCTGACCACCGGAGCCATCCGCCGGCGGCCCCAGTGGGAGCCGACGTAGAACGCCGCCGTGTCCCCCAGCCAGACGATCGCCATCAGCAGGAAGACCAGCCACGGGTCCTGGCGCTGGAGGTGGGTCACGCTGGCGAGCGGCAGCGCAAAGTAAAGCGTGCCGAAGGCGAGCGCGCCGAGCGCCGCCGGCACCTGCTCGATCGGCGTCTTGGCGAGCAGCACCAGGCTGCCGAGCCCCACGGTGAGCGCCACCCCCACCGCGATGACGGTCAGCGCGGCGATCTCGGGCGGAATGTGGGGAAGCGCCAGGAGCGCGGCGAGCCCGAGCGCGGCGAGCGGCAGCGCTCCCATGGGCGCCGCCGGAGCCCACGAGCGGGCGATGGCGACGAACTCGACGGCCGCCCAGCCGACGACCACGGCGCAGACCACGAAGAACCAGAGCGAGTCGAGGCGAAAGACGGCCAGCAGCGCCAGCGGCACGCCGACCGCAGCCGTCAGCAGCCGCTTCATGAGGCGGACGCGGCCGGGCCGCGCGGGATGTCCATGACCGTGGCGGCGTAAGTTACCACACGCCCATCGCCCGGCCCGCGCGCAGGTTTCCTCACCAGCTCTAGCTCCAGCGCGGCGGGTAGCTCACCCGCTCGAGCACCAGGCCTTGCGGCGGCGCCGTGGGGCCCGCCTCGCCGCGCGGGCGGCCGCTCAAGAGTGCCGCGAAGCTGTCGAGCGAGCGCCGGCCGAGGCCCACCTCGACCAGCGTCCCCACCAGCGAGCGCACCATGCCGCGCAGGAAGCCCTCACCTTCGATCAGCAGCTCGAGGGCCTCGCCGTCCTCTCGCCAGCCGGCGGAAAAGATGCGCCGGCGTGGCGTCTGGTGCGTGCCGCCGGTGAGCGCGAAGGCCGAGAAGTCGTGCACGCCGGAGACGAGCGCCGCCGCCTGCTCGAGACGGTGCACGTCGGTGCGCGGCGCGACGCGGGCGGCGAACGGCGCCTCGAGAGGCGACAGCACGCGGCAGCGCACCAGCCGGTAGCGGTAGAGCTTCGAGCGCGCCAGGCGGCGGGCGTGGAAGCCGGCCGGCGCCGCCGCGGCCGCCAGCACGCGCACGTCCTCCGGCAGGCGGTGGTTGGTGCCGTGGACCAGGCCGCGCTCGGGAAAGGGCGCCGCGAGCGAGAGGTGCGCCACCTGGCCGCGGGCGTGCACGCCGGCGTCGGTGCGACTGGCGCCCACCACCCGCACGGCCTGCCCGACGAGGTCGGCCAGGGCTTCCTCGAGCACCTGCTGCACGGAGAGCGCGTTGGCCTGCCGCTGCCAGCCGGCGTAGGCGCCGCCACGGTAGGCGATCGTCAGGCGGTAGAGCGCCCCGGCGCCGGCCTCAGGCACGCCCGGGCTCCGGGCTCTCGTCCGCGCCCCAACCACGCCGCGACAGGGCCAGCACCGCGAAGAACGGCAGCCACACCGCGAGGTAGGCCCACGGCCACTGAGCGGCCGGTTGCTGCTTTGCCCAGTAGCTCAACAGGATGATTCCGGAAAGCGCGAGCCACGCGGTGTGGCGCTTGAGCGCCGCCCACGGCAGCACCCACAGCAGATACCAGGGGTAGACAGTTGCCCACAGCAGCAGCAGGCCGCCGAAGAGCCTGCCCGTGGCCGCCACCGGCTCCGCGGTACGGAAGGACCGCCAGACCACGGCCACCATGCCGGCCGCCAGCAGCAGCTTGGCCAGGAGCTGCGGATAGAGGTATGGGTAGGCGAGGTTCAGGGAGGCGTCGACCCGGTGCCCGGTCCACTCTTTGATCTGATCCAGCAGCCCGGCGAGGCGGGGCGCGGCCTCGAGCGCGCGCAGGGCCCGCCACAGGGGCTCGAACGCCGGGCCGTTGAACTCCCAGGAGATGCCGTAGGCGAGGAGGCCGGGGGGCAGGCCGCCGGCGGCGATGAGCACCGGCAGCAGGCAGGCGCCGGTCACGCCCAGCGCAACGGCGAGGAAGAGCCACGGGCGCCCCGACGCCCTCGCCCAGGCGGGCAGGGCCGCGAGCGGCGCCAGCTTGGCGAGCGCGCCCGCCGCGGCGGCGAGGCCGGCGCGGGCGGGCCGTCCCGCGGCCAGCGCCACCACCGCCGCCACCGCCGCCGCCGTGCCCAGGGCGTCGACGTGCCCCATGCCTGCTCCCTCGAGCACCACCAGTGGGTTCCAGGCGTACCACACTACCCGTCCCGGCGGCAGTCCCAGGCGGCCGGCGAGCGCCAGCAGCGCCCAGCAGCCGGCCAGGTCCGCGGCGGCGAGCATCGCCTTCCAGGCGAGGAGCGGCGCCGGGGCGAGCGAGGCCGCGGCGAAGAAACTCAGGGCGAGGGGCGGGTACACTGTAGGCACTTGGCGGTGCGGGAGCCGCGGCCACGATGCGTCGCGCACCGCTTCGAGCTCGGGGGCGTCCGGTGCCGAGAGATACGGGTTGTGGCCCGCCGCGACGACACGGCCGTCCCAGAGGTAGCGCCGGGCGTCGTCCGAGAGGCTGGGAGGGAGAGGCAGGGCGAGGAGGCGCAGCGCGGCGGCAGCGAGCAGCACGGCGGCGCCCGCCCGCCGGGGAGCGGCCTCGAGGCGACGCGCGGCATGCACGAGGAAGGCAAACCCGGCGGCGAACAGCACGAGGGCGAATTGCAGATGGCGGGCGAGGTCCCAGCAGGCGAGCCAGCCGAGCTGGAGGGCGGCCAGCGGCAGGACCAGCCGCAGGACCGGCCAGACGCGAGGGAGAGGCGATGCCGCAGCTTCTGGTGACGATGCTCCTGGCAATCTACTACCTCACGCTCGGCGTGCTGGCCCTCTACGGCGTCCACCGCCTCGTGCTGGTCATCGCCTACCGGCGCACTCGCGATCGGCGCGCCGACCCGCCGCCCGAGCCTTCCTGCTGGCCGTTCGTCACCGTGCAGTTGCCACTCTACAACGAGCTCTACGTGGCCCAGCGGCTGATCGACGCCGTCTGCCGGCTCGACTACCCGCGCGACCGCCTCGAGATCCAGGTGCTCGACGACTCGACCGACGAGACCTCCGAGCTGGTGGCGGCGAGCGTCGAGCGCTGGCGCCACCAGGGAGTCGCGATCGACCATTTGCAGCGCGCGCGGCGCGAGGGCTACAAGGCGGGCGCCCTGGCCTACGGCCTCGAGCGCGCGCACGGCGAGCTCGCCGCGGTCTTCGACGCCGACTTCCTGCCGCGGCCCGATTTCCTGAGGCGCACCGTGCCTCACCTCGCCGCCGATCCCGGGCTCGGCATGGTGCAGGCGCGCTGGAGCCATCTCAATCGCCACTACTCGCTGCTCACCCGCGTGCAGGCGATCCTCCTCGATGGCCACTTCCTGATCGAGCACGCCGCCCGTCACCGGAGCGGCTGCTTCTTCAACTTCAACGGCACGGCCGGCGTGTGGCGGCGGCGGGCGATCGAGGAGGCGAGCGGCTGGCAGCACGACACCGTCACCGAGGACCTCGACCTCTCCTACCGTGCCCAGCTCGCCGGCTGGCGCTTCCTCTACCTGCCGGAGGTGGACGCGCCGGCCGAGCTGCCGGTCGACGTCAACGGCTTCAAGAGCCAGCAGCAGCGCTGGGCCAAGGGCTCGGTGCAGACCGGGAGGAAGCTCCTCGGCCGCATCCTGGCGGCTCCGATCCCCGCGCGCGTGAAGCTCGAGGCCGCGTTCCACCTCACCAACAACCTGAGCTATCCGCTGATGGTGGTGCTGTCGGCCCTCATCCTGCCGGCGATGGTGCTGCGCCGCGGCAGCTCGCAGGCACTGCTGCTCGCCGTCGACCTGCCGCTCTTCCTGGCCGCCACCGTCTCGGTGCTCGCGTTCTACGGCGTGAGTCAGACGGCTCCCGGCGGCGGGCCGCGCCGCGAGCTCGCGGTGCTGCCCGCGCTGATGGGCCTGGGGATCGGACTGGCGGTGAACAACGCGCCGGCCGCTGTCGCCGGCCTCGCGGCGCGCGGCGGCATCTTCCACCGCACCCCGAAGTACGCGATCCTGGACCGCGGCGGCGACTGGCTGGGCAAGCGCTACCGCGCGCTGGTCCACCCCTCGGTGCTGGTCGAAGGTCTGCTGGCGCTCTACTTCGCGGGCGCCGTGATCTACGCGGCCAGCCGGGGCATGTGGCTCTCGATCCCGTTCCTCGTCCTCTTCCTCCAGGGCTACAGCTACATGTTCCTGCTGACCCTCCTGCCCATGCTGCGCCGCGATCTCGCCGGCGAGGCGGCGCCTGCGGCCGTGGCCTCCGAGAGCGCCTGAACGAACCTGCTGCGACGGTTTGTCCAGGCGCTCCCCAGCCGCTGTTGCGCCGCGCCTTCTGCTACATTCTGGAACCGACCCATGTCCGCCCTCGAGCAGCGACCGCTCCACGCCGTTGCCTTGAGGCCCGCCGTGCCGCGGGACGCCGATCTGCTCTGGCGCTGGCGCGGCGAGTGGAGCGTGCGCCGGTTCCAGCCGCTCCACGACTTGACGGCCAACCAGTTGCGCTCCGACGTCGCCAACCAGCGCATCAGCGACCTCTACCAGGGCCGTGGCGACAAGTTCCAGTGGATCATCCTCTCCGACAGCCAGCCGGCCGGATGGGTCACCCTGGTGATCAACAACTGGGAGCACGGCCTGGGCGAGGTGGGCTACGCCCTCGGCTCCTCGTTCCAGGGCCGGGGCTTGATGACCCAGGCTCTGCACCAGCTCCTCGACGACGTCTTCCACCACACTTCGATCGAGCGCGTCGAGGCGCGCTGCGCGGTCTCGAACGCCGCCTCCAAGCGGGTACTGGAGAAGGTCAGCTTCCGCTGTGAAGGTCTGCTGCGGAGCTACTTCCGCCTGCGCGGCCAGCGCGTCGACAACCTGCTCTACGCGCTGCTCAAGGCCGAGTACCTGGCGCCGGCGCGCGGGAAGCTCGGTTGAGATGGCTGTAACAGGGGCACCTCTGGGTCGCCTAACCCGCTGACAGCAGGTCGAGGTGATCGAGGTCGGCGCGTCACTTGCTGGGGAGGTAACCCATGCGCACGACGCTCGTCATCGCCAGTCTCCTCGTCTCCGTCACATCCTCGGCGTACGCCGAGAGCAAGTGCACCGTCGAGCCCACGCTCGTCTCCTACTACGAGCCGAAGAATCTCCCCACCACGAAAGACACCCGCTGCGACCTGAAGGACGGCAAGTGCGAGAAGCTCGAGCTCAAGGGCTACCTCTACCTGCCGCCGGCCTCGGCGCAAGGCAAGGCACCGCACGCGGCCATCGTCCATAACCACGGCAGCGGCCAGACCGTGTCGCCCAACTGCGAGTTCGGCTCGTACTTCGCCGAGCTCGGCTACGTCGTGCTCATGCCGATTCGCCGTGGCCACGGCGAATCGACCGGGGTCTACCAGGCCGAGTACCTCGAGAAGCACTGCTCGGGCGAGTCCGGCCTCTGCAAGATGAAGTACCTCCACATGCAGGTCTCCGACATCGAGTCCGCGATCAGCTTCGTCAAGAAACGGTCCGACGTCGATCCCGACCGGATCGCGTTGTCCGGCCACTCGTACGGCGCCATCGTCACCGTCTTCGCCAACACCCAGGACCTCGGCCAGAAGGCGGTGATCGACTTCGCCGGTGCTTCCCAGTCGTGGGAAGGCAACGACGTCGCCGTCGACGAGATGTTCGAGGCGGTCAAGGATGCGGTCGCGCCGATCTACTTCTTCGAGCCACTCAACGACGCCTCGATCGGGCCGACCATCCAGCTGGCGAGGGCGGCTGGGCAGAACTGCCAGCAGTACCAGTCGGCGCTGTTCCCGGCGGTCGACACCGACGGCAACGGCAAGATCGATGCGCAGGACTACAGCGGCGTGCGCGACCCTCCGGGCACCGGCAATCACGCGCGCGACATCGCGCACGGCATGAGCACCAAGATGCTGGATCGTTGGGGCCCGTCGATGCACGAGTTCATGACCCGCTACTTCAAGCACCCGGCGAAGAAGTTCGATCAGCTCTGCAAGGGTACCTCGCTGGGCCCGACGCCCGACTGAACCAAGCGTTCACTCGCTCAGGCATGACTTCACGCCAAGCTCTCGCTTTCATTCGTAAGCACGGCGTCGTACTCGAGACCGCGCAAGGGCCAGTACCCTCCCTTGCTGAGGCGATAGCTGGAGAGCCAGTTCTAGGTAGCTGGTGGTCTCATCCAAAAAGTCATGAAATCTTCGCGGTGACGCGAGCTGTCCGCGGCAGCGGCGATGTCCTGGTATGTCGCGCAGTCAAGGGGAAGGTCACTCTTGTCCATCGGCGGTTGTGGCCCGCCCTTGTCCGAGCGGCGGGCCGGCTGCCATCCAATCAGGCCGGTGGTGGCCTGCGGCGGCCTCGGCCTATCGGCAAGCGTCAGGGGCTGCCAACAGATGGCAGACAACGAACGGGCACGCTCCATTGCTTTGCTAGAGGACGCCGAGCGGCAGTTCAAGCTGGCAGTCGCGCTGCGCGTTGCCTGCAGTGGGAGGCCGGAGAACCTCCTTGGCTACGCGGCCCAATGGACGTTCGGCCGACACATTGCCGGTCGCGAGGAACTCAGGCTAACCTCCGGAGAAGAAGAACGTGCTGCCGCGGCGCTGTCGCACTCCGCAACCTACCTGATGGCAGTTCAGATGGACAGCGCGCTACAAGCGTTCGTACCGGATCGGGTTAGGCATCCGGACCCAGACCTACGGGCTGCATGTTGGGTTGCTCGCCTCATCCGCAACGCTTTCGCCCACCAGCCGCTGTCGCCGACGTGGCTGACCTATCCAGAGTGCGACAACACCGTTTTCCGTGTAGCCGGCATCATCACACTCGACACGACCGGCCTCAACGGGCAGCGGGTTCGTCGGATGGACTACGGTGGCCCTCTCGTCCTGCTTCGCCTCTCGGCCTACGTTCGGAGTCAGGTGCTCTGTGAGCAGACCTGCTAACACTCCGGCTTGAAGTGGGCGCCGGCTGCAGCGGCCCGGATCGTGGCAGACCGTCCGGCTGGCGAGAGCGCTCTGGAGGGAAACCGGGGGCAAGCACATCGCCCATGACGCCAGTAGAATGCGCCTATGAGGCCTCGTGTCTACACCGATACGTCGGTTCTGGGCGGCTGCGAGGACGACGAGTTCCGCGAGCCATCTCGCCGGCTGCTCGAGGCATTCGTGAATGGCGAGTTGATCCTGGTGCTTTCCGAGCTCACTCTCCGCGAGCTCGAGACTGCTCCCGAGGGAGTCCGGGCGATCGTGGGCCGTGTTCCTGAGGAGCACATCGAGCCCCTCTCGTTGTCCCCAGAGGCGGAGGAACTCGCAGCTGGCTACATTGAGGACGGCGCTATTGCAGCTCGCATGCGCGCGGATGCCCTCTACATCGCTTTGGCCACCGTGGCTCGGGTCGACGTCCTGGTCAGTTGGAACTTCAAGCACATCGTCAACTTGAAGCGAATTCATGCGTACAACGCCGTCAACCTCAAGAGGGGCTACCCGCTCCTCGAGATTCGAACGCCGCGGGAGGTGCCGGGCGATGACTGAGACCACTTCCAAGGTCTTCGATTGTGTGCAGAGCATGCGCCAGGCCCGGGAGAGCTTGAACGCGGAGATCGCGGACATGAGCTACGACGAGCTGGCCCGTTGGTTCCGAGAGCATCAGTACTCGGACCCCGTTCTGCAGCGGCTCTCGGAGAGGGCTGCCCAGCAGGCCGAGCCCGCGCGTCGGTCCGCGGCCGGTCGCTGATCGGCAGGGCCGAGCTGCATTGAAGCGCGAGAGCCTTCTCGGCCGGCGGCTCAACCGAGCCGGGCCCCGCCCTCGCGACCTCTACACCACCTCCAGATTCGCATACTTCAACAGCAACCGCCGCTTCCCCTCGCGGTCGAAGAAGATCGTCACCTTGGCGAGGTCGCCGCTGCCGTCGAGCTCGAGCACCGTGCCCTGGCCGAGGGTGGGATGGCGCACGCGAGCGCCCTGCGCGAACGCCGCTTCCGGAGCGGAGCGCCCCGCCGGGCCGGCGGCGGACGAGGTGCCGAAGCGGGAGCGGTCGCCGAAGAAGGAGCGCACTCCCGCGCTCCGCGAGTCGGCGAAGAGGCTGGGGCTCTGCCGCGCCTCGACGAGCTCGGACGGGACCTCGGCGAGAAACGGCGACTCCATCTGGTCCTGGTAGTAGCCGGCCACGCGGCGGCGCCGGCAGCAGGAGAGGTAGAGCTTCTCCCGCGCCCGGGTCATGCCCACGTAGAGTAGGCGCCGCTCCTCTTCCAGGTCCTCGCGCGCGCCCTGCGCGTTGAAGTGCGGCAGCAGGCCGTCCTCGAGCCCGGCCACGAACACCGCCTCGAACTCCAGCCCCTTGGCGCTGTGGAGGGTCATCACCGACACTCCTCGGCCCGAGACCAGGCCGTCGAGGTCGCTCATCAGCGAGGCGTGGTCGAGGAAGGCGGTGAGCAGACCCTCCTCGGTGTCGACCGCGGCGCCGTGCTTCTCGGTGAACTCCTGGGCGGCGGAGAGGAACTCGCGGATGTTCTCCAACTTGGCCAGGCCCTCGGGCTCGTTCTTGTCGTAGATCTCGGTGTACTTGGTTTCCTCGATCAGGGCCTCGAGGAGCTGCGGCAGCAGCAGCACGCGCGAGGCTTCCTGCAGCCGCAGGATCAGGTCGCGCAGGCCGCGCAGGGCCTGGGCGCTCCGCGCCGGGAAGCCGCCGAGCTGGTCGAGGTAGAGCACGTCCCAGATCGGCTGCCCGAGCTCCATGGCGGTGTCGCGCAGGCGGTCGAGCGAGCTCTTGCCGATGCCGCGCGGCGGCTGGTTGATGATGCGGGAGAGCGACAGCGCGTCGCGCGGGTTGCGCAGCACGCGCAGGTAGGCCACCAGGTCCTTGATCTCCGCCCGCTCGTAGAAGCGCACACCGCCGACCAGGGTGTAGGGCACCTCCTGGCGCAAGAGCTCGTCCTCGAGCGCGCGCGTCTGGGCGTTGGTGCGCACCAGGATCGCCATCTCGGCGAGCTTGTGCCGGCGGGAGAGCGACCGCAGAGTGTCCACCACCCAGCGTGCCTCGTCGACCTCGTCGCTCGCCCGGTAGAGCACGATCGGCTCGCCGGCGCCGGCCTCGGTCCACAGCTTCTTGCCGCGCCGATTCTGGTTGTGGGCGACGAGCGCCCCCGAGGCGTCGAGGATGTTCTGGGTGGAGCGATAGTTGCGCTCGAGCTTGCGCACCGCGGCGTTGGGGAAGCTCTTCTCGAACTCGAGGATGTTCTCGAGCTCCGCCCCGCGCCAGCGGTAGATGCCCTGGTCCTCGTCGCCCACCGCCGTCAGGTTGCCGTCGCGCCCGGCCAAGAGCTCGATCAGGGCGAGCTGCGCGTGGTTGGTGTCCTGGTACTCGTCGACCAGCAGGTACTCGGTGCGCCAGCGCACCCGGCTGGCGACCTCTTCCTCGGTGCGCAGCAGCTTGACGGCGAGCGCGATCATGTCGTCGAAGTCGATCGCCGAGCCCTGCTTGGCGAGGGTCTGGTAGCGATGGAAGACCTGTGCCACCTTCTTCTCGAAGAAAGTCGTGGCCTGCGCCGCGTAGGCCTGGTGATCGAGCAGCCGGTTCTTGGCGGCGCTGATCGCGCCGTGTACGGCGGCGGGCGAGAACGCCTTCTCCGAGAGCTGCTCGTCGGCGATCGCCTGCTTGACCAGGCCCTTTTGATCGGCGGCATCGAGGATCGAGAAGTCGCGGGCGAGGCCGACGCGGTCCCCCCAGCGGCGCAACAGGGTGAGCGCGAAGCGATGGAAGGTGCCGACGAAAGTGGGGAGCGGGGCCAGGCCCAGCAGATGCTCCACCCGCTCGCGCATCTCCGCCGCCGCCTTGTTGGTGAAGGTGACGGCCACGATGCGCGCCGGGTCCACGCCGCGCTCGTGAATCAGCCACACGATGCGGTGGGTGATGACCCGCGTCTTGCCCGAGCCGGCGCCGGCCAGCACGAGCTGCGGCCCTTCGCCGTGAGTGACGGCGGCGAGCTGCTCGGAGTTGAGCTCGCGTGCGAGGTCGGGCAGCGGCAGGAGGCCGTTCACGCGACCGGCCCGGCGGCGCGGACTTCTTCGGAGACGCCGCTCGCGAACTTCTCGAAGTTCCCGCAGAACATCTCCGCCAGCCGCCGCGCGCGGTCATCGTAGGCCGACTCGTCGGCCCACGCCTCGCGCGGCTGCAGCACCGAGTCCGGCACCCCCTCGACGTGCTGCGGGATGTGGAAGCCGAAGGCGCCGGCCGGCGCCGGCACCGAATCGAGCTCGCCGGAGAGCGCCGCGGTCACCATACGGCGGGTGTAGGCGAGCTTGATGCGCGAGCCCACGCCCGGGCCGCCGCCCGTCCAGCCGGTGTTGATCAGCCACACCTTGGCCTGGTGCCTGGCGAGCTTCTCGCCCAGCAGCTTGGCGTAGACGCCGGGATGGAGCGGCATGAACGGCGCCCCGAAGCAGGTCGAGAAGGTGGCCGAGGGCTCGGTCACGCCCTTCTCCGTGCCCGCCACCTTGGCGGTGTAGCCGGAGAGGAAGTGATACATGGCCTGCGCCTCGGTCAGACGCGCGATCGGCGGCAGCACGCCATAGGCGTCGCAGGTCAGGAACACGATGTTCCTGGGGTGGCCGGCACAGCCGCCGAGGTCCACCTTGGGAAGCTGGGAGAGCGGGTAGCTCGAACGCGTGTTCTCGGTCAGGCGGTCGGAGTCGAGGTCGAGGCGGCGGGTCACGGGGTCGATGTCCACGTTCTCGAGCACGGTGCCGAAGGTGCGCGTAGTGCGATAGATGTCGGGCTCGCCCTCGGGCGAGAGGCGGATCACCTTGGCGTAGCAGCCGCCCTCGATGTTGAACACCCCGTCGTCGCTCCAGGCGTGCTCGTCGTCGCCGATCAGGGTGCGCTCCGGGTCGGCCGACAAGGTGGTCTTGCCGGTGCCCGAAAGGCCGAAGAAGAGGGCCACGTCGTCACGGTCGCGGCCATAGTTGGCGCTGCAGTGCATGGAGAGCACGCCCTGCTTGGGCAGCAGGTAGTTCATCACCGAGAAGATGCTCTTCTTGATCTCGCCGGCGTAGACCGTGCCGCCGATCAGCACCAGGCGCCGCTCGAGGTCGACGAGGATGAAGGTGGGGCTCGCGGTGCCGTCGCGCTGCGGCTCGGCTTGGAAGCGGCCGGCGTTGATCACCGTGAAGCCGGGCTGGTGCTCGGCGAGCTTGGCGGGGTCCGGCTCGACGATGAACATGTTGCGCGCGAAGAGGTTGTGCCACGCCGCCTCGGTCACCACCCGCACCGGCAGCCGGTAGCGCGGGTCGGCGCCCGCCCAGCCGTCGAAGACGTAGAGGTCGCGGCCCTGGAGGTAGGCGGCGACGCGGCCGAACAGGCGATCGAAGACCTCGCGGTCGACCCCTTTGTTGGACTTGCCCCACCAGATGTCGCCCTCGCTCGCCGGGTCGCGGATGATGAACTTGTCGTTGGGCGAGCGGCCGGTGTGCTGGCCGGTGTGCGCGACCAGCGGCCCCTCGGCGGCGATCCACGCTTCGCCGCGCGACACCGCGTGCTCGTAGAGCGCGGCCGGCGAGAGGTTCCAGTAGACGCGCGCCGCGCCGGTGATGCCTTGCTCCGCTATGCCGTGCCGGGCGACGACAGGCCCTATGTTTTCCATTCCGACCTCGGGCGAGAAAGCTGCGGTTGGGTTGACGGCGCGCAAGGCGCCGAAGGCGCGGAGCTTATCGTATAGGATCGCTGCTCCGCAGCCGGGGAGCCCCAGCGCCCTGGCTGCCGGCAGCCTCGGAGATTCGAATCCCGGGAGGAAAGTGCGGTGAATATCGGAGGGCGCAAGGTCCTCGTGTTGGGAGGCTACGGCCTGGTGGGCATGGCGGTGTGCCGGGAGCTTCTGGCCAAACGCCCGCGCGAGGTCCAGATCCACAGCCTGCGGCAAGAGGAGGCGGAGGCGGCGCGGTGCGAGCTCGCGGCGGAGGCCGGCGGCACGGCGATCAGCATCTCCTGCGGCGACATCTTCGGCCCCGTCGGCAGCACCTCCAAGCGGGCGTACATCCAGGCCCAGCTCGGCCCGCTCACGGACGAGACGCTCCCCGGCTACCTGCTCTACCTGACGCTCCTCGCAGCGGCGCCGGACATCGTCGTCGACTGCGTGAACACCGCGACCGGCATCGCCTACCGCGACCAGTTCAAGGCCGCGGGGCGGGTGGCCCAGCAGCTCGACGCCGGGCTCGAAGGGGGGCTCGAGGGCGCGGCGGTCGAGGACCTGCTGGAAGCGCTCGCCACACCGGGACTGATCCGCCACATCCAGGTCCTCTACCGCGGCATGATCGATGCCGGCTCGCGGGTGTACCTCAAGGTCGGCACCACTGGCACCGGTGGCATGGGCCTCAACATCCCTTACACCCACTCCGAGGAACGGCCGAGCCGAGTGCTGCTGGCCAAGAGCGCGCTGGCCGGCGCCCACTCTATGCTCCTGTTCCTGATGGCGCGGACGCCCGGCGCGCCGATCACCAAGGAGATCAAGCCGGCGGCGGCCATCGGCTGGAAGAAGATCGCCCACGGCCCCATCCACCGCCGCGGCCAGCCGCTGAAGAAGGTCGAGGCGCGGCCGCGGCCGCTGGACGCCGCGTTCTCGACCTGCGATCCGGGCGCGGCGCGGGAGCTGGACGAGGTGCTGGAGGCGACCTACATCGATACCGGCGAGAACGGCCTCTTCAGCCTCGAGGAGTTCGCCGCCCTGACCACCATCGACCAGATGGAGTTCGTGACGCCGGAGGAGATCGCCCAGTACGTGGTCTACGAGATCGAAGGCGGCAACACCGGCCGCGACGTCATCGCGGCGCTCGACGGCGCGGTCCTCGGGCCCACCTACCGAGCGGGAGCGCTGCGCCACCGGGCGCTCGAGCGGATGACCGAGCTCGAGCGGCAGCATGGCGGCACCAGGAGCGTGGCGTTCGAGATGCTGGGCCCGCCGCGGGTCTCGAAGCTGCTGTTCGAGGCCCACCTCCTGCGCGAGACCTTCGACACCCTGGCGGCGGTGGCTGCCTGCCCGCCGGCCGAGCTCTGCACCCGCCTCAATGCCAAGGTCGCGGCCCAGCCCGAGCTCGCCAACGAGATCGCCGCGGTGGGCGTTCCGTTGCTGCTCGCCTCGGGCCAGGTGATCCGCGGGCCCAAGGTGCTGGTCCCGGCCGACGCCGTCGCCGAGCCGGTGACCCCGGCCAAGCTCGAGACCTGGGTGCAGGACGGGTGGGTGGACCTGCGGGAAGCCAACTGCCGGCGCTGGGCGGAGCGCGCCCGAGCCATTCGGGCCGAGACCGAAGCGCTGCCGCAGGGCGACTCCTCGAGCCGCCACCTCCGGCAGGCGAGCTTCTGGCACGGCCAAGGGCAGATCGAGCCCGGCAAGCTGGTCGGCTGGGTACTCTCGGTGGAAGAACGCGGCGCCCGCATCAAACACTAAGGCACGTCTGCACGCAAACAAGCTCGAAATCAGCTAAAACTCCGGCGGGCTCACTAAGACAACTTCCCTCTGGTACGGCGCGCTCGGTCGGTGCATAATAGGCCGCACTATGGCTTTGACACACGAGCGCCGTTGGTACCAAGAGCCGGCCTTGGTCCTGGAGCGTCTCCGGCCCCAGGTGCAGATGCTGCTCGAGCAGCATCAGGTTCCCGAGGCAGAGGCGGACAAGATGCTGCAGGACATGCTTCTCGCTCTGCTTTACAAGTGGGACGAGATCGCCAACCCTGACCACTGGCTGCTGAGGACGCTCGAGCAACGCTGCCAGCGCCTCTACGCCAGCTCGGCCGCGCGAGCCAGTCACTGACGTCGGCTGCCGTCTCGCCCCGCGTTGCCACGCCCTTTCACAGGGCGCGGCTCGGCGTGCGGCCAGCCTCCCGCCTTCGCTAGCAGCGTCGCAGCAGCTTCCCGAAATTGGCGCCGATCCAGGCCTCCGCTTCGCGGTGGCGCTGGTAGCGGCGCTCCAGGTCGCGGAACTCGGGGGGGTGAAGGATGCGCCGCGCCGCGCCGCGCTCCGGGGGCGGCAGCGCGGCGTGCACCATCTCGTGGTAGACGACCGCCTCGACCACGTAGGCCGGGACGCTCTCGTGATCGAGGCAGGCGTGGATGCGGATCAGCTTCTGCTCGAAGCTGTAGCTCCCGAGCTGGATGGTCCGCGTGCGGCCGTAGCGCCGCCGCGCCGGGGCCCGGCCGCCGGCCGAAGCGGCGGCGCCGGCGGACCGCCCCCAGGTGATCGTCGCGGTGAGCGCGCCGTCGAAGTAGCGGCGGTTGAGGCGGTCGTAGACGCGCGCCAGGTCGACCAACTCACCCGCGGTGCGCCGCGGCGCGCTGCGGCGCGGCTTCTTGGCCCGCTTCGCATGGTCCGCCGCCACCGCGTAGTGGTCCCGAATCCGGGCCAGGGCCGCGGAGCTCTTCCCCGGGCCCGAGAGCACCCAGGTGGCGACCGCGGCGAGCGTGGTCGGCGGCGCCGAGAGGAAGCACTCGTCGAGGCGGAGCGCGATTTTCTGGCGGTTGGACGGCAGGGGCTTCGCCGAAACGATCGAGTGGTGGTTGCGGGTGAGCACCAGGTCGGCCAACCGCCCGCGGAAGAGCCCGTTGAGCTCGGCGCGCAGCCCGCCTTCGTCCCGCCGCGGGGTGGCCCGCTTGACCGGCGTGCCCCGGGCCTTGCCGCCGCGCGACGCGGCGCGCCCGGGCGAGCGCCTTCCGGCCGCCGCCGAGGCGCCGGTGCGGTCGAAGAGCTCGAGCTGGTCGGGAGAGTTCCTGCGGGCCATCGCGCCTCCGGGCGTGATTCTGCCAGAGGCGGGACCCCCGTGGGCCTGTCCTCGCCGGAAGATTGGGCCGTCCTTGCCATGGTCCGCTTCCTGGGCGGCGCCGGGCCGAGGCCCGCCGTGGCGCCGGAGCGGCGTCCCTAAGCCACTATTTTGCAGGCACTTAGACTCACCGTCGAGCGCTGGCACCGCGCTTGCTCCAGCGGCCCGCCGAGGGGAGAGCTGCAAGAGAGGAGAAAAACTCGTGACAACGCGACTGAGCCTGATCGCAGTGACCCTGGCGCTGGCCGGCACCCTGCCGGCTGCCGCTCAGGACAACTACCAGTATGACCAGGACTTTGGCACCGGCAACGCGCTCCGCATCTACGGCGGCGTGCTCGAGCCGGAGGGCGACTCACGGTACTGGGAGGACATCGAGGCCGACTTCACCGGCGAGACCTCGGATTTCGAGGACTTCGTGGGCGGCATCGAGTATGTGCGCGACATCCGCGGCAACCTGCGCCTGCACGTCGGTGGGACACTCTTCGAGGGCTCCTCGACACAAGCCTACCGGGGCTTCGAAGACGGCAACGGCGACGACATCCTGCACGACACCACCTTGACCCTGGCCACCGCCACCGTGGGCCTCGGCGTGAACCTGGCTCCCCGGCATGCGCCGGTGGTGCCCTACGTGGGGGTGGGCGCCGGGCTCTATGCCTGGGAGCTCGAGGAGGCGGGGGACTTCATCGACTTCGGAAGCCAGCCGCTGGAGATCTTCTCGGACGTCTTCACGGACGACGGCGTGGCCACCGGCTGGTACTGGATGGCCGGCCTCGAGGTCTCGGTCAGCTCGTCGCTCTCGTTCTTCGCCCAGGGCCGCTGGCACAACGCCGAGGACGACCTGGAAGGCGATTTCGTCGATCTCGGCGAGCTCGACCTCTCCAGCCGTGAGCTCAGCGCCGGCCTCACCTGGCGGTTCTGACCGCGCGACCCCCGGTCTGCCAGTGGTTTGCATCGATCGGTGGCGCTCAGTAGGATGCTGAGCGCCACCGATCGACG
>JBIOXV010000154.1:0-11706 GCA_044869805.1 Thermoanaerobaculia bacterium | reverse complement strand
CCACCCCCCGCGGCCCGCTTCCCTTCGCCACCCGCCTCCTCGGCCGCTACAACCTCGCCAACGTGCTCGCCGCGGCGGCGGCCGGCGAGGCGCTGGGGCTGCCCCACGGCGCCATGGCCCAGGGGATCGCCGGCCAGCTTCCGCTCCCCGGCCGCATGGAACCGGTCGAGCGCGGGCAGACGTTCCCGATCTACATCGACTACGCCCACACCCCGGAGGCGCTGGCGGCGGCGGCGGCCTCCGCCCGCGAGATGACGGGGCGCTGGCTGGTGCTGGTCTTCGGCTGCGGCGGCGACCGCGACCCCGGCAAGCGCCCGCTGATGGGCCGCGCCGCGGGCGAGAACGCCGACCTGGTGATCCTCACCTCGGACAACCCACGCAGCGAGGACCCGCTGGCGATCATCGCCGCCGCGGAGCAGGGCTTGCAGGCAAGCGGAAATGCCCACTACCTGGTGATCCCCGACCGGCGCGAGGCGATCCACCGCGCCATCGCCGGCGGCGACCCCGGGAGCGCCGTGCTGGTGGCGGGCAAGGGACACGAGCAGGTGCAGATCGTGGGCGAACGGATGGTCCCCTTCTCGGACCTCGAAGAGATCACCCACGCCCTGGAGGAGAGGCTTGGTCAGGCGGCGCATCGATGAGGCGGCAGCAGCGATGAGCGGTACGGTCGAGGTCGGTATGGGCGCCGGCGAGGCCGGCGCGCCCCTCTCCGCCGGCGAACGAACGTTCGCGGGCGCCGCAATCGACTCGCGCAAGGTGGCGGGAGGCGAGCTGTTCTTCGCCCTCGCCGGCGCGCACACCGACGGCCACCGCTTCGTGGGCGACGCGCTGGCGCGCGGCGCCGCGGCTGCGGTGGTCGACGAGCCGGGGCTCGTGGCGCCGGAAGGCGGGGTGCTGATCCGCGTCGCCAACGGCTACCGGGCGCTCCACGACCTGACGCGCCACCTGCGCCGCGAGGTGCCGCGGCGGCTGGTGGGCCTTACCGGCTCGGTGGGCAAGACCACCACCAAGGAGCTGCTGGCCGCCATGCTCGGCCGCCGCTTCCGGGTGGCGAAGAGCCCCGGCAACCTGAACAACCGCCTCGGCTTCCCGCTGGCGCTCGCGGGCATCCCCGACGACACCGAGTGGATGGTGGCCGAGATGGGCATGTCGGTGCCCGGCGAGCTCGCCGAGGTCAGCCGGCTGGCTCGGCCGGACGCCGCCCTGCTACTCAACGTGCGGCCCGTCCATCTCGAGAATTTCGCCTCGCTGGCCGCCATCGCCGAGGCCAAGGCCGAGATCCTCGCCGGCCTGCCGGCGGATGGCCTGCTGGTCGCCAACGCCGACGACCCCGAGGTGGTGCGCGTGGCGCGGCGGCACCCGGGCAGGATCGTGTGGTTCGGCGCCGGCGAGAGCGCCGACGTGCGCGCCAGCCGGATCGAGCCCCTCGGGCCGGGCGAGGCTGGGGCTCCCAGGCCGGGCACTCGCTTCCACCTCGCCGTGCGTCGCGCGGACGGCCACGTCGAAGAGCGCGCGATCGAGCTCGCGCTCCACGGCGCCTACAACGTCTGGAACTGCCTCGCCGCCGCCGCTTGCGCGTACGCGCTGGGCGTATCGCTCGACAACATCGCGGCCGCCGCCGCCCACATCGCGCCCGCCGCCGGCCGCGGCGTGCTCCATCCCCTGCCCGGCGGCGGCACCCTGATCGACGACTCCTACAACTCCAACCCCGCGGCGCTCGCCGAAGCCCTCGCCAGCGCCGCCTCCCTCACCCGCCCTCGCCGCCACTGGGCCGTCCTCGGCGACATGCTCGAGCTCGGCCCCAACGCGCCCGACTTCCACCACGACGCCGGCGCCCAGGCAGCACGGCTCGGCTTCTCTCCCATCGCCGGAGTCGGCGAGCTCTCGCGCCACCTCGTCGCTGGTGCGACCACCGCCGCTCTCGCTCCCGCCACGGGGAGTCGCTCCGCTCCACTCGGTCACGTTGCGCTGCGCGACCCCGCCGCGGCTCTCGCTTCCCCCCAGCCCGAGTCAGGCGGGGGCCAGGCGCCGAGCGGTGGTCGGCGAGCGCAGCGTGACGAAGTGGCGGAGCGAGCCGAGCCATCCGAGGCGCCCAGGGCGGGGGAGTTGCCGACCCGCCGCTGGTTTGCCACCGCGGCCGAGGCCGCGGCGTGGGCCATGAGCGAGCTGCAGCCCGGGGACGTCGTGCTCGTCAAGGGCTCGCGCGGCATCGGCCTCGACCTCGTCGTCGAGCACCTGCTCGCAGCGGCGCGGGCCCAGGGGGTGAGCTGATGCTCTACGAGCTCCTCTTCCCCTTGGCCGACCAGTTCTCGGTCTTCAACGTCTTCCGCTACATCACCTTCCGGACGGCGGGAGCGACCGTGACCGCGCTCGCCCTCGCCCTACTCCTCGGCCCGCGCTTCATCCGCCTGCTGCGCGAGCGGGCCTTCGGCCAGGCGATCCGCGACGAGGGGCCGCAGAGCCACCAGCAGAAAGCGGGCACCCCGACCATGGGCGGCCTGCTGATCCTCTTCTGCTTCACCGTGCCGACGCTGCTGTGGGCGAGCCTCACCAACGTCTTCGTGTGGCTGGCCCTGGGCACCACCCTCGCCTTCGGCGCCATCGGTTTCGCCGACGACTACCTGAAGCTCGCCAAGCGTCACAACAAGGGGCTGTCGGCGCGCACCAAGTTCCTGCTCACCGTGGCGGCGGCCGGCACCTTCGGCGCCCTGCTGTGGGCCCTGCCCGACGTCTACGGCTTCAAGCCCACGCTCGCCTTCCCGTTCCTCAAGCGGCTGGTGCTCGACTTAGGTGTCGCCTACGTGCCCTTCGTGGTGCTGGTGCTGGTGGGCGCCTCGCACGCCGTCAACGTCACCGACGGGCTCGACGGCCTGGCGATCGGCGCCACGCTGATCGCGGCCGCCACCTACGCGGTGTTCAGCTACGTGGCCGGCAACAGCGTGGTGGCGACCTACCTCCAGGTGCCCTACGTGCCCGGCGCCGGCGAGCTGGCGGTGTTCTGCGGCGCCATGGTGGGGGCGAGCCTCGGCTTCCTGTGGTTCAACGCCCATCCGGCCGAGGTGTTCATGGGCGACGTGGGCTCGCTCGCCATCGGCGGCGCCATCGGCACCGTGGCGGTGGTTTCCAAGCAGGAGCTGGTGCTGGTGCTGGTCGGCGGGCTGTTCGTGGTCGAGGCCCTGTCGGTGATCCTGCAGGTCGCCTCCTTCAAGCTGCGGGGCAAGCGCGTGCTGCGCATGGCCCCGCTCCACCATCACTTCGAGCTCGCCGGATGGAAGGAGCCCAAGATCATCGTGCGCTTCTGGATCCTGGCCGTGCTCTTCGCCCTGCTCTCGCTCTCGACCTTGAAGCTGCGATGAGCACGACGAAGCCCCCCTCCGCCGGCTCGCCGTTCGCCGCCACGCCGCTCGAGGTGCCGTGGAGCCACGAGCCCTGGCGCCTTGCGCTGGTGGTGGGCCTCGGCCTCTCCGGCACCTCGGCCGCGCGCTTCCTGCTCGAGCGCGGCGTGGCCGTCGTCGGCGTCGACAGCAAGCCGGCCGCGGCGCTCGAGCTCGGCGAACTGGCTGCCCACCCCGGCTTCGAGCTCGCCGCGGGCGGGGACCCGTCTTCGCTGCCCCCCGGTGTCGACGGCGTGGTGCTGTCGCCCGGCGTGCCCCCGGACCGGCCGCTGCTGCTCGACGCGCTGCACAAGGACGTGCCGGTGGTGGCCGAGGTCGAGCTCGCCTACCCCTGGCTCGACGGCCCGGTGGTGGCGATCACCGGCACCAACGGCAAGTCGACGACCACGGCCCTGACCGGCGCCATGATCGCCGCCTCCGGCGCCCAGGCCGAGGTGTGCGGCAACATCGGCGAGCCGCTGACGGGAAAGGTAGCGGGGCCGCCGGGACGGGTGTTCGTGGTCGAGCTGTCGAGCTTCCAGCTCGAGTGCATCGACACTTTCCATGCGCAGGCGGCGGCGCTCCTCAACCTGACCCCCGACCACCTCGACCGCTACCCCGGCATCGAGGCCTACGGCGCCACCAAGCGGCGGATCTTCCACCACCAGGACAAAGACGGCATCGCGGTGCTCAACGCCGACGACGCGTGGGTGGCCCAGACCCCCACGCGCGCCGCGCGGCGCCGCCTGTTCTCGCGCCTGGCGCCGGTCGAGGACGGCTGCTACGTGGAGCGCGAGCGGGTGGTGGAAGCCGAGCCGGGCAAGGCGCCGCGCGAGCTCTTCCGCCTCGCCGCGCTGCCGCTCGCCGGCGTGCACAACCTCGAGAACGCCATGGCCGCCGCGCTGCTGGCCCTGGCCCTGGGCGCCACGCCGGCACATCTGCAGGCGGCGCTCGCCACCTTCCGCGGCCTGCCGCACCGCCTGGAAAAGGTGGCGGAGGCGGGCGGCGTCGCCTGGTACGACGACTCCAAGGGCACCAACCCGGCGGCGACGGTGAAGTCGCTCGAAGGCTTCGCCGACGGCAGCGTGCACCTGATCCTGGGCGGCCGCAACAAGGGCGCCGACCCGGCCGAGCTGGCGCCGATGGTCGAGCGCAAGGTACTTCGGCTCTACTTCATCGGCGAGGCGGCCGCGGAGCTCGCGGCGGCACTGGCACCGCTCGCTCCCAGCGAGCAGGCCGGCACGCTCGCCAACGCGGTCGCCGCCGCGGCGGCCGCGGCGCGGCCCGGCGAAGTGGTGCTGCTGTCGCCCGCCTGCGCCAGCTTCGACCAGTTCAAGAACTTCGCCGACCGCGGCGAGCAGTTCCAGAAGCTCGTGCGCGAGCTCGACACACCGGAAGGCGGGCGCCATGGCTAAGAAGCTGGCGTTCGACAAGGTGCTGTTCACCGCGGTGGTGATGCTGGTGGTCTTCGGCCTGGTGATGGTGTACTCGGCCAGCGCGGGGATGGTGCGCGGCAATGGCGTCAACCCCTTCTTCGTGCGCCAGTGCGCGGCGGCGGTGATCGGCTTCGGCGCCATGGCGGTGGCCATGCACACCCCCTACCGCGTGATGCGCAAGGAGGCCATGGTCTACGCCATGGTGGCGGCGGCCGTGGTGCTGCTGCTGGCGGTGCTCACCCAGCCGGCGATCAACGGCTCGCGCCGCTGGTTCTTGCTCGGGCCGATCATGGTGCAGGCCTCGGAGCTCGCCAAGCTCGCGGTGCTGGCCTTCCTCGCCTACCAGATCGACCTCCACGACGAGCAGGTGAACCAGCGCGAGTTCCTGGTGCCGACGGCGATCGTGCTCGGCCTGGTGGCGGCGCTGATCCTGGCCGGCCGCGACCTCGGCACCACGGTGCTGCTGCTCGCGGTGTCTGCAATCCTCATCTTCCTGGCCGGCCTCAAGTGGCGCTACGTGGCCGCGGCAGGGCTGCTGTTCTCGCTCTTCCTGGTGGTCGCCATCCTCTCCGCCGACTACCGCAGGGAGCGGGTGCTCTCCTTCCTCGACCCGGAGAGCGATCCGCGGGGAAGCGGCTACCAGGCCCAGCAGTCGCTGATCGCCGTGGGCTCGGGGGGCGTGCTCGGCCGCGGCCAGGGTGCCAGCCTGCAGAAGCTCTACTACCTGCCGCACCCGGAGTCGGACTTCATCTACTCGATCGTCGCCGAGGAGCTGGGGCTGGGCGGCGCGCTGGCGGTGCTCGCCGGCTTCGGCGTGCTGCTGTGGCGCGGCGTCAAGGCCGGCGTCGGCGCTCCCGATCGCTTCGGCCGCTACCTGGCGCTGGGGCTCACCTGCCTGCTGGTGGTGCAGGCGTTGATCAACGTCGGCGTCGCCGTGGCGCTGCTGCCCACCAAGGGCATCCCGCTGCCGTTCGTCTCCTACGGCGGCTCGGCGCTGGTGGTGGCGATGACGCTCTCGGGTGTGCTGCTCAACGTCTCGGAGCACGGATGAGATGGCGGCCTTGCCCTCCAGCGCCTCGCCTCGTGGAGCCCTGCCCCGCGCCGGAGGCGGGATTGAACGCCGCGCCGGAGGCGGCCACGTGCTGCTCGCCGGCGGCGGCACGGGAGGCCACGTGTTCCCGGCCCTGGCGGTGGCGGCGGAGCTCGCGCAACGGGGGTGGGCGGTGAGCCTGGCGGGCGGCAAGAGCGGGTTGGAGGAGCGCCTGGCCAAGGAGCAGGGCGTGGCCTTCCACGCGCTGCCGGCACGGCCGCTCCTGGGCAAGGGCCGGGTCGCCCAGGCCCTGGCCTTGGCCACGCTCGGCCGCTCGGCGCTCGCCGCGCGGCGGCTCATCCGGCGGCTCGACGCGCGAGTGGTGATCGGCACCGGCGGCTACGTCTCGGCGCCCGCGATCCTCGGCGCGCGCCTCGCCGGGCGGCCGGTGCTGCTGCTCGAGATCAACGCCCGCGCGGGGACCGCGAACCGCTGGTTCTCGCGCTACGCGGACGCGGCTCTCCTCGCCTACGGCGAGACGGCGCGCGAGCTGGCCTGCCCTTCGGAGGTCACCGGCACGCCGGTGCGGCCCGCGTTCTTCGAGGTGCCACCGCTCTCCTCCAGCGCTGCCGCGGCGAAGCGCCCACCCCACCTGCTGGTGCTCGGTGGCAGCCAGGGCGCCCGGCAGCTCAACGAGCTGGTGCCGGTGGCGCTCGCCGTCGTGGCGCGGGCGTCGCTCGCGCGAGGCGTCGAGGGCCTCGAGATCACCCATCAGTGCGGCCGCGCTCACCTCGAAGCGGCGCAGGCAGCCTACGTCGCGGCCGACGTCGAGAGTGCCTTCGTGCGCGTGACGCCGTTCCTGGAGGACGTGGCAGGCGCCATGGCCGCGGCCGACCTGGTGATCTGCCGCGCCGGCGCCATGACCGTGGCCGAGGTCGCCGCCGCCGGTCGTCCGGCGGTGTTCATTCCCCTCGCGGTCGCCGCCGGCCACCAGCTCGACAACGCGCGCGAGCTGGTCGAGGCGGGCGCCGCCCGCCTCCTGCCGCCGGCCGAGGCGTCGAACGAGAGGCTGGCGGCAATGGTCGCGGAGCTCTTGGCCGACCGCGCCGCGCTCGCGGCCATGGGCGAGGCGGCGCGGCGGCTGGCGCGGCCCGACGCCGCGGCGAGGATCGCCGACCAGGCGGAGCTCTGGGCCTCTGGCAGACGGGGGGCCTCTGGCGAACGGGGGGCCTCTGGCGGCCCCAATGCGCGGGGCAAAGGGCAGGCCGCGGGAGGCCGGCCATGATGTTCGGCAGCATGACCGGCCTGAAGCGCGTGCACTTCGTGGGCATCGGCGGCTCGGGAATGAGCGGCATCGCCGAGGTGCTGCTCGACTACGACCTCGAGGTCTCGGGCTGCGACCAGGCCACCGGGGAGGCTACCGAGCGCCTCGAGGAGCTCGGGGTCCAGATCCGGCGCGGCCACTCCGCCGACCACCTGGACGGCGTGGACCTGGTGGTCAAGTCGTCGGCCGTGGCCGCTGACAACGAGGAGATCCTGGCGGCGCGGACCCGCGGCATCACGGTGGCGCGGCGCTCCGAGATGCTGGGTGAGCTGATGCGCCTCAAGTTCGGCATCGCCGTTGCCGGCACCCACGGCAAGACCACCACCACCTCGATGGTGGGCGCCATCCTCACCGAGGCCGGGCTCGACCCCACGGTGATCGTCGGCGGCCGCCTGCGCGTCTCCGGCACCGGCGCGCGGCTGGGCAAGAGCGACTACCTGGTGGCCGAGGCCGACGAGTACGACCGCAGCTTCCTGCGCCTGGCGCCGATCCTGGCGGTGATCACCTCGATCGACACCGATCACCTCGACACCTACGGCGACCTGGGGCGCATCCAGCAGGCGTTCGTCGAGTTCGCCGATCGCGTGCCGTTCTTCGGCCGCGCCATCGTGTGTCTGGACGACCCCAACGTGCAGGCCATCCTGCCGGAGCTCAAGGAGCGCCGCCTCTTCACCTACGGCCTCACCCCCCAGGCGGACCTGACGGCGACGGCGATCGAGGCCCACGCCACCGGCAGCCGCTTCCTGGTGCGCAGCCACGAGGCGGGCGACCGAGAGGCGATGGACTTGGGCGAGATCGAGCTGCCGATGGTCGGCCGCCACAACGTGGCCAACGCCCTGGCGGCCGCCGCGGTGGGCATCTCCCTGGAGCTGCCCTTCGCCTCGATCGCCCGCGCCCTGGCCGGGTTCGGCGGCGTGCACCGCCGCTTCGAGAAGCTGGGCACCTTCCACGGCGCCACGGTGGTGGACGACTACGCACACCACCCGACCGAGGTGGTGGCGACTCTCGAGGCGGCGCGGCAGAGCTGCCCGCGGGGCAAGATCCACGCCGTCTTCCAGCCCCACCTCTACAGCCGCACGCGGGACCACGCCGAGGCTTTCGGCCGCGCGCTGCTCAAGGCCGACCGCGCCACGGTGACCGGCATCTATGCCTCGCGCGAGTCGCCGATCGAGGGCGTGACGGCAGAGAGGATCGTCGCCGCCGCGCGCCAGAGCGGCCACCACCACGTGAGCTACTCGCCGGACTGGCACGCGGTGCCCGAGGCCCTGGCGCAAGTGGTCAAGCCCGGGGACCTGGTGCTGACCCTCGGCGCCGGCGACATCTACCGCCTGGCGAGAGAGCTCGCCGCGGAGGGGGGCTCATGAGCGCGCTGGCGAGGCGAAGCCGGCGAGCGCTGTCGGGCGAGCGGCGCGACGACCCGCGCCCCGACCGGCTGGCGGTGCGTGCCGTGAGCGCGGCGCGGGCGCTGGGCAAGTCGGAGGCGCCGGCGGGTGCGGCGGTCACCGAGGTGGTGACGCCCTTCCGGCGCAGCACCGTCGCGCCCAAGCGCAAGCGCGCCAGCCGCGTCGGCCGCCTGCTCCGGCGGCTATGGAAGCCGGCCCTCGCCCTCGCGGTGCCGCTCGCCGCCGGTGGCTGGCTGATGAGCTCGCCGCGCTTCACGCTCGCCGAGGTCGAGGTCGCCCCCAGCCCGCGAGTCTCCGCCGACTGGGTGCGCCAGAGCCTGCTGCCGCTGGCCGGCGAGAATCTGCTCGCGCTGTCGCTCGCCGCCGTCACCCTGCGCGTCGGGCAGCACCCCTGGGTGGCGGCGATCGAGATCCACAAGGTGCTTCCCAACCGCCTGCGGCTGGCGGTCACCGAACGGGTGCCGGCGGCGGTCGTCGAGCGCGGGGGGATGAGGTTCTGGGCCCAGGGCGACGGGCACTGGATCGCGCCGCTCGAGGCCGGCGCGGCGACCGGCGGCCTGCCGCTGCTGGTCGAGCGCGTGGTGTCGGGAGAGCCGGCCGGCGACGGCGAGCGCTCGCAGTCGCCGGGGGTGCCCAGGGCGCTGGCGATGCTCGCCGAGATCGCCCAGGTGGAGCCGGAGTGGACGGCGAGCCTCGAGCGCGTCGAGGTGATGGGTGACGACGACTTCGCCCTGGTGAGCCAGGCGCTGCCCTTCCCGGTGCTCTTCGCCTCCGCCGACGCGGCGGCCAAGGCCCGGCACCTGAAGCGTCTGCTGCCGGAGATCGTGCGCCGCTACGAGGCGCTGGAGCAAGTGGACCTGCGCTACTCGCGGCGCATCGTGCTGGTGCCGGCGACCGAGTCACGAGACGAAGAAGAGAGGTTTTGAAGCCATGGCCAAGCCGCAACCGTACTACGTAGGGATCGACATCGGCTCCTCCAAGATCGGCGTGCTGGTCGGGCAACGCGATGCCAAGGGCGTGCTCGAGGTCGTCGGCAGGGGGCAGGCGGACAACCGCGGCACCCGCAAGGGCAACATCGTCAACGTCGACATGACGGTGGAGGCCCTGAAGGCCGCCACCGAAGAGGCCGAGGTGATGGCCGGCGTCGAGATCTCGCGCGCCTACGTCGGCATCGCCGGCGCCGACGTGCGCAGCGTCAACGCCCGTGGCATGGTGTCGGTGGCGCGCAAGGACCGCGAGATCAGCCGCCCGGACATCAAGCGCGTGCTGGAAGCGGCGCAGTCGGCCGCCTTGCCCTCGGACCGCGAGATCCTGCACGCCATCCCGCAGGAGTTCATCGTCGACGAGCAGGGCGGCATCGCCGACCCGCTCGGCATGCTGGGCAGCCGCCTCGAGGTCACCGTCCACCTGGTGACCGGAAACACCTCGCGCTCGAAGACGCTCCTGACCTGCGTCAACCGCGCCGGCATCGAGGTGGTGGAGCTGGTCTTCGAGCCGCTGGCCACCGCCGAGGCGGTGCTCACCGTCGACGAGCGTGAGCTCGGCGTGCTGCTCCTGGACATCGGCGCCGGCACCTCGGAGTACTCCCTGCTGCTGGACGGCGAGGTCTACCACTCGGGCGTGCTGCCGATCGGCGCCGGCCACTTCACCAACGACCTGGCGCAGGTGCTGCGGACGCCGTTCGGCGAAGCCGAGAAGATCAAGACGAAGCACGGCTGCTGCCTGGCCTCGATGGTCACCGACGAGGAGGGCATCTCGGTGCCCACCGTCGCCGGCGGTTCTTCGCGAGTCGTGCCTCGCCGCGAGCTCTGCGAGATCCTGCAGCCGCGGGCCGAAGAGCTGTTCGCTCTGATTCGCGACGATTTGAAGAAGAACGGCTACGACGAGCCGCTGCGCGGCGGCGTCGTGCTCACCGGCGGCGGCGCCCAGCTCGACGGCCTGCTCGAGATGGCCGAGCAGGTGTTCTCCGCCGGGGTGCGCTACGGACTGCCGGTCGGACTCGGCGGCCTGGTCGACGTCATCAGCTCTCCCACCTGGTCCACGGCATCCGGCCTGCTGCTCTACGGACAGGCCGCCCAACAAGCCGCCCAGCGCGCTGGCCGCAAGAAGAGCGGCTGGAGCGTGCGCAACGTCATGGGCAGCCTGCGCGGCATGTTCTCGGATCTGCTCTAGGACCGACCCAGAAAGGGGCAAACACATGATCCTGTTCGAAGACGACTCGACGAAGCCCGCTTCCGCGGACGAGGGGCTGGCGCCGGCCAAGATCAAGGTCTTCGGCGTCGGCGGCGGCGGCGGCAACGCGGTCAACCGGATGCTCGACGCCAAGCTGCGCGGCATCGAGTTCATCGCCGCCAACACCGACCTGCAGGCGCTCTCGAAGTGCCGGGCGCCGATCAAGATGCAGATCGGTCCGCTGCTCACCAAGGGACTCGGCGCGGGCGGCGACCCGGAGATCGGCCGCAAGGCGGCGCTCGAGGACACCGACCACCTGCTCGAGCAGCTCGAGGGCGCCGACATGGTGTTTCTCACCGCCGGCCTCGGCGGCGGCACCGGCACCGGCGCGGTGCCGATCATCGCCTCGCTGGCGCGCGAGCTCGGCGCGCTGACCGTGGCGGTGGTGACCAAGCCCTTCGGCTTCGAAGGCCGCAAGCGCATGGCGCAAGCCGAGCGCGGCGTCGAGGAGCTCCGCTCCGCGGTCGACACGCTGATCACCATCCCCAACGAGCGCCTGCTGTCGTTCGTCGACCGCGGCACGCCGATGATCGAGGCCTTCCGCATCGCCGACGACGTCCTGCGCCAGG
The DNA here is from genome assembly GCA_044869805.1 of Thermoanaerobaculia bacterium. GTDB lineage: Bacteria > Acidobacteriota > Thermoanaerobaculia > Multivoradales > SZUA-115 > CAWDVR01. The sequence continues at coordinate 338 of JBIOXV010000154.1, read as the reverse complement.
CGGTGCAGGGGATCTCCGATCTGGTCACCGTGGCCGGCGAGATCAACGTCGACTTCGCCGACGTCCGCGCCATCATGAGCGGCATGGGCATGGCGCTGATGGGCACCGGCATGGCCAAGGGCGAGAACCGGGCGCTCGAGGCGGCGCAGCGGGCGATCTCCTCGCCGTTGCTCGAAGAGACTTCGATCGAGGGCGCCAAGGGCGTGCTGATCAACATCTCGGGCGGCCGCGACCTGACGCTCCACGAGGTCGCCGAGGCGGCGCGCATCATCCAGAGCGCGGTCGACGCCGACGCCAACATCATCGCCGGCATGGTGCTCGACGAATCGCTCGACGAG
>JBIOXV010000153.1:0-2032 GCA_044869805.1 Thermoanaerobaculia bacterium | reverse complement strand
TCGTCGGCCAGCCCAGCCGCTGGCCCATGCGGTCGCCGCGCGCCACGCTGCCTTCGATGGCATAGGGCCGCCCCAGCATCTCCTGCGCCTCCTCGACCCGGCCCTCGGCCACCGCCCGCCGGATGCGCGTGCTCGAGATGCGCGCTCCGGCGAGCACCACCTCCGGCACCGCGGCGGCCGCGAAGCCGCGCTCGGCGCCGATGCGCTCGAGCAGCGCCAAGTCGCCCTCCCGGTTGCGCCCGAAGACGAAGCCGGCCCCCACGTAGAGCTCCTTGACCTCCAGCGCCCCGGCCAGGAACTCGCGCACGAAGCGCTCGGCGGGGGTGGCCGCGAGCTCGCGGGTGAAGCGCAGCACCAGCATGGCGTCGAGCCCGGAGGCGGCGATCCAGCGCGCCTTCTGGGCCGGGGTGGTGAGGCGCAGCGGCGCGGACTCCGGCTGCAGCACGGCCAACGGATGAGGCTCGAAGGTCACCACCACCGCGGGCAGCCCGAGGGCGCCGGCGCGCGCCACCACGTGCTCGAGGATGGCCTTCTGTCCGAGGTGGACGCCGTCGAAGTTGCCGATGGTGGCGACCACGCCCTGCGGCAGGTCGGCGGCGGCGAGCGCGTCGGGGATGACGTGCATCTCAGGCTGCGGCGCCGGCCACTTCCACGCCCGGCGCGCCCCACGGCCCCACGATCCGCCCCACCAGGTCGTCCGGGTAGGCGTCCGTGATCTCCACCTCGGCGAAGCTGCCGGCCGGGGCCCGGCCGTCGTTGATGAACAGGCGGCCGTCGATGCCCGGCGCCATGCCGAAGTGGCGGCCCTCGAGCAGGTGCTCGCTCTCCTCCGAGACGCCCTCGACCAGCACCCGGAGCCGGCGGCCGAGCAGGCGCTTGCGGCTGGCGTGGGCGATCGGCTTCTGCGCCGCGAGCAGCTTCTCGTAGCGCCGGCGCGCAACCCCCCTCGGCACCCGGCCGGGAAGACGCGAGGAGGGCGTGTCCTCCTCCAGGCTGTAGGCGAAGGCCCCCAGGTGGTCGAAGCGCAGCTCTTCGACGAAGGCCAGCAGGTGCCGGAAATGCTCCTCGGTCTCGCCAGGGAAACCGACGATGAAGGTGGTGCGCAGCCAGAGGTCCGGCACCAGCTCGCGGGCGCGGTCCACGATCGCCCGGTAGCGGCGGTCCGAGCCTCCCCGCTTCATGGCCCGCAGCACGTCCGGGTGGCTGTGCTGGAGCGGCATGTCGAGGTAGGAGACGAACCGCTCCTCGGCGCCCATCAGCCGCAACAGCCCCTCGTCCAGGGTGGTGGGATAGGCGTAGAGGAAGCGCAGCCAAGGGATGTCGGTGGCGGCGAGCAGCGCTTCGACCAGCCGCTCGAGACCGTCGCGGCCGAGGCCCCCATTGCTGCCGAGGCCTAAATCCTCGCCGTAGCGGGTGGTGTCCTGGGCGATCAGGCACAGCTCCTGGACGCCGGAGGCGGCGAGCTCCCGCGCCTCGGCGACCAGGCTGTCGATGGTACGGCTGCGGAACCGGCCCCGCCACACCGGGATCGCGCAGAAGGTGCAGGGGTTGTTGCAGCCCTCGGCAACTTTCAGGTAGGCGTGGCCGCGGGTGGTCAGCAGGCGCGGCGCCGTGTGGTCGAACACCAGGTGCGAGGGCGAGGGCAGCGGCGGGCCGCCGCCGATCTCGACCACCGAGCCGACCTTCTTCAGGTCGTCCAGGCCGACGAAGCCGTCGATCTCCGGGATCTCCCGCGCCAGCTCCGCCCCGTGGCGCTGCACCATGCAGCCGGCCACCAGCAGCTTCCGTACCCCGCCCTCCGCCTTGAGCGCCGCCATCTCGAGGATGGTCGCGACCGACTCCTCGCGCGCCTGGTCGATGAAGCCGCAGGTGTTGACGATCACCGTCTCGGCCTGCGCCGGATCACTCACGATCTCGTAGCCCTGGCCGGCGAGCTCGCCGAGCATCACCTCGGAGTCGACCAGGTTCTTGGCGCAGCCCAGGCTGACGAGCCCCACGCGGCGGGGCTTGGGAGACACGCTCGGCATGACCG
>JBIOXV010000152.1:0-31933 GCA_044869805.1 Thermoanaerobaculia bacterium | reverse complement strand
GCCCGAGACCCAGGCCACTCTCGCCGAGGCCGGCCTCACGGCCGCCGAGCCCGCTACGCCGGCGAGAGGCAAGCGCGCCGCCAAGCCGGCGTGGCCGAAGGACCTCCCGGCCCGCGTGGTGGCGGCGCGCGATCTCCTCGCGGAGGCCGGCTCCGCCACCGCGGCCGACTTCGCGCGGCGCTTCAAGGGAGTGAAAGCGGCCGAAGCCGCCTCGGTCCTCGAGAGCCTGGCGGCGGTGGGCGTGGCAATCGAAACCACAGGCGGCGCCGCGACGGAGCGCTCCTGGCGCCTGGTGCGGTGAGGCAGTGATGGGTGAGAGGCGGCCGCGGGCCCGACTATACTTGCCGCCATGAGCACGGCAGCCCTCCGAGGTATCGAGTTCGTGGTGGACGAAAGCGGCCAGCGGCGGGCCGTTTTGATCGACCTGAAGCGCCACTCGGTGCTCTGGGAAGATCTCTACGACACGCTGGTGGCCCACCAGCGGCGCGCCGAGCCGAGAGAGTCCCTGGCCGAGGTGAAGCGGCGTCTCGCACGAGGCGCGCGCAAAGGTGCCTGACTAAGCAATCACCTTCGCGCGTTCAGCGCGCAAGGAGCTGGAGGCTCTGGGTGAGCCACTGGCGTCGCGCGTCGTCGCCCGCATCGAGGCACTGGCCGGGAACCCGCGGCCGGCCTGATGCAGCAAGCTTCAGGGGAGTCAGGATCTCTGGCGGATTCGGGTCGGCGACTACCGCGTCGTTTACTCGGTGTCCGACGCGGCGAGGACCGTGGATGTGAGCATCATCAGGCACCGCAGCGACGTCTATCGCTAGCCAAGGGCTCGCTTTCGCTCCGCGAGAAGTCTTCGGCTCAGCCCGTGAGAGCTGCCGCGTGCGGCACGAACCGGGTCCTCCGGGATAGGAACGACGCGGATGCTATGGCCGTCGTCGATCCACTCCAGGCGAGTCTGGGCCTCGATCTTGTGATCCCGCCGGATCTTTGCCGGGACCACCGTCTGCCCGCGCTCGGTGACCGTGGTTCTCAGGGTGGACCCCCAGGCAGAAGCTACAAGGTCTTTTTCAAGGAACCAAGCCGCCGCGGCAGCACCTCAGCGGATGACCCCGGGATCCAGATCGTCGGCCGGCGCACAGCCGTCGATCGCAGGGTGCAGCACCCAGCGGTGCTCCGGCCGCGCCTGCGCGTCGAAGGTCGCGGCGCCGGGTGCGTCGGCTGGGCGCGTTCCTGGCGGGTCGGCGTGCGGTACGTCGGCCAGCCGGGCGCACCAGCGCTTGAGGAAGCCGTCGAACGAAGCCGGGTCGGCCGGCACGTTCTCGACCTTCTGCACGATCCGCGTGGCGTGGATCTCGTTCCAGCCCTCGTGCCCGCCGTCGTAGACCCAACGGCCCTTGACGATCACGTCGTCCTTCGGCCCGACCGTGCCGCCGCCCTCGACCGCGTCGGAGATCTTGCCGTCCGCCGCCGCAGCCCACGCGGCAAGCGCTGCCAGCAGCGGCAGCGACGCCAGAATCGACTGCAGCACGGCGCACAGGATGCCGAAGAACCAGTTCTTCTTGCACCACGAGCCGCCGAAGGAGAAGGCATTGATCGCGTCCAGCATGTCGCGGATGCGGGCGCCCTCGAACTCGCAGTGCAGCGCCGGCACGCTGACCAGCTTCGGCTTCTCGTGGCTGTAGAGCTTCTGGTAGGTGCCCCATTCCTGCGCCTGGTCCGGCCCGATGATGCCGAAGTAGCCGTAGTCGCGGCCCACCACCTCGGTCCAGGCCTTCCAGGTGCCATAGACCTGGCTGAACACCACGGTGCGGAAGTAGGCGACATAGGGCAGCTCGCCGTCCGCGCCCTGGAGCGCCGGGCTGGGCGGGCGGATCAGGTCGCCCTGCGGCTTGCCGGGCGCGCTCGCCATCTCGAGATTGGCCTCGTGGGCCGCCTTGCCCGGCGGCGGGTCGGCCGCGAAATCGGCCATGCGGAACGGGTAGAGCGCCAGATTGATCGCCTCGTCGTTATCGACGTCCTCGACCAGGTTCTTGTCCTCGCCCACCGCCTCGGTGTCGATCACGCGGCCGATCGCGCACACGGTGGTGGTGTCGCCGCTGCAGATGCAGTCGGTGGCCGAGTGGTCGCGGTGCAGGCACACCAGCTTGCGGTGAAGCATCCATTCCAGCACGTAGCGCAGCGCCTGCGTGGCGGCGGCGAGCGAGACGAAGATCAGCAAGGGACTTACCAGCACCGCGGCAATGCCGCCGGCCGCGGCGATCCCGGCCCAGATCCCGATCACGACCTTGTCGGGTTGGGCGAACTTCGCCGGCTCGACGCAGGAGGTGTGTTGTGGGCCCATCGTGTCGTCTCTAGCTTCTCGCGCGCAGCGTCACGCCGCCGGCGAGCACCTCGCCGTCGGCCGTGCGTGCGATGGCGTTGACGTTGAGATCGAGATGGCCGCTGAAGCCCTCGGGGGCGGTGACGTCGACCGTGACCTCCCGCTCCTCGCCGGGGTGCAGCACCGCGGCCTCGTCGTGCTCGATCGCGACGCGCCAGCCGTCCGGCACCCGGTGCGCGGCCGGACGGTGCGCGGCGAAGGGATCGCGCTCGCCGGTCGGGCGGCCGCGCGGGAACTCCGCCTCGCGCCGCGGGCAGTCGGGCAGCGCCGGGAGGCGATAGGCATCGGTGCGCAGGGCGAAAGCGCGCGCCTCGGCGCTGTCGTTGCGCAGGCGGAAGGAGAACTTCGCGTGCGGCGAGTTGAGCTGCTTCACGAGCAGATTGGTCTGGCCCAGGTTGTTGCCGGGATCGGCATCGTCGGCCCACAGCAGCTCGACCTGGATGCAGTAGTGACCGGGAGTCGCCGGCGTGGTCCAGGCCATCTCGGCGATCGCCGGCAGGCCGGCTGCACCCTTCACCGGCAGATCGACGAAGGTTTCGCCGATCGGAGTGCTGGTGGTGCCGATGCCGAAGCTCAGATAGGAAAAGCGCACCCGCATGTTCACCGCCGGTGCCTCGGGCGAGCCGTTCCAGATGCGCGCCCGGATCAAGTATGCGTGCCCGGGGAGGAGCGCGTGCGGCGGGGCCGGCGCCGCGCCGTCGAACAGGCTGATGTCCGGGTTGTCCCAGGTCACCGCCAGGCCCTTCGCCATCAGCCAGGCCTGGCTGTAGATGCGCGGATCGGGCCGCTTGTAGGTGTGCGGCGGGAGGCGCACTCCGCGCGCGGGCGGATGCCCTTCCGAGCCGCGGCCCTTGGGATCGCCCGCGCGCTTGCGGCAGAGCTTCCCCACCACGCCGCGCGCGATGCGTGCTGCGAAGACCAGCCCGAAGAGCGCCAGCCCCAGGAGGTAGAGCCACAGCAGCGCCGGCAGCCGGGTGCGCAGCAGCCAGACGAGCAGCAGCATGACGAGCCCGGCCGCGAGCCAGGTCCACACCTGCCGGCCGTAGCGGCACAGAACGCAGTCCCCATCCCGTTTCATGCGCCGATCCTGTACCTCGCCTCGGCTCCCGGGTGATCGACCTGTAGCGCCATCCCGAGCTTCGGGAGGAGCTTGAGCGGCGAGCCGAACCTAGAAGGGCTTTGGTGGCCGTGCGATGCCGGACGTTACAGTCTCCCTCAGATCCCCACCCCCGTGTACTGCAGGCACCCGCGCCTCCACACCATCCGCGCCGCCAACCCCAGCACCACGCACCAGGCGAGGGCCACGGCCATGCCGCTCGCCCAGGCGGCGGTGTCGAGGCGGTCGAGGAAGGTCATGGTCGGGAAGTAGTAGAGGAAGCGGAAGGGCAGCAGATCGAGCAGCGGCTGCGCCCAGGCGGGGAACAGGTGGAGCGGCAGGAGCTGGCCGCCCAGCAGGTGGCCGATGAAGCGCAGCAGCACGGAGAGCGACCATACGTTGTCGGCCCAGAAGGCGACGGCCTCGAGCAGGAAGATCATCAGGAAGGAAAGGAGGTTGCCGGCGGCGAAGGCGCCCACGGTGCGCGCCACCGAGGCCGCGGTCACCTGGCCGGCGGCGCCGAAGTCGAAGAGCAGCACCGCGGCGCCCCCGAAAAGCGCGAGCTGCACGAAGGCCGCGACCAGCATCCCCAGGTGCTCGGCGTACTTGAAGCTGAAGTAGTTGGCGGGGAACAGCAGGTAGCGGGTGAGGCTGCCTTCGTAGATGTCGTGGGAGATGCTGTACTGGCGGTCCTCGCCGCGGATCAGCTTGCCGAGCAGGATGGCGAGCACGTAGTAGATCGCCATGCCGTCGCGGGTGAAGCCGCCGATCGTCTCGCGGCCGGACTCGCGGAAGATCGCCGACCACAGGTAGTAGGCGACGGCGATCTGGACCCCGAAGGAGGCCACGGCGGAGAGCCAGAAGTCGGTCCGGTAGCTCATCGCCTTGCGGGCCTCGACGCTCCACACGCCGAGGAAGAGCCGGGGGGTCATGGCGCGGGCTCGCCCGGCCGCGGCCGGTCCTGCATGATGGCCTCGATCACCGACCCGATGTCCTCCTCCTCGATCGAGAGGTCGGCGACGGGCAGCGTCTCGAGCATGCGGCCGGCCGCCTCGGTGACGCGCTCGCGCGGCACCTCGAGGCGCACTTCGAGGTCGTTGGCGGCGAGCAGGCGGCCCAGCGCCGCCAGATTGGCCGTGTCCAGTCGGGCGGCGGTGTCCGGCAAGGCGCCTGCCTCGCGCCCGCCCGCCCCGCTGTCGCCTGGCTGGGGCGGCCTGCCGTCCCGCCGCAGGTGGGCGGTGATCACCTTGTGGCGGCTGTAGCGGTCGGCCACCCGGGCCAGCGGCCCGTCGAACACCAACTCGCCGCGGCGCAGGATCAGGATGCGCTCGCACAGCCGCTCGATGTCCTCCATGTAGTGGCTGGTGAGGATCATCGCCGGCCGGTGGTCGCGCCGGTACTGGAGCAGGAAGTCGCGGATCGCCTTCTGCGCGGTCAGATCGAGGCCGATCGTCGGCTCGTCGAGGAAGACGATGCGCGGCGAATGGAGCAGGGCTGCGATCAGCTCCATCTTCATGCGCTCGCCGAGCGACAGGCGCCGCACCTGCACCTTGAGCTCGTCGCCCACGCCGAGCACTTCGCAGAGATAGCGAAGAGTGGCGGCATAGCGATCGGTGGGGATGCGGTAGATCTCCTTGAGCAGCAGGAAGCCGTCGGCGGCTGGCAGGTCCCACCAGAGCTGCGCCTTCTGGCCCATGATGAGCGCGATCTGCTGGCGCAGCCGGTCGTCGCGCCGCCAGGGCTCGAAGCCCAGCACGCGCGCCGAGCCGGCGGTGGGGTGGATGATGCCGGCGAGCATCTTGACCACCGTGGTCTTGCCGGCGCCGTTGGCGCCCACCAGGCCCACGATCTCGCCGGGCTCGACGCGGAAGGAGACGCCCTTGACGGCGTGCCGCGGCACCTTCTTGCGGGAGAGCAGCGAGGCGACCGAGGCCCAGAAGCCCGGCTCCTTCTCGTGTACCCAGAAGGTCTTGGACAGTCCCTCGGCCTCGATCATGCTCGCGCCGGGGCTACCCGGGAACTCCGAGCGCCTGGAAGATGAAGGCGTACTCGAAGGCCAGCTCGGAGAGCGCGCTGTAGCGGCCCGAGAGCCCGCCGTGGCCGGCGCCGAGGTTGGTCTTGAGCAGGAGCTGGCGGTCCCCCTTCTTGGTAGCGCGCAGCTTGGCCACCCACTTGGCCGGCTCCCAGTACATCACCCGCGGGTCGTTGAAGCCGGCGGTCACCAGCAGGTGCGGGTACTCGACCGGCGCCACGTTGTCGTAGGGCGAGTAGGCGCGCATGGCGTCGAAGTACTCCGCCTCGGCGGGGTTGCCCCACTCCTCGAACTCGGGCACCACCAGCGGCAGCGTGGGGTCGAGCATGGTGTTCATCACGTCGACGAACGGCACCTTGGCGATGGCGGCGCGGAACAGGTCGGGCCGCAGGTTGACGACCGCGCCGATCAGCAGGCCCCCGGCGCTGCCACCCGAGATGGCCAGCTTCTCCTTCGAGGTGTAGCCACCGCGCACCAAGGCGTCGGCGGCCGCCACGAAGTCGGTGAAGGTGTTCTTCTTGGTGAGCAGCTTGCCGCCTTCGTGCCAGCGCTCGCCCATTTCGCCGCCGCCGCGCACGTGCGCGATGGCGTAGACGAAGCCTCGATCGAGGAGGCTCAGGCGGTTGGTGCTGAAGGTTGGGTCGGACGGCGCGCCGTAGGCGCCGTAGCCGGCGAGCAGGCAGGGGCCCGCGCCGTTGCGCGGCCGGTCCTTGCGATACACGATCGAGATCGGGATCTCGGTGCCGTCGGGGGCGCGCGCCGAGAGGCGCTCGCTGACGTAGAGCGTCGGGTCGTAGCCGCCCCGCACCTCCTCTTGCTTCTTGAGCGTGCGGGTGCGCGCGGCCAGGTCGTAGTCGAAGATCGAGCCCGGGGTCACCAGCGACGTGTAACGGAAGCGCAGCAGCGAGGTGTCGAACTCCTCGTTGGCGCCCGGCCACACGGTGAAGACCGGCTCCGGGAAGTCGACCTCGTGCTCGGCGCCGGCCGCCAGGTCGAGGACGCGGATGCGCGACAGCCCGCCGCGGCGCTCGTAGAGCGCCAGGTGGCGCGCGAAGACGTCGAAGCCCTCGAACGCCACGCCCTCGCGGCCGGGAATCACCTCTTGCCAGTGCTCGGGCGCGGTGTCGGCCTCCGCCGCGCGCAGCAGCCGGAAGTCCTTGGCGCCCTCGTTGGTGCGCACGTAGAACGACTGGCCGTGATGCTCGAGCGAATACTCGACCCCGGGCCGCCGCGCGGCGAAGACGCGGAAGCTCTCCGTCGGCTGGTCGGCCGGCAGCACGTGCCACTCCGAGGAGGTCGAGCTCTGGGACACCAGATACACGTAGCGGCCGTCCTTGCTGCGGGCGACGAAGATCTCGAAGGCGGCGTCGGCCTCCTCGAAGAGCAGGGTGTCGGCGCCGGGCCGCCCGCCCAGCGTGTGCCGGAAGAGGCGGTACGGACGCCAGGCCTCGTTCGAGATGACGTAGAAGAGGGTACGGTTGTCGCTCGCCCAGGCCACCCCGTAGCCGACGCCGGTGATCTCGTCGGGCAGCAGATCGCCGCTCGTCAGGTCCTTGACCCGGATCGTCAGTCTTTCGGAACCCGTGTCGTCGAAGGAATACGCCAGCAGGCGCCCGTCCGGGCTGACCTCGAAGCTGCCCAGGGCGAAGTACTCGCGGCCCTCGGCCAGCGCGTTGACGTCGAGCAGCACCTCCTCGGGCGCCTCCAGGCTGCCGCGCTTGCGGCAGTAGATCGGGTACTGCTTCCCGGCCTCGGTGCGCGTGTAGTAGTAGAAGCCGCCCTTGAGGAAGGGCACCGTGAGGTCGGTTTCCTGCGTGCGGGCGAGCAGCTCCTGGTAGAGCCTCTCCCGGAGCTCGCGGGTGGGCTCCATCACCGCCTCGGTGTAGAGGTTCTCCTGCTCGAGGTAGGAAACCACCTCCGGGTTGTCGCGCTCGCGCAGCCAGCCGTAGTCGTCCCACAGCGTGCGGCCGAGCACCTGGCGGGTGGTTGGCACCACCTTGGCAACGGGCGGCAGCGGGGTTCCGTCCTCGGCGCGCCGGAAGGGCACGGTCGGCGCGGGCGGGGGTGGCGCCGGCGCGGCGGCGGGCAGTGGAGGAGCGGGCGCAGGGGGAGGCGGTGCCGGAGACTGGCAGGCGAGCCAGGTGAACGAGACGATCGGCAGCAGCGCCAGGCGCCGGCTCAGAGCAGGGAGCATGCGAGTATTTCTCCGTGTGGACGAGTGGAGCGGCGGGGAATGGCGCGAAGAGCGTAGCACACGGGTCGCCGGCGGGAAGCAGGGGGTAAGATCGAGGCCGGCCATCCGGCTCGCTGCTCGAGAGCGGACACTATCGAGAGGACCTTGCTGATGAAGAGCGCGCTGGGTTTCGCAAGCAGAACCACCTTCAAGGCGCAGGCTTGCCTCCTGGCGATGCTCGCGCTGCCGCATGCCGCCACCGCCCAGACCTCGCCGCAGTTCGAGGACCAGGCGCGGGTGACGGCGATCGAGGTCGCGGTCGCCGCCAAGAACCCCTCCGGCGCCGTGCCCGCCGAGCTCAAACCCGAGGACCTGGCCGTCGCCGAGGAGGGAGAGGCGCGGCCGGTGATCGAGGTGCAGCCCATCGGCGGCGCTTCCGGCGTGCCGTGGCGGCTGGTGCTCTACGCCGACTTGACCACCGCCCGCGCCGCCAACGTGCAGGCCGTGGCCCTGTCGCTGGCCGAGAAGGCCGAGGCCCTGACGGCGCTGGGCGAGATCGAGATCTGGGTCGCCGACCCGGCGCCGGAGCCGCTCCTGCCCCCGACCCGCGACCGCGAGCTGGTGGGCAACGCGCTGGCGCGCCTGCTGCTCGAGTTCGAGGCCAAGGACGAGATCAATGAGCTGCGGCGCGGCGTGCTCTCGACGCTGAAGCCGGAGAACGCGGCGGCGGCCACCAGCCCCGCGATGCTGCCCGGCGACCTCGTCCAGGGAGCGATCGAGGAGGAGGCGGCGATCGCCGAGCGCAGCCGCGACGCGCTTCTGACCTGGGCGGCGCGCGAGTCGCGCAGCGGGCCGCGGGCCCTGGTCCTGGTCGGCGGCGGCTACGACCTCGACCCCGCGGCCTTCTACCGCAAGCGGGTGCCGGAGCTCGTGCGGGCGGCCTCGGGCCAGGCGTCGTCGAGCGCGGGCGACGCCGGCGCCAGGGACCTGGCGCGCACCCTCGCCGCCTATGGCTGGCTGGTCTTCCCCGCCACCTACGAGCAGGCGACGACCGGCCCTTCGAGCACCAGCCAGCAGTTCGAGGAGTTCCGGCGCCGCGGCCTCTTCGGCACCAAGAACGCGGGCGGCGGCACGCTGATCGGCGGCACCGTGCCGCTGGGCGGCAAGTCGGCGGCGGACGAGGAGAGCGAGAAGCGGGAGAATCTGCTGCTGGCGGGAGCGGCGCCGCTCACCGCGCTTGCCGAGGCCGGCGGCGTCGAGCCCATCGACTCCGCCAAGAAGCTGGACGCGTTCACCGCCGACCTGGGCTCGCGCAAGCTCGTCACCTTCCAGGTGGAGCGCCAGCTCGACGGCCAGCTCCGCCGCCTCGAGGTGAAGCCGGCGCGCCGCGGCTGGTCGGTGGCCGGGCCGCGCTGGGTGCGCTCGTCGACGCCGGAGGCGGTGGCCGAGGCGCGGGTGCGGCGCATCCTGGTCGGCGAGCCGGAGGTGGGCGACCTCGCGGTCTCGGCGCGCTATCAGCCCGCGGAGGGAGGGCGGGGCGCCGGCACTCTCACCGTGCGCCTGGACCTGGCTGCCAAGGGCTCGCGCCCGCCCGACCCGGAGCAGGCGGCGCTGCGTCTGACAGTGGCCTTCGGGCCGGAGGACGGGCGGCCGACCTTCCAGCACAAGATCCTGCTCGCCCAGAACCTCGCCGGCCCGGCCTGGAGCTACGACCTGCCGCTGGCGGCGCCGGACAGCGCGGACTGGATCGTGGTGGTGGTGGAGGAGCTGGCGAGCGGGGGGTGGGGCGCGAGGGACGTGCAGCCGTAGCGGCGGAGGGCGGGCACGAGGCCCGCCCCTACGGCTTTCGCTCCGTGATCTCAGTAGGGGCGACCCTTGTGGTCGCCCGGCTTCGGCGACACAATTCCCGCGTGCCCAACCCAGGCAGGGTGACGGAGCTCCTCCATGCATGGAGGCAGGGCGATCCCCGGGCCGAGGCCGACCTCCTGCCCCTGATCTACGACGAGCTGCGCTCGCGCGCCGCGCGCTACCTGCGGCGCGAGCGCCCCGATCACACTTTGCAGCCCACCGCCCTGGTGCACGAGGCCTACCTGCGCCTCATCGACCAGCGTGCCGTGGCCTGGCACGACCGCACCCACTTCTTCGCCATCGCCGCCCAGATGATGCGCCGCGTGCTCCTCGACCACGCCCGCAAGCACGGCAGCGAGAAGCGCGGCGGCGGGATGCGGCCGGTGCCGATCGACGCCGCGGCCCTCGAGGTCCCGGGCGAGCTGCCGGCACTGGCGCAGGCCGATCTGGTGGCCCTGGACGCCGCCTTGACCGCGCTCGCCGCCTTCGACCCCGAGCGGGCCCGCGTCGTCGAGCTGCGCTTCTTCGGCGGCCTGACGCTGGAGGAAACGGCGGCGGTACTCGGCTGCTCGACCGCAACCGTCATGCGGCAGTGGCGCACCGCGCGCTCGTGGCTCTACGCGGAGCTCACCGGCCGGCCGCAGGAGCTCCAACCCGGCCAGCCGGTCGATCCTGGCCAGGCCGAGCGTGCATAGGCCGAATGGCAAGACCGTAGCGAGCGGTCGAGCTGCAAGGAGCGGGAGTCTCGCCAACCGGAGCGTACACGCCAGTAGGTGAGGATTGCCGAGCCTCCCGCGACACAGCAGATCGGCCGCGCGGTAGGTTTTGCAGGCTAGAGTCCGCGCGTGGACTCGCGGCGGCAACTCGAGATCAACGAGCTCTTCGAGGCGGCGCTCGAGCAGCCGCCGGCGGAGCGCGGGGCCTTCGTGACCGAGCGCGCGGCCGGTGATCCCGAGCTCGAGGCCGGGGTGCTCCGGCTGCTGGCCGCGGACCAGGAGGCCGGCGCTTTCCTGGAGCGGCCGGCGATCGAGCTCGCGGGCTTGGCGCCGCGGTCTCCCGCCGCCATCGGCCGCTACGAGGTGCTCGAGCGCATCGGCGGCGGCGGCTTCGGCGAGGTGTTCCGGGCCCGCGACCCGGCCCTGAAGCGGCTGGTTGCGATCAAGACCTGCCGCTTCTCCTCGCCCGAGCTTTGCGAGCGCTTCGCACGCGAGGCCGAGATCGCCGCCCGCCTCGACCATCCGAACGTCACCGTGGTCTACGACGTCGGGGCCATCGCCGATCCGCGGCTCGGCACGGTGCCCTACCTGGTGCAGGAGCTGCTCGCCGGCGAGGACCTGTCGCGGGTGATCGCTGCCGAGCGGCCGATGCCGCTCGCCCGGCGCCTGGACGTGCTGATCCAGGTGGCGCGCGGCCTCGCCTACGCGCACCAGCGCGGCGTGGTGCACCGCGACGTCAAGCCCGGTAACGTCCGCCTGCTGCCCGACGGCCGGGTCAAGATCATGGACTTCGGGATCGCGCGCCTGGCGGCCGGCGAATCGCAGCTCACGCAGACCGGGGCGCTGATGGGCACCGTGGCCTACATGGCGCCGGAGCAGATCGAGGGCAGGGCCTCCGGGGCGCGCAGCGACGTCTTCTCCTTCGGCGTGCTGGCCTACGAGCTGCTGACCCACCGCTGCCCGTTCGACGGCGAGACCGGCGCCGCGGTGATGTACGCGGTGCTGGAGCGCGACCCCGAGCCGCTCACCGCGCTGTGGCCGGAGTGCCCGCCTCGACTGGCTGCGATCGTCGAGCGCTGCCTGACCAAGGACCCGGCGGGCCGCTATCCCTCGGCCGGTGCGCTCGCCGCCGACCTCGAAGCGGTGGCGGCGGCGCTCGACCCCGCCTTCGCGAAAGCGAGCTTCGAGCCCAGCGAGAGCCCGACCGTGCTGCTGCGGCCCGCGGCCCGGGAAGCGGCGAGGGCCCGCCGTTGGCTCGCGGTCACCGCCGCGCTGCTGGGCGCCGCCGTGCTGGCCGCGCTGCCGTTCGTGCTGCGCCGCGCGCCGCCGGAGCCGCCGGCCGCCGCGCCGGCGGTGGCGCCGGGGCTGCTGCGCATCGACGCGCGCCCGTGGGCCGAGGTGGTGCGCCTGACCGACGCCGCCGGCCGCGACGCGCCGCTGCCGGGCCAGCGTTTCACGCCGCTCGCCATCGCACTGCCCCCCGGGCGCTGGGTCGTCGAGCTCTCGAACCCGCGGTCGGCCGCCACCCGGCGCTGCGCGGTCGAGGTGCCGGCCGGGGCGAGCGTCGCCTGCCGCGCCGAGTTCGCGCGCGTCGACGCGGCGGCGTTCGTCGAGAAGCTGGGCTTCTGAGGCCATGCTACGCCTCCGTCACGGCGGGCGCTTCTGGGTGGCTCTGGCGTTGCTGGCCGTAGCCCTCTCGGCGCGCGCCGACGACTATCGCCGGAGCTATCTCGACGGCGTCAAGGCGCTCGCGCGCGGGCAGTGGCGCGAGGCCGAGCGCCTGCTCGCCGCGGCGGTGGCCGAACGGCCGCAGGAGCAGGCCCGCGCCCGGCTGGTGGGCGCCATCCCCGAGCCCTACCTGCCGCACCACTACCTGGGCGTCGCCTTCTTCAACCAGCACCAGTGCGAGCGGGCGCTCGCGGAGTGGGGGCTCTCTGAGCGCCAGGGCGCCATCGGCTCGCGCCCGGAGCTCGCCGCGCAGGCGAGCCAGGGACGCGGCGCCTGCCAGGGCCTGCTCGACGCCGAAGCCGAGGTCGCCCGCGCTGCGGCGGTGGCCAACTCCCTGCCCGCGCCAACGGACGAGGTTTGGCGCCGCGAGGGGGCGCTGGCCGAGCGGCGCGAGCGGGCGCTCGCCACGCTGAGCAGCGCCCGCGCCAGGCTCGGCGAGGCGCGCGATCGCTGGCGCCCCGCCGAGGCCCGGCCCGCGTTCGAGCTGGCGGCCGGCGCGGCGCGCGACCTGGCCGCGCTCGGCGCCGAGCTCGAGGCGCGGGAGCGGCAGGCGCGCGAGGAGCGCCAGCGAGCTGAGGCCGCGCCAGCGCCGAGCCCCACTGCGGAACCTGCACTCGAGGTGGCGCCTGGAGCCGAGGATCAGGTGGTCGCGCCGCCTCTGCCCACCGCCGAGTCGCCGGCTTCGGCGCGAGCGCCGCTGCCCTCCCCGGTGCTCGCGGCGGCGCAGGCCTACTTCGACGGCGAGTACCAGCGCGCCGTCGAGCTGCTGGAGCGCCAGTCCGCGCCAGCCTCGGATCGCGTGATGTTCTACACCGCGCTCTTCCGCTCCGCGGCGCGCCACGCCCTCTTCCTGCTGGGCGGCGAAGCGGAGGCCGACCTCCTCGCCGCCGCGGTCGACGATCTGCGCGAGGCGCGGCGCCTGAACCCCACCTTCGCGCCCCACCCCGACGCCTTCTCGCCGCGCTTCATCGAGCTGTTCCGGGACAACCCGTAGAGCGCCTGCTAGGACTTGCTGCGCGGTTGATCGGGCGCGCCGCTGACTGGCGCTGCCAACTCGATGCGGACGAGGTGGAAGCGGACCAGTAGACACCCGCGCGGGCTCCTGCGTATGTCCTATCAGCATTTCCGATCGTCTCGACAACCTCTGGAGGGCCCTTCCATGCTGCGCTCAGGCATCTCTCGTCTCGTCTTCTGCGCCTTCGCCTCTCTGTGGCCGCCGCTGGCCGCCCAGGCGGCTCTCGTCCAGGACAGCCTCATCGAACGGCTGGGCTTCTCCGACACCTCGGGTTATCCGATGTCGGGTGTGACGGCGACTTCGACACCGCAGGGTGACTCGCTGGTGCTCGTTCTGCGGCACGCCGTTCCGTACGACTTCACGCCCCAGATCCTGGGCGAGATCAGCGATGCCGGCGGCGCTCAGGTCGGTGGGCTGAGGATCGCTTTTCCACCGGTCGGCCTCATCGGGCCTCAGGTCAGCTTCGGTGCGGCGGGCAGCAGCAACGGCAAGTTCCTCGTCGCCTGGACGGCGACCGAGGGCGGCCCCGGCAACCACGTGGTGGCCCGCTTCTTCGACCGGCAGGGAGCCGCGGGGGACGAGGAGGTGCTCACCGGACCGAGCACGACCGAGGAGCGGCTGGCTCCGGTCGTGGTGTGCAACGGGGTCGCCCGCTGCGTGGTGAGCTGGATCGCACGCAACGTGACGACCCAGGAGCTGGCGATCGAAGGCCGGGTGCTCGACTCGCTCTCGCATCCCGACCAGGAGTCGTTTCGCGTCCCGCTGCCCGGTGGCAGCGGAGGCGCTCACGCGCTCGCCCTGGCTTCGGCAGGCCACTTCGCGGTGCTCGCGCCGGGCCGGCCACCGACGGTGAGCCTCTTTGCCGGCACCGGCGCGCCGCTCGCCGCAGGGCTGCCGCTCGACGGGCCGAGCCCGTCCGCTCCCGACGTGCCGCAGGTGGCGGCGGTGGGCGCCTTCGACGAGGCCGGGAACCTGATGGCGGTGTTTCCTTGGCGGGCCGAGGCAGGAAACGAACCGATTCTCTATTCCCGCCGGTTCTCGCCCACCGGGCAGGCGGTGGGAGAGATCGTCCAGGTGAACGAGACCTCGCAGCCGGGCCCGCCGGCCATCGCGTGGAACCGGGACGCGGGCCACTTCACCGTGGTGTGGATCGGCGGCGGGACCCGGGTGCTGGCGCGGGCCTTCGATGCCGGGGGCGAACCGGCGAGCGCCGAGCTCCTGGTGAAGGACAACACGGCCCAGGAGCCGCTCGTCCTCCAGCGTGCCGACCTCGCTCCCACCACTTCCTCGCGATTGGCGATCGTCTGGTCCCGCGCGGGCACGTCGTTCCCGACCAACACCGAGGTCTACCGGCGGTTCTATCGTCTCGGCGCCGGCTCCTGCGACCAGGAGGCGGAGGGCGAAGGCCGCCCGCGCTGCGTGCAGTTCGGCCCCGAGGGCCGCTTCCAGGTGACCTCCGCCTTCCGGGCAGACAACGGGCGCTCCGCGCCCGCCACCCTGGAGGCGCTGACCGCGAACGCCGCCTTCCTCTTCTTCCGCGGCGAAGAGAACCCCGAGGTGGTGACCAAGATCCTCGACGGGCGGCCGATCAACGGCAGCTTCTGGTACTTCTCGGGCGCGATGTCGAACCAGGAGTACGAGGTCACGGCGTTCGACACCGAGACCGGGCGCGTGGCCTCCTACTACAACCCTCCGAACACGCTCCGCAGCCTGGCCGACACGTCGACCTTCGTCGACCTGCCGCTCGCGAATGCCGACGCCGCGGAGCCCGTCTCCTCGGAGCTGCTGTCGCTCGGCTCCCCGGAGCGCGGCGTGCCGGACGCGCGGCCTTCGCTCTTCACGGCGTCCGTCAAGGCGGCGAACGGCGTCGGCTGCCTGATCCCGACGCCGACCTCGCTGTGCTTGAACGAAGCCCGCTTCCGCGTCGAGGTGCGGTGGACGGACTTCGCCGGCAACACCGGCCAGGCCACCGCCGTGCAGACCACGGCCGACGGCGGCTACTTCTGGTTCTTCAACCCCAACAACGTCGAGCTGGCGCTCAAGATCCTCGACGGCCGGCCGGTCAACGGCAAGTTCTGGGTGTTCTACGCCTCGCTCTCCAACGTGCGCTTCGTGGTGCGGATCTACGACGAGAGCGGCAGCCTGGTGAAGGTCTACCGCAACCCGCCGCGCACCCTGGCGAGCGTCGCCGACACCCAGGCGTTCTAGAACGAGCCCCCATCAGAACGACCCCAGATCCGCGAAGCCCTCGAGCGCTCCCTCCGGTTTGGCGTAGCTCCGCCGGGTACCCGTGACGGTGTCGGTCACCGTCACGGTGTAGGCGCGATGAGTCAGGGCGGTGCCGAAGACCCAGAAGCGCCCGTTGACCCCGCTGCCGTCGAGCACCTTGATCGCCAGGTCGGCGTTGGCACCGGGGGCGAGGGCGAAGGCGCCGGCGAGGTCGCTCCACGGGAGCACAGTGGCAGAGAGTGGCCCGCCTTCGCGGCCGACCTCGACGCGGAAGCGCCCGCCGTGCAGGCACAGCACGCCCGGCGCCGGCTGGCAGGGAGGCGCCGGGGAGAGGGCCGGGGCGAGCTCGAGGGCTCGGTGGCCCGCGAGGGCCGGCCCACTCTCCTCCAGCACGCGCACGGCATCCTCGGCCGCCGGCGGGCCCGCGGCGGGGAAGGCCCGGTGATCCGCCCGGGCGGTCTGCTGGCGGAGGAGGTTGACCCAGCGCAGCGCGCCGCCGGTCACACCGTCGCGCAGCGTCAGCTCCCAGGACGCGTCGGAGAGCGAGCCGGCGAATGCCCAGAGGTGACGATTGACGGCCGTCGCGTCGAGGGCCTTGGCCACCACTTCGAGGCGCGCGGGGTCGAGGAAGGAGAAGCCGCCCGAGTCGGCGGCGAGCGCCCGCGCCGCGGCGCGCCGCGGGATGCCACCCGCGTCGCGCCAGGCGAGCGTCGCTTGCACCCGATCGCCGGCGAGGCAGAGGGCGAAAGGCGAGGGCTCGCATCCTGGCGCCGCGGGCAGCCGCCAGGGCTCGCGGCCAAAGGTGCCGTCGTCGGCGGAGAAGTAGAGGTCGGAGCCCAAGGCGGTCAGCTCGCGCGGCTCGGCCGAGGCCGCGCCGGGTGCCAGGTCCGCGGCCAGGTGCGTGCCGGAGTCCGTGCCGTCGCTCTCCCACAGCTCCCACCCTCGCTCCGGGTCGACGACGGCGAAGAACACCCGGCCGCCGACCGCCTCGAGGCTCGCCTGGTAGGAGAAGATCTGCCCCAAGGGCGAAGCCACCGGCCGCGTGCCCGAGGAGGTGCCGTCACTCACCCACAGCCGGCTCTCGGCGAACGAGGTGGTGAGTAGGAAGAGCCTGCCGGCCACCACCAAGGGCGGCACGATGTCGTCGAAGAGCGTGAGGCCGAGCGATCCCAGGCTCGTGGTGCCGGCCGGTGTGCCGTCGGTGTGCCAGAGCTCCCGCTCGCCGGCCTGGCCGACGGCGGCGACGAAAAAGAGCCCGCCGGAGGTCGCGGCGAGGTCGCTCGCCGGCACGCCAAAGAGGAGCTGAGGACGAAGCGCAACCTCCTCGGTGCCCTCCGGTGTGCCGTCCGTGCGCCACAGGCCGAGCGAATACTGCGGCTGGGCGGTGAGGAAGTAGACCGCGCCCAGCGCCTCGACCGGGGGCTCGTCGGGCGGCGAGACGAACTCCGGCAGCCGGTAGAGGAGGTGGGTGCCGGCCGCCGTGCCGTCGCTCGACCAGAAGCCGGGGCCCTGGGCATCCCAGCCCCAGAAGTAGAGCCTGCCGCGGAGCGAGAAGAGCTCGAACACCCGCAGCGGCTGCGGCAGCGCGTCGGCGGGCAGGGTGCCTTCCGGCGTGCCATCGGAGAGCCACAGCCGCTCGTGGTAGCCGCCGCCGGGGTCGACACTCTCGAGGACGGCGAAGGCGGCCAGCCCGTCGAGGTCGGCGACGTTCGAGACCACGATGGGGAAGGCGGTGGGGATGTACTCGAAGCGGGTGAGGTTGACGGTGCCTTCGGCCGTGCCGTCGCTCACCCAGAGGTCGAGGTAGGCGAAGAAGGCGCGGCCCCCGACCTCGGAGAGCAGCCGGTCGTCGGTCAGGGGGTGGAAGAAGTTGGCGCAGGAGTTTCCGAGGTCGAGGAGCGTGGAGGCCCCGGAGCCCGCGGTGGCGTAGAGGGCGGCGTTGCCGCTCGCGGCGCAGCCCACGAAGAAGACCTTGCCGTCGGCCGCCGTCAGGTCCACGGGGTCGCTGCCGCCCGGCTGGTCCTGGGTGATGTCGGTGACCGGCATTACGCCGCCGCGGGGTACGCGGGCCACCCACAGCTCGGCGGTGCCTCTGCCGTCGACGCCGAAGAACAGGAGCTTTCGGCCCAGCTTGACGAAGGGCTCGGGGGTGGGGATCGAGAGGCCGAGATCGGCTTCGAGCAGCAGCTCGGTGCCTCCCGTGGTGCCGTCCGTCGCGTAGAGCGCGAAGCGGAAGTCCTCGCTCTGGTCGACGAAGGCTGCCTCCCCGCCGAGGTTCACGAAGCGAAAGCTGGCGTCGCCGGCGCTCAGGTCGGCGAGCAAGGCGGTGCCTTCGGCCGTGCCGTCGCTCGCCCAGGGCTCGATGCCGGTCTCCGGCGTGCGGCCGGTGAAGAGGAGCCTGCCGTTCCTGGCCAGCCCGGGCTGCACGAAGCCGGAGCACGAGCCGGAGCAGAGGTCGGCCACGAGCGCGGTCGAGCCCGGTGAGCCGTCCGTGCGCCAGAGCTCGAGGCCGTGGGTGCCGTCGTCGGCCGCGAAGAGGGCGCCAGGGCCCGCGGCATCCATGGCCGCCGAGCCGTGCTCGTCGATAGTGAAGGGGTCGTCGCCCGGGAAGTCAGTCAGGCGCAGCGTGCCGCGGCCGGTGCCGTCGCTCGCCCACAGCTCGCGGCCGTGCTCGCCGTCGTCGGCCAGGAAGTAGAGCCTTCCCGCCGCCGGCGTCGGCCGCACGTAGCCGCTGCTGAAGGGCCGCTCGGCGGGGAAGTCGGTGAGCGCATAGGTGCCGGCCACGGTGCCGTCGGTCCCCCACAGCTCCTCGCCGCGCCGCGCCCTGGCGGGGAACAGCAGCCGCCGAGCGGTGGGCACCAGGAAGAGCTCGAGCGAGGCGCTGTCGAGGTCGGCGAGCTCGACGGTGCCGGCGGCGGAGCGGCCGTCCGAGGCCCAGAGCGTGAGGTAGGTTTCCGGCTCGTCCTCGCCGCGCAGCGCCACCAGAAACACGAGCCGGCCGCGAAAGGCCAGCGGCCCGACCGTGAAATCGCTCGCGCCCAGCGGGGCGACCTCGCGGGTGCCGGCGGAGGTACCGTCGGTGCGCCAGAGGCTCGTCGGGACGGGCGAGGAGTACGACTTGGCCAGCCCGGGCGCCGGCGTGGCGAAGAAAAAGTGGCTGCCGTCGAAGGCCACGAACTGGCGGCCGAAGACGGCCACTCCCTCGGGAACCAGGCGCTCGGCGCGGCCCTGGAGGTCCACCCGCCAGAGACCTGGCTGGTGCTGGAAGTCGCGAGCAGCGATCACCATCAGCCCCCCCGATGCCTCGCCCACGATGGCGGTCACCGCATCCAGGCCCTCGGCCAGCCGCCGGGTGCCGGCCGGCGTGCCGTCGCTCGCCCACAGCGTGCGGCCGCGTTGGGTCTCGAAGGCGATGAACACAGCCTGGCCGCCGAAAGCCTGGAAGTCCTGTGGCTGTGGCCCCTCGCGATAGGCCTGGACGGGGTTGAGGTCCTCGACCAGCTCCGGTGCCCCGGCGAATGCGGGCGCGGAGAGGGTGCCCAGGACGAGCAGACCCAGGAAGAGCAGGCGCGATCGGGCGAGGCGGGCGGCGCTCATGGTTCTTCTCCTCGGGAATGGGCCGGTGGCCGGCCTCCGAGGAGTGACGCGCGGTGGGGCGCGCTTCCTGGTCAGCTCAGAACCGCGCCACTCCCGACAGGGACAGCGTCTTCACCTGCTCCGAGACGTCGGCCGCCAGATCGAGCTGGAAGCGGGCGACCACCAGCCCCACGCCGGCCGCCCAGTGCAGCTCGTCCTCGCCGGCGCGGAAGCGGGCGCGCAGGTTCTCGGCCGGCCCCTCGTAGCGCAGCCGGTGGTCGGGGTCGTGCCAGGCGCCGAGCCGCACCGACCACGGCAGCTTGGCGGCGAGGCCCTGGTACTCGAAGCCCAGGTGCAGCTCGTCGGCGTCGTCCATCACGAAGCGGCCGGGGTCGCTCTGCGCGGCGCGCAGCAGGTTGACGGCGCGGTCGGCGAGCTCGGAGTAGCGGATCCGGTCCCAATCGAAGGTCAGGAGCATCGAGTCCGAGGGCCGCCAGGCAACGCCCAGCCCCCAGACGTCCGGCACGTGGTAGATGCCGTCGCCGCCCAGCGTGGGATCGACCTGGCCGGGGCGGCCGCTCGCCGGGCCGTCGGTGAAGGTGGCGCGAAAGTCGAGCTCCGGGCCCTGGCGGAAGACGCCACCCACGCTCCAGCGGCCGTCGATCTTCCACAGCCAGCCGGCGGCGAGGCCGAAGGCTGAGTCGTCGCCCTCTTGGGTCTGCGTGTTGGTGACGTTCTCGGGGCGGAAGTCGGCCGGGCCGTAGAAGTTGCCGGTGAGCACGTCGACCAGCGGGTCGCCGGTACGTTCGGCACGGAGGTAGCGGTCAGTCTGCGAGGCGAGCTCGAAATCGAAATAGGAGAGGCCGAGGCCGAGCGAGAGGTCGTCGCGCAGGCGGTAGGCAGCCGAGAGGCCGTAGTTGGCGATCTCGAGCGCCAGCTCCGAGCGGGCGGGGAAGATGCGGTCGCGCGTGTTGCGGCCGCCGACGAACGGGCCGTGCATCTCGAGCGAGGCGCGGAAATCCGCGAGCTGGTGGCGGTAGGCCGCGAAGGCCCAGCGGCCGGCGGTGTGGACGTACGACAGGAACGACAGGCCCGCCGTCTCGTCTGCCAGCGAGCCTTCCTCCAGGCCGTCGATGGTGTCGATGCCGATCCCCGTGAGCCCGGTCTCGGGCACATGGCCGCGGTCGGCGAAGCGGCTCTCGAAACGCCAGGCGCGCGCCTCGAACGATGCTTCCGGCTCGACGAGCTGGGTCAGGCCAGCGGGATTGGTATAGGCGGCGGTGGCGTCGTCGGCCGCGCCGAGGAAGGCGCCGCCCAGAGCCAGGCTGCGGGCGCCGGGGGTCGAGAAGTTGAGCTGGATGCCGGTCTGGATCTCGTCGTTCGACTGCCCGAGGGCCGGGCCGGCGGCGAGCGCCAGCGCCGCGGCCCAGGCACTCAGGCGGGCGGCGGCTCGCGAGCGGGCGGGGCGGGGGATCATCAGGCCTATCGGGGTCCGGAGTTGGCGCGACTGTATCGCGCCTTCGTCCTCATGCGAGGACCCTCTGAAGGCGAAAAGCGGCCGCGGAGGGCCGGTACCTTGGGCATAGGGCTTGCTGTGCAGCCGTGGAATCGAACGGTCCGTGAATCTGGAACGCGCGAGCGCAAGGAGAGCGTGCATGCATCGTCGAGCCTCGTTCGCCGTCCTCGGCCTTGCCGCCCTCGCGGCCCTCACCGCCTCCGCTCCAGCCCAGTCACCCGCCCCTACCTTCGGGGAAAGGGTGGAGGTTTCGGTAGTCAACGTCGAGGTCTACGTCACCGACCGCGACGGCGACCCGATTGCGGGCCTGACGCAGGACGACTTCACCCTGCTCGAGGATGGCAAGCCGGTCGAGATCTCCAACTTCTCGGCCTTCGAGGGCGGCGCGGCGATCGAGGTACGCGAGGGCGCGGCCGGCATCGAGCCGGCGCCGGCCGTCCCGCCGCCACCCGAGCACCGCCTGAGCCTCGTGCTCTACGTCGACAACCTCCACCTCCAGCCCGCGAGCCGTAAACGGGCGCTCGCCCAGGTGCGTGAGTTCCTGGCCGAGAGCTTCGTGCCCGGCTCGCGCGTCATGGTGGTGAGCTACGAGCGCTCGCCCAAGGTGATCCAGCCGTTCACCGAGGACCTGGCGTTGGCGCTCTCGAAGCTTGACGGGCTGGCGAAGAGCAGACCCATCGGTGTCGAGGGCCGCGCCTCCCGCCAGAACACCCTGTCGCAGATCCAGGCGATCTACGACAACGACGGCTGCTCGGAGTTCGCCAGGGATCAGATGCGCGCCCTGACCGCGGCCCACGTGCAGCCGCAGGCGCACGAGGATGCCCAGTCGTTCACCGGCCTGTCCGCGGTGATCGGCTCGCTCGCCGGGCTGCCGGGACGCAAGGTCGTCTTCCACATTTCGGACGGCGTGCCGCTGGTTTCCGGCCAGGAAGTGATCGGCCTGGCCAATGCGCTGTGCGAGGGCGCCTACGACGCCGGGACCTCCGACCTCTCCCAGCACCGGCGGCTGCGGCGGGTGGCGACTCAGGCCAACGCCGCGGGCGTGACCTTCTACACCTTGGAGGCCGCGGGCCTGCGGCCTCCTGCCGCGAGCTCGGCCGAGCAGGCCCGGCCCACTCTCTCGGCGAGGCTCGAGAGCGAGTCGATCGCCAACGACCAGGACACCCTGTTCAGCCTGGCCGACGACACCGGGGGCCGCGCGCTGCTCAACAGCAACCGGCTGGACGAGGCCCTGGTTAGCGTGGGCCGGGACCTCTCCAACTTCTACTGGCTCGGCTACGCGGCGGCGCGCGACGCCGACGGTCGCGTGCACCGGCTCGAGGTGCGGGTGCGAAGAGAGGGAGCCCGAGTGCAGCACCGCCGCTCCTACCGCGACAAGACGGCCGAGGACCGGCGCGAGGAGCGGGTGCTGGCGGCCCTGCTCATCGGGCAGGAGGACAACGCGCTCGGCGCGGCCCTCGAGCCGGGAGCGGCGATACACGAGCCGAAGGGTCAGGTGCTGATGCCGATCCGGCTGCGGCTACCCATGGCGCGCCTCACGCTCTTGCCCGCGGATGGCGGCGCCCGGACGGGGCGGCTCCGGCTGGCGATGGCGGCCCGCGACGCCGAGGGCGGCACCACGCCGGTGCGCACCGTCGAGCTGCCGATCCAGGTGGCCGCGGCCCAGCTCGAGGCGGCGCTCGCCCGCGACTTTCTCTACGAGGTCAGGATGGCCATGCGCCCGGGCCCACACCGCGTGGCGTTGGCGATCGAGGACGTGCCGACGGGGGTGACCTCGTATTTGGCGCTCGATTTTGAGGTGCCGAAGAGGTAAAGCGTCCGGCGATTTGAACCCACGGCGCCTCGCAGAGGAGTGGATTCCCGCGTTCTCGGGAATGACAGGGTCGAGGAATCCTTGGTAGCTCTCCAGGCCCGTGACTCCCGCTATCCTCCGTTCTTCCCGCGGAGGCGGGAATCCATCTGCCGCCGGTAGCCAAGTGCGGCTACCTCCGTTATCCTCGCCACCGCGCAGTCAAACCCAGTCCCTTCCCCTGGCGGTGACGCATGCCGAACCCGTCGTTTCTTCCCGTGCGCCGGCGCGAGATCGTCGGCTGGGCGATGTTCGACTTTGCCAACTCCAGCTACACCACGCTGATCGTCACCGTCGCCTACAGCGTCTACTTCACCAAGTTGGTGGCGCCCGGCAACCGCGCCGATTTCCTGTGGGGCATGGGAATCTTCGTCAGCAACCTGATCGTCGCGCTGGTGGCGCCGATCGTCGGCGCCATGGCCGACGACATGGGGCGCAAGAAGCTGTTCCTGCTCGGCACCTATGGGCTCTGCGTGCTCGGCACCCTGGGCCTCTACTTCGTACTGCCCGGCCAGGTGGCGTTGGGGCTCGGTCTCTTCGTGCTCTCGAACCTCGGCTTCTCCTTCGGAGAGAACCTGGTCGCCGCCTTCCTGCCCGAGATCTCCACGCCGGAGAACGTCGGCCGCATCTCCGGGTTCGGCTGGGGGCTCGGCTATTTCGGCGGCCTCCTCTGCCTGGTGGCCTCCTTCAAGCTCCTGGCCGGCGGCTTCACGCTCGAGAACCTGCCCAACCTGCGCCTGGTGTGGGTGGTGACGGGCCTCTTCTTCCTGGTCACCGCGCTGCCGACCTTCCTGCTGCTCTCCGAGCGCGCGGTGCGCGGCCCCCGGCGAACCCTCGCCGAGTACGGGCGAGTGACCTTCGGCCGCCTGCTCGAGACCGCGCGCTCGCTGTCGCACTTCTCCGAGCTGGCGCGTTTCCTCGCGGTGTTCTTCGTGTTCTGCTGCGGGCTCTACTCGGTGATCGCCTTCGCTTCGATCTACGCCGAGCGCACGCTGGGCTTCGGGCCGCAGGAGCTCATCCTGCTGTTCGTGGCCTTGCAGGTTTCCTCGGCGCTGGGCGCCTTCATCTTCGGCTCGATCCAGGACAAGGTCGGCGCCCGGCGCACCATCCAGGTGACCCTGGTGCTGTGGGTCCTGGTCTGCGCCGCCGCCTACTTCGCCACCAGCAAGGCGCTGTTCTGGGGCGTGGGGCTGGGGGCGGGGTTCGGGATCGGCTCGCTGCAGTCGGCCTCGCGCGGCCTGGTGGGGCTGTTCTCGCCGGTCGAGAAGAGCGGCGAGTTCTTCGGCCTCTGGGGCTTCGCGGGCAAGGCGGCCTACACCGTGGGGCCGCTGATCTTCGGCGCCATCTCCTCGGGCACCGGCTCGCAGCGCATCGCCATCCTGTCGACGGCGCTGTTCTTCCTCGCCGGCTTCCTCGGCATGGCGCGCATCCGGGAGGCGCGGGGGCAGGCCGCGGCGCGAGAATGGACGGAGCGCACCGCGCGCCTCGGCGCGGCGGCCGAGGGACCCGTTTGAGCTTGCGGCCGCTGGCGGACGCCTTCGTCGAGGGCGTGGCCCGCCTGCTCGCGGCCGCCTTCTTCCGCCGCATCGAGATCGTGGGCGAGGCGCGCATCCCGCGCGACCGGCCGCTGGTGCTGGTGGGCAACCACGTCAACTCGCTGATCGACCCGCTGCTGTTCGTCGCCACGCTGCCGGTCATGCCGCGCTTCTTGGCCAAGAGCACGCTGTGGGGCAAGCCGCTGATGCGGCCCATCCTGGCTCTCGCCGCTGCCGTGCCGGTCCATCGCCGCCAGGACGAGGGCGTCGATCCGGCGAAGAACCTCGAGACCTTCGCCCGCTGCCACGAGCTGCTGGCCAGGGGCGGCTCGATCGCCCTCTTCCCCGAGGGCATCAGCCACAACGAACCGGCGCTGGCGCCGCTGCGCACCGGCGCCGCCCGCATCGTGCTCGAGGCCGAGGCGCGGTTCGGCCCTCTCGGAACGCGGATCGTGCCGGTGGGTCTGGTGTTCGACGACAAGCAGCGCTTTCGCTCGCGGGTGCTGGTCGAGGTGGGCGAGCCGCTCGACCCGGCGCCCGAGGTCGAGCGCTACGCAACGGACCCCCAGGGGGTGGTGCGGGCGCTGACCGAGCGCATCGAAAAGGCCCTGCGGCGAGTGACGCTCAACTACGGCTCGTGGGAGGAGGCCGCGCTGGTCGGCCGTGCCGCCGACCTCTTCGCGCGGCCCGGCCTTGCCCTCCCTCTGGACCGCACGCTGGCCGAGGAGTCCACCCTCCACCGGCGGTTCATCGAGGGCTACGAGGATCTGCGCCAGCGCTTCCCCGAACGCACGGCCCGGGCGGCCGCGGCAGTGGCCGAGTACGACCGCCTGCTGAAGACCGCCGGCCTGACCGACGAGCTGGTGGCCGCCCGTTTTCCGATTCCCTCGGTGCTGCGGTTTCTGGCTCGCTCGCTGCCCGGCCTGGTGCTGGCCGCGCCGTTCGCCGTCGTCGGGACGGTGCTCAACTGGGTGCCCTACCGGCTCGCCGGCTGGATCTCGCGCCAGGTCGCCTGGGAGCCGGACGTGGCCGCCACCTACAAGCTCTACCCGTCGCTGGTGCTGTTCCCCGTCACCTGGCTGGCGGAGGCGGCGGCCGCTGCCTGGGCCTGGGGCCTGTGGGCGGGCGTCGGCGTGCTCGCCGCGGCGCCGGTCCTCGGCTGGATCGCGCTGCGCTTCCACGACCGGCGGCGGAGCCTGGCGGCCGAGGCCCGCGCCTACTGGCTGCTCGCCACCCGCCAGCGCCTGGCCGACGAGCTGCGCCGGCGCCGGCGCGCCGCGCACGAAGCCGTGATGGCGCTGGCGGAGCTCGCCCTGCGGCCCGACCGTGGCTCGGGGCTGGAAGAGCCCGAAGGGCTATCGTAAAGCTCACTCTCACAAATGCAAGGAGCCTGGACCATGGCCGAGACCGTTCCGCAGACCTACCAGAACCACGCCCGGTTCGTTCCGCTGTTCCATTTCGTGGCTTTCGGCATCCTGGTCGTCAACCTCATCTGGCAGCTCTACTCGATGATCCGCTTCTTCTCCTTGGGAAGCGTGATCGGCGTGCTCCTGGCCTTCGCGCTCTGCCTGCTGGCCTGGTACACGCGGATTTTCGCGCTCACCGTGCAAGATCGCATCATCCGCCTCGAGGAGCGCCTGCGCCTGGCGCGGCTGCTGCCGGCCGACCTCCAGGGCCGGATCGACGAGCTCTCCGTCGGCCAGCTCTGCGCGCTGCGCTTCGCGAGCGACGAAGAGGTCGCCGAGCTCACGCGCCAGGTGCTCGCGGACAACCTCCGCAGCCGGGACCAGATCAAGAAGAAGATCCGCTCGTGGCGGGCGGATCACTTGCGAGCATGAAGAAGCTGGCCGAGAATACGAGGCGGGGCGCGGGCGCGCCTCGCAACCAGCCGGGAGTGGCCCCTCCGAGGAGGTTTCATGCGCAAGCCAGCACGCTGCCGACAGGCTCCACCCCAGGTCACCTGGCCGTCGCTGCCGTGGCGGAGAACGCTGGCGGTGGTGGCCGCTCTCTGCCTAGCGGCGGGTCTGGCCTCGGCAGCCGAGACCGCTCCCTTCGGCGAGCGAGTGGCGCGCGCGCACGGCGTGGCCGCTTGGAACGCCAGACGGGCCGTCGCGATGGACTTCGAGATGCAGTTCGGTCCCATGCGCTGGTCGGGCAAGCTGCTCTACGAGATCGGCAGCGGCCGCGGGCGAGCTGAATCCACGGGCGGGCCGGTCGCCGGTTTCGACGGCAAGGACGCCTGGGTCCTGCCCGCCGACGCGCCGCCCCAGAACGCGCGCTTCATGCTGCCCACCTGGTGGTACTTCCTGGCTGCTCCCTTCAAGCTGGCAGACCCGGGAACCCGCCTCGTGCCCGGGGACGAACGCCAGCTCGCCGGAGAAACCTACTCCAGCGCCCGCCTGACCTTTGCACCGGGCACCGGTGACTCGCCGGACGACTGGTACGTCCTCTACGCCGAGCCGGCTTCCGGCCGTCTCAAGGCCATGGCCTACATCGTTACCTTCGGCGGCGTGTCACCTGCGAAGGCGGAGCAGGAGCCGCACGTGATCGTCTACGACCGCTTCGAGACCGTCGACGGCGTCACGCTGTCCACCTCTTGGTCCTTCTTCAACTGGAACGAGGCCCAGGGAGCGACGGGTGAGCCGATCGGCAAGGTGACGATCCGCGGCCTGCGGTTCGTGGAGCCGCCGGCGGATGCCTTCACGCGGCCGGCCGGCGCGAGGATCGAGAACTAGGCCGGCGGTCTGGCTGCCGCCCTCCTCATGGCTCGCCAGGCAGGGTCGACGTTCTGCTCGCCGTCGCCGCCCCGTCTTGCCTGGAGGGTCGAACGTATGCAAGCATACGTCACATGAAGCGGACGACGATCTTCCTCGACGAAGTGGTGGAACGGGATCTCCGAATCCTCGCGACGCGCCGAAAGCAGCCCATTGCGGCCTTGGTGCGTGAGGCCCTTGTCCGGTACCTGGAGCAGGAGAAGACGTCTCCCGGCCTGAAGCTCGGTTTCCTGGCGGCTGGGCGCAGCGGTCGCAGCGACATCGCCGAGCGGCATGAGGATCTGCTCTGGCAGGAGCGCAAGTCGGATCGGGCCGAGGAGAAATCGGCAAGCCTGCCTCGCAACACTGCGGTCGCGGGCCGCCGCTGATGCCGCTGCTGCTCGACACCGGCGCGCTCTACGCGTTGGCCGATGCCGGCGACGCCTGGCACGAGGCGGTTCGCGACTTCTTGGCGGACAGCCGCGAGGCGCTCCTGGTTCCGGTGACGGTCCTACCGGAGGTGACCTACCTGCTGCACGACAGACTCGGGACCGAGGTCGAGCGGCGGTTCGTGAGCTCGCTCGAGGCGGGCGAGCTGACGATCGAAATGCTCAGGGTCGACGACCTCCCGCGCTGTGGCGAGCTCCTCGACCGCCACCCGGAGATCGGCTTCGTCGATGCGACGATGGCGGCGATCGCCGAGCGGCTCCGCCTGCCGGCGATCGTGACCACGGACCGGCGTCACTTCTCCCGCATCCGGCCCCGCCATCGGGAGGCGTTCGAGCTGTTGCCGTGAGGCGTCATCCAGCCGATCCGAGCGCGTCAGCCTCTGTGTGTGCCCATTCCGGGTCGAGAGACGACGTCTCAGCCTCGGACCGGTAGCCATCCTCCATCTCCCGCTCCAGGCGTTCCCTCACATGGAAAGCCTCTCCGCCAGGGCATGGACGTCTCGGCCAGCCGGCGGCCCGGCGATCCTCGATGGGCATCGGGCACTACTGTAGCTGGTTGAGCTGGTTGCAACGCCGGGTGGCGCAGGCGCGATGGAAGGACGCGGGTGGCGGCTCGTCATCTTGACATCATCCGCCGTGAGCATCATGATGCCTGCATGCGCACGACCCTGACCCTGGACCGCGATGTCGCCGACCGCCTGGAGCGCGAGATGCGCCGTACCGGCAAGGGGAAGAAGGCCACGATCAACGAAGCTTTGCGGACGGGCCTTGGCATTGCCGGCAAGCCGGTCAAGCCGCCACCGTTCAAGGTCACTGCGTTTGTCAGTGGTCTGCAACCAGGTATCGACCCCGACAAGATGAATCAGCTCGTAGATCAGCTCGAGACGGAGGAGCTCCTGAAGAAGCACCGCGCATGATCCTGCCGGACCTCAACGTCATCCTGTACGCCCATAACCGCCGAGCGCAGGTCCACGGTGCAGCGCGAGAGTGGTGGGAGGCCTCGCTCAGCGGATCCGAGCCGATCGCGCTGTGCTGGGTCGTGATCCTCGGCTTCATCCGGCTCACGACGCTCCGCGGAGTGTTTCAGGAGCCGCTGAGCGCTCCGGCCGCCTGCGGGCAGGTCCGCTCCTGGCTTGCCCAGCCTCAGGTGGTCATCCTCGAGCCCGGCCCCCGCCACGCCGGAATTCTCTTCGGCCTCTTGGAGGATCTCGGCACCGCAGGCAACCTCACCACCGACGCCCACCTGGCGGCGCTCGCCATCGAGTACCAGTGCGAGCTGCAGTCCACGGACGCGGATTTCACCCGCTTCTCCGGGCTCCGGTGGCGCAATCCCCTGCGGGTTGGGAACGGCCGCTGAGCCCTTGCCAACCGCCAACCTCCCGCCTATAATCCCGGCTCCGCCGAAACCGGGTCTCGAAGCGGCGGTTGAGGGTTGACGGGGGAAGCGCCCCGCTGGTAGCATGCGCGCTTCCGCGCCGAGGGTTCCTCCCCGGAACCGTGGCGCTCAGGGCAAGCCCCAAGGCTATCGCCTTCATCAAGGAAACCGGCCTCGCCCCCTGGGCGGGCTGGGTTCGTGACCCCCGGAGCCTCCTTCGGAGGCTGCGGCGAGGGATAGGGATCTTCGTCACCGCGCTTGCGCGCCGGGAAGGACGGGTGCGCAGGCGATTCGGTGCGTGTCGAGAGGGGCCGGCGGCGGCGGGCCGGGATCGAAAGGGTTCGGGGAACCAGTAAGGCAGGAGACGAAAAGCGTATGCCGACGATTCACCAACTGGTCCGCAAGGGTCGCGAGGCCGTCCAGTACAAGACCAAGAGCCCCGCGCTCCAGTCCTCGCCGCAGCGGCGCGGCGTCTGCGTCCGCGTCTACACGCAGACCCCGAAGAAGCCGAACTCGGCGCTGCGCAAGGTGGCTCGCGTGCGGCTGACCAACGGCATCGAGGTCACCACCTACATCCCCGGCGTCGGCCACAACTTGCAAGAGCACTCGATCGTCCTCATCCGCGGCGGCCGCGTGAAGGACCTGCCGGGCGTTCGCTATCACGTGATCCGCGGCACGCTCGACGCGGTGGGCGTCGACGGCCGGCGCCAGGGCCGCTCGAAGTACGGCACCAAGCGTCCGAAGTCGTAAGACCAGGGAGACCTTAAAGATGGCCAGGCGCAGAGAGATCCCCAAGCGCGAGGTCCTGCCGGACCCGCTGTACAGCTCTCAATTGCTGACCAAGTTCGTCAACGTCCTGATGTCGGACGGCAAGAAGTCCACGGCCCAGCGCATCCTCTACAGCGCCCTGGACTCGATCCGCGAGCGCACCAGCGACGACCCGATGAAGGTCTTCAAGCGGGCGATCGAGAACGTCAAGCCGGCGGTGGAGGTCAAGTCGCGGCGCGTCGGCGGCTCGACCTACCAGGTGCCGGTCGAGGTCCGCCCCAGCCGGCGGCTGGCGCTGTCGCTGCGCTGGCTGATCCAGATGGCCCAAGGGCGCGGCGAGAAGACCATGCGCCAGCGCTTGGCCAACGAGCTGATGGAAGCGGCGGAGCACCGCGGCGGCGCGGTCAAGAAGAAGGAAGACACGCACCGCATGGCCGAGGCCAACAAGGCGTTCTCCCACTACCGCTGGTAAACCCCGAACCTAACGAGACGAGCAGAGCAAGACGCTGGCATCGCTTTCTCCGCCCGACGAGTCACACACCATGGCACGGCAAACCGACCTCAAGGATACGCGCAACATCGGCATCATGGCCCACATCGATGCCGGGAAGACGACCACCACCGAGCGCATCCTTTACTACACCGGCGTCAGCTACAAGATCGGCGAGGTGCACGAAGGCACCGCGGTAATGGACTGGATGGTCCAGGAGCAGGAGCGCGGCATCACCATCACCGCCGCCGCCACCACCTGCTTCTGGAAGGACCACCGCATCAACATCATCGACACGCCGGGCCACGTGGACTTCACCGCCGAGGTGGAACGGTCGCTCCGCGTGCTGGACGGCGCGGTGGCGGTGTTCGACGCCGTGGCCGGCGTCGAGCCGCAGTCGGAGACCGTCTGGCGGCAGGCCGACCGCTACCGCGTGCCCCGCATCGCCTTCATCAACAAGATGGACCGTATCGGTGCCGACTTCGAGCGCACCATCGCCATGATGCGCTCGCGCCTGGCGGCCTCGCCGGTCGCGGTGCAGCTCCCGCTGGGCAAGGAAGACACCTTCCGCGGCGTCATCGACCTGGTGGAGATGAAGGCCATCCACTACAAGGACGAGACGCTGGGCGCCGACTACGTGCTGGAGGAGATCCCCGAGGAGCACCTGGACCGCGCCCACCAGTACCGCGAGCAGATGGTGGAGGCGATCGCCGAGACCGACGAAGCGCTGCTCGAGAAGTACCTCTCGGGCGAAGCGGTGACCAACGCCGAGCTCAAGGCCGCCCTGCGCCGCGCCGCGGTGACCAACCAGCTCCAGCCCGTGCTCTGCGGCAGCGCGTTCAAGAACAAGGGCGTGCAGCCGCTGCTCGACGCGGTCCTCGAGTATCTGCCTTCTCCCCTCGACATCCCCTCGGTCACCGGTCACGCGATCGACGGCGACATGCCCATCGAGCGCCGGGCGGCGGACGACCAGCCGTTCTCGGCCCTGGTCTTCAAGCTGATGAGCGACCCCTTCGTGGGCCAGCTCACCTATTTCCGGGTCTACTCGGGGCACGTCGAGTCCGGCACCTCGGTGCTGAACACCGCCACCGGCAAGACCGAGCGCATCGGGCGCCTGCTCAAGATGCACGCCAACAAGCGCGAGGAGATCAAAGAGGTGTGGGCGGGTGACATCGCGGCGGCGGTGGGCTTGAGGGACGTGCGCACCGGCGGCACGATCTGCGACCCCAAGCAGCCGGTGGTGCTCGAATCGATGACTTTCCCCGAGCCGGTGATCGCGGTCTCGATCGAGCCCAAGACCAAGGCCGACCAGGAGAAGCTCGGCATCGCGCTCGGCAAGCTGCAGCAGGAGGACCCGACGTTCCGGGTCCACACCGACCCCGACACCGGCCAGACCCTGATCTCCGGCATGGGCGAGCTGCACCTCGAGATCATCACCGACCGCCTGGTGCGCGAGTTCAAGGTCGGCGCCACGGTCGGCCGGCCGATGGTGGCCTACAAAGAGGCGATCACCGCCGAGGCCGAGGCCGAGGGCCGCTACATCCGCCAGACCGGCGGCCGCGGCCAGTACGGGCACTGCAAGATCCGCGTGCGCCCGACCGCCGAGGCGGACTTCGTCTTCACCAATGCGATCGTGGGCGGCTCGATTCCCAGGGAGTACATCAAGCCGATCGAGATGGGGATCAAAGAGGCGATGGAGACCGGTCCCCTGGCCGGCTATCCGATCACCGGCGTCGAGATCGAGCTCTACGACGGCAGCTTCCACGACGTGGACTCCTCGGAGATCGCCTTCAAGATCGCCGGCTCGATGGCTTTCCAGGACGGCGCCAAGCGGGCCAGGCCGGTGCTGATGGAGCCCATCATGTCCGTCGAGGTGGTTACCCCCGAGGATTACATGGGCGACGTGATCGGCGACATCAACTCGCGGCGCGGGCGGGTGCAGCACATGGAAGGGCGCGGCAACGCGCAGGTGATCTCCTGCCGCGTGCCGCTGTCCGAGATGTTCGGCTACGCCACCGACCTGCGGTCGCAGACCCAGGGGCGAGCCACTTACACCATGCAGTTCGCGGCCTACGAGCAGGCGCCCAAGAACGTCAGCGAAGAGATCGTCGCCAAGGCCGCCGGCTAGATACCGGCTGAAGGTCGAATCGAAACCGCGTAGAGGCTATCTGGAGGGAGCATGGCGAAGCAGAAGTTTGAGCGGTCGAAGCCGCACGTGAACATCGGTACGATCGGGCACGTGGACCATGGCAAGACGACGTTGACGGCGGCGATCACGAAGGTGCTGGCCTCGAAGGGGTTGGCGGACTTCGTGGCGTTCGATCAGATCGACAAGGCTCCGGAGGAGCGGGAGCGTGGGATCACGATCGCGACGGCGCACGTGGAGTACCAGTCGGCGACGCGTCACTACGCGCACG
>JBIOXV010000151.1:0-2829 GCA_044869805.1 Thermoanaerobaculia bacterium | reverse complement strand
GCCACTAGCGGCGTCGGGTCGGCCCGCGCGACCGCCGCGAGCGTGTGCTGCTTTGCCCCTCCGATCGCCTCGGCGATCTGTTGTCTGCTCGCCTCGAACAGGTCGGCCACGCGCGAGCCGTTACGGTCCGCCGTTTCCCCGAGCGCGGGTACGGGCAGAAGCTCGCCGAGCTGGCGGGTCTGCCGGTACATGGCGGCCGCGATCGAGCGTGCCTGCGGGTTCGTGTCGAGCAGTTGCTGGGCCTCGGCGCGCTGCCCGGGGTTGGCGCTGCCGGCGAGATAGCGCTTCAACAGCCCCTCCCACTCGCGCACGTGCTCGCCGGCTTGCATCTTGCGCGCCTTGCGCCGGACCTTGGCTGTGGCGCGCTCGAGGTCCCTGTAGCAGCGGTCGACCTCGATGCCGAGCAGCTCGGCGATCTCGCCGGCGGGGAGGCCCCAGTCGAAGCGCAGCTTCGCGACGGCCCGTTGCCGCGGGTTGAGCGAGCGGATGATCGAGCGGTAGTTCTCGGCGTCGAGCTCGCCGAGGACCTGATCGTCGACCGGCGCGACCGCCAGGCGGGCTAGCTCGCCGATTTGGGGATCGCTGGGGTGGGTGTCTTGAATCCTCGCCGCACGCAGCCTCTGGGCGGCGTTCTTGCGCACCGCTCCGAGCAGGTAGCTCCGCAGTTCGCGCGGCCAATAGCCGTGCTCCCTCGACCGGCTAAATAGGGCCGTGGCGACCTCCTGCCAGATGTCGTCGTGTTGGCCCCGCAGGCCGGGGAAGATTCGTCGCAGGAGCCGCTGCGCCGCCGCTCGGTGCCGCTCGACCTCGTCCCAACGCGGGTCGTGCCGGGGCGCGGCGGCGGCCATTAGGTCGTGGCCTCCCCCAGGCTGCGGTGGCCGCCGTCACCAGGTTCGCGGCGACTCGCTGGCCTCCAGCGGCCTCCGGGTTGGCCTGCTGCGCAGCGTCCGCTCATGCTCCGAGAGACGCACTTGCACGAGAGGGCGTTTTTCCACCCCCCTGTGTGCGCCGATCCACGGTACGCGGTTCGCCAGCTCTCAGGCGCCCTCTCCCTCCCTGGGCAGCTGCTCGAGAAGCTACCCCGAAACGGCGTCGGGGTGAACATCCGGGGACCGGTATCCGCTGTGGCGCGATGATCAAATGATAGTCCCATATGTGGGACTATCTTGGGAGGAGGCGCCCGGTCGCACGGGAACGTCAAGCAATGCCCGAGTTTCACGTCCGAACCGGTGCCGAGTTGTACGCCCGCGCGGTCGAAGAGGCCCGCCGCGACGGCGTGAGCCTCGCCCAGTGGGTGCGGGAGGCGGTCGCGATCCGCGCGGCCTACAGCGCCGGCCGACGGCGCGACCCCGACTACGAGCGCGCCATCGGGCGCATCACGAAGGCGATGCGCTGACAGCCCGCCGGGGTGTAGCGCACCCCGCCACTGCGACTGCCTCGTTAAAGGATGGCGCCGGCCGACGACAGCGAGGACCGACTAGAGCTCGGCGAGCTCGTAACCGCCCTTCTCGCCGCGGTGCTCGCGGCGCTGCTGCTGTGGCTCTTGCCGGTCGGCGCCGCCCTCGTGCACTCCCGCCAGGCGCCCCGGCTCGGCGCCGCCGAGGCCATCGTCGGCTCCGTGCGCCTCGCGGCCGACGGGCGCTGGTCCGATCCCCGACTGGCGTACCCGCCGCGCGCCCGCCGGGCAATGCCGGCCGGTCGAAGCTGGTGGCTGGCCGCCGCCCTGCCACTGCTCGGCTTCGCGGCGGCCGGCGGCCTCGCTTGGCGGCGGGCCGACCGCCTGCGGGCCCGCGCTCGTTTGGGACGCCGCCCCTACGATCCCCGCGGGGCCCGCCCGCGCGCCTGGGGCCGTCCCCGGGATCTCGGCGAGCTCGTGGTACGTCGGCGCTCGAGCGAGCGCTTCGGCTTCGGCCGGCTCGACGGCCGGCTGCTGGCCTCCGACCGCGAGGCCCAGGTATGCCTGGTGGCGCCGCCCCGGGCGGGCAAGTCCACTCGCTTCGTCGTGCCCTGGACGCTCGAGCACGGCGGGCCGGCGCTGGTCACCTCGACCAAGCTCGACCTGTTCGAGGCCACCTCGCGCGCGCGAGAGAAGAAGGGCGCGGTCTCCGTCTGGGATCCGTTCGCCGGCACCGGCGCCTGCTGGACGCCGATCGAGGGCTGCGAGGAGTGGGGCGCGGCGCTGCGCCAGGGCCACTGGCTGGCCGACGCGGTGGGCGAGGCCGAGCACCCGGCCGCCCGCTTCTGGAACTCCGAGGCGGCCAAGCTGCTGGCCCCGCTGCTCCACGCCGCCGCGCTGGCCCGTCACGGCATGGACACCGTTCTGCGCTGGATCGATCGCCAGGACGAGGCCGAACCGGCCGCGGTCCTCGCCAGCAGCGGCGACGCCGCGGCCGCGGACCAGCTGCAGGCCGTGCTCGGGCTCGACCCGCGCAACCGGTCCACGACCTTCATGTCGGCTGGCCACCTGGTCGCCGCCTACCGCTACCCCGAGGTGCTCCGCACCGCCCGCCCCGGATTCTCGGCCGAGCGGTTCCTGAACGGCGAGGGCAACACCCTCTACCTGTGCGCCTCGGCCCGCCACCAGCGGCTGCTCGCCCCGCTGATCGTGGCGATCGTCTCCGCCGTGCTTGAACAGGCTAAGGCTCTGGCCCGTGCCGGCCAGCCTTGCTCCCCCTGCCTGCGGGTGCTGCTCGACGAGACCGCCAACATCGCGCCGCTGGCGGACCTGCCGCAACAGCTCTCCGAAGCGGGCAGCCAGAGGATCCGCTTCGCGACCGTGTGGCAGTCGCTCGCCCAGATGCGGGACCGCTACGGCGACGCCGCCGACGC
>JBIOXV010000150.1:0-51281 GCA_044869805.1 Thermoanaerobaculia bacterium | reverse complement strand
TCGCCACCGGCTGCACGGTGACTCCCGAACCCGCAATCTCGGGGGCCTGGAGGCAGGCGAAGAGCCGCGGGTAGAAGGGACGGAGGTAGCTGCCGTCGGCGGTGGTGCCCTCGGGGAAGACCAGGACTCTGTCGCCCTCGGCGAGCCGGGCGGCGATCGCGCCGGCCACGGCGCCCGCCTGATGCGCGCCGCGCGGGATGAAGACCGTGCCGCCGCCGGCCGTCATCCAGCCGAGGACCGGCCAGTCGCGCACCTCGGCCTTGGAGACGAAGACGGTATCCGTCAGGCCGCCGATCACCGGGATGTCGAGCCAGGAGACGTGGTTGGCGACCAGCAGCACCGGCTGCGAGGCCGGCTCTCCCGTCGAGCGCACCCGCATGCGCAGCACCCGGCAGCAGCGCGCCATCCACCAGCGGCTTCCGGGCGGATAGGGATAGAGCGCGCGGCGGCCCAGGCGCCTGCGGATCGCGCTCGTCGAGGCCACGGCGCAGCCCATCACCACGTGGATGACGAGCACGGTGAAGCTGGTCACACGGCGCAGGCCGCGGGCGAGGGCCGCGAGGCTGCGCCGTGCCACGGAAGGATCGAGTGTGGCTTCGGCCGCCTGACCGTCGATCGTGTCGGGAGTCATGGCCGAACCCAGCTTATCGCGCTGCCTTCCCATGGGCCTGTGAGCTCCCGGAGCCGCCCGCCCTCACGGTGCCTAAGTGAACCCCGACTCGGTCGCGTCGGGAGAAGGAGGAGAACATCGTTACTGAGGGTGGGGGTGCGCGCCCTGGGGCCGGCCGAAGGCGCTCCCCAGCCGGAAGCTCGGGAGGCGCGCCGTGCACGATGCGAAAAGACCTCTTACGATCGGGCGCGCTGGACGCGCAGGCGAGCGCGATCACGTCCAACCGAGACCTGCGCTCGCCGGTTCCGGCGGGGAGCGCCTTCGGCCGGCCCCAGGGCGCGCGGGAGGGCAGCAGCCATGGCCCCCGAACGCCCGCCTTGACGGAGCATGGACTGTGAGCACTTCCGGGGCCGGGTAACGGCGCCGCCGCCCGAGACGACCAACGCTTCGAACCTGAAATCGAGCCCATGCTGCCGGAGACTGCCCTCTTGACCGCGAGCCCGCCCGATCGCTCGCCCCTTTCGGAGCGGGCGGGAGCGTTCGCGCGTCTGGCCTCGGCCCGTTCCGGCGGCCGCCCGCCGTGCTGGCAGGAGCGAGTCGGCTCGCGCCTCTTCCGGCTGCTGTCGCCCAAGATCCCGCGCCAGGCCACGCCCGCCCCTCCCGCCGCCCTGGCACCGTTCGAGGAGGTCCGTGCCCAGCGCACTGCCGGCCCGGGCACGCTGGCCGCGACCTGGTACCCGGCGGCGACCACGGTGACGAGCGACCGGCCCGGCGACGAAGGTGGTGGCCGCGAGCCCGCCTCGCTCGACCGGCCGCGGGGAGCGGTGCTCCTCCTCCACCCCTGGAGCGCCTGGGGCCAGGCGTACTTCCACCGCCATGCCCGCATCGAGAGCCTGCGCGCCGCCGGCTACCACGCCCTCACGGTCGACCTCGGCGGCTTCGGCGGCAGCGGCAGGGCGAACGGCTTCTTCGACCGCGACGTGGAAGACGCCCTGGCCCTCCTGCGCCGCCGCGCTCCGGGGCTGCCGCTGCACGTGTGGGGCGTCTCCTCGGGCGGCTACTGGGCCCATGCCCTGCTGGCGCGCACCGAAGGGGTGAGCGGGGTGATGTTCGAGGATGTCTCGCCCCACCTGCTCGAGTGGTCGTGGCGCATGGCCCCTTGGGGCCGCCCCTTCTATCTCTGCTTCCGCTTCGCGCTGCCTGCCGCCTACCGCTTCTTGGACGCCCGGCGCCACGCCGCGGCGCTCAAGGCCCGCGCCGTGGCTTACGTGAGCGGCGAGCGCGACCCCGGCATCCGCCCCGAGGACACCGAGGAGCTGGCGAGCCGGGCAGGGGCGCCGTTCTGGATCATCCCCCGCGCCGGCCACCTGGGGGCGATCAAGACCGCCGGCGACGAGGTGATCGAGATCGCGCTCGCCACCTTCGAGCAGGCGGTCGCGAGGCCGAAGCGCTAGCGGCGCCGCAAATCAGACCGAGGCCGCCACCGTGTCGCGGCCCGGCCGGCCGCCGAAGGCCGGCTCCTTGCTGAACGAGGAGACCGGCAGCGAGAT
The DNA here is from genome assembly GCA_044869805.1 of Thermoanaerobaculia bacterium. GTDB lineage: Bacteria > Acidobacteriota > Thermoanaerobaculia > Multivoradales > SZUA-115 > CAWDVR01. The sequence goes on along the minus strand of JBIOXV010000150.1, from coordinate 49,121 downwards.
GCCGATCGAGGTGCCGGCGCCGGGCTCGCTCTTGAGCTCGATGGTGCCGCCGTGGGCACGGGCGATGCGCTCGACCACCGCCAGCCCCAGGCCGGTGCCGCCCTTGCGCGTCGAGTAGAAGAGCCCGAAGATCCGCGCCTGCTCCTCCGGCGGGATGCCGACGCCGTTGTCCTCGACCAGCAGTGCCAGCCGGTCGCCGGAGAGCCGCGCCGCGAGCACGATCTGCGCCCGCACGCCTTCCTTCTCCTCGGTGGCGGCGAGCGCGTTCTGCGCCAGGTTGAGCAGCAGTTGGGTGATCTGCGCCGGGTCGACGCGGACCAGGGCGCCGCCGCTCGAGTCCTCGGTCTTGAGGCGAGCTCCCCGCGTCTCGACCTCGTGGCGCAGCACCTGCTCGACGCGGGTCAAGAGCGCCAGCGGCGCCAGCTCCTCAAGCTCCGGCGAGCGCGGCTTGGCGTAGAGCAGAAAGTCCGTCGCCAGCCGCTCGAGGCGCGAGATCTCCTGGCGCGTGATCGAGAGCAGGCGGCCGCTGGTTGCGGTGTCCCGCGGGCCGCGGCCTCCGGAGAGCTCCTCCTCGAGCATCTGCATGTTGAGGTTCAAGGAGTTGAGGGGGTTTCTGATCTCGTGCGCCAGGCCGGCCGCGAGGGTGCCGATGTAGGCCATGCTGTCCGCCTCGCGGGCCTGCTCCTCGAGCCGCCGCGCGCGCCGCAGCAGGATGACGATGATGGCGTAGGCCGAGAGCAGCACGGCCAGCGAGACGATCACGATCGAGATCATCTGCTTGAGCAGCTCGCGGCGCAGCAGCGCGCCGCGCTCCTGCACCTTGCTGCGCGACAGGCCGATGCGGATGGAGCCGAGCTCGCCGATCGCCTCGGTGACCTCGTAGCCCGGCTCGCCCGGCCCCGGCGCGCCGTCGCCCAAGGGGCCCGCCTGTGGCATCTCCGGCGAGCTGGGCTCGATCACCAGCGGCGAGGACAGCGGCTCGCCACCCGTTGGGCGCCGGGTCGACGAGGCGCGGTAGACCACGGTGCCGTCCTTGTCGAAGATCGTGACCTGCTGCACCTCCTCGCGCTGCGCGAGCTCGTCGTCGATGTAGCGCTGGATTTCCTTTTCCCGCGCCATCACCACATAGAGGTCACCCTCCATTCCGGGCGACTCGTCGGCGCCGCTCGCGATGCGCTCGGCCAGGCCCCGGGCGTCGGCCTTGGTGGCGAGCAGCACGCGGTCGATCTCGCGCTGCGAGAGCGAGCGGAAGATCAGCCAGCCGAAGAGCAGGATGTCGAAGACGATGAAGACGCCGAAGACGATCGAGGCGATCAGCAACTGACGCGAAAAGGTGGAAGCGCCCCGCCGTGCCACGGCCCAGAGAATACACCAGCGCTCCGGCGCGGCCGGCCGGGCCCGCTGGGCCTCGTGATAGCCTCGAACGCCGATGATCCAAGCCCTCAAGCGGTGGTTTCCACCGCTGGTCGCGGGAGCGCTGCTGCTCGCCGCCGCTTGCGACGGAGGCGACAAGCCCGCCGCCGCGGGCGCAGCGGCCGCGGCCTCCACGCCCCGGCGCGGCGGCACCCTGGTGGCGGGCGCCACCGCCGACATCACCAGCCTCAATCCCTACCTCGGAGGCGGCACCATCAACACTGCCGAGGTCGCGGACCTGCTCTTCCTGCGCCTGCTGGTCGAGCGGCCGGATGCGGAGGACCATCCCCCGACTCTCGAGCCGCGCCTCGCCGAGCGCTGGGAGGTGTCCGACGACCAGCGCACGGTGACCTTTCACCTGCGTCCGGGCGTCACCTGGAGCGACGGGCAGCCGGTGACCGCGGAGGACGTGCGCTTTACCTGGCAGGCGCAAGTCGACTCGCAGGTGGCGTGGGATGCCGCCTACTACAAGGATGGCATCACGGACGTCGAGGTGGTCGATCCGCTCACCGTGCGCTTCCACCTCGAGCGGCCGGTGGCGAACCTCCTGCTGCGCCTCAACGAAGGTGTCATCCTCCCCAAGCACGCCTGGGGTGCGCTGCCCTTCGCCGAGTGGCGGACGAAGGGCGACTTCTTCCGCGAGCACATGGTCGTCGCCGGCCCCTACAAGCTTGCCGCGTGGGTGCCGCAGCAAGAGCTCGTCCTGGAACGCAACGAGCGCTACTTCGACCCCGAACGGCCCTACATCGACCGGCTGGTGCTCCGCATCGTCGCCGATCAGGCGAGCCTGCTCACCCAGGCCCTGGCCGGCGACCTCGACTTCGTGGCCGGGGTCACGATCAACGACGTGCCCAAGGTCGAGGCGTCGCCACGCCTCAAGCTCGACTCCTACTGGACTCGCGCCTACACCTTCGTCGCCTGGAACCTCAAGAACCCGCTCTTCGCCAGCGCCGACGTGCGCCGCGCGCTCACCCTGGCGCTCGATCGCCAGTCGATCGCCGAGGTCACCTACCGACGCTTCGGCCGTGTCGCCTGCTCGCCGATCGTCTCCAACTTCTGGGCCCACGACCGCACCCTGCAACCGCTGCCCTACGATCCGCAGCAGGCCAAGCAGATCCTCGCCGCCGCCGGCTGGGGAGACGTCAACGGCGACGGCATCCTCGACAAGGACGGCCGCCCCTTCGCCTTCGAGCTCTCGACCAACGTCGGCAACCCGCAGCGCGCCGACGCCGCCGCCATGATTCAAGAGCAGTTGAAGCGTGTCGGCATCGCGGCCAGCCCCCGTTTCATCAACTTCAACGTGCTGGTCGAGCGCTCCAAGAAGGGCGAGTACGACGCCATGATCATGCGCTGGAGCATGCCCACCGACCTCGACCTCTCCTACGCGCTCCACACTCGCTCGATCGGCGAGGACAACGTATTCGCCTACAGCAACCCGGAGATGGACCGGCTGCTGGAAGCGGCGGTCGAGGAGACCACTACCGAGGGCCTCGGCAGGACGGTTGCCGCCATCCAGCAGATCGTGCACCGCGACCAGCCGGCGACCTTCCTCTACGAATCGCAGGATCTGCTGGCGGTCACCAGGCGGCTGCACGGCGAGATGCCCAACATGCTGCGCCGGTTCTGGCACCTCTGGGAGTGGTGGCTCGAACCGGCGGCCTAGTGGCCTCGCTGCTCGCCCCGAGATGACCGGCTTTCTGCTCCGCCGGACCGCCGCCTCGCTCCTCCTCGTCTTCCTGCTCGTCACCGTCCTCTTCTTTCTTCTGCACCTGGCGCCCGGCGAGCCGGCCGAGCTGTTCATCAACCCACGCACCTCGCCCGAACGCCAGGCGCAGCTCATCGCGCTCTACGGGCTCGACCGCCCGCTCGCCGAGCAGTACTTGCGCTGGCTCGGGGCCGTGGCCCTGACCTGGGACTGGGGAAGCTCGTTCACCCACGGCAGGCCGGTCACCCGCGTGCTGGCCGAGGCGCTGCCCAACACGCTGCTGCTGGCCCTGACCGCCTTCGCGATCGATCTCGGCCTGTCGCTCGTGCTGGGCCTCGTGGCGGCACGTCGGCGGGAGAGCGGCTGGGACCACGCCATCCGCTCCGGCTCGCTGCTGCTCTTCGCGGTGCCGGTCTTCTGGCTGGGCCTGATGGCGATTCTGCTCTTCGCCTACGTGCTGCCCGTGTTCCCGGCCGGCCACATGCTCTCGGCCGATGCCTCGCAGCTCTCCGGTTGGAGGCGGGCGGGCGACCTCGCCTGGCACCTGGTGCTCCCGGCCACAGTGCTCGCCCTGTCCTCGTTCGGGGGCAACCTGCGCCTGCTGCGCTCGAGCCTGCTCGAGATCCTCGACCAGGACTACATCCGCATGGCGCGCGCCAAGGGCCTCTCGGAGCGCCGCGTGCTGCTGGTGCACGCTCTGCGCAACGCCTCCGTACCGCTGCTGCAGCTCGCGGCCGTCTCGCTGCCGTTGATGCTCAACGGCTCGCTGGCCCTGGAGGTGGTGTTCTCCTGGCCCGGGGTGGGGCGGATCCTCTTCGGCGCCATCAACGGGGCCGACTACCCGCTGATCCTCGCCGGCACGGCGCTCTCCGGCGCGCTGGTGGTGGCGGGCAGCCTCGCCGCGGACCTGGCGCACGCGGCGCTCGACCCGCGGGTGCGCCATGCGTGAGACCCGCTCGCTCAAGCTGGGCGCGGCGATCGTCCTGGTGCTGGCGCTCGCCGGCTTCGCGGCGCCGCTCGCCGCGCCGTACTCACCGAGCGAGCAGCTCGACCCTTCGGCCGCCTCCGAGCGGCCACCCGGCACGGTGATGGCGGCCGTGACGCTGGTGGACGGCCGCTCGCTGCTCGCCGACCGCGTCGAGCGCAGCGGCGACCGGCTGGTCGTCGAGCGACTGGGGCGGCGCGAGGAGCTCGCCGCCGAGACGGTTTCCAACCTGACGGCGGACGGCGTCGCCGGACGCCGCGTCTTCCTGCTCGGCACCGACCGCTACGGCCGCGACCTGCTCTCGCGCCTGCTCTACGGTACCCGGATCTCGCTGCTGGTGGCGAGCCTCGCCTCGCTCCTTGCCCTTACTCTGGGCATCGCCGTGGGCTCGGCGGCGGCTCTCGGCACCGGCCTGGTGGACGCGCTGCTGATGCGCCTCGTCGACGCTCTGCTGGCCTTCCCCACCCTGTTCCTGCTGCTCACCCTCGCGGCCCTCTTCCGGCCCGACACCTGGCTGTTCGTCCTGGTGCTCGCCTCGACCGGCTGGATGACCGTGTCGCGCATCGTGCGCGCCGAGCTCAAGTCCACTCGCGAGCGCGCCTTCGTGCACGCCGCGCGTTCGCTCGGCCTGCCGAGGCGCCGGATCCTGCTCCGCCACTTGCTGCCCAACACCGTGGGCCCGGTGCTGGCCACGGCGGCGCTGCTGACCGCCAACGTGATCCTCGCCGAGTCGACCCTTTCGTTTCTCGGCCTCGGCGTGCAGCCGCCGGACGCGAGCCTCGGCAGCATCATCAACGACGGGCGCGACAGCCTGACCACGGCGTGGTGGGTCGCGGCACTGCCCGGCTTCGCCATCGTGCTCGCGGTTTCCGGCTTCAGCCTGATGGCCGACGGGCTGCGGGACTGGCTGGATCCGCGCCTGCGCGCCCGCGAGTAATGCGCACCTCTGACTTCGACTACCACCTGCCGCCCGACCGCATCGCGCAGCGGCCCGTGCCGCGCGGCGAGGCACGGTTGCTGCGCCTGGCGGCCGGCGCATTGCCCGAGCACCGCAGGATCGCCGAGCTGCCGGCGCTGCTCTCGGCCGGGGATCTGCTGGTGGTCAACGACACGCGGGTGCTGCCGGCGCGGCTCTTCGCGCGGCGGAAGCGGGCCGGCCAGCCGCTCGGCGCGCGGCTCGAGCTGCTGCTCCTCGAGCGCCTGGGCCCCGCGGAGTGGGAGTGCCTGCTCAAGCCGGCGAAGAAGGCGCCGCCGGGTGCGGTCATCGAGCTCCTCGCCGGCCGGGAGCCCAGCGGCCTCGAAGCCGAGGTAACGGCGGCAGGCGACGAGGGTCGGCGACGGCTGCGTTTCTCCGCGCTCCTCGAGCCGCGCCTCGACGAGCTGGGCCACCTACCGCTGCCGCCCTACATCAAGCGCCCCGATGCGCTGACCCACGGTGACGGCGCCGACCGCGAGCTCTATCAGACGATCTTCGCGCGCCACCCCGGCGCCATCGCCGCTCCCACCGCCGGCCTGCACTTCACGCCCGAGCTCACTGCCGCCCTGGCCGCGGCAGGGGTCCGCCAGGCGGCGGTGACCCTGCACGTGGGCCTCGGCACCTTCAAGCCGGTGACCGTGGAGCAGGTGGCGGAGCACAGGATGGAGGCGGAGCACTTCGAGGTGCCCGAAGCGACGGCCGCGGCCATCCGCGAGACGCGCCAGCGAGGCGGCCGGGTGACGGCCGTCGGCACCACCGTGGTGCGGGCACTGGAGAGCGCGGCGCTCGGCAATGCCGCGACGGGCGAGGCCGCGCTGGGCGAGGTCGGGGCCGGCCGCGGGCACACCCGCCTGTTCATCACGCCGGGCTTTCGCTTCCGGGTGGTGGACCTGCTGCTCACCAACTTCCACCTGCCGCGCTCGACGCTGCTGATGCTGGTGGCGGCGTTCGCCGGCCGCGAGCGGGTGCTCGCGGCCTACCGCGAAGCGGTGGAGGCGGGCTACAGGTTCTACTCCTACGGGGACGCGATGCTCGTGGAGCGCTGCGCCGAGACGGGCTTGGGGACCCACGGTTGAGGGCCGGAGGCTCGAGTCTCCCTCGGCTCACGCTCGCCCGAGCCTCCGGACCCTCTTACCGGGAAGGCTCCCGCCGGCGCGTGAGCAGGGCCTTCCGCAGATGTTTTTCTCGATTGAACGGCGGCAGTATACAGCGTGTTTGAAAAAGTTTCAAGTTGTCCCCTCCCCTATTGCATAGAAATCTCTGAATACTCGGATGCCAACCCCAGGGGAACGGCTCGGGCTCAGCGTGGAAGCGGCAGCCGCCGCATCACCGGCGGCAGGCAGCGGGAGTCGTCGCAGGCCTGAAAAGTGAGGAGCACAGCGGCCCCATCTCTCTCTCCGGAGAGCGTGACAAATACCTCGACCTCTCCCTCGTAGACGGCGACCTCCTCGCCGGCGAAGGCGAGACGGGCCGACCTGCCGGGCGGGTAGCGCACGGCGGCGAGCTCGGCCCCCTCGGCCTCGACGCGCGTCGCCGCCAGCTCGGGAAGCGAGCCCGGGTTCGCCTGGAGGTGCCAGCCGGGGGCGATCTCGAGCTTCACGCGCAGCTCGCGGCCGGCCGGCGTGGTAGGTCCAGCCTCGACGGTGGCGGTGACCACTTGCGCTGCCTCCGCCGCGAGCGCCCCGGCACCCAGTCCGATGCCCTGTCTCGGCCCGGCGACCTTCGCCGGCGCGCCGGCCGGAGCGCCGGTGGCGGCCGAACCCGGCAGCGACGCGAAGCGACGGGCCGCCAGCGCCAGCATGCGCACCGCTTCCGGGAAGCGCTCGACGAGCGGGGCGAAGGCGGTGAGCGTCGCCGCCGCCTCATCGCGCCAGCGAGGCTCGCCAGTGCGGGCCGCGAGCTCGATGAGGTTGAGCGCCGCGACCGCGTTGGCCGCCGGCAGAGCGCCGTCGAACACCTCCTTGCTACGGAACAAGAGGTCGGGCGACGCCGCGGCGGCGAAGAAGCCGCCGCCCAAGTCCCGCAGGCGGCGGATCTGCTCCTCGGTGAGCTGGCGCGCGGTCTCGAGCCAGCCGGCGCCAGGCTGCGCGCGGTCGAGGGCGAGGAGGCCGCGCACCAGGAAGGCGTAGTCGGCGAGGAACGCCGGCAGCTTGCCGCGACCGCCGCGCGCCGCATGGAGCAAGGTCCCACCCGACGGCCGCAGGGTGGCGAGCACCGCGTTTGCCGCCCGTGCGGCACGCTCGATCAAGTCCGGTCGGTCCAGGGCGTGGCCCGCCTCGGCCAGGCCGGCGATGGCCGTGCCGTTCCAGTCCGCGAGCACTTTGTCGTCGGTCAGGGGCCGGGGGCGCTCGCCACGCGCCGCCAGCAACCTGGCCTTGCCCGGCGCCATCTCGGCGAGCAGGGCCTCGCGGCTCGAGCGCCGCGCCGCCGCCTGCTCGGCGAGCGGCTGCGGCAGGTGGAGCACGTAGCGGCCGCCCTCGAAGAACGGCCGGCCGTCGAAGCCCAGCAGCGGCGCCAGGAAGGTCGCGTCCTCGGGACCCAGCACCGCCTCCAGCTCGGCGCGGCTCCACACGTAGTAGGCGCCTTCCTCGCTCTCGGTTTCGGCGTCGATGGCGCTCGCCAGCGAGCCGTCTTCGAGCGTCATCTCGCGGGCCAAGAACTCCGCGGTCTCGAGCGCGATCCGCGACCACTCGGGCTCGCCGGTGCGGGCGTGCTCGGTGGCGTAGACCTCGAGCAGCATGCCGTTGTCGTAGAGCATCTTCTCGAAGTGCGGCACCTTCCACTCGCGATCCGTGGCATAGCGGTGAAAGCCGCCGCCGAGCTGGTCGTAGAGCCCGCCGCGCGCCATGGCGTCGAGCGTCGCGGTGAGCATGCGGCCGAGCTCCGCGTCCTCGTCCGCCGGATCCTGGAGCCCAACCAACTCCTGGAGCAAATAGAGGTTGGCCGGGGTCGGGAACTTGGGTGCTGATCCGAAGCCGCCCCAGTCGCGGTCGAACTGTCGCGCCAGCGCCTCGGCGGCCCGCCGCGCGGCCTCCGGCCCCGGCGGCCGCTCGCCCGGCTGCACCCGCTCCTCGAGGAAGCGGCGCATGGCGCCGGCCAGCTCGTCGGCCTGCATGTGGATGTCCGGGCGGCGGTTCTTCCAGGCGTCGGCCAGGGCCAGCACCAGGGTGGAAAAGCCGGGGCGGCCGTAGCGGTCCACGGGCGGGAAGTAGGTGCCGGCGTAGAACGGTTTCAGGTCCGGGGTCAGGAACACCGAGTTGGGCCAGCCGCCCTGGCCGGTCAGGATCTGGGTCGCCGCCATGTAGATCTCGTCGAGGTCCGGGCGCTCCTCGCGGTCTACCTTGACGTTGACGAAGTGGCGGTTCATCAGCGCGGCGACCTCGGGGTTGGAGAACGACTCGCGCTCCATGACGTGGCACCAGTAGCAGGTCGAGTAGCCCACCGAGAGGAAGATCGGCCGGTCCTCCGCCCGGGAGCGGGAGAGCGCCTCCTCGCCCCACGGGTACCAGTCCACGGGGTTGGCCTGGTGCAGCAGGAGATAGGGGCTGCTCTCACCCGCGAGGCGGTTGCGCTGTGCGCTCTGGTGGTCGTGGGCCCGGGGGTCGGCGAGAGTCGACATCCGCGGCCGATTCTAGCCGCGTGTCGTGCCCGCACCACAGGAGACGGGCCGCAGGAGGTAGACTGTGGCGCGCCGAGGGTACCGTCCCCCTGATCGGGATTCGACCGACGAACTTCCGGTGGAAGCTCGGCTCCACCTTGCCCCAAGAGGAACCCGCCGTGAAGAGAACCCCACGTTTGCTGTCGCTCACCGCCGCCTGCGCCTTGATCGCCGCGCTCGCCTGGCCGTCGCCGGCCCAGGACGCCAACGCGGCTGCCGCGGGTGCCGCCGACGCCAAAGCCGCCCAGGTAGCCGACCACCTGATGCAGGCCTTGGGCGGCAAGCAGGCCTTCGACAAGGTGCGCTACCTGCGCTTCCGCTTCGCCGGCTTCCGCAACCACCACTGGGACAAGTGGACCGGCCGCCACCGCGTCGAGTTCACCAACCGCGGCGGCGAGCACTTCGTCTTCCTCGAGAACGTCAACACTCGCGAAGGCCGGGGCTGGAAGAACGGCGTCGAGCTCACCGGCGCCGAGGCCAAGGAGGGCCTGGAGAGGGCCTACGGCACCTGGATCAACGACACCTACTGGCTGCTCGCGCCCTACAAGCTGCGCGACCCTGGCGTGAACCTGTCCTACGCCGGCGAGGAGACCCTCGACGGCAAGGTGTACGACAAACTGCACCTGACCTTCGACAGCGTGGGCCTGACGCCCAAGGACCAGTACTGGATGTGGGTCAACCGCGACACCGGCCTGGTGGACCAATGGTCCTACATCCTCCAGGACTTCGCGCCGGACCGCCCGGCCACGGTGTGGAAGTGGACGGACTGGAAGAGCTACGGCGGCATCAAGCTCGCCTCCGGCCGCTTCGAACCCTCCCAGGGTCGCAATCTGCCGCTCGATGCGATCGCGGTCGAGAGCGAGATGCTGGACTCGATCTTCACTTCCCCGGAGCCGCTGCCGGAGCCGCCGGCGGCGCCAGCCAAGCCGTGAGCGAGGAGGGCGGGCGCCTGCTCGCCATCTGGATCAAACGCGGCAAGCGCGCGCCCATGGACGCGGCCGAGCGCGCCGAGCTGGTGGCCGGCCAGGGCCTGGTGGGCAACGCCAACCAGGGCGGACGCCGGCAGGTGACGGTGATCGAGCGCGAGGCCTGGGATGCGATCGAGGCCGAGCTCGGCGCCTCCGTGCCCAAGACGGCGCGGCGGGCGAACCTGCTGATCGCCGGCGTGCCGCTCGCCGGCAGCCGCGACCGCGTGCTCAGGATCGGCCCGTGCCGTATCCGCCTCCACTCCGAGACGCGGCCCTGCGAGCGCATGGAAGAGGCCTTCCGCGGGCTGCGCGCCGCGATGGCCAAGGACTGGCGTGGCGGCTCTTACGGCGAGGTCCTCGACGGAGGGCCGATCGCGGTCGGCGACCCCGTGGCCTGGGAGCTTGCCTAGCGGCTGAGGCAAGGGCATGCGCATCGTCTCCCTGGTGCCCAACGGCACCGAGATCCTGTTCGCGCTCGGCGCCGGCGGCGAGGTGGTCGGAGTCAGCCACGAGTGTGACTTTCCGCCCGAGGCGCGCAGCCGGCCGCAGCTCACCGGCAGCGCGCTCGCCCCGGGCCTCGCCGCCGCCGCCATCGACGCGGCGGTCAGCGCCCAGCTCGCTTCGGGCTCGAGCCTCTACACGCTCGACGAGGCCACCATCGCCCGCCTCGAGCCGGACCTCATCGTCACCCAGCAGCTCTGCCCGGTGTGCGCCGTCTCGACCGCGCAGGTAGACGGCGCCGTGGCGCTGCTCTCCCAGCACCCCGGCGCTCGCTGTCCCGAGGTGGTGTCGCTCGATCCCAAGCGGCTGAAGGACGTGCTCGCGGACGTGCTCACCACCGGCGCGGCCGTGGGCCGCCGGGCAGAGGCCGAGGCGCTGGTCGAGGGCCTGCGACGGCGGCTCGAGGCCGTGGCCGCGGTGCGCGCCGGCAAGCTGCGCCCGCGGGTGGCGGCCCTCGAGTGGCTGGACCCACCGTTTCTGGCCGGCCACTGGGTGCCGGAGATGATCGCCTGGGCCGGCGGCGAGGACGCCTTCGCCAAGCCGGGCGACCCGTCGCGCCGCGCCACCTGGGAGGAGATCGCGGCCGGCGACCCGGACCTGATCCTGGTAATGCCCTGCGGCTACGACGAAGCCGGCGCGCGCGAGCAGATGGCGCTCCTTGCCGAGCACCCAGCCTGGCGGAGCCTGCGCGCGGTCCAGGCCGGCCGCGCCCACGCCCTCGACGCCAACGGCCTCTTCAGCCGCCCCGGCCCGCGGGTGGTGGACGGCATCGAGAAGCTGGCGGAGATCTTCGAGCGGGTCTGACCGGACAGCCGCGGTCCGCCCAGCGCGGAAGGCAGCGCCGGGTAGCCGCTTCCCTATTTCCCGTCCACCGAGTACCTTCCCGGGCCGGCGAAGAAGAGGCCGAGGAAGACACAGGCCAGCTCGATCGGGTGCAGCATGGTGGTGAAGGGGTCGCCGGCCACCTGGTGGTGGATCGTGGCCATGACCATCACCACCAACATCAGCAGCGTCGCCGGCCGGAAGAAGAGCCCCAAGATCAGCAGGATGCCGCCGATGAACTCGGTGCAGGCGGCAATGAAGCCCCAGACCACAGGGTAGGCGGTGATGCCGAGATTGCCCATGGCCGCGCCGATGCCCTTCCACATCTCCTGGCCGCCGGTGATCTTCGGGTAGCCGTAGGTAATGAACGCCATCCCCAACCCCAGCCTCATCACCAGCAGCCCGAGGCTCTGGTACTTCCCCAATCCGGAGAACAATGCCGTGTTCATCGTTCGACCCTCCTAAGCGGCTTCGTTGCCCGCCTGCCGCAGCCAGCCGATCGTTTGACCCTCGATGCCGAGCGGGGCCTCGATGCCGAGATCGAGGTCGCCCGGGAAACCGACGTGCCCGCCGTTGCCGACCCAGCGCACCTCGAGCCTGCCGCCGGCCGCCTCGGCGGCGGGCCGCACGGCCTCGGCCGGCACCATGGGGTCGTTCTCGGCCGCCACCATCAACGCAGGCACGTCCAAGTTTTTCAGCTCCGGTGCCACGGCTGCCCGCGCGTAGTAGTCGTCGGCGCCTGAAAAACCCCAGCGCGGCGCCACGATCTGCTCGTCGTACTGGCGCAGGTGGGTGAAGCGGGCCGCGACCTCCGGCGGCACCGGCACCGGCCGCGTGGCGGCCACCGCGGTGTAGATCTCCACCAGGTTGCGCAGCACGTAGCGCCGGTAGGGCCAGCGGCTCGGCGAGTCGATGGTGCGTGCCGCCCGCGCCAGGTCGAGCGGCGCGCACACCGCGGCCACCGCCCGCACCCGCGGGTCGCGCCCCTTCGTTGCGCCATGTAGGGTCACGTGGCCGCCGATCGAGAACCCCAGCAGATAGACGCGCCGATAGCGCGCGAGCTCCGGCGACGAGAGCGCCACGCCGAGATCGGCCGACAGCCCCGCGTGGTAGTAGTCGCCGCCCCGGCGGTCGCAGCCGCGCAGGTTGATGCGCAGGCAGGAGAGGCCGGCCTGGGACGCCGCACGCGCTACCGCGAAGCCGTAGCGCGCCGAGGCGCTGCCGCCGATGCCGTGTACGAAGAGCAGCAGCGACTCGGCGTCGGGCTCCTCGCGCAGCAGGCCGGTCAAGGTCACCGGGCCGATCTGCGGGTCTGCGATGACGGTGCTCCACTCGCGAGGCTCCGGCGCTCCGGCCGGCGTGCGCAGGCGCGAGGCCACGGTCCACAGATGCCCGGAGACGGCCATTGGCGCGAGATGATACATGCGGCGGCACGGGGGCCGGCCGCTACAGCAGATCGCGATGGAGGCGGGCCGGCAGCCCGGGCCCCTCGTAGACCATGGCCGTGTAGAGCTGGACCGCGGCGCAGCCGGCTGCCAGCAGCTCGCGAACCTGGGCCACCGACTCGACGCCGCCCACGCCGACCACCGGCACGCGGCCGGCGGCCGCCGCCAGCACGTGGCCGATCGCCTGCCGGGCGAGCGGCCAGAGTGGCCGGCCCGAGAGCCCGCCCTCTCCGCCCCCGTACCGGGCAAGGCTCTCGCGGGCGAGGATGTCGCGCCGCACCGTGGTGTTGGTAGCGACGAAGCCGGCGATCCCCGCCGCGATCGAGAGCTCCACCGCGTCGGCGATCGCCTCCTGCTCGAGATCGGGCGCCAGCTTCAAGAACACGGGCGCTCCGCCCGCCTTCTCCACCGCCGCCGGCACCAGGCGGGCGAGCGCGTCGGCGTCCTGCAAGCTGCGCAGGCCGGGAGTGTTGGGCGAGGAGACGTTGATGGTGAAGTAGTCCGCCAGGCCCGCCAGCCGGCCGATCGAGGTCACGTAGTCCCCCACCGCCTCGGCCACCGGCGTGACGCGGCTCTTGCCCACGTTGACCCCCACCGGCACGGCCGGCCAGCGGCCCGTCGCGCGTAGCCGCGCCAGCCGCCGCGCCAGGGCCTCGCTGCCCTGGTTGTTGAAACCGAGCCGGTTGATGAGCGCCCGCTCCCGGGGCAGCCGGAAGAGGCGCGGCCGGGGGTTGCCCGGCTGCGGCAGCGCGGTCACCGTGCCGATCTCGACGAAACCAAAGCCGAGCGCCGGCCAGAACGGGACGGCGACGCCGTTCTTGTCGAGCCCCGCGGCCAGTCCCACCGGGCCGGCGAGGCGCAGCGGCCCGAGCAAGCGCGCCAGCCGCGGGTCGGGTGCCCCGGCGGCGGAACGGGCGAGGCGCGCCAGCGCGCGCGGCGCCGTTGCCAGCAGGCGGAGCGTCGCCTCGTGCGCCGCCTCCGGCGGTAGCAGGAAGAGTAGAGGCCTGAGCAGGCGGTAGAGAGCGCTCACGGTCCGGGCCGGTTCCGCTCGCGGCCGGTTCAGGGCGTGCGGCGCAGCACCATGAGCGTGCGGTCGTCGGCCGCCGCCCGGGCGCCGAGGAAGCCCGCCAGCTCCTGCTCGATGAGCACCTGGAGCTCGGAGGCGAGCGCTCCCGTGTAGCGGCGCGCGACCTCGGCCAACCGGCCGGCCGGCAGCTCCTCGCCGGCGCTGTTCTTGGCATGGAGGACGCCGTCGCTGGCCACGATCAGCACGTCGCCGGGGGCCAGCGCGACCTCGGCCGGCTCGAAGGCGGCGTCGGCCTGGACGCCGACCGGCGGGCTGCCCGCGGCGAGCATGTCGAGCGCGCCGTCGGCGCGCATCAGCAACGGCTGCGGGTGGCCGGCGTTGACATAGGTCAGATGATGCCGGGCGGTGTCGAGCACGGCCAGGAACAGGGTGACGAAGCGCTGCGCCGGCGCGCGGCGGCACAGAAAGGTGTTGAGCCGCGCGGCGAGGTTGGCGACGGGCAGGCCGGTGGCGGCGAGCGCCGCGAGCGAGGCGTGGAGGATCGCAGTGAGCAGCGCGGCGTCCAGGCCCTTGCCCGACACGTCCGCCTGCGCGAGGAGCACCTTCCCCTGGCCCAGGTCCACGAAGTCGAACGACTCGCCGCCGACCTCGAGCGAGGGATGGCTGCCCCCGGCGAGCTCGTAACCCGCGATCGCCGGCGCCGACTGCGGCAGCAGGCGCAGCTTGAGCTCGTACGCTGCCCGGGCCTGCGGATCGATCGCCAGGGTCTCGGCCCCGCGCTTCGCAGGGCGCCGCGGGCGCTCGGGCGCCTGGCGGGCCGCGCTCTCGCCACCCGGCTCCCAGCTCTCGATCTCGAGCACCGAGTTGCCGATGCGCACGCGGTCGCCGGCTTGCAGGGCGGCCTCGGTCGGCGCGGGGGGCCCGCCACCGACCCGCAGCCCGTTGACGAAGCTGCCGTTGCCGCTGCCCAGGTCACGCAGGCGCAGCCCGCCGCCGTCGAGCGCGAGCTCGGCGTGAGCGCGGGACGCGAACAGGTCGTCGAGTCGCAGGTCGCTCGCCGGCGCCCGCCCGATCTTGACCGGAAATGTCTTCAGGGTGACGACGTAGGCATGCCCCCCCGGCGGTCGCACCCGCAGCCTGAGCATCGAGCCAGTCCTCCGATGGCCCGCCGAGCGAGCCGAACCGGCCCGGATTATAGAGCCCGGTGGCTCAGGAGGGCTCTTCGAAGCGCAGCGACGGGTTGCGGCGGGCGCGGCGCAGATAGGTGGCCATCTGCTCCACCATCTGCACGGTGACCGCCTCGGTGCGCGCCGCGTGCTGGAAGACGAGCAGCGCGGCCAGGGCCTCGCGGTGCACGTCGCGCGAGCGGAAGATGGGCAGCATCTCCTCGGCCAGTTGCCGGACCTCGGCCATGCGGCCGTGCGCGGCGTAGAGCGCGGCGAGGTCGAGAGAAACGAGCGCGGCGTCGTAGCCGATCTCGCGCTCGACGTAGCCGCCCCGCACCTCCAGGAAGGCGGCCTCGGCCTCGTCGAAGCGCCCCGCGACCGCCGCCAGCTTGCCTTCGAGCCAGCTCCGCCGCTGGTGGGTCGAGAAGTCGGAGAACCGGCCGTAGAGCGGAGCCAGCTCGCGGAAGAGCGCATCGGCCTCCTCGCGGCGGCCGGACTCGAGAAGGCAATAGACGAGGTTGTGGCGGGCGCAGAGAACGAGGCGGGTGTCGGTATCTGAGGCAATCAGCGTGAGCGCACGCCGCAGCAGTGGGATCGCGCCGGCGGGCTTTCCTTCCTCTCGATAGCCGTCCGCCTTTTGAATGAGGGTGCGGCCCTCAAGGTGAGCATCGCCCGCCCGGTGGTAGATCTCGATGACTTCCTCCAGGAGCTGCTGGAACTCCTCGAACCTCCGCTGGCCGCGGAGCAAGGACGCCTTGAGGTTGAGCACCTGGGCCAGGATCAGGGGATCGCCGGTGCCGCCTGCCAGCAGCTCCTCGGCCGTCTGCAACGCCTCCTCCGCGTTCCGCAGATCGGAGCCGACGCGCCGGGCATTGGCCAGGTAGGCCCAGGCCATGGCCTTGACGTCGGAGAGGAACGCCACGCCGTAGGCCGAGGGATCGAGCCGGTTGGCGAGCGAGATCGCCAGCTTGGCCAGCGATTCCGCCACCGCCGGGTCCTCGAACGCCGCCTGGTGGCTTTCGTTGATCAGCAGGTCGCACACCCCCCAGGTCAGGAAACGGGGATCGGTGCTCAGCAGGAACGCCTGCTCCGCCTCCTCCACCTGCACCAGCTCGGCCACCAGGGCCGGGGCCGCCGCGCGCTCGGCCAGCAGGTCGGGCTCGCGCGCCCGGGCCAGGGCCAGGGCGCGCTCGAAGGCGGCGCCGTAGGCCGGCTCGGCCACCCGACCGCGGCCGGGCACCGCCACCTGGCGCCAGGCCCGGCGGCACTGGGGGCAGAGCGCCAGCAGGTGGTCGAGCAGGCCGCGGATCACCTCGTGCGCTTCGACCTCCCCCTCCGCCACCTGCCGCAGGAGCTCCACCGTGAGATGTCGATCCGGCATCCCTCTCCTCCTTGCTTGCCCCAGGCCCTCAACAAGAACAAGTTCCCGCAGGAGAGAAATTAGTGACAGGAAGAAAGAAAAAGGCCGGCGCGGGCCGCCGGCTGGAGAACGCGAAGGCAGAAAGAGGGAGAGCCCTAGCCGTCGGGGTCCATGTCGGCACCCGCTGCGGGCAGCAGACACCGGCCGTTGGAGTCCATATCGCAACCCTCGAACGGCAGTTCACCCGACGCCGAGGCCGGGCATGGGCAGCCATTCGGATCCATGCCGCAGCCCTCCTTGTCGAAGTTCGGAGCGGGAGCTGGGCAACCGTTCGGGTCCATGTCACAGCCGGCTTTCTCCAGCAGGCTCAGACCATTGCGTGCGACGGCCGGGCCCAGATCCAGCCACTCGGCCACGAACGCCCACAGCGCGCCGAAGAAGCCGGACCCAGCCACGCGTTGCGAGGCCGGGGCGGCCTGCACAGTACCCGCGGTGAGGAGCAGGGCCAGCGCCACGACGCAAACCGAGAGACGCATCCTCTTGCGCATCACGGGAGTCTCCTTGGAGCGACGCGACGGGCGAGCCGCCACGGCCGCCCCGGTCGGCTCCTAGAAAGAGGTGCGGAGCGGCCCGCAGCATGGAGACATGAAAGGGTAAAAAATAACTTCTATAGGATACTTCCTCGCGCGCTATCTGGACCCGTCCCGAAGGCCTCCCTGCCAGGCCGGCAGGCGTGCGCCATTCCGAGTAGGCACGAGAGCCCGGTCCAGCCCTACAGCGGCAGCTCCTGCCCCTCCGCCAGCACCGCGAAGCCCCGTCCCTCGATGGCCTGCCGGGCCTCGGAGCCCTCCTCGAGGGCGGGGTTGGAGTGGTTGAGGTGGGTGAAGAAGACCCGGAGCCTGCCGGAGGCCACCTGGGGCGCGAGCAGGTCGAGGGTGGTGGTGATCAGGGGGTGGCCGATCTTGGTCACGTCGCGGCCGGGTAGCTCGCCGGCGGAGTAGAAGGTGCCGTCGAGCAGCGCCACGTCCACCCCGGCCAGGATCTCCGGCAGGGGCCGTGGCCAGGTCGCCCAGGTGTCGGTGTCGGGCGCGTAGAAGACCGTGGCGCGCGGCCCGCGGAGCAGGTAGGCCACGGTGTCCGAGTACTCGTCCCGGTGCGGCACGGCGAGGGAGGTGAAGCGCACGCCCTCGCCGAGCTCGACGGTCGCGCCGGGCGGGATCTCGCGTAGCGAGATCTCCCCTAGCCGCACCATCTGCTCCCAGGGCCCATTCTTGGACAGAAAGGCAGCGAGCCGCGGCGTGGCATACACCGGCACGCCTTGCGTGTGCATGACCTCGAAGCCGAGGTGGGCGAGGCCGAGGTAATGGCCCATGTGGGCGTGGGTGAGCAGGATTCCCGACAGCAGGCCGCGGTCCACGCGCTCCGGCGCCGGCTCCGCACGGTAGCGCGAGAGCCGCTCGAGCTGGGCCGGCAGATCGGGCGTGGCATCGAGCAGGATGAGCTTCTTCTCGCCCGGGAGCACGATGCCCAGCGAGGCCACGTGGCGGCGTTCCGCCGGATCGAGCCGCGCCGCCGTGCAGCGCTGGCAGTGGCAGCCGGCGTGCGGCAGCCCACCGTCCTGCACCGTGCCGAGCACCACCACGCGCGGGCCGGTGAGCGGGGCGCCCGGACCGGCGCCGGAGGCTGGCGTGGCCTGAGGAGCGCCTGCCTCGGAGGCGAGCGCCACAGTCGCCAGCAGGCTCAGGAGAATCGGTACCGCCGCGAGCTGCCCGCGAAACCGCCGCGACGCGAACGGTGAAGACCTGACGGAGAAGCCGTCGCGAGCGGGGCGCGCGCGAGGAGCGCCCCGTCCATCAGCCCGCGGACCCGGGAACCGGAGCGTACACGCCAGTACGCGAGGATTCCCGGGAGGACCCGCGACAACGCGCCCGCCCCGCGCAGCAGGCTTATCCATCAGATCTCTAGTCGTCGAGGATGAACGTCACCAGCATATTCACCTGATACTCGGTGATCTTGCCGTTTTTCCCGAGCCGCACGTGCTGCTCCTTGATCCAGGCGCTGCGCAGGTTGCGCAGCGTCTTGTGGGCGCGGGCGAGCCCCTGCTTGATCGCGTCCTCGAAGCTCTTGTCCGAGGTGCAACTGATCTCCGACACCTTGGCTACGGACATCGTCTCCTCCTCCAGATGGCGGAACCGCGACGCGCGGGCCGGCTCGCGGCGAGCCTACGGGCCGGTGTTTGCCGCTGTCAAGAAAGCTCTCGGCCCGCGACGCAGCGCCCGCCCGGCGCAGCAGGCTTATCCAGCAGCGCTCAGCCGCGGCTGGCCGGTGGCCGCAACTCGACGCCAACTTGCCAGATGCCGGCAGCGTCCTTCTCCACCGGGCGCACGTAGGTGCGGGCGTCCCCGAAGGCACGGTCGGTGCTGCCTGCCGGGAGATGGGGATCGCCCTCGAAGTAGAGCGTCAGCTCCGCGCGGTCGAAGCCCCGCGCGCCGACGCGGAAGTGGATGTGGGCCGGCACGCTGCGTCCGGGATAGGCGCCGGGACGGATGGTTTCCAGGCGGAAGCGGCCGTCCGGGCCGGTCGTCACCCGGCCCTTGAGCCGGGCCAGCCGCGAGCCCAGCTCGAGCCCGCCGGGCCCGCGCTTGTAGTAGCCGTCGGCGCCGGTCTGCACGGCTTCCACCTCCACGCCGGCGAGCGGCTTGCCGCCGGCGTCGGCAACCAGCCCCTCGAGCACCATCGGCTCTCCCGGCTCGCCCTCGGGCACGAGGTCGAGGGTGGAGCCGGCGGCGGCCGCCCAGGCCTGCGGCGTCGCGGCCACGGCGAGGAGGAGCACCACGCTGGCGAGTCGGAGAGCTCGGCGGCTCATCTCGAAGTCCCCCTAGATCCGGCCGCGGCTTACGCCGAAGGTCACCACCATCTCGATGCGCTTGCCATCGCGCTCGACCACGGCGGTGGCCTTGTCGCCGGGCTTCGCCTGGCGCAGCACGAAGACGAAATCGTGGATGCTCTCGAGCGGGTGGCCGGCCAGCTCCACCAGCAGGTCGCCGCGCTGCATGCCGGCCTGCTCGGCGGCGCTGCCCGGCCGCACGCCGGCGAGCGGCACGCCCTTCTTGCCGCCCTCGGCGCCGGCGTAGTCGGGGATGGTGCCGAGCGAGGCGCCGAAGGAGCGCACGTCGCCGGAGGGCGGCGGCGCCGCCACCTGCTTGTAGGTCAGCCGCTCGCCGCGCCCCGCCAGGGTCGCCGCCAGATCGGCCGCCAGCATCGCCACCTGCGCGCCGCCGGCGGCGTTGATGCGGCCGGCATCGTCGGAGGGCTTGTGATAGTCGTCGTGCACGCCGGTGAAGAGGTGCAGCACCGGCACCCCGGCGGCGTAGAACGGCGTCTGGTCCGAAGGGCCGTAGCCGTCGCCGCCCAGGCTGCAGTCGAGCCGCGCTCGCTCGCAGAGCGGCGGCACCAGCTCGCGCCACTCCGCCGCCGACTCGGCGCCGAGCACCGAGAGCCGGTTGCCCTGCATGCGGCCCACCATGTCCATGTTGATCATCGCCACCAGCGACGCGAGGTCGAGGCCCGGCGTCGGCGCGCGGGTGAGGTGGGTGGAGCCCAGCACACCCGACTCCTCGGCCGAGAAGGCGGCGAAGATCAAGTCCCGCCTGAGCTCCGCCCGCCGCGCCGCGAGCTGCCGGGCCGCTTCGAGCAGCGCCGCGGTGCCGGAGGCGTTGTCGTCGGCACCGTTGTGCGGCTCGTGCGCGTCCGGCGCCAGCGAGCTGCGATCGCCGAAGCCCAGGTGATCGTAGTGCGCGCCGATGAGCACCGCGCCCGTCAGGCGGTCGGCGGCGCCGGCGCGGAGCACGCCCAGGATGTTCTCCGC
Organism: Thermoanaerobaculia bacterium; assembly: GCA_044869805.1. Classification (GTDB taxonomy): domain Bacteria; phylum Acidobacteriota; class Thermoanaerobaculia; order Multivoradales; family SZUA-115; genus CAWDVR01. The sequence continues at coordinate 29,227 of JBIOXV010000150.1, read as the reverse complement.
CCCTTCGCGGCGGCGCACCAGCTCGACCGTGAGCCTCGCGCGGTGGCCGCCCGCGAACAGCCCGGCCCCGGCCTTGCGGGTCAAGGCCACCACCGGGATGCCGGCGTCCCCGGGACCCTCCACCTCCAGCCGTGGCAGCGGCGCCTCGTCCGGCGGGTCGCCGCCCGCCGGCAGGTCGACCACCAGCAGGCCGAGCGCGCCATGCTCGCGGGCGTTGAACGCCTTGTAGCGCAGATCGGAGAGGCGGCGCTCGACCTCGGTGTCGTCGAAGGGCTTGCCCGCCGGCACGAAGCGGCGCACGGCTACCAGCTTGCCGGCGACGTCGAGGCCCGCGTAGTCGTCGATGCCATGCTCCTGCGAGGTGATGCCGTAGCCCGCGGCGACGATCTCTCCCTCGACCGCGCCCGAGGCCGAGAACGGCGCCGGACGGAAGTCGGCCGCGGTGAGCGGAGCGCCGTCGATCGAGAGCTGCGTGCCGGCTCCCACCTCGACCGCGGCCTCGACCTCGAAGCGCTGCCGAAAAGTGCCGTTCTCCCCCGCCGGCTCGAGGCCGGCGGCGGCGAATTGGGCCGCCAGCCAGTCGGCCGCGGCCGCCAGCCCGCGGGTGCCGATCCCGCGGCCCTCCCGCGCGTCGTCGGCCAGCCAGGCGACGTCCGCCATGAAGCGGTCCGCCGGCCGCGGCTCCGGCTGCACCTCGCCGGGCACCCAGCGGGCCACGAAAAGGTTGGTCTCTCCTTCTTTCGCGTGGCCGCGGTTGGAGGCGAAGACCAGGAGCTTGCCGTCCGGCGAGAACATGGGGAAGCCGTCGAACTCGGGGGCGAAGGTCAGGCGCTCGAGGCCCGAGCCGTCGACGTTCACCGCCCAGAGGTCGAACTCGCGGCCGCGGGGATCCCCGTAGTTGGAGGAGAAGATGATTCGCTTGCCGTCGGGAAAGAAGTAGGGTGCGAACGAGGCGGCGCCGAGGAAGGTCACCTGGCGCGCATTGGTGCCGTCAGCGTCGGCCACCCAGAGATCGAGCTTGCTCGGCCGCACCAGGTCCTGGGCCAGTAGGGAGCGGAAGTCGTCGAGCTCGGCGCCCTCCTTCGGCCGCGACGCCCGCCACACGATCTCTCTGCAATCGGCCGAGAAAAAGGCGCCCCCATCGTAGCCCGGCGTCTCGGTCAGCCGCTTCACGTTGCCGCCGTCGGCGTCCATGCGGTAGAGGTCGAGGTCGCCGTCGCGGCTGGAGGTGAAGACGATCGAGCCGTCCAGGGGGCAGACCGTGGCCTCGGCGTCGTAGGCGGCGTTCTCGGTCAGGCGCTTCAGGTCCGAGCCGTCAGGGAGCGCGCTCCAGATCTCGAACTCCTTCAAGATCGGCCACACGTAGCCCTTGGAGCGGTCCGGCGGCGGCGGGCAGGCGTCGCCCGCGGCGTGCGTCGAGGCGTAGAGGATGCGCTCGCCCTTGGGATAGGTGAAGTAGGCGCAAGTGGTGCGGCCCTTGCCGGTCGACACCAGCTTCAGCTCGCCCGGCGCGGACAGGGACAGGCGAAAGATCTGGTCGCAGCCGTAGGGCGGGTGCGTGGACTGCAGCACGATCTCGCGGCCGTCGGGCGACCAGTAGCCTTCCGCGTTCTCGCCGCCGAAGGTGAGCTGGGAGAGGTCGGCAAGGTGCACCTCGCGAGGGTCGAGGGCCGGGGCGGCGGGCGGCGCCTGCGAGGACGCCGGCCCGGCGGCGAGGCCCAGGAAGAGCGCGAGCAGGGGGCTACGAAGAGATCGAAAGCGAGTCTTCATGGCGGGCTATCGTCTCACGGTTTGGTAGCCGGGGCCGGGGAGGCGGCAGGGGCATGAGAGGGCCTGCTGGTAGAGTCCGGCTCCATGCGCCGCACGCTCTGGCGGGTCCTGTGGCTGGTCGCAGCCCTGGTGGCAGCGTTCCTCGCCGCGCGCTACTTCTTTCGCGCTGAGCCGCTCGAGGTCACGGTGCTGCGGGCCGGCCGCGGCACGGTCGAGGAGACGGTGACCAACACCCGCGCCGGCACGGTGCGGGCCCGGCTGCGCACCCGCATGTCGCCCGAGATCGGCGGCCGCGCGGTCGAGATCCCGCACCGCGAAGGCGAGCGGGTGGCTGCCGGCGACGTGCTGCTTCGCCTCGACGACGCCACCTACCGCGCCCAGGTGGAGCTCGCGCGGCGCGACCTAGCGGCGGCGGGCGCCGAGAAGGAGCGCGCCTGTCTCGCCGCCGAGCGGGCCGGCCGCGAGCGCGAACGGCTGCGGCGCCTGTCCGTGGAAGGCATCGTCTCGACCGACCTCTTCGACCAGGTGGGGAGCCAGGCGGCCACGACTGCCGCGTCCTGCGAGGCGGCCCGCGCCGGCGAGGCGCGGGCCGGGGCGGCGGTCCAGGTGGCGCTGGCCGAGCTCGGCAAGACCGTGCTCCGGGCGCCCTTCGCGGGGGTGATCGCCGACCTCTCGATCGAGCTCGGCGAGTGGACCACGCCGTCGCCGCCCGCCATGCCGGTGCCGGCGGTCATCGACCTGATCGACACCCGCTCGCTCTATGTCAGCGCTCCCATGGACGAGGTCGACTCGGCCCGCATCCGGCCAGGGCTCGAGGCGCGGGTGAGCGTCGACTCGCACCGCGGCCGGAGCTTCGCCGGCAGGGTGGAGCGGGTGGCGCCCTACGTGCTCGACGTCGAGGAGCAGAACCGCACCGTCGAGATCGAGGTCGAGCTCGCCGACCCCACGCGAGGGGAGGCGCTGCTGCCCGGCACCTCCGCCGACGTCGAGGTGATCCTCACCCGGCTGGAGAACGTGCTGCGCCTGCCGGCCTCGGCGGTGCTCGAAGGGGACCGGGCGCTGGTGATCGAGGGCGGCGTGGTGGCCGAGCGTCGGCTGGCCGTGGGCCTGCGCAACTGGGACTTCGTGCAGGTCGCCTCCGGGCTGGCGGAGGGCGAGGAGGTGGTCACCTCGCTCGACCGTGCCGACGTGAAGGCAGGAGCGCGGGTAAGAGTGGTGCCGGCAGCGGAGGCGCCGCCCCCCGAGCCATCCCCGTGATCCGCCTCGAGAGCGTGTCGCGCACCTTCGAGGTCGGCGGCCGGCCGGTGCACGCCCTGGTCGACGCCAGCGAGCACATCGCGGCCGGCGAGCACGTCTCGATCATGGGCCCCTCCGGCTCCGGCAAGTCGACGCTGCTCAACATCCTCGGCTGCCTCGACCGGCCCACCGCCGGCCGCTACTTCCTGGACGGCCGCGAGGTCGGCCAGCTCGACGACGCGGAGCTCACCCGCGTGCGCCGGGAGCGCATCGGCTTCGTGTTCCAGTTCTTCCATCTCGTCGGGCGGCTGACCGCGGCGGGCAACGTCGAGCTGCCGATGATCTTCGCCGGTGTGCCACGCCGCGAGCGCCGCGAACGGGCGGCGGCGGCGCTCGCCGCGGTGGGCCTGACCCCGCGCGCCGACCACCGGCCGGACCAGCTCTCGGGCGGCGAGCGCCAACGCGTGGCCCTCGCCAGGGCCACGGTGATGGGCCCGCGCCTGATCCTCGCCGACGAGCCCACCGGCAACCTCGACACCGCCTCCGGCCAGCAGGTGCTCGAACTGCTCAAGGGCCTGAACCGCGGCGGCCTGACGCTGGTGCTGGTCACCCACGACCCCAACGTCGCCCGTCTCGCCGACCGCATCCTGGTGATGGTGGACGGCCGCATCGAGCACCGTGTGGCCGGCTCCGAGGTCGAGCAGGCGGTGGCGGCGCTGCTCCACCACAGCGAGCGGCGGCAGGCGGCCGAGCCCCAAGCCGGCGCTCCGACGGGAGCCTGAGTCAATGCCCGCCGCCGAGCTCCTCCGCTTCGCCTGGGGCGCGCTCGCCGGCCACCGGCTGCGCAGCCTCTTGTCGCTCGCCGGGGTGGCGATCGGCGTCACCGCCGTGATCGTGCTCACCGCGCTCGGCGAGGGCGGGCGCCGCTACGTGGTCGAGGAGTTCGCTTCGATCGGCACCAACCTGCTGGTGGTGCTCCCCGGCCACACCGAGACCACGGGCGCGGTGCCGGGAATGATCGGCGTGCCCAACGATTTGTCCCTCGCCGACACCGAAGCTCTGCGGCGCGGCCTCCGGGAGGCGCGCCGCGTGGCGCCGCTCGCCATGGGCACCGAGACCGTCTCCTTCGAGGAGCGGCAGCGGCAGGTGGCGGTGCTCGGCACCTCGCGCGACTACCGCGCCATGCTCAACCTCGAGCTGGCGCGCGGCTCCTTCCTGCCGGCCGAGGAGCTGGGACGCGGCGCGCCGCTCGCGGTGCTCGGCTCGACCGTGGCGCGTGAGCTCTTCGGCAACCGCGACCCGGTGGGCGCCGCGGTGCGCATCGGCGACTGGCGGCTGCGGGTGATCGGGGTGATGGCGCCGATGGGCACCCGCATCGGCGTCGACTTCGATCAGGTGGTGTTCGTGCCGGTGGCGACCGGCCTGCGCATCTTCAACAAGAGCTCGCTGTTCCGCATCCTGGTCGAGACCCACGCCTTCTCCGATCTCGAGACGGCGCGGGGCCACGTAGGCGCCCTGCTCGTCGAGCGCCACGGCGAGGAGGACTTCACGATCTTCACCGAGGAGGCGCTGGTCTCCACCTTCACCACCATCTTCCAGGCGATGACTCTCGCCCTGGCGGCGATCGCCGCCATCTCGCTCACCGTGGCCGGCATCGGCATCATGAACGTGATGCTGGTCTCGGTCTCCGAACGCACGCGCGAGATCGGCCTGCTCCGCGCCGTAGGAGTCGGGCGCGGCCAGATCGTGGCCGTCTTCCTGACCGAGGCCGTGCTGCTGGCCGGGGCCGGGGGCCTGGCCGGCCTGGCCTGCGGCTGGGCCCTGGTGCGCCTGCTGGTCGAGCTCTACCCCGCCCTGCCGGCCTCGCCGCCGGTCTGGGCGGTGGCTTCGGCGGTGGCGGTTTCGCTCCTGGTCGGCGCGGTCTTCGGACTGCTGCCGGCGCGGCGCGCCGCCCGGCTCGACCCGGTCCTCGCTCTGGGGCGAAAGTGATGCGCGACCTGCTGCGCCTGGCCGTGGGCGCCATCCTCTCCCACCGCCTGCGCTCCGCCCTGTCGATGCTCGGCATCGCCATCGGCATCGCGGCGGTGGTGCTCCTGACCTCGATCGGCGAGGGTACGCGCCGCTTCCTGCTCTCCCAGTTCAGCCAGTTCGGCACCAACTTGCTGGCCATCAACCCCGGCAAGTCCGAGACCGTGGGGCTGCCGGGCGTGCTGGGCGGCACCACCCACAAGCTCACCATCGACGACGCCGAGGCGCTGCGGCGGGTGCCGGGAGTCGAGGCGCAGATGCCGGTGGCCTTTGGCACCGCCCGCGTCGAGGCCAACGGCCGCGGCAGGAGCGTGGTGATCTACGGCGTGACCCCGGATCTCGACCGGGTGTGGAGCTGGGGTGTGCGCCAGGGAAGCTTCTGGCCGGCGGGCGACCCCCGCCGCGGCCCGGCCATGGCGGTGCTCGGCCTCACCTTGAAGCGCGAGCTGTTCGGCGACGCGAGCGCGCTGGGCCGCTTCGTGCGCGTCGGCGGCACCCGCTTCCGCGTCGCCGGCGTGATGGAGCCCAAGGGCCGCATGCTGGGCTTCAACCTCGACGACTCGGCGTTCATCCCCGTCGGCCGTGCCCTGAAGCTCTTCAACCTGACCGAGCTCACCGAGATCGACCTCCGCTACAGCAACGCGCGGCAGGCCGATGCGGTGGCCGAGGGGGTGCGGCGGCTGCTCGTCGAGCGCCACGACGGCAAGGAGGACTTCACGGTCGTCACCCAGACGGCGATGCTCGAGGTGTTCGGCAACGTGATGGGCGTCATCACCATGTCGGTGGGCGCCATCGCCGGCATCTCGCTGCTGGTGGGAGCGGTAGGCATCCTGACCATGATGTGGATCGCGGTCGGCGAGCGCACCGAGGAGATCGGCCTGCTGCGCTCGATCGGCGCCACCCGCCGGCAGGTACACACCGTGTTCCTCGCCGAGGCGGCGGCGCTCTCTACCCTGGGCGGCCTGGCCGGCCTGTCGGCAGGGCTGGCCGGCTGCGCCCTGCTGCGCACGGCGGTAAAAGGGCTGCCGGTCGAGACCCCGCCGGAGTTCGTGGTGGCGGCGATCGTCGTCAGCCTGGCGACCGGCCTCGCCTCGGGGGTGCTGCCGGCGCGCCGCGCCGCGGCGCTCGACCCGATCGAGGCGCTGCGGGCGGAGTAAAGGCTCGGCGCCGCCTCAGAAGCAGGCGGGCGGGTCGGGCGCCCCGTCGCAGATCGGCAGCTGGGCGTCTGAGAAGTCCAGGGCGTTGTCGAGCTGGAAGGCTCGGCCACCGAGCACGTCCACGCCCGACTGCTCGTGGACTGTGGCCACGAAGTTCTGTAGCGCCGGCTCGAAGGGCACCTGGCTGCCGGCGACGAAGCTGTTGAGGTTCAGGTAGAGCCACCCGGCGGTGAACGACGACGGGAAGTCGGCGCCGCCCACCTGGACGGCCCCCGACTCCCACGCGAACGGGAGGATTCCTTGGCCGGGGATCGCCGGGGAGAAGGGCGAGCTCTCCGGGACCTCGGGGTTCTCCTGCTCGTCGAAGATCACGATCTGGACTGCCCCCAGCGGATAGGGCGCAGGCGCGGTCAGGGCGCAACTGAAAGGAAAATTGGTCCGCTTGCTGTCGCGCCAGGTGAGGAGCCGCGTGCCGGGGGTGTTGTAGCGCGCCCAGAATGAGGTGCCCAGGGGCTCACGGTCGTCGGCGCCGCCGCTGTAGCGGCGGTAGAACGTGTAGTCGCCCGTGCCGAGCGAGGCGTCTGCCTCGAGGTGCACCATGGGCTCGGCGAAGCCGGTGCCGGCGCTCTGATTGAAGATCGCGAAGTCGCCCAGGAGCGAGTTCTTGTCGTTCGCGACCCCCAGGCCACCGTCGACGAAGTAGCCGGGGTCGCTGGGGAAGTCCAAGCTGCAGCGGTTGACGTTGTCGAAGGTCAGGTAGCCACGGGCCACGAGGTCACCGTGGTCGACGCCGGAGCATAGGCCGCTAAAGATGACCGATCCTTGCCCCGTGTGCGCCGCGCGGATGTGGTTGAGGATGAAAGCGGGCAGCACGGGCAGGGGCAGTTGACCGTTGCAGCTAGTCGAGCCGGGGCCCACCCCGGTCGCCGGGTCGGTGACCAGGGAGAGGCTCCCAACCGGGCTGATCGAGTCGCCGTCGAAGGCGTGCTCGGTGGGCGGCAGCGTGCCGGAGGTGAAGAGCGCGCGCAGGTCGATGGTGATCACGTCGTAGCCGGTCAAGTACATGTTCCAATCGAGGGTAGGCACTGAGAGGTCTGTCCACATCGTGACGTGGACGATCACCGGGCCGGCGTCCGCGTTGCCGATCGAGACCAGGGTGTTGGCGCCGGTCGCGCTGTCGAGATCGACCTCGAAGTAGGGCAGCAGCAGGGTGGCCGCGGGCACCGGGTCCGGGGTGCCGATCACGCCGGCGGCCGGGCCCGCGGCCAGCAGGCCGACGACGAGGGCGGTGATCGCTGGTTGCTTGGCGCTCATGAGGACCTCCGTCGTCGTCGGGGAGCTGCTGCCGCCACTAGGGAAACACCAGGTCCCAGGCCGCGAGGCTTCCGCTCTCGAAGCCGTCGGCGAAGAGCACGACTTGGGGGCAGCCGGGGGGAGGGGGCACGGTGTCGCAGGCCGGCAGGCTCACATTGCTCGCGGCCAGCACGCTGTCGAGCTGGAAGGCGTCGAAACCCAGGCTGAAGGCACCCGCCGCGGTCTGGCGGACCGCCACTAGGTTCTGCATCGCCGGCTCGAAAGGCACCTGGCTGCCGGCCACGGCGTGGTTCAGGTTGAGGTACATCCAGCCGAAGTCGGCGGTCGCAGGCACGCCCGCGCCCTGGACCTCGGCACGCCCCGACTCTTGGGGGAAGAAGGCACCTGCCGGCAGCTCGGCGTTCTCCTGCTCGTCGAAGACCACCACCTGGGTCTGGCCCAGGGGGAAGGGGGCCGGGGCGGTGAGCGCGCAGTTGAACGGATTGATGGTGCGCTTGCTGTCGCGCCAGAAGACGATCTCGGTGCCGCCGGTGAAGACACCGCCTCCGGCGTAGCGCACCCAGAACGAGGTGCCCAAGGGCTCCCGGTTGTCGGCTCCGTTGCTGTAGCGGCGCCAGAAAGTGTAGTGGCCGGGCCCGAGCGTGGGATCGGCCTCCAGGTGCACCATGGGATCGCCGAAGGCGGTGCCCGCACCCGGGTTGACGACGGCGTAGTCGCCCAGCAGCACGTTCTGGTTGTTGGCCACCCCCGAGCCGCCACTCACGAAGTAGCCCGAGTCGTGGGGGAACTGCAGCGAGCAGGAGCTCACGCTGTTGAAGGTGATGTAGCCGCGGGCGACGTTGTCGCCGTGGTCCCAACCTCCACACAGGCCGCCAAGGACGGGCGAGTCCTGGCCGATGTGCAGCCGCCGAATGTGGATGAGCATGGCGGCGGAGAGCGGCGGCAGAGGCAGCTCGCTCGAGCAGCTCGTCGAGCCCGGCCCGACGCCGGTCTCGGGATTGGTGGTCAGGGAGAAGAGGCCCACCGGGCTGATGCCGGTGTTGTTGTGCGAGGTCTGCGGCAGGGCACCGCTGGTGAACAGCGGCCGCAGGTCGACGGTGATCAGGTCATAGCCCGTCAGGTACATGTCGAAGCCGAGCGTGGGCACCGAGAGGTCCGTCCACAGCTCGACGTGGACGATCGCCGGGCCCTCGCCGGCGTTGCCGACGGAGAACACGGTGGTCACGCCGGTCGGGCTTCCGAGATCGACCTCGAAGTAGGGCAGCAGCAGGGTCGCCGCCGGCACCGGGTCGAGGGCGCCGATCTCCGCCCGCGCCGGGCCCGCGGACACCAGGCTCAGCAGGGCGGCGCCGGAGGCCAGCAGCCTGTGGATGGACGAGGTCTCCGGTGGGTGCATGGATCGTCCCCTCCTGGCGCGGATAGATGCCGCCTGTGGAGCTGCGGTTTAGTGAGCTTACCGCGGGGTGGCTCTAGACGCTGAAGCGCTCGGGCTCGGCCGGCGGGGTCGGGACGCCCCGCTCGCTGCTCCAGTTGGCGCTCTCGAAGAGGTTCCAGCGTGGCTCGACCGCCGCCAGGATCTCCAGGCTGTAGCAGCGGAAGAAGACGTGCACCGGCAGCAGCACCACGGTCCCCAGGTAAGGGATTACCAGCAGCAGGAAGCCCAGGCAGCAGGTCGCGAGCCCGAACGCGACGACGGCCGCCGCCAGAGCCAGGCTGAGGCCCAGGACGAGCAGGCCGTAGAGCACCAGGGTGCCCACGTGAGGGCGGCTCACGGCCAGGAATCGACGCCAGGCGGCCTGGCAGCGTAGGCCCTCCGCCGCCATGACCGGCACCACGAAGGAGTCGAGCAGCAGGCCGACGAACAGCGCAGTCAACACCAACAGGCCGAGCAGGGAACCGCCGACCAGGATGGCGGCCAGTGAGAGCCCGCCGCCGTCCCCCGCCCACCACGAGGCGCCCCCCAGGACGAAGGCGCCCACGGCGACCAAGACAGCGAGCAGCAGCACGGCCATGAAGGCCAGCCGCCAGAGGAAGAGGGAGTCGCCGAGGGCGGCGTGCTGCTTCCACGGGGCGGCGATCGCCGCCCGGTCGAAGCTGACGTTGTCGAGAAAGACGAACGTGCCGCGCGAGCCCAGCCACAGCAAGATCGCGAGCAGCGCCAGGCCGAGCAGCACCAAAGGCACGAGATAGAAGAGCCCGATCGCCCCCCAGTCGAGCCAGTCGGGGAGCCAGGCCATCTTCCCGAAGGGCGCCTCGCGCGGCGGCAACTGGAAATTCCAACGCGCCCCGAGGTGGCCACCGTGTGCGAGCTGCGACAGCCAGCAGCCGAACCCGATGACGAACCACTTCCGCAGGTCGAAGGGCCGGAAGAGGATTCGCCAGGTGCGATCGAGCGCCGGCTGGAAGAGGCCGAGGAGCGAAACGGACATGTCTGCTCCTACGCGGCAGCGCCCGTCCTATTCGGAAGCCGCTCGAGGGTCAGGGGGTCCCCGCCAGAGCTGCCGCTTCCCGCCTCTTGCGGCTCCTCTGCGCCAGCCAGGCCGCGGCCACGCCGAGCAGGTAGAGGGCGATGGTGGGGAGGGCGAAGATGCAGAGGTTGAGCACGTCGGGCGTCGGGGTGACGATCGCCGCCATCACGAAGATCAGCAGCACCGCCCAGCGGAAGTGGCGGATCAGGAGCTGCGGTGTCACCACGCCGAGCTGCGACAGGGTGAAGATCAGCATCGGCAGCTCGAACATCAGGCCCAGCCCCAGGATCATCGTCATCTCGAAGCGCAGGTAGCGGTCGACGGCGATCACCTGCTGGAAGCGGCTGCCCATGTCGAGCAGGAAGTCGATGGCGAAGGGGCTCGCCACGTAGTAGGCGAAGGAGCCGCCGGCCAGGAAGAGCAGCGTGCCGGCGGCGACGAAGGCGGCGGCCCACCTGCGCTCCCGGCGGTAGAGGCCGGGGGCGACGAACAGCCACACCTGGTAGAGCACGAAGGGCGAGGCCACGAACACCGCGGCGAGCGCCGCCACCTTGAAATAGAGAAAGAAAGCGTCCGGGATGCCGAAGATGGCGAGCTTGCCTCCCTCGGGCATGGCGCGGTGGATCGGCCGCTCGATGAAGTCGAAGATCTGCTCCACGTAGTACCAGCAGCCGGAGAAGGTGACGGCGACGGCGATCAGCGAATAGACGATCCGCTTGCGCAGCTCCTCCAGGTGCTCGAGGAGCGACATCCGGGGCAGGTCCTCCGGCGCCACAGGGGCCGGCTGCGAAGGGCTCGGCATCACGCTCTTGGGGGACGAGGCCGAGGCCGGCTCAGCCGGCGGTGGAAGGGGCTTCCTCGCGGGACGACGCAGCGCCCTCGTCCGCGGAGTCGATGGCGGGGGCCTCGCCGGCCTCAAGCTCCAGGGAGGGCTCGGCGGCCTCGACCGGCGGCGCCCCGAAGCTGCGGCGCGGGGTGGTGCCGAGGGCCGGTCGCGGCCCGGCCAGCGCCGGCCGTGGCGGGCGCGCCTGCTGCTCCTCGTCGAGCGCCGAGATCTCGGTGTTGAGGGTCCGCTTGAGGTCCTCGCTGGCGCGACGGAACTCGGAGAAGGCTTTGCCGATCGTGCGCCCGATCTCCGGCAGCCGCCGAGGCCCGAAGATGAGGAGCGCGATGACCAGGATGAAGATCAGCTCCCAAAGGCCGAGGGGTCCGAACATGGTCGCTCCGGAGTCGATCATCAGCCGACCGCCTTCCCCTGTCAAGGAAGACCTCCGCCAGAGAGCGCGGGGAGCGGGAGGAGCGGGCGGCGGTGCTAGACTGCCCCCCATGCGTAAACCCTGGAGAACTGCCGCCACCATCCTCTTCCTCGCCGCCATCGCGGGCGGCGGGCTCGTCGGCAACACGCTGCTGGCGCGGGCCGACGACGCGCGCGACCAGCTCCGCGTCTACACCGAGCTGCTGTCGTTGGCCCACGACCGCTACGGCAGCGAGGTCAGCTTCCGCGACCTGGTGTTCGCCTCCATCCAGGGAATGCTGCGCACCCTCGACCCCCACACCACCTTCCTCTCCCCCAAGGCCTACACCGGGATGCGGGAGAAGCAGCAGAGCACCTTCTACGGGCTCGGCATCCTGATCAGCCAGCGCAACGGCCAGCTCACGGTGATCACGCCCATCGAGGGCACCCCGGCCTCGCGCCTGGGCATCCGCGCCGGTGATGTGATCTCCACCATCGAGGGTGAGCCGACCGAGACCATGTCGGTCGACGAGGCGGTGGACAAGCTCAAGGGCCCGAAGGGCACGCAGGTGAGGATCGAGATCGAGCGCCGCGGCCTCGACGAGCCGCTCAAGATGACGGTGACGCGGGCCGAGATCCCGCAGACCACCGTGCGCTCGGCCTACATGATCGGCAAGGACACCGGCTACATCTGGCTCACCGACTTCAACCGCGCCTCCGCCGACGAGATGGCGCGGGCGATCACCGACCTCAAGGCGCAGGGCATGAAGCAGCTCGTCTTCGACCTGCGCAACAACGGCGGCGGCCTGCTCGACCAGGCGATCGACATCGCCGACCAGTTCGTACCGCGCGACAGCGCCATCGTCGAGACCCGGGGCCGCACCTCGGACTCCATGCAGCGCTACGCCGCCGGCGGCAAGAACCCGGCGCTCGGCCTGCCGGTGATCGTGCTCGTCAACCGTGGCACGGCCTCGGCGGCGGAGATCGTCTCCGGCGCCATCCAGGACCACGACATGGGGCTGATCATCGGCACCCCCACCTGGGGCAAGGGCCTGGTGCAGACGGTCTACAACCTGCCCTACGGCGCCGGCCTGGCCTTGACCACCGCCAAGTACTACACCCCCTCGGGCCGGCTGATCCAGCGCGACTACAGCTCCTACTTCGACTACGTGTGGGTGACCGACGGCGAGGCCCCGCCCCAGCACTCGCCGCGCGACCCGGTGTTCCACACCGACCTCGGCCGCGACGTGTTCGGCGGTGGCGGCATCACCCCGGACGTGCTGGTCGAGATCGAGGACCTGGAGCCCTTCTCGCAGCTCCTGCTGGCCAAGAACGCCTTCCTCAACTTCGCGGTCGACTACGTCAACAGGAATCGCGTCGACTCGCAGGACTGGCGACCGGGCCCCGAGGTGCTGCAACAGTTCCGGTCCTGGCTCGGCAGCGAGAACGTGGCCCCGGCCGAGGAGATCGAGCAGGGCTTCGCCGACCCCAGGACCTCCGAGCACGCGCTGCGCGCCATCGCCGGCGAGATCATGAACGCCCGTTTCGGCCAGATCGCCCAGCACCGTGTGCTGGCCGAAGGCGATCCGCAGATCCAGCGTGCCCTGGCCCTCTTCATCCAGGCCAAGGATCTTCTCGCCCAGCGCCAGGCGAGCCGGGGAGACACCCGGCTGCAAGAGACGCCGATCCAGGATTGACCCAAAGAGAAGAAGGCCGGCACAGGTCCGGCCGCTGCTCCGGCCCCCTCGCCCCGCGCGAGCGGGGAGAGGGCCGGGGTGAGGGGCTCCCGCTTACGGGTTGAAGACGAAGAACGGCCTCTCGCCGATCATCGTCGTCACGCCGCCCAGGTCCCGCACCACGGCCTGCAGGGTGTGCGGGCCGTTCGAGAAGTCGCGGGTGTCGATGAAGAACCGCCAGCCCGGCAGCGCGCTGTTGAAGAAGCCCGGGTAGAAGAAGGTCACCACCGGCCGCGCGAAGCCGTACTCGGCGTTGCCTTGCAGCACGCCGTCGATGTAGATCAGCACGTTGTCGACGCCCTCGCGGTCCAGGGCCCAGCCGATCGCCTCCACCACGCCGCCGTAGGTCAGGCCGCCGCGCGGGCGCTGCACGAGGCCGAAGGAGCCCTCGTTGGGGAAGAAGTCGTCGCAACTGAAGGTCACCGGGAACTCGGCGACGCGGGCCACCTGGCCGGAGCGGTCGCCGGCCCGGATGGAGATCAGGTGGCGGCCCTGCACGATGCCTTGGTTGAGCAGCTCGCCGATGTCGAGCACGAAGCGGAAGCCGCTGTGCGGCGAGTCCGAGATGTTGGGAAAGTGCTGCGCCACGTCGAGGCGGCGGAAGCCGTAGCAGTCCGACAGGCCGCCCTTGTTGATGTCGAAGTGGCAGGACTCCAGGGTGTTGCGGTGGATCACGCCGTCGATCAGCAGCTCGACGTAGGAAACGCCCTGGTCACCGGTCTCCACGCCGACGTCGAGGGCCCAGCCGGAGATCACGCTGAAGCGCCGCGCCTGGGCGAGGTCACAGCGGCCGAAGAGCTCGGCGTCGGAGCTGGGGAACTCGATGGCGCCGAACGGCACCAGGTTGTGGGTGAGGTTGGTGAACTGGAGGGTCAGGGAGTTGAGGTTGCGGATCTCGCCGACCTCGCTCACCACCCGCGCGCTCACCGTGTGCAGGCCGTTCAGGAAACGGGTGCTGTCGAGCTGGAATCCGAAGCCCGGCGCGTCGGAGTCCGGGAAGCCCGGGAACTGGCTGGTGACCCCGGGGCGGGAGCGGCCGTAGAGGGCGCGGCCGACCACCAGGCCGTCCACCAGCACGTCGACCGCGGCGACGCCGTTGTCGTCCAGCGCCCAGCCGTGGAGCGGGATCGTCCCGGCACCTCCGTTCCCCCCGCCGACGATGCCGCCGAAGCTACCGAAGGGCGGCGCAGCCTGAGCTTGCGATGCCAAAGAGAGCGCGACGACGACGGCGACCACGAAGATCTTGCGTTGCATGACCCTCTCCTGCTGTCTCGGCTGGCTAGCCGGCCGGTCCGTGCTGGGCTCTAGATTGTAGGGCGCTTAGGCCCGTCCGTCTCAAGTGTTACCTGAACTTTGGCGCCGATTGTAGCGATGCCTATTGACGAAAGTCAATGCAGTGGTACTCACCCCCGGCGCTCCTCCATGGGCTTGGCCGGCAGACCGATCTGTGCTACCGTCACCGGACCTTACCGCACTGGGGCCGCGAGGCCCCGTCGATCCGGGCTCTCCTACGAACGGCCGTGCCGCTTGTAGGCTCTTCGCCCCTCCGCTCCCAGCTCTCGAAGGAGCGGACCATGGACCTCGCCTCTGCCTCGCCGTCTCGTGTCTCGCAGCCTCGTGCCTCGCAGCTCTCGCCCTCTCGACCCGGGTCCCTCGACCAGGAAGAGGCCCTATGGGAGGAGCTCATCCGCCGGCATCGCGGCCGGCTCCAGGCGCGCATCCGCGCCGCCCTCGCCCGCTGCGGGCTCGGCACCGCCACCGACTTGGTCGAGGAGCTGGTGCAGGAGGTCTTCTGCCGCCTGCTCGAGCGCCACGGCAGGTCCCTGAGCACCGGGCCGGCGAAGAACGAGCTCGTGCTGGCGGCCTACCTCGGCCGCATGGCGGAGCGAATGGTGGTGGATCGCGTGCGTTATCTCGCCGCGGCCAAGCGCGGCGGCCGGCGCACCCTGTCGCTCTCCGAGCCCGCCGTCGCGCGCCTGGCGGAGGCGTGGCCCGACCGCGGGCCGACGCCGGAGCAGAAGCTGCTCAGCGGCGACGGCTGGCGGCGGCGGTGGCGAGCGCTCGCCGGCCTCGAGCTGGGCGAGCGTGGCCAGCGCTACCTGCTGGCCTTGATGTTGAGGGCGATCGGCGGCTGGACGACCCGCGAGGTGGCGGCGCTGCTCCCGGACCAGCCGTCAGCCGCCGCCATGGACTTGCGCCTACACAGGCTGCGGCACCGGCTGCGGCGCGCCTGGGCGCCACCAGAGGCAGCAGAACGCTCGTCGAGGCCGTCGCGAGCGGTCGAGACGCAAGGAGCGGGAGGACCCGGCCACCGGAGCGTACACGCTAGTACGTGAGGATGGCCGGGAGGACCCGCGACGCAGCAGCTCGACTGCGCAGCAGGTCTTGGCGGGCGTTCTAGCGCAGCTTCTCTTCGACGAACTCTACGTGCTTGCGCACCTTGGGATCGTACTTCTTGAAGCGCAGCTTCTCGGTGGAAGCCTTCTTGTTCTTCGTGGTGGTGTAGTAGTACCCCGTGCCGGCCGAAGAGACGAGCTTGATCTTGTCGCGCATGGTGGATGCCTCGAGGGTCCGTTCGGGCGAATCGAGATTGGCGGGGCCGACGGGACTCGAACCCGCGACCTCCGGCGTGACAGGCCGGCGTTCTAACCGGCTGAACTACAGCCCCGCGTTTCGTTGGCCTTACTGGGAACCCATCTTGGTGGGAGGTGAGGGATTCGAACCCCCGACTCCCTGCGTGTAAGACAGGTGCTCTACCGCTGAGCTAACCTCCCCAGGCAGCGGAAGAGGCGACATTGTACGCACCGCCCCAGGGCAAGTCAACGCGCGCTGCTTCGTGCGACAATTTTGCATGGATGCGCGAGACCCGCGGTAGGAAACCCTCAAGACGGAAAGGAGTGCCGCCCGTATGCATAGCGTTCCCCCCCTTCCCTACGCCTTCGACGCGCTCGAGCCCCACATCGACGCGCGCACCATGGAGATCCACCACGACAAGCACCACGCGGCCTACGTCACCAACCTGAACAAGGCCCTCGAGGCACACCCCGGCCTGGCGTCCAAGTCGGTCGAGGAGCTGCTGCGCGACTTCGACTCGGTGCCCGAGGCGATCCGCACGGCGGTGCGCAACCACGGCGGCGGCCACGCCAACCATTCCCTGTTCTGGGCCGTGATGGGCCCCGGCGGCGGCGGCTCGCCGAGCGGCGCGCTCGCCACCGCCCTGGACGGGGCTTTCGGCAGCTTCGAGGCCTTCAAGGAGAAGCTGACCAACGCCGCCTCCGGCCAGTTCGGCTCGGGCTGGGGCTGGCTGGTGGACGCCGACGGCAAGCTCGAGGTGATCGCGCGCCCCAATCAGGACAGCCCCTTGGCCGAGGGGAAGACCCCGCTCCTGGGGGTCGACGTCTGGGAGCACGCCTACTACCTCAAGTACCAGAACCGGCGGCCCGACTACCTCGCGGCGTGGTGGAACACGGTCCAGTGGTCGGCAGTCGCCGAGCGGCTCGCCGAAGCCCGCCGGTGAGGCGGAAACGGGCTCTGGCTGCTTCGGAGCCCTACCTTTCTCCCTCGTTTTCCGGGGAAAGTTTGCGCTCGTCCCTGCCGGCAACTCGCGAACATACATAAGTTTGCACATGTATGCCAATCCAGTGAGCGGACGGATGCCCCTCTCTGAGCGCCTTTTCAATTCAAATTCAAGTCTCCTTCGCCTATGATCGCCGCGAACTCACCGAGGGGCTGGCCAGCTTCCGGCTCCCCTCTCCAAGGAGGCACGGCAATGGCTGAGCTCGACCAGTCCCTCAACGGCGTGCGCGACGAGCGACATTTGACCAAGGTCTTCAAGGCGCTGTCCGACGGCACCCGCCAAGAGATCCTCCGCCTGCTGGAGAACCACCAGCGCACGGTCGGCGAGATCGTGGGGAACTTCAACCTCTCGCAGCCGACCATCTCCCGCCACCTGTCGGTGCTCAAGGAGGCCGACCTGGTGATCGACCAGCGGCAGGGCCAGAACGTGATCTACCGGCTGAACGACGAGGCCCTTTCGACCTCGATGCGCGACTTCTTCGGCCAGTTCCGTAGCTGCCAGGAATCGCTGCGCTAGCCGGCGCCTCCGCGAGCGGCCGGCCTCGCCCGAGAGCCCTGCGCTGCGCAGGCGGGTAGGCCGGTCCGCCGCGCCTCCACCCGAGCCGCCGGTTGGGAAGGGTATACTTCCCGGCTCGCGGCGGCCGGGCCTCTCGACTTGGCCGTCCCCCGAGCAATCTTCTCCGGCGGTGTAGCTCAGTTGGTTAGAGCGAGCGGCTCATAACCGCTAGGTCATGGGTTCAAGTCCCGTCACCGCCACCATCCGTCCAGCCCAGGTCGAACTGCTCTCGGCGGTGGATCGCTTCCTCGATCGCCACGGCCTTGCCGGCCGCGGCTCGGGGGCGCTGGTGGCCTTCTCGGGCGGGCCGGACTCGACCGCCCTGCTGTGGGCGATGCGGCAGCTCGCCGAGCCGCGCGGGCTTCGCCTGACCGCCGCCCACCTCGACCACGGGCTCGACCCCGGCTCCTCCGGCCGTGCGGAGCGGGCCGCGGCGCTGGCGGCGAGCCTGGGGGTCGAGCTGCTCGTTGCACGGAGGCCCGTCGCTGCTGAGCGCTGCGCCGGAGAGGGCCTGGAGGCGGCGGCGCGCCGCGTGCGCTACGCCTTTCTCGAGCAAGCCCGCGCGCGCTGCGGCGCCGATCTGGTACTGACCGGCCACCAGCGCGACGACCAGGCCGAGACCGTGCTCCTGCGCCTGGCCTTCGGCTCCGGCCTGCGGGGACTGGCAGGCATCCAGCCGGTGCGCGGCGCAATCGCCCGGCCTTTGCTCGAGCTCGGCCGCGCCGAGCTCGCGGGGGCGCTCGCCGGCACCGGCCTCGAGCCGGTCGACGACCCCACGAACCGCTCGCTCGAGCCCGCCCGCAACCGGGTCCGCGCCCGGCTGCTGCCCCATCTCGCCCACCCTGATCCGAGCCTCGCGGTGCGCCTCTCGGCCGTCGCCCGGGCGGCACGGAAGGCGAGCCAGCGGATCGACGCCTCCCTGCTCAGCCGCCTGAAGCCGATCGCGGTGGAGGACGGCATCGCGGTGGAGCGGGCGGCGTTCGAGGGCCTGCCGCAGATCCTGCGACCACACGCCCTGGCCCTGCTCCACGAGCGGGCCGGCGCGCCCCTGCCCTCGACGCGGGACGCGCAGGCCGAGCTCGCCCGCCAGCTCGGCCGGCGAGGCCGTGTGGGATGCGACTGCGGCGGCGGCTACCGCTGGGAGGGCCGCAGAGGGCGGCTGGTGCTCTGCGGCGCGAGCCCGGCCCCGGCGGCTTTCACCTATACTTTGCGCGTACCCGGGGAGCTCGACCTCCCGGAGCTCGCGGCCCACCTCCGACTGCACCAGGGCCCGGTGGCACCTTGGATGTTTCGCGCCTGGACCGACCGGGCAGGTTTGAGCCTCCCTCTCGTCCCCGGTGACGAGGTCGAGATCCGCAGCCGGCGCCCCGGTGACCGTATCCAGCCCCTGGGCTGCCTGGGCAGCCGGCGGTTGAAAGATCTGCTGATCGACCGCGGGGTTCCTCGCCGCCGCCGGGAATCGTTGCCCCTCCTGTGCGCGGGCGGCTCGATCGCCTGGGTCCCGGGGGTCGCGGTGGCCGAGTCCTGCCGGGTCACGGCCGGTGGGTCGGCCTGGGTCGCGGAGCTGGTCGGGCCGGAGCGGCGTGCCGCAAGCCCTTCCGCCGCAGGATCTTCGGAACAGGGGGGCTTGCCGTCCGTATTGGAATCGTGAGCCGGCGTTTGGTGTTGGTCCGTTTGACCGCGCCGCGGCAGAGAGGAAACCATACCGTTGAACTCCACCCTTAAGCACCTGATCCTCTGGGTCGTCCTGTTCGCCGCCGCCATGCTGCTCTGGCAGGCTCTCGGCGCCGGCAAGGCCGTCAGCCAGCCTTTGTCCTACAGCGAATTCATGAAGGCGGTCGAAAGCGGCCGCGTGAAGACGGCGACGATCAAGGGCCGCAAAGTCAGCGGCACCTACACCGACAACGATCAGCAGAAGTACTCGATCGAGCTCCCCGCCGAGCCCGACCTCGAGTTCGCGGGCAAGCTCGCCCAGGCCGGCGTCGAGACGGTCGGCGAGGACGAGCGCACCCACCCGGCGGCCGCCTTCCTGCTGGCTTACGGCCCGATCCTGCTGCTGATCGGCCTGTGGATCTTCTTCATGCGCCAGATGCAGTCCGGCGGCAACCGGGCGCTGTCTTTCGGCAAGAGCAAGGCCAAGCTGCTCAACACCTCGGGTAAGAAGGTCACCTTCAAGGACGTGGCCGGCGTCGAGGAAGCCAAGGACGAGCTGCAGGAGATCGTCGAGTTCCTGAAGGAGCCGGGGAAGTTCCAGAAGCTCGGCGGAAGGATCCCCAAGGGCGTGCTGCTCATGGGCCCGCCGGGCACCGGCAAGACCTTGCTGGCGCGGGCCATCGCCGGCGAGGCCAACGTGCCGTTCTTCTCCATCTCGGGCTCGGACTTCGTCGAGATGTTCGTCGGCGTGGGCGCCTCGCGGGTGCGCGACCTCTTCGAGCAGGGCAAGAAGAACGCGCCCTGCATCATCTTCATCGACGAGATCGACGCCGTCGGCCGCCACCGTGGCGCCGGCCTGGGCGGCGGTCACGACGAGCGCGAGCAGACGCTCAACCAGTTGCTGGTCGAGATGGACGGCTTCGAGTCCAACGAGGGCGTGATCCTGATCGCCGCCACCAACCGGCCGGACGTGCTCGACCCCGCGCTGCTGCGGCCCGGCCGCTTCGACCGCCGCGTGGTGGTCGACCGCCCGGACCTGAACGGCCGGCTCGGCATCCTCGAGGTGCACACCAAGACGCTGCCCTTGTCGGAGAACGTCGACCTCAAGGTCATCGCCCGCGGCACGCCGGGCTTCGCCGGCGCCGACCTCGCCAACCTGGTCAACGAGGCGGCGCTGGTCGCCGCGCGGCGCGACAAGAAGAAGGTCGACCTCGACGACTTCGAGTTTGCCAAGGACAAGATCATCATGGGTGTGGAGCGCCGTACCCTGATGCTGACCGATGCCGAAAAGCAGGTCACGGCCTACCACGAGGCGGGCCACGCGCTGGTTGCCGCCTTCACTCCCCAGGCCGACCCGCTGCACAAGGTGACGATCATTCCCCGCGGCCGGGCGCTGGGCCTGACCATGCAGCTCCCCACCGAGGACAAGCACAACTACGCCAAACAGTACGTCGAGGCGCAGATCGCCATCCTGATGGGCGGTCGGGTGGCCGAGGAGCTGACGCAGCAGGACATCACCACCGGCGCCGGCAACGACATCGAGCGCGCCACCGAGTTGGCGCGGCGCATGGTCTGCGAGTGGGGCATGTCGGCCCTGGGGCCGCTGTCCTACGGCAGCAAGGAGGAGCCGGTCTTCCTGGGCCGCGACTTCGTGCAGCGCGCCGACTACAGCGACGACACGGCGCGCGAGATCGACCGCCAGGTGCAGGTCATCGTGCAGCAGGGCTACGAGCGGGCGCGCGAGATCCTGGACCGCGAGCGCCCCACGCTCGACGCCATCGCGCGCGAGCTGCTGGAGCGCGAGTCGCTCGAGGGCGAGGAGATCTACCGCATCATCAAGGAGCAGACGGGGCACGACCTGTCGCGCGCTCCGCAGGTGGCGCCGCCCGAGCCGCCGCACTCCGCGGCGCCGCGCACCCCCGAGCCGCGCGACGAGCGGGGCGGGTTGGTGAGGCCGCCAGGGCTGGCGCCTCAGCCAGGCTAAAATCGCCGCGAGCAGGGCCATCTGCTGCGTCGCGGGTCCTCCCGGGAATCCTCACGTGCTGCCGCGCACGCTCCGGTTCCCGGGTCCTCCCGCTCCTTGCATCTGACCCCGCTGGCGGCGATTTCCCTTATAACAGCCTCAGCTAAACTCCATCGAGGATGGACCCTACCCGCCACCTCAGCCTCCCGGGCAACCGCCAGCTCGAGCTGGCGGGAGGCCCGCGGGTGATGGGCATTCTCAACCTCACTCCCGACTCGTTCTCCGACGGCGGTCTGTGGCTCGACCCCGACCGTGCCGTCGATCACGGCCTGGCGATGCTTGCCGAGGGTGCCGACCTCCTCGACCTGGGCGCCGAGTCCACGCGCCCGGGCGGCGGCGTCTACGGCGGCGGCGCGCGCGAGGTGCCGGCCGACGAGGAGCTGGCGCGGCTGCTGCCCGTGCTCGAGGGGCTGCGCGCCGCGACCGAGGCTCCGCTCTCGGTCGACACCCGCAAGGGCAAGGTGGCGCGCCAGGCCCTGGCCGCCGGCGCCGACCTGATCAACGACGTCAGCGCTCTCTCCGACCCCGCGCTGGGCCACGCCGTGGCGGCCGCCGGCTGCCCCCTGGTGCTGATGCACAGCCGCGGTGAGCTCTCCAGCATGCAAAAGGACGTGCACTACGACGACCTCCTGGGCGAGGTGCGGGGCGCGCTCGAGGATGCGGTGGGGCGCGCCGTCGCGCTGGGGGTGGCCCGCGCGCAGCTGGTGGTCGATCCCGGCATCGGCTTCGGCAAGACCTACGCCCACAACCTCACCCTTCTCGCCCACCTCGACTTCCTGGCCCCGCTCGACCTGCCGGTGCTGGTGGGCGCCAGCCGCAAGAGCTTCATCGGCCACCTGACGGGGGGAGCCCTGCCCGCCGACCGGCTGGCGGGGAGCCTCGCCGCCGTGGGCTGGGCCGCCCACCATCGGGCCGCCATCGTGCGCGTCCACGACGTGGCCGAGACCGTGCGCTTCCTCGCCGTCTGGCGGGCGATCGCCGCCGCGGGGACGGCCGCGGCCGCCGGGGTGGAGCCGGTGGCGTGACCTTCGAGCAGCTCTCGCAGCTCGTCACCTGGCGCGACGTGCTCGACGTCGCCGCCGTCTCCGTCCTCGTCTACTACCTCCTGCAGCTCATCCGCGGCACGCGCGCGGCGCAGATCGTCACCGGCCTGCTGCTCGTCGGCGTGGTCTACTACGTGGCACGGTTGGCGCAGTTGGAGGCGTTGCAGACCATCCTCTCGAACCTGTTGCTGCTCCTGCCCTTCGCCGCCATCGTGCTCTTCCAGCAGGAGATCCGCCGGGCGCTCGCCGGCTTCGGGCGCCGCACCTTCTGGGGCCTGGCGCCGCAGAAGCAGACCGCCTTCACGCTCAACGAGTTCGCGGTCGCCGCTACCGCCCTCGCGTCGCGGCGGATCGGCGCCTTGATCGTGATCGAGCGGCTCGACGGCCTGCGCAGCACGATCGAGAACGGCATCAAGCTCGACGCGCGGCTGTCCTACGACCTGCTGATCAACCTCTTCAGCCCCGACGCGCCGCTCCACGATGGCGCGGTGATCGTGCAGGGCGACCGCATCGCCGCCGCCGCCTGCTTCCTGCCGCTGACCTTGAACCCCGAGCTGTCGAAGGAGTTCGGCACCCGCCATCGCGCCGCGCTGGGGATCAGCGAAGAGAGTGACGCAGTGGCCATCGTGGTTTCCGAGGAAACCGGCATCATCTCGCTCGCCCACGACGGCAGGCTGATCCGCAACCTCGACGCCAAGACCCTGCTCAACCACCTCCACAAGCTGCTGGTGGCCGATCTGCACGCGCCACCGAGCGGCGCGGGAGCGGTATGAAGCGGCCGGTGAGCCCTTGGTTCTACCGCCTGGCGGCGCTGCTCATCGCCACCGCGCTGTGGTACGTGATCGTGGCCGACAAGCGCGAGCTGCTCTCCGAGAAGGTGGTCGAAACGAGTGTCACCTACAACACTCCGAAGCGGGTGGTGGTGCTCGACCGCGTGGCGGAGGTGCGGGTGCTGGTGCGCGGCCGCAACCGCGAGATCCGCCGCCTGCGCCCCTTCGACGTCGATGTGCTGGTCGACGTGCCGGCGGGCAGGAACGGCCAGGTGCGGGTCACCCTCACCCCGGACAATGTGGTGCTGCCCTCGGAAAACCTGTCGGTGGTCTCGATCGAGCCCGAGGTCCTGCCGCTGACGCTCGACGCCGAACAGGAGAAGCAGGTCCCGGTCGTGATCGAGCTCGCCGGCGAGCCGGCGGCCGGCGCCGAGCTGGTGCGCAAGCTCGTCGACCCGCCGCAGGTCACGGTGGCCGGGCCGAGCACGCTGCTGCGCTCCGTGCGCCGCGTCGAGACCGCGAAGGTCAGCCTCGACGGCCACGCCTTCACCTTCGAGAAAGAGGTGCAGCTCGTCACTTCTGATCCCCTGATCCGTGTCGTCCAGCCGACGACCGTCACCGTGCAGGTGGTCCTCGAGCAACCCGGGACGACCGGCCGCGGAGGGGATGGATGACGGCGCCGCGGCTGTTCGGCACCGACGGCATCCGCGGCGCCTTCGGCGAGCCGCCGCTCGACCGCGACACCGTCGCCGCTCTCGGGGCCGCCCTGGCGGCCGAGCTGGCGGCGCGCGGCGGCGGGCGCCGGGTGCTCGTGGGAGGCGACACCCGCGACTCGACGCCGGCGCTCTGCGAGTGGCTGGCCGAAGGCCTGGCGGCGGGCGGCGCCGGCATCCTCTATGGCGGCGTGCTCCCCACGCCCGCGATCGCCTGGTTGACCATGGCCCTGGGCGCTGCCGCCGGCATCGCGGTGTCGGCCAGCCACAACCTGCACCCGGACAACGGCATCAAGCTGATCGACGGCGAGGGCTTCAAGTGGAGCCCGGAGCGCGAAGCGGCCCTCGAGCGGCGGTTGCTCGCGGCGCCGGTGGTGGCGCCGGCGCCGGCCCTGCCGGAGCCGGAAGGCAGCCTGGCCGAGTTGTACCTCACCAGCCTCGGCGCCACCCTGCCCGGCGAGGGGCCGCTCTCCGGGCTCAAGGTCGCGCTCGACGCCGCCCACGGCGCGGCGGCCCCCTACGCCGCCGAGGTCTTCCAGGGCGCCGGTGCCGAGGTGGCCGTGATCGGCGACCAGCCCGACGGCACCAACATCAACCGCGACCGCGGCTCGACCCATCCCGAGGCGCTGGCCCGCCTCACCCGCGACGGCTTCGACCTCGGCATCGCCTTCGACGGCGACGCCGACCGCGCCGTTCTGGTCGACGAGCGCGGCGAGGTGCGCGACGGCGACGCCATCCTCTACCTGTGGGCCCGGGCGCTGCACGCCGCCGGAAGCCTCGACGGCGGGCGCGTGGTGGCCACCAGCATGTCGAACCTCGGGCTGGAGCGGGCGCTGGCGCGGGAAGGCATCGGGGTCGAGCGCTGCGGGGTCGGGGACCGCGAGGTGGTGGCAACGCTACGCGAGAAGGGATTGGTGTTGGGCGGCGAGCAGTCCGGCCACGTCGTCAACCTGCACCTGTCGACCACCGGCGACGGCCTCTTGACCGCGCTCCACGTGGCCAGCCTGGTGGCCCGGCAGGGCCAGCCCCTGTCGGAGATGCTGGCCCCGTTCCGCCGCTTCCCCCAGGTGCTCAAAAACGTCCGCGTCCGCCGCCGGGAGCCGCTCGAGCGGCTGCCGGGGGTCGCCGCCGCCGTCGATCGCGTGGAGCGAGCGCTCGGCGCCGACGGCCGGCTGGTGCTGCGCTTCAGCGGCACCGAGCCGCTGGCGCGGATCATGATCGAAGGCCCCGAGCAGGCGACGATCGAGGCCTTCGCCGACGACATCGCGCGCGAGATCGAAGGAGCCCTGGCATGAGCCCATCCGCTGCGCGCGACGCCGCCTCGACCCGGCCAGTACGCTTGCAGGTCAACATCGATCACGTCGCCACCCTGCGCCAGGCGCGACGCGCCGCCTATCCCGATCCGGTGGAAGCCGCCCGCTTGGCCGAAGGTGCGGGTGCCAGCGGCATCACCGTGCACCTGCGCGCCGACCGCCGGCACATCCAGGACGACGACGTGCGGCGGCTGCGCACCGCCATCTCCAGCCGCCTCAACCTGGAGATGGCAGCGAGCGAGGAGATGATCGGCTTCGCGCTCGCCGTCAAGCCCGATCAGGTCTCTCTGGTGCCCGAGCGGCCCGACGAGGTGACCACCGAGGGCGGCCTCGACCTGGTGAAGCGCGCCGACGAGGTCGCCGCCGCGGCCCAGCGGCTCGCCGCCGACGGCATCGAGGTGTCGCTGTTCCTCGACCCCGACCTCGCCCAGCTCGAGCGCCTGGCCTCCCTGCGGGCCTCGGGCGCGCCCATCCGCGGCTTCGAGATCAACACCGACGCCTACACGCGCGCCGCTGGCGACGCCAGGTCCGCCGAGCTCGCCAAGGTGGCGGCCGCCGCCCGGCGCGGCGGCGAGCTGGGGCTCGCGGTGTTCGCCGGGCACGGCCTCACGGCCGCCAACGTAGGTCCCATAGCCGCCCTGCTCGAGGTCGAGGAGCTCAACATCGGGCACTGGCTGGTGGCCCGCGCGGTGGCGCTCGGCATGGCCGGCGCGGTCGAGGAGATGCTGCGCGCGATTCGAGGGTGAGTCTCAACGCCTTCATCGGAGAAAACGAGCTGTCGATGTAGAATCACCGTAAACATGGAGGTGTGCGGTGACTCTTCACTCGGCTGCCGGGGGAAGGACGCTGCAAGGCGCGGCGCTGGCCATGGCTGGCGCGATGCTCGTCGAGCAACCTGTCAGATCCCAACCTCCGCCTCTGCTCGCGCCGCAACCCCCTGCCCTCGAGGGCGAGCAGGGCCGCGGCGCAAGCTGCACGCCCTCGCCGACCGAGCTCTGCCTGCTGAGCTCGCGCTTCAGGGTTTCCATGGACCATGGACCGGGCGACGGCTCTCCGGCTCAGGCCGTTGCGGTCACCAAGGATATCGGGTACTTCTACTTCACTCAGCCCGAGTACGTCGAGCTGTACATCCACGTGATCAACGGCTGCTTCATTAACCAGCGCATCTGGGCTTTTGTTGGCTCGCTGACCGATACCGAGTTCCAGCTCACAGTTGCGGACCAGGAGAGCGGTCAGAGCAGGGTCTACTTCAATCCCTCTGGCTCGAGGGCCAACATCCTCGATACCGCTGCGTTCGCCACCTGCCCAGTGACCGCCGTGCCCGGCAATGCGCACTCTCGGGGATCGGAAGGGAAGGTCGCGCCAGAGATCGGACCGGAAGCCCTCGACTCGAATGCCGCCGGCCCCACATGTACGCCGGACTCCACGACCCATTGCCTCGCCTCCGGCCGCTTCAGGACGCAGCTGACCTGGCAGTCCGGGAGCGGCAGCGGACCTGGTTTCACGGTCCCGCTCACCTCGCACTCCGGAGGCTTCTACTTCTTCTCGCCGACCGATCTGGATCTGGTCGTCAAAGTCGTCGAGACGCCCGGGTTCTTCGAGGTCCACTACAGCGGCTTGAGCACGGTGGCGTACGCCCTCACGGTCACCGACACGATCAACGGCTGCGTCCGGACCTACCTCAGCCCCCAGGGAACGAGCTCCGCGGTCGGCGACCTCGACGCCTTCTCCACATCGGCCCTTTCCTGCGAGATCTTCTCGGATGGTTTCGAAACCGGCGACACCTCCGCCTGGAGCCTGGTCGTGGGCTGACCAGGCTCGGAAGGCGCGGCAAGCTCAGTGCGACTAGCGGAGTAGATACAGAAAATATATACTCCGCGGCCAGAGGTCGCAGAGCATGAGTCAGCGAGCGAAGCTCTTCCAAAGTGGCGGCAGCCAGGCGCTCCGACTGCCCAAGGCCTTTCGATTCGAGGGGCAGACCGAGGTCCGGATTACCCGCCAGGGCAGGCGGGTCATCGTCGAACCCGTCAAGAAGAGCTGGAGCGAGGGCTTCCTGGGCCTGGCAGGCGCGGCCCCGAGCTTTCCCTACCCGGCGGAGCCGGAGCCGGTGGAGCCTGGACCGGACCTGGATTCACCCGCCAGCTCCGGCCGATGAGATTCCTCCTCGACACGAACGTCTGCGTGGACTACCTGAACGGCCGCTACCCGTCCGTAACGGAGCGCCTTCAGCGCTCGAACCCGGAGCATCTCCGCGTCAGCTCGATCGCGGTCGCCGAGCTCCGCTACGGCGCCGACAAGAGCGCCGACCCTGCCGGCAATCACGAGCGGCTCGACGTCCTGCTCGATGAGCTCGAGTCTCTCGCTTTCGATGCCGAAGCGGCGAGCCATTACGGTCGAGTCAGGAGCTCTCTCGAGCGCCGGGGCAAGGTGATCGGCCCCAACGATCTGCTCATCGCTGCCCACGCTCTATCCCTCGGCGTGGTGCTGGTCACTGACAACACACGGGAGTTCGAGCAGGTCGCCGGCCTCCGCCTCGAAAACTGGCGATTGCCGGTCGCGAAGCGCCGCTGACCCCCGCGGCCGACCGGCGCCTGAGGAAGGGCTATCTCTCGATCTCGTCCATGCCCGCGGGGACGAACTCGGGCTGGGCGGAGATCAGCACCGTGCTCTTCACCGGGAAATAGGTGCGGTGGACGTTCTCGCCGAAGCGGCAGTTGACTTCGTAGTAGCCGCTCGAGCTGACGCGCAGCAGCGTACCCCGGCCGCCCTTCAAACCCAGGAGCTCGTTGTGGATCAGGACTTCGGCCGGTAGTTCCATCGCTGGCTCCTAGTCTTGGTAGTAACCCGCGCCCTTGTAGTCCTTGAGCTTGCGTTGCAGGGTCCGCAGGCCGATGTTCAGGATCCTCGCCGCCTCGGCGCGATGGCCTCCCGTCGCCTCCAGGGTCTCGAGGATCGCCTGGCGCTCGATGTCGTCCATGGTCCGCGGCGGCTCCGGCGCGGGCGGCGCGAGGGCGGGGGCCGGGGGACCGGGCGAGGGCTCCTCGACCACCGTCTCGCCGCGCACCTCGGGCGGCAGGTCCTCGAGGCGGATCTCGTCGCCCCGGTGGAAGATCACCACTGACTCGAGCACGTTGCGCAGCTCGCGGACGTTGCCCGGCCAGGGGTAGCGCGAGAGCGCAGCCACGGCCGCCGGCGACAGCGTCTTGACCGTCTTGCCGTGCTCGTCGCAGAACGCCTTCAAGAAGCTCTCGGCGAGCAACAGGATGTCGCCGTCGCGCTCGCGCAGCGGCGGGATGCGCAGGGTGACGACCTTCAGCCGGTAGTAGAGGTCCTCCCGAAAGCGGCCCTCGGAGACCTCGCGCTCGAGGTCGCGGTTGGTGGCCGCGATGAGCCGGAAATCGACGTCGATCAGCTCGCTGCCGCCGACGCGCATGACCTGGCGCTCCTCGAGCACGCGCAGCAGCTTGACCTGGAGCTCGGGGTAGAGCTCGCTGATCTCGTCGAGGAACAGCGTGCCCTTGTGCGCCAGCTCGAACTTGCCGATCTTGCGCGCCACCGCGCCGGTGAACGAGCCGCGCTCGTGCCCGAAGAGCTCGCTCTCCAGGATGTCCGAGGGAATGGCGCCGCAGTTGATGGCCAGGAAGCGCTCGTTGCGCCGCGGGCTGGCCTGGTGGAGAGCGTTGGCCACCAGCTCCTTGCCCGTGCCGCTGCCGCCGACGATCAGCACCGAGGAGCGGGTAGGCGCCACCAGCTTCATCTGCTCGAACAGCCGCTCCATCGCCGCCGAGCGGCCGATCAGGCTCTCGAAACCGTACTTCTTGTCGAGCATTTGGCGCAGGGTGGTGACCTCTTCCTTGAGCTGCTTGCGCTCGATCAGGTTCATCACCCGCTGGCGCAGCTCGTAGAGATCGACCGGCTTGGTCAGGTAGTCGTCGGCGCCGACCCGCATCGCCTCCACCGCCGACTCGATCGAGCCGTAGCCGGTGACGAACATCACGCCCAGGTCGAGCCCCTTGCCGCGCACCGCCGCGAGGAAGCCGAGGCCGTCCATGCCGGGCATGCGCAGGTCGCAGACCGCGAGGCGCACGTTGTCGACCTCGTCGAGATAGTCGAGGGCCTTCTTAGCGTCGTCGAAGGTGCGGACGGCGTAGCCGGCGCGCTCCAGGGCGATGGCCATGGACTCGCGGGAGCCGGTTTCGTCGTCGATCACCAGGATCAGGGGCTTCTCCATACCGGCGCCATTCTGGCACAGGCGGCCAGGGACTCAGAGCCAGTGACGAATACTACGCAGAAGATTGACTCGCCGGCGCTCAAGGCGAGAGCGGATCGGCTCCGGGAGACGGCTGGCCGTGGTGGGTTCGGATCAGCCACAGGTTGCGCAGGTAGATGAGCCAGCCGGTGCCCTGGCCGAGGATGCCCACGATGTCCTTGCGCCAGGCGAAGTACACGATCAGCATCGAGGAGCCGGCGAGGCTCATCCACCAGAAGCTCTGCGGCACCACCGAGCGCTTCAGCCGCTCGCTCGCCAGCCACTGCGCCAGCATGCGGCCGGCGAAGAGGACCTGCCCGAGGAGGCCGAGCCCGACCCACGCCAGGCCCCAGGGCGAGGTGATGTTCATCAGCCGCAGCCAGAAGCC
>JBIOXV010000149.1:0-203100 GCA_044869805.1 Thermoanaerobaculia bacterium | reverse complement strand
CCACCCACCGCTTCCAGCTCTTCACGCTGCTCGGCTTTCCCGTGCGCACCGACCTCGTCTGGGTGGTGCTGTCGCTGGCCGTCGCCTTCTCCTTCGCCTCGTGGGTGTTTCCCAGCCATCACCCGGGCCTGCCTCCGGCCACCGCCTGGGCCATGGGCCTGCTGGTTGCGGTTGGCCTCTCCGCCTCGGTGCTGGTACACAAGCTGGCGCACGCGCTGCTGGCGCGCTACTACGGCCGCGAGCCGCGCGAGATCGGCCTCTACGTGATCGGCAACAGCTTCGAGACCACGTTCGACGTGGGGAGCCCGGAGGCCGAGCTGGCGGGAGCCGCCGCCGGGCCGGCCGCCAGCCTCTTCCTCGCCGGGGCCCTCGGCCTCGCCTGGATGTGGGGCGCGGCCTCGGGCTGGCCGATCGGCGCCACCGGCCCGCTCGCCTACCTGACCGCCGCCAATTTCGCGCTCGGGCTGGTCAATTTGATTCCCGCGTTCCCGCTCGACGGCGGCCGGGCGCTGGTCGCGGTGCTGTGGTTCTTCAAGCGCGACCTGGTCGCCGCCACCGAGGCCGCCACCACCCTGGGATCGCTCGGCGGCACCGCCGTGCTGGTGCTCGGCATCGTGGTGCAGCTCTCGGGCTCGCTCTCACTCGGCCTCGCCATGTTCCTCGGCGGCCTGCTGCTGCGCACCGCGGCGCAGATGTCCTACCGCCAGGTGCTGCTGGTGCGCACGCTCGCCGGCCAGCCGGTGTCGCGCTTCATGAAGACCGACCCGGTGGCGGTGCCGCGCGCGATCTCCGTGGCGCAGCTCGTCGAGGACTACATCTACCGCCACCAGCACCCGCTTTTCCCGGTGGTCGACGGCGAGCGGCTGGTGGGTTACGTGACGCCGCAGCACGTGCAGCAGCTCCCGCGCGAGGAGTGGGAGCGGCAGACGGTGGGCTCGATCGCCGAGCGCCAGAGCGGCGACAACACCGTTGCCCCCGAGGCCGACGCACTGGACGCGCTCACGCGCATGAACCACGGCCGGACCGGCCTGCTGATGGTGGCCGAGGGCGAGCGCCTGGTGGGTGTGGTGCAGATCAAGGAGCTGCTCCAGTTCTTCAGCCTCAAGATGTCGCTCGAAGGCGGCGCGCGAGGGCAGTCCGGGCGGGCATGAGGCGCGCGGCGGCAGCGCTCGCGGCCCTGCTCGCCGCGCTCGGTAGCGCCACGGCCGGCGCACAGCCAGTCGCCTCGGCCACCGCTGCGGCGCCGGCTCCCGATCGTGGCGCCTGGCTCTCCGAGCATCTGGCGGAGATCCGCTCGATCGATCCCGCGGACGAAGACTTCACCGACCTCGAGCCGCTCGCCGAGGCGATCGGAAGTGCGCGGGTAGTCCAGCTCGGAGAGGGCACGCACGGCGAGGGCTCGACTTTCCTCGCCAAGGCGCGGCTGATCCGCTTCCTGCACCAGCGCCTGGGCTTCGACGTGCTGGCCTGGGAGGCGGGCTTCTTCGACTGCCGGGACTTCGCCGCCGCGCTGCGCGGCAATGTCGCGACCAGCGAGGCCGCGGACCTCTGCCTCTACCGCATCTGGGCGAGGAGCCGCGAGGTCGAGCCCACGCTCGCCTACCTGCGCGCCACGCAGGCCACCCCGCGGCCCATCGAGAGCGTGGGTTTCGACAGCCGGGTGTCGACCGAGTCCGGCCGCCGCGAACGCTTCCCGGCCTTCATCACCTCGTTCTTCGACCGCCTCGACCGCGGGCTGATCTGCAGCGCCGAGCGCGCTGACTTGACGGCGATGTCGATCGGCCTGCTGCCGGCCGACTACTACGCCAAGCCCGGGGTACGCAACTGGAACCGCGAGCTGCCGCGCCGCCTGATCGCCGCTCTCGACGCGCGGCGCGCCGAGCTGGAGCGGATCTACCCGCCGCGCGAGGTCGATTTCGCGCGCCAGAGCCTGGTGAGCTTCCTCGCCATGGACCGCGCCCTGCCGCCCGATTCCAACGCAGGCAATGCCGACGGCTACAGCCGCGACACGGCCATGGCCGAGAACCTGATGTGGTGGCTCGAAGGCCCGCTGGCCGGTCGCAAGGTGATGGTGTGGGCGCACAACTACCACGTGCAGATGGACTTCTCGCACCCGGCGGCGTTCTCCTCGCGCCCCCTGGGAGGGCCGACCGGCCGCTTCCTCGAGCGCGAGCTGGGCCCCGACCTCTACACGCTGGGGTTCCTCACTCACCACGGCTTCTACTTCTACGCCGGCGGTGGCCTGGGTACGGACGTGCCCGAGCCCATCCCGGCGCCGCCGCCCGGCTCGCTCGAAGACCTGCTGCACGCGAGCGGCAAGCCCTATGCCTTCCTCGACCTCGAGTCCCTGCCCGCCGGCCACTGGCTGCGCGAGCCGCAGACCGCGGGCGCCTACTTCTACGAGCCCCAGAGCCTGGACTGGCCGCGGCTCTACGACGGCTTCTTCTTCATCGACGAGATGAAGCCGAGCACGGAGATCAGCCCCTCACCCTAGCCCTCTCCCCGCCGACGCGGGGCGAGGGGACCGGAAAGGCTGCCGCGACTCCGACCCCCTCTCCCGCTTGCGGGAGAGGGCCGGGGTGAGGGCGCTCGAGGCTCACTCGATGTACGGAAGCGCTTCGATCGCACCGCCGCCGCCGCTCTCGGCGGCGAGCGAGGCCGGCGTGCCGATCGGGGGCTGGCGCAGCAGGCGCTCGAGGAGCGCCCTCAACTCCGGAAGCCGCGGGTCTGCTGTCGCGAGCGACGAGCGCTCCGCGGGATCAGCCCTCAGGTCGTAGAGCTCGAGATCGAGCTCGCCCTGCGGCCGTGCCGTGTGCGCCACTAGCTTGAGGTCGCCGCGCGCCACGGCGAAGGCGCGGTAGGGCTGTCGCGGCCCGAAGAGGTAGTAGGCGAAGAACGGCTCGTCCGCTTCCACCGCGGCTCCGAGCTCGGTCTCGGTCAGCGGCAGCGGGCGCCCGGTCATCGGGGGTCGGGCCTCGAGACCGGCAAGTGCAGCGAGTGTCACGGCCACGTCTTCCAGCACGACGAGTCGGCCCTCGACCCTTCCCCGTGCTGCTCCCGGCAGCCGCACCACGAGCGGCACGCGCAGCAGCTCCTCGTAGACCTGCTGGTGCATGAAGAGGCCGTGCTCGCCAAACGCCTCGCCGTGATCCGAGGTGATGACCACCGTGGTGCCTGCGAGCAGACCCGAGCCTTCGGCGCGCTCGAGGAAGCGGCCCAGGTGCTCGTCCACGTAGGCGACGCCGGCGTCATACAGGGCTTCGAGCTGCGCCGCCTCGGGCGGCGTCACAGCGCCGGGCGAGCGCCGACCGGCCAGCACTTCACGATTGTGCGCCCAGAGGAAGGCCTGCCCGGAGCCCAGCTCGGCCGATCTCCAGGTCGCGGTCGCCCTGGCCTCGGGGAGGAAGCGAAAGCGGTAGGGATCGGGCTTGTCGTAGGGAAAACAGCGCTCGTCGAAGCACCGTGCCGCGCTCGGCACCGCGTGCACCGACTTGGTGTGCAGGAAGAGGAAAAACGGCCGCTTGCGATCGCGGCGGTCGAGCCATGCTTCGGCGCTGGCCACGGTCACGGCCACGTCGTCGCGCAACGATGGGCTCGACCCCGGCGTGCCGCGGCCGGGATGGTGCAGGTACTCGTCGAACCCGCGGTCGAAGCCGCGCGCGGCTCCCACGTAGCCGCCCGGCCGCGAGTCGACGATCGCCGCCGTCTGGTAGCCGGCCTCGGCCAGCCGCTCGGCCAGCGTGGGGACGTCGCTGGGAAGCCTTGCCGTGTTGTCGCGCATGCCCAGCCGGTAAGGATGGACGCCGGTCAGGAGCGCGGCGTGCGAGGGCAGCGTCCACGGCGCCGGGGCGTAGGCATGCTCGAAGCGCACGGCGCTCGATGCGAAGCGATCGAGGCGCGGCGAGGTGGGTCGCTTCGCGCCGTAGCAGCCCAGGTGGTCGGCGCGCAGCGTGTCGATCGAGATCAGGAGCAGATTGGGCCGCAGCGCCGGCTCGGGCCCGCCAGGCAATTGCGACCGGCCACAGGCCGAGAGGACGAGGCCGACAACAACGCAGCCGGCCCGCACCGCAGGGTAATTCACCGGCTCCCAGGCAGGAAGCGCGCCAGCGCCACCTTGACCGGCGCGAGGTCGGCCCGCGCCGCGAGGTTGGTCCACTCGTGCGGGTCGGTCTCGTGGTCGTACAGCTCCTCGGAGCCGTCGCGATAGCGGATGTAGCGGAAGCGCTCGTCGCGGACCGCGAAGCAGCCGGGCACCGAGGAGGTCACGGCGGGGCGTTGGCGCGGTGCCGTCGGATCGGCGAGCCAGGGCACCAGGCTCTCGCCCTCGAGCTCTGGGTTCGGCGGCAGCCCGCAGAGCTCGACCACGGTGGGATAGAGGTCGAGCAGGCTCGCCGGCCGCGCGCAGGGCGTGCCCGGGCCGGTCACGGCGCCGCCGCGCACGATCAGCGGCACGTGGGTCGCCGCCTCCCAGAGGGTGATCTTGCGCCAGTGGCGCTTCTCGCCGAGGTGGAAACCGTGATCGCTCCACAGCACCACGATGCCTCCCTCGGCGTGGGGGCTCGCGTCCCAGGCATCCATCACGAGGCCCACCTGCTCGTCCACGAAAGTGATCGCCGCGAGGTAGGCCTGCACCGCCCGCCGCGCCATCTCCGGCTGCTCGAGCGCCGGGGGATCGCGCAACTCGGCAAGCTCCTGGCGGGCGAAGGCGGGAACGTCGTCGAGGTCGCCGGCCGGCACCTCCGGCAGCCGCACGGAGTCGAGCGGGTGAGCGTCGAAGTACGGCTGCGGCACGTACCAGGGCAGGTGCGGCTTGGCGAAGCCGACGGCCAAGAACAGCGGCCGCTCGTCGCCCTCCGCCACGTCGCGTGCCAGCCGCTCCACCACCCAGCGCGCGAGCTGGCCGTCCGAGGTCTCCTCCGGCGGCTCCTCGGTCGGCCCCCAGTCGAGCAGGCGGTCGACCCCGGAGGCCTGCCGGAACTCCTCGCGGCTCATCAGGCCGTTGAGCGGCCGGCCGGGAGGCGCCACGGCGCGCGGCGACGGGAAGTACTCCTGCCACGAGCGCAGGTCGGGGAAGTTGTTGTGGAAGACCTTGCCGCCGCCCACCGTGCGATAGCCGTGGAGCGCGAGATACTGGGGCAGGGTCAGCACGTCCGGGTGGCTGATGCGGAAGTCGATCTGGTTCTCGTAGATGCCGAGGGTCCAGGGCGCGAGCCCGGTGAGCAGCGAGGAGCGCGAGGGGTCGCAGGCCGGCGCATTGCAGTAGGCCTGGGTGAAGAGCCGGCCCTCGCCGGCCAGGCGGTCGATGGCCGGCGTCGCCAGGCCCGGGTAGCCGCCCAGGCAGCCGGCCCAGTCGTTCAGGTCGTCGATCGCCAGGAAGAGCACGCTCGGCCTGCGCGGTGCGGGTGGGGGTGGCGGCGCGGGCTCGGACGGGGCCACCGGCTGCGGCGCCGGCCGGGCGCGTGCCGCGCAGCCGGCGAGCGACCACAGCGCGGACTGGGCGAGGGCTCCCTGGAGCAGGTGTCGGCGGCTGAACGGAGGCATCGGGTCGCGCCGGGACTCTACAGCAGCCCGCGGCTGGTTTCTCGTCCCCGGGTTTTGCGTCGTTGGGGGTTTCGCGTCGTTGGGGAGCGGTGTCTAACGGAGTGCGGATCGAGGAGGCGACGGCATGGCCGAGATCACCCTGACCTCAACGGTTCAACCAAGCCCAGCGCGAGCCCAGGGACGCCGCCTCGATCCGCGCTTCTACCAGATCGCCGTGCTCGCCAGCCTGCTCGCCTACGGCAAGGCGGCCCTCCATTTCGACCTCGGACCGGCCCAGATCGCCGTGCTGCTCCTCTCCGCGCTCGGCGTGCAGTGGCTGGCGGGCCGCTTCCTCGCCGGCCTCCCCTTCGAGCCCAAGAGCGCGCTGATCTCGGCGCTCTCGCTCTGCCTGCTGCTGCGCACCGACTCGCCGGCGATCGCGGCGCTGGCGGCGGCGATCGCCATCGGCAGCAAGTTCGTGCTGCGCATCCGCGGCAAGCACCTCTTCAACCCCACCAATCTCGCGCTGGTGGCGGTGGTGCTCCTGTCCGACTCCGCCTGGGTGTCGTCCGGCCAGTGGGGGTCGGTCGCCTTCTTCGCCTTCCTGATGGCCTGCCTGGGCGGCCTGGTGGTCCATCGCGCCGCGCGCTCCGACGTCACCTACGCCTTCCTCGCGTTCCACGCCGCCATTCTCTTCGGCCGCGCCCTGCGGCTGGGCGACCCGCTCACCATCCCACTGCACCAGCTCCAGAACGGCGCCCTGCTGCTCTTCGCCTTCTTCATGATCTCCGACCCCAAGACCACGCCGGACTCGCGCGCCGGCCGCGTCGTGTTCGCGGCGCTGGTGGCGCTCGGCGCCTGGTACGTGCAGTTCAAGCTCTTCCGGCCCAACGGCCTGCTCTACTCGCTCGCCGCCACGAGCCTCGCCGTGCCGCTGCTCGACCGGCTGCTGCCCGGCGAGCGCTACGCCTGGGCGCGGCCCACGGCAGGCAGCAGGTCCGGCGGCAGCCTCTCGATGCGAAAGGAGACCCTCATGCAACGCCTAGCCGCTCTCGTCCTCGTCGCCCTCCTGGGCGCAGCGCCCGCTCATGCCTTCTGCGGCTTCTTCGTGGCGCGCGGCGACGCCAAGCTCTTCAACCGCGCCTCGCAGGTCGCCCTGGTGCGCGACGGCGACCGGACGGTGCTCACCATGGCCAACGATTTCCGCGGCGACCTCGACGAGTTCGCGGTGGTCATCCCGGTGCCCACCTTCCTCGAGCGCGAGCAGATCCATGTCGCCGACAAGGCGCTGCTCGACCACCTCGACGCCTACTCCGCGCCGCGGCTGGTGGAGTACTTCGACGAGAACCCGTGTGCGGCGAAGCTCTACGACCGGCAGATGGGCGGCGTGGCGGGCGGCGCCATGGCCCCGATGGCGAAGCGCGAGCGTGCGGGGTCCCTTGGCGTGACCATCGAGGCGTCCTACACGGTGGGCGAGTACGACATCCTGATCCTCTCCGCCAGGGAGAGCCAGGGGCTCACCACCTGGCTCGAGGAGAACGGCTACCGACTGCCGCCGGGCGCCGAGCCGGTGCTCGGCAGCTACCTCAAGCAGGGCATGCGCTTCTTCGTCGCCAAGGTCAACCTGCGCGAGCAGCGCAACCTCGGCTTCAACTACCTGCGGCCGCTGCAGGTGGCCTACGAGAGCCCGAAGTTCATGCTGCCGATCCGCCTCGGCATGGTCAACGCCGACGGTCCGCAGGAGCTCTTCGTCTATGCCCTGACCCGCAAGGGCCGCGTCGAGACCACCAACTACCGCACCGTGCGGCTGCCCTCGGACGCCGAGCTGCCGGTGTTCGTGAAGGAGGACTTCGGGCGCTTCTACAAGGATGCCTTCACCCGCCAGGTAGAGCGCGAGAACCGCGAGGCGGTGTTCCTAGAGTACGCGTGGGACATGGCCTGGTGCGACCCCTGCGCCGCCGACCCGCTGTCGCGCCAGGAGCTCTCCGAGCTCGGGGTCTTCTGGCTCGGCGAGGAGGACCCGCGGCGTTTGGGGCCGTCTGGTGGGGCGCCGACCCGCATGATGCCGGCGGTGGACGTGTTCCTGACCCGCCTCCACCTGCGCTACGACAACGCTCACTTCCCCGCCGATCTGGTCTTCCAGCAGACCGGCGACCGCGAGAACTTCCAGGGGCGCTTCGTGCTGCGCCATCCCTGGGAGGGCCGCGACCGCTGCCCGGAGGCCGAGCAGTACCGCCGCGAGCTGCCGCGGCGCTTCGAGGAGGAGGCCAAGAACCTCGCCGCGCTGACCGGCTGGGACATCGACGAGATCCGCCGCAAGATGCGGCTCGGCAACGGCGTCACGCCGGCGTCGGACGAGCCGTGGTGGAAGAAGATCTGGGACTAGGAGCCCGTCCCGGGTTACCCGGACGGGCTCCTGGCTCATCGCCTCGCGCTTCGAGGCGTTCGCCCCTACGCCGTCAGCTCTTGATCCTGACGAAGACCGAGGCGACGCTCGCCGTGTAGTCGGAGTAGGTGGCGTCGAGAAAGAGCACCCGGAAGGCGGTCGCGTCCCGGATGGCGCCCGGTGATCCGCCGGTTTCCTGGAAGACGCCCTGCATGTAGGGCTGGACGAGATCCCACTGCCAGTCGTCCAGGCTGTAGGGCTCGTACCAGTAGCGCACACCGAAATCGAGGTGGGGGCTGTAGGCCCACTCGAAGCTCACCTTGCCGGAGAACAGGCTGCTGGCGAAGTCGGGCACGCGGTAAGCCACGCCGTCGTTGACGTTCGGGGTGGCGGGATTGAAGGTGCGATAGCTGCCGTCGTAGTCGTGATATCCCAGTTCCGCGGTGAGCTTGCCCTTCTCGCCGATCTCGGCTTCGAAGGCGAGATTGCCCCACAGCACGTCGTCGTCCTGGGTCCGGATCCAGCGGTTGACCGGGTCGAACTGGGGCGACTCGCCGGTGAGCGAGGTCTTGGCCACCGCCAGGCTGGTCCACTCGCTGTGGTCGATGCCGAGGGCGGCGGTCAGGTTCCAGCGATCCGCGGCGTAGGCGAGCGAGGCCGAGTAGGAATCGTCCAGGGCCTCGTTCAACCCGTACTCGAGCGACGGGAAGGGGTTGCCGCTCGGCGGCGGGCTCGGCAGAGCCACGGTTTCAGGGTACTGATCCTCTAAGCTCTGGCCCGACAGGCCGAGGGTGAAGCGGTCGGTCAGGAGGAAGGCCGCTTCGAGGCCGAAGCGGGTCCGCTCCCGCTTCCAGACGTCGAAGGCACGCAGGCGCGAGCTCTCGAAGCCCACGGCGTAGGCGCCCTCGAAGTCGCGGCTGGCGTCGAGGTAGGAGAGGCGCGCCTCGACGCGATCGCCCAACGCCAGGCGGACCCTGGCCACCACCTGATCCTCCGCAGTGGACTCGACCTGACGTTCGTCGTAGTCCCAGTCGGTCTGGGTGAATTCGAGGTCGAGGGTCGCCGGCTCTCCGAAGCGCCAGGCCCCACCCATCGACCAGGCCGAGCGAGTGTAGCCGCCGGGCTCGTTGAACAGCGCCCGTACGCCGGCCGCGTCGCGCTGGCCGATGCCCGGACGGAAGTACGAGTCGCCCGCCGCGGCGAAGCCCGGGAAGAGGATGGAGGGCGTTTCGTCCTCGTATCGATAGCGCCGGTAGCTGCCCCGCAAGGACAGCCTCTCGATCGGCCGCGACGAGATCTTGAGGTCGGTGCGGGTGGTCCGGATCTCGCCGTCGAGGCTCGACCGCGGCAGCGCCACGTCCCGGGCGAGCACATCGTCTGCCGTGCCGCCGATGCCATCCGGGCCGTTGGCGTAGATCACCGCCGGGTTCAGCGTGTAGGCCAGGAAGGCGTCGTCCTGCCGCGTGGTGGCGCTCGAGTAGCTGGCGTTGACGCGGGTGCGCGCCGGCAGCGTCACGGCCCCGGAGGCATGCACGCGCTCGAAGTCATTGTCGGGGAAGAGGGCGAGCTCCGCCGACGGGAAGCGGCCCCGGTTGCCGGTGTTCGAAGTGGTGCCGGAGGGCTCCTGCTCGAACCCGGGATTGAGGCCGGTGCGCGAGGAGGTGGCGCCGGGCGGCCCTTCGAACGGATTGTCCCAGACCAGCGAGTCGAGGTCGTTGGAGAAGGACGACTGCTGCCAGCCCAGGTCGAAGAACCAGCCCTTGCCGTGGAGCCCCGTTCCCAGCCCGAAGTCCCTGGTCGTGGAGTCGATCGGCAGCGGCAGCTCGGCGCCCCGGGGCTCGAAGCGGTCGCGGTCGAAGGAGTTGACGGTCTGCCGTCGGATGTAGGTGCCGGAGCCGATGCGCGAGGTGCCGCTCTTCTCCACGGACTCGGCGAAGGCCCTCAGCCTCCAGGCCCGGGTCAGGTCCAATCCGAGAGCGAGCTTGGCAGTGTCGCGCCGGGTGCGCAGGTCGATCTCGCGCCCGGCCTGATCGAGCAGCGAGGTCATGAAGGCGCGGGCCTGGGCGGTGGTCGGGGCGGGGGTGGCGCCGAAGAACGACTCGATCTGGTTCTGCAGCGCGTCCGGCAGGCGCAGCTCGCCCCCTGACTGCGCCCACAGGCTGGTGGCGCCGCGGGAGAGGAAATGCGGCGTGCGGGACCAGCTTCCGTCGAGCCGGAAGCGGCCGGGGCGGGCCCAGGACAGCGACGCCCGCTCGTCACGGCGAGTCAGGTTGACGCCGGAGAGCTCGAACCGCCACGGGCTCGCCGGATTCTCGAAGCGCAGGGCGGCCTGGTCGACCACCGCGCCGTCCTCGACATCCTGATACTCCTCGAACTTCGAGCTGCGCTCGCCCGAGACGTCCTTGAACTGGCTGCCAAGCTGAAGCGAGAACTGCCAGGGGCTCGGCTCCTCGGCCCGGGCTGAAGGGATCGGCAGAGCAAGCAGCAGGACGGTGGCGAGCCACGCCGGCCTGGTGGTATCGGACATGATCGGGCTCCTCTCGATCTCGCGCCGGCTCAGCGCTGGAACAGCGGCCCCGAAGGGTGGTTGGAACCGTGGATCTGGGAGTGGCAGTTCAGGCAGGAGCGGTTGCTGTTCCAGACCGAGGAATCCATCCCGGCGACGGTTTGGTGGCGGCCCTGGAGGTGGCAGCTCTGGCACAGCTGCGAGGCCCGCGCCACCAACAGCTTGTCGTGGTTGCTGCCGTGGGGCTTGTGACAGGTGAGACAGTCCTCGCGCACCGGACTGTGCTCCCACAGGAACGGCCCGCGAAGCTCCTGATGGCAGGTATAGCAGGCGTCGTTGACCGAATCGCCCACGACCAGCTTCTCGCCGGCAGAGCCGTGGGGGTTATGGCAGGAGGCACAGTCCATCGCCCCTTCGCGCAGCGGATGCCGCGAGCGCTGGTTCATCGCCACCTGGGCGCTCGCGTGGCAGGAGAGGCAGAGCTCGGTGGTGCCCGTGACCGCGACGCCCCTGCGGGTCACGGCCGGGGAGTGAACGGAGTGGCAGTCGGTGCAGGCGAGGCCGGCGGCCTCGTGAGCGCTGCCCTGCCAGTAAGAGTGGCGTGGCTGATTCTCGTGGCAGGAGAGGCAGGGCTCGCTGCCGGCATATCCCGCCACCTTCTTCGGGTTGGTGATCTCCGCCGGGTCGCCGGACTCCCCATGGGCCTCCGCGCCGCGATGACAACTGGCGCAGCTCGAGCCCGCAGAGGCCGTGCTGTGCTGGAAGGCCCTGCCATGGGCGGAGCCGGCGAAGGCCGAGACCACGTCCTCGTGACAGTCGGCGCAGGGGGGAGCTTCGGCCCCGGGAGCGCACAGGGCAAAGAGCAGTGCTCCGGCCAGATGGGGCATCCACCCAGCGGAAAGCCGATGGTCTCCTCGAATCCTCATCGGCTCACCGCTCCTTTCTCGGGTTTCAAACGAATTGCGGCTGAATCGCAGGCAACCTATCAGCCGGATTCCCCCACCGCGCCACCCGGCGAGGTGGGGGGCCACCCACCCCGGGGGCGAGCGCGGGACCGTCAGTGGAGTTGAACGGGCTTCGCCGAGATCGCAAGTCGGTCCGACCCTCGCCACTCGCTACAGGCAGCCGCACTCGCCCTGGCAGCCCGTGGTCGGCCCACCGAAGCAGTGCTTGGAGCTGCCGGGGTCGCAGAAGTACTGCTGCTGCAGGCAGTCGACATTGCGGTTGCAGGTGCCGAACGGGCAGCTCGCGAGCTGCGTCGGCTGATTCCCGGCCAGGACTTCGAGAAACGCCTCGACCTCGGCGGCCGACGGCTCGCTGTTCGCACCAGGGGCCGCTTCCTCCACCACGGCGGCGGCGACCGGCGTCGCGCCCTCGGGCGCCGCCGTGTCGAGGATCGCCGCGGCCGCCACGCTCGAGCCCACGACCAAGGCCAGCAGTGCGAGAGACACTCCCAGTTTCCGGATCATCGTCCGCTCTCCCTTCGGGTTCGGCGCGGTCGGATCACCCGGCCCGCCGGCTGACCACTCCGCGACATCGGGGGCCGGTTTCGATCACCGATCTCACACCCGAGCACTGCGTCGCGGGCAAGGAACCTGCAAGCCCGCATGCGCGAACGAAGGGAGAGGTCGATGGGCGCTCATCCCGCCGAGGTGACGGAGTTGCTGGCGGCCTGGAGCCAGGGTGACCGCGGCTCGGGCGAGGCTGCGATCTCCCACCTCTACGGCGAGCTCCGCCGGCTGGCCGGCCACTACCTCACCGGCGAGCGGACCGGGCATACGCTGGAGCCCACAGCTCTTGTTCACGAGGCCTTCCTGCGCCTCGCCGGGCAGCGCGGTACAGCCTGGGAGAGCCGGTCCCACTTCGTGGCCATCGCGGCCACCTCGATGCGGCGCGTGCTGGTCGATCACGCCCGGGCGCGACACCGCGCCAAGCGCGGCGGCTTCCAGGTGGCGGTCCCCCTGGACCAGGCGGAAGCGGTGGCGGCGGCAGGCTTCCAGGCCGCGGTCGAGATCGATCGCGCCCTGGAGCGCCTGGCGGCGCTCGACCCCGAGAAGGCGAAGCTCGTCGAGCTGCGCGTCTTCGCCGGGCTGTCGCTCGACGAGACCGCGGCCGCCCTTGGCTGCTCGGCCGCCACCGTGACCCGCCACTGGCGCCTGGCCCGCGCCTGGCTGCTGTGCGAGCTCGGTGGAGCGTAGGAGGATGACACCGGCGCGCTGGAGCGAGATCGATCGGCTGTTCGCCGCCGTGGTCGAGCGCCCGGCCGCGGAGCGCGGCGCGGCGCTGGCGCAGCTCGCCGGCGAGGACCGAGAGCTCCGTCGCGAGGTCGAGGCGCTGCTCGCCGCCGATGCCCTACCGGCACCGTTTCTGGACGACCCCGTCCTCGCTCCGCCCGCCGAAGAGCCGGGCCCGCCCGCCGCGGGCGCCCGGGTCGGGCCCTACCGGCTCCTCCGCGAGCTGGGCCGCGGCGGCACCAGCGTCGTCTATCTGGCGCAGCGGGACGATCAGCGTTACGAACGCGAAGTCGCGATCAAGATCTGCCGCCGCGAGCTGCTCGCCGGGTTCCGTCGCAGCGGCTTCGCCACCGAGGCCCGCATCCTGGCCCGACTGGAGCACCCCTCGATCGCGCGCCTGTACGACGCGGGCAGCACCGAGCGCGGCCTGCCCTACTTCGTCCTCGAGCTGATCGAAGGCTCGCGGATCGACGACTACTGCGAGGAGCACCGGCTACCGGCCGAGGGGCGCGTGCGGCTGGTCGTCGCGGTGTGCGCCGCGGTCCACTACGCGCACCAGCGGCTGGTCATCCACCGCGACCTCAAGCCCAGCAACATCCTGGTAGCCGACGGCGGGGCCCCCAAGCTCCTCGACTTCGGCATCGCCAAGCTCCTCGACCCGCGCCCGGAGCCGGCGCGCGAGCACACGGCGACGGCCTGGCAGCCGATGACCCCGCAGTACGCCAGCCCCGAGCAGCTCTTGGGCGAGCCCATGACCACCGCCGCGGACGTCTACTCGCTGGGCGTCGTGCTCTACAAGCTCATCGGCGGGCGCCTGCCCTTCCAGGGGCTCACGACAGAGGAGATCCGGGCGCGCTTTGCCGCCGACCTCTCGCCGCCCGGGTTGGAGCTCGCCGCCCCCGCCGCCGACCCCGATCTCGTCGCCATCGTCGGCAAGGCGCTGCGCCGCGAGCCCGAGCATCGCTACGGCTCGGCCGCCGAGCTGGCGGACGACCTCGACCGCTTCCTCGCCGGGCTGCCGGTCAGGGCACGGGCCGGCTCGCTTCGCTATCGCGCCGGGAAGCTCCTCAGCCGCCATCGCCTGGGCCTGGCGGCG
Source organism: Thermoanaerobaculia bacterium (assembly GCA_044869805.1). Taxonomy (GTDB): domain Bacteria; phylum Acidobacteriota; class Thermoanaerobaculia; order Multivoradales; family SZUA-115; genus CAWDVR01. Next base: position 189,358 of record JBIOXV010000149.1, on the reverse strand, counting down.
GCCGGCGCCTTCCTGGTCCTCGCCGCCGCGTTCACCGCTTCCACCGCCCGCCAGTCGGCTGAGATCGAGAAGCAACGCGACCAGGCGGAGCAGACCCTCGGTTTCCTCGTCGAGCTGTTCGACGATCGACCGGCGAGCGCCGCCGGCGGGCCTTTGACCGCGGCCCAGCTCCTGGAGCGCGGAGCGGCGCGCGCCGCGCGCCTCGAGGGCCCCCCCGAGCTCAAGGCGGCGCTGCTCGATCGGCTCGGCATGCTCAACTGCCGGCTCGGGTACTTCCGACGCGCCCGGCCGCTGCTCGAGCAGGCGCTGGCCCTCGAGCGAGGCCTCTACGGCAGCGACCATCCCGAGGTCGCCAGCAGCCTGTCGCACCTCGCATGGTCCGCCCGCGGCAGCGGCGAATGGAAAGCCAGCGCCGAGCTGTACACCAGGACGGTCGAGATCCGGCGGCGCCACCTGCCGGCCAGCGATCCGCTGTTGGCCGAATCCCTCGGATCGCTCGCCGGGGTGCAGCGAGACTTGGGCGATCTCGGCGCTGCCGAGCGCTCGGCGCGCGAAGCGCTCGCCATCTGGCGCCGGTCCCCGACCGAGCGGCCCGAGCTCGCGCGCTCGTTGGCGCAGCTTGGCGACTTGCTGCGTCGCCTGGGCAGGCGCGAGGAGGCGGAACCCCTGCTCTCCGAGGCCCTCGCCGCCGGGCGCCGGGCCGGCGAAGCCGCGAGTGGCGACCTGCCGGCGCTCTGCGCCGCGCTGGCCCTGCTCTACGCCGAGGACGGCCGCTTCGCGCAGGCCGAGGCGCTGTTGCGCGAGGCGGTCGAGGCGAGCACCAGCGTGTTCGGCGCAGACCATCCCCAGGTGTTCGCCGCCCGCAACAACCTCGGGCGCTGCCTCGAGAAAGCCGGCAAGCTCCAGGAAGCAGAAGGCCTCCACCGCGCCAACCTCGACCTCCTCGTGCGCCGCGGCATGGAGCGCCATCCGGACTTCGCGACCGTGCTCCACAACCTGGGGACCACGCTCGCCACCCGCGGCGATTTCGCTGGCGCGGAACAGGCCCTGCGAAAGGCCTGTTCGCTGCGCCAGGAGCTCCTGGGGCCGGACCACTTGCAGCTCGGCGAATCCCGCTATGTGTTGGCCGAGCTGCTGGCCCGGCTCGATCACCGGGCGGAAGCCGAAGAGCTATACCGCGCGGCCGAAACCGCCTGGCAGCGCTCGCTGCCACCCGGCCACGCCAAGCTGGTGACGGTACGCAGCCGGCTGCAAGCTTTGGCGCCGACCTAGCGAGCTCGGCGCGACCGGCTCGTCGTTCCAGCGGCCTCGGGCGAGGCCGGTGCAAAGCCTGGTACGGAGGCGGCGCGCGGTGGGGACAGGGCGACCACGGACTCGGCTAGACTGGATGCATCGCTTCGCAAGCCCTCTCCTCAGCGCTGCTCGCAGCTTGCCTGTCGGCGCTCGGGCCGGCCGGTGCCCCCGAGCCTGCGGCGGCGGCCGCGCTCGCGCCGCCGATCCCGCTCGCCCCGGGCGAGGCACGCGACGCCGCCCTCGCGCCCGGCGAGTCTCATCTCTACGAGCTTCACGCCGCTGCCGGCGAGATCGTGCTGATCGAGGCCGAGCAGCGAGGCATCGACCTCACCCTCGAGGCCTTTGCCCCCGACGGCAAGCGCATGGCCGCGGTCGACAACCCGCTCGATCGCCAGGGGCCCGAGCCACTGTTGATCGAGGCGGTGCTGGAGGGCGCCTACGCGGTCGTGACCCGTGGCCGGGAGGCCGGAGCGCCCGCCGGCCGCTACACGATCCGGGCGCAGCGCCTGGCTGGAGAGGCAGCGGAGGCCGCGCAGCGCCTCGCCGCCGAGCGCGCCCGCACGCGGGCTGGCGAGCTCTACCTCGAAGGCACCCCAGAGGCGCGGAAGCAGGCGATCGACGAGCACGCCCGAGCGCGCACCGCGTGCGCCGCGCTCGGCGAGGCGCGCTGCGAAGCCTTCGCCCTCTACTGCATGGCGGTGCTCGCCCGGATGGTGAACGAGACCGCGGCGGCGCTCGCGCTGGGGCGCGACAGCCTTACTTCCTGGCAGGCACTCGGCGAGCTGCCGTGGGCCTCCGCCGCCGCCAACGAGATCGGCCTCGACCTCTGGCTGCTGGGCCGCGTCGACGAAGCGCGGGGCGCCTTCGAGCAGGGCGTAGCGGCGGCGAGGTCGGCGCAGGACCGCTACGGCGAGGCGGTCGCGGCGAGCAACGTGTGCCTGATGGGCCTCGCGCGTGGCGACCTGCGCGGCGGGCTCGCCTGCTACGAGGCGGCGCTGCCCCTGCTGCGCGAGGTCCGGGCACTGGCCCTCGAGGGCGCGGCGCTGGTGAGCGCCGGCCGTGCCCACGACCTGCTCGGCGAGCCGCGGCTCGCCCTCGAGCGCTACGAGCAGGCCCTCGACCGCTTCCACGGCATCGGCAACCAGGAGGGCGAGGCCCGGGCTCTCAACAACCTCGGCCTGCTGCGCCAGGAGCTGGGCGATACCGAGGCGGCGCTCGCCGCTTACGGCCGCGCGCTCGAGATCTTCCGCCGGCTCGGCGACCGCCGCTGGCAGGCGCGGGTGCTCAACAACCTCGGCCTCTCCTACTACGGAGTGGGCGAGTTGGACCGGGCGCGCCCGGACTACGAGCAGGCCCTCGCGCTGTGGCGCGGGGTGGGCGACCAGCGGGGCGAGGCAGCCTCGCTCACCAACCTCGCCCTGCTCGCGGCGCGCGCCGGCGAGCCGCGGGCGGCGCTCGAGCTCCATGCCCGGGCCCTCGACCTGAAGCGCGCCACCTCAGACCGTCGCGGCCAGGCCCTGTCGCTCGCCCGCATCGGAGGCGCGCTCGCCGGCCTCGGCGAGCACCAGGCGGCGCTCGACCATCTCCGCGAGGCGCTCGAGATCTCGGCGGCGGCCGGCGATGCGACCGGACAGGTGGAGGCGCTGCGCTCGCGCGGCGAGGTGGAGCTGGCGCTCGGCCGCATCGACGACGCGGTCGCCAGCCTCGAGCGGGCCCTCGACCTGACGCGGGGCAGCGAGCACCCGGCGGCCGAGGCGCGGGTGCTGGAGGCCCTGGCCGAGGTGGAGCGCCGCCGCGGCCGGCCCGCCGTCGCGCTGGCGCGGGTCGAGGAGGCGCTGACGCGCCTCGACGAGCTGCGCACCTCGATCGCCGACCCGGAGCTGCGCGCCTCCTTCTCCGCCGCGCGCCATCGCACCTCGGAGCTCGCCGTCGCCCTGCTGATGGAGCGCCACCGGGCGGAGCCCGGTGCCGGTCACGACCGCCTGGCGCTCGAGGCGAGCGAGCGCCGCCGCGCCCGCACCCTGGTCGAGCTGCTGCGCGCGGCCGGCGTCGAGCCCGGCTGGGGCCCCGGCCCCGGTCGAGGCAGCGTCGCGGAACGGGATGCCGTCCAGAGCGGGCTCTCCGACCCGGCGCTCGTCGCACGCCGGCGCGAGCTCGCCGAGCGCCTGCGCGCCAAGGTGGAGCGCGCGCTCGCCGAGCCGCCCGCGGACGAAGCCGAGCGCAAACGCCGCGCCCGCGAGCGGCAGGAGCTGCGACGCGAGCTCGACCTGGTCGACGCCCAGCTCCGCGCCGTGGCCCCCGGCGCCGCGGCGTTCGAACCCACGCGGGTGCTCGCCACGGCGGAGATCCAGGCCCTGCTCGACGGCGACACGCTGCTCCTCGCCTACGCCCTGGGTGAGGAGCGGAGCTTCCTCTGGGCGGTGGACCGCGGCGGGGTCGAGAGCTTCGAGCTGGCGCCGCGGGCCGCGATCGAGGTCGCGGCCCGCCGGGCGCACGAGGCCCTGGGCCGTTTCGACCCCGTGACGCGGGCCGAGGACGGCGCAGCGACGGCCGATCTCGCGCGCCTGCTGCTCGCCCCGGTAGCCGGACGCCTCGGGGCCGGCCGGCTGGAGCACCGGCGCCTGGCGATCCTCGCCGATGGCGCGCTCGTCTACGTGCCGTTCGCGGCCCTGCCGTCGCCCGCCGACGGCGAGCCGCTGGTCGCCAGGCACGAGCTGGTGTCGCTGCCCTCCGCCGCGGCTCTGGCCGCGGTGCGCGAACGTCGAGCGCAACGGGCGCCGGCGTCAGGCTGGGTAGCGCTGATCGCCGATCCGGTCTTCGAGAGCGCCGATCCGCGGCTCGCCGCCGGCGCCGGCCCGGCCTCGTCCCCGGCCGGGGCTCAGCGGGGTGAGGCCCTGGCGCGGCTGCCCGGATCACGGCACGAGGCCGCGGCCATTGCCGCCCTGGCGCCGCCGGGGAGCGCCCTCACGCTGCTGGGCTTCGCCGCCCGGCGCGACGCCGTGCTGGGCGAACGCCTCGCCGGCTACCGCGCCGTGCACTTCGCGACCCATGGCGTGATCGACACCGCCGAGCCGTCGCTCTCCGGCCTCGCGCTGTCGCGGCTCGACGAGGCGGGCACACCGCTCGCGGGCTTCCTCGACCTGGCGGATGTCTACGGCCTGCGCCTCGACGCCGAGCTGGTGGTGCTCTCCGGCTGCCGCACGGCGCTCGGGCGCGAGCTGGCCGGCGAGGGGCTGATGGGCCTCGCCCGCGGTTTCCTCGAGGCCGGCGCCTCGAGCGTGGTGGCGAGCCTGTGGCCGGTCGAGGACCGCGCCACCGCGGCGCTGATGAGCCACCTCTACCGCGGCCTGTGGGTCGAGGGGCTGGCCCCCGGCGCCGCCCTCGCCGCCGCGCAGCGCGCGGTGGCCGCCGAGCGGCGCTGGCGCGACCCTTACTACTGGGCGGGCTTCGTGCTCCAGGGCGCCTGGAAGTGATGCGGGCCGCCCGCGACCCTGCGATTTCGGCGAGCCCGGCCCCACTGATCATCCAAAACCATGGAGGAAACCCCGATGAGCATCAGCCTCAAGGACTTCACCGGCACCTGGAACGTGCGCTGGGTGGCCGGCGAGCAGCCCTGGATGAGCCCCGGCTGGCAGGTGGTGATCGGCACCGGCACCCAGGGTGCCGAGCTGCCCTTCTTGAACGCCGAGTTCGAATCCTGCGTCGGCTTCACGGTGCTCGACGAGAACGGCGTGCAGATGTTGTCGAGCGCCGAGCAGCCGGAGCACAACCAGGCGCTGGCGCTGCTCTACACCGGCAACACGCTGCGCTGGATCGGCTACTACCAGGGCCAGCCGCTGCGCATCTACATCTCGGCGGCCGAGGCCGAGACGCCCGGCGGGCAGCGCAGCGTGGCGCTCTACGGCTCGACCGTGTTCCGCGATCCCGACCAGGTGGGCGTCTGGGGCGCGGACGGCGAAGGCTCGCCGTAGCGCGCGCTGTCGAGGGATGAGACGCCGCTGGCGACGGTTTCGATCGGCACGCTCAGCCGCGCTGCCCGAGGCTCGCGAGCTCTCCACCTCGCCCTGCTAGGATGACCGCCGTCATCCTTCTCGTGGAGAGCTCCTTCTGGCCAGGGACGAGACCCCCTCCGACCCGGGCGTCGACTCGGACAGCCGTTCGCCCGCCGAGCTGGTGGCGCAGATCCTCGCCGGCGCGCCGGGCGCCGAGGAGCGCCTGGTGCTGGCCTATGGCCGTGGCATCGCCGTCCTGCTCGACCGCCACACCTCGGGCCGGCCCGAGCGCGAGGACCTCTTCCAGGACGTCTTCCGGCTGGCGCTCGAGAAGCTGCGCGGCGGCGAGCTGCGGGAGCCGGCGAAGCTCCCCGGCTTCCTCGCCCAGCTCGCGCGCAGCCTGGCCATCGAGCACTACCGCAAGCTCGGCCGCCGCCGGACCGAGCCGGCCGGCGACCGCCTCGACGACGCCCCCGCCCACCGCCCCAGCCAGGAGCGCGAGCTCCTCGAACGCGAGAACGCGGCCCTGGTGCGGCGGCTGCTGCGCGAGCTGGCGCAGGCGCGCGACCGCGAGATCCTGTTCCGCTTCTACATCGGCGAGGAGGACAAGGACTCGATCGCCGCCGAGCTGGGCCTCTCGAGCCTGCAGTTCAACCGCGTGCTGCACCGCGCGCGGCAGCGCTACCGAGAGCTGTACCTGGAGCGCACGAGCGCCCGCGGGACGAGCGCGGCGGCCCTGGGCGCTCTGACCGCCCTCGGGACTGCGATTCTGTGGATTCTCATCCCACTATGCTATGGAATGCTCGCAGCCGATGGTTGAATCGATGGACCACGCCACGATCGAAGAGCAAGGGTGGGTCGAGCGCTACGTCCGCGGAGACCTCGAGCCCGAGCAGGAGGCGGCCTTCGAGGAGCACTTCGTCGCCTGCGGGAGGTGCCAGGAGGAGCTGGAGACGGAGCGGGGCCTGGCGCGGGGCCTGGCCCGGGTGGCCGCCGAGGATGCCACCCAGGCGATGGCGGCGAGCGGCCTGCTCGCCTGGCTCGCGCGGCGCGGCCGGCTGGCACGGTTGGGGGCGGCCCTGGCGGTGGTGGTGCTGGCCGCGCTCCCCGCGCAGTGGCTCGCGTCCCGCAACCGGCAGCTCGAGCAGGTGGCGGAGGCGTTGCGCGCGGAGGTGGCCGGCGAGCGCCAGGGCGCGGAGGCCGTGCGCCGCGAGCTCGAGGAGAGCGAGCAACGCCGCGCCGCCGAGCGTGCCGAGCTCGAGGGCCGGCTGGCCCAGGCGCAGGCGCCGCGTTCGGCTTTCATTGCGCAGGCCCTCGAGGTGCCGGTCGTCCTCCTCGCCACCGTGCGGGGAACGAGCGAGCCCGCGGCGATCGACACCGCCCGCGCCGCGCGGCCGCTCGCCCTCGCCGTGGACGTGGGCGCCGGCGCCGCCTTCGCGAGCTACAGCCTGACGGTGAGGGACCCTGCGGACAAGGTGCTGCTGCGGCGCACGGGGCTTCGCCCCAACGCTCTCGAAGTGCTGATGCTCACCTTCCCCGGCGGCTTCTTTCAGCCCGGCGAGTACCGGGTCGAGGTGGCGGGAGTGGAGCCGGGAGGGGCCGAGCAGGAGCTGGGCCGGTACCTGCTGCGCGTCACCGCGTCGAGCTGAACCGCCCTACTTCTCTCGGCGGCGCGGTAGGCCCACCAGGCCGAGGACCAGGAAGGCCACGCCGATCGCCAGGAAGACCCGATTGGTGGCGAGCCCGATCGCCAAGAAGGCGATGCCGACTCCGAGAAAGGCAGGGTTTGGCCTGAGCTTGTTCATACCGCCTCCCTACGCGCGGGGCGCGGCGGTATTCGCCGTCGCTCTCAGTGGCCCTCCGCCTCGACCGTGATCCAGCGCGCGGCGAAGAACAGCGCCGCCATCGCCGCGTAGCCCAGGGCCCACGGCCAGGCGGGGGTCAGGGAGACCACGGTATCCGCCGGGGTGAAGGTGTAGGAGTGCAGCAGGCCCGCGGCGGAGAGCGCGCCGGCCGCCAGGCACCAGCCGCCGGCTACGGCGAAGCGGCGGCGCAGGATCGCGACGGTGACGGCGGAGAGGATCATGGCGGTGAAGATGAAGCCTTGCTCCAGGGCGAAGACACCGTGGATCCAGGTGTCCGAGGCCAGGAACTTGGGTATCAGCTCGGCGGAGAACTCCGGCCCGCCCGGGGCGCCGACCCCCGCGGCGCGCAGGCCGTTCTTGGCCATCAGCGCGCCCCAGGCCGCCACCCCGGGTAAGAGGCCCACCACCACCGCCGGCGCGTGCTCGCGCGGGGTGGCCTGGAAGGCCTGCGCCGTGATCACCAGGCCGATCCACAGCACGATCGCCATGCCGGCGTCGACCGGCACCGCCCAGGCGATGACCCCCAGCGTGCCGGTCAGGCACACCAGCGCGAAGAACGCGGCGTTGGCCGTCGAATAGCCGGCGCGGGCGCCGAGTGCCTTCCAGCCGGGATGGCCGATGTAGATGGTAGTCGGGAAGCAGGAACCGAAGAACGCCGCGGCGAGCGTGCCGATGCCGTTGGCGGCGAGCGAGGGCGCGGTCGGGTACGTGTCGCCGGCGGCCGCTGCCGACTCCAGGTTCTGTAGCGACCCCACGACGTTGAAGAGTCCCATGGGCAGGATCACCGAGAGATAAGTCGCGAGGTCGCCTCGCCCGACCGCCGCCCACAGGTCGCCGAGCACCGGCAGGGGCGGGAAGAACCCCATCTGCCCAGTCGGCGCATCGCCGACCGGCGCCAGTCCCGTCACCCACGCGAGCAGCGTCCCGAGCGCCACCGCCACCAGCCCTCCCGGCAGGCCGCCCTTGAAGCGCACTTTGCCGAAGTAGGTCAGCAGGATCACCCCCAGGGTGGTGAAGCCGATCAGCGGCCGCGCGTAGGTGCGGAACAGGAAGCCGATGGCGATGAAGGTCAGGGCGATGCCGGCGAGCGTCGAGAGCAGCGCGGCGCGCGGCGTCGAGCGGCGCAGGCGCTCGGCCACGAAGGCGCCGCCGAGCTCGATCAGCCCCGAGCCCAGACAGGCCGCGAGCCCGGCTTGCCACGCCACCCGCGCGGGGTCGGGGTCGCCGGCTGCCTCTGCCGCCAGCTTGGCCGGCAGCATCACCAGGAACACGTAGGCGAACAGCGACACCGTGTTGATGCCGTAGGGCAGGGCGCAGACGTCGGTGCGGCCGCTGGAGCGCGCCAGGGCCAGCGCCTGGCGGGCGTAGAAGAGATTGCCCACCACCAGCGACAGGGCCGCGGCCGGCAGCACCCGCGTGTAGAGCAGCTCGTCCGAGAAACCCAGCACCGTGCGGCACAGGGCGTCGATCAGCAGGAGCTGGACCAGGTTGTCGAGCGCCAGCCCGAAAAAGCCGTCGATGTCGCCACGCACGAAAGCCCGCATCGTGCCCTCCCCCCGTCGCCTTGCGTTCCGGTTGCCGCAAGCATACCGAGCTTCGAGCCGCGGCTGCAGTGGCACATACCACTGCGCTGCGATAGGCCAGTCCCTCGTCCCACTACGAAAGCGATCACCTCCGACTCCCGGCAGGGGAAAGGACGCCCCGAGGCCTCATGGAGAACCTGCGCACCGCGAAAGCCGCGTCAACTCGCCTTCGCCTCGCTCCCCTGGCGGCTCTCGTCATGGAGCTCTCGGTGCTCGCCACCGGCTGTGCGCCGTCCTGGACCGCGGCCGAGGGCACGACGCCCGTGAGCCTTCCGGCCGCCGGTGCGCCCGCCAGCTTCGTCGGCCGGCAGGCCTGCGGTGAGTGCCACCCGCGAGAGCTCGAGCTCTGGCAGGGGTCGCACCACGACCTCGCCATGCAGGCGGCGAGCGAGGCCACGGTGCTCGGCGACTTCTCGGGCGCGAGCCTCGAGCACTTCGGCGTCGCCTCGTCGTTCTTCCGCCGCGACGGCGATTTCGTGGTGCGGACCGACGGGCCGGACGGCCGGCTCGCCGACTTCCCGGTTGCCTACACCTTCGGTGCCGAGCCCCTGCAGCAATACCTGGCGCCGATGCCCGGCGGCCGCTACCAGGCCTTGGCGCTCGCCTGGGACGCGCGCGCCGCGGCCGAGGGCGGCCAGCGCTGGTATCACCTCTACCCCTGGGAAGCCGTTGCCGCCGGCGACCCCTTGCACTGGACCGGGGCGCAGCAGAGCTGGAACTCGATGTGCGCCGAGTGCCATTCGACAGGCCTCGAGAAGCGCTATCTGCCGGCCGAGGACCGCTACGAGACGCGCTTCGCCGAGCTCGACGTCTCCTGCGAGGCGTGCCACGGCCCGGGGTCGGCGCACGTCGGTTGGGCGCGCTCGCCCGAACGCGACCTCGAAGGATCGAAGGGCCTCGCCGTGCAACTGGCCCGCGGCGCCGCCACCTGGGAGGTCGACCCGGCGACCGGCAGCGCGCGAGGCGCAGCGACGACGCCGGCTCGAAGCGGCCAGCTCGACGCCTGCGGCCGCTGCCACGCGCGGCGCACGCCGATCGCGGCCACCTATGACTACGGGAGGCCGCTGCTCGACTCCCATCGCCTCTCCCTGCTCGACGCCGGCCTCTACCACGCCGACGGCCAGATCGACGGCGAGGTCTTCGAGGTCGGCTCCTTCATGCAGAGCAAGATGCACCGCCGGGGCGTGGCCTGCACCGACTGCCACGAGCCGCACGCCGCGAAGCTCCGCGCCGAGGGCAACGCGATCTGCGCCGGCGGCCACGCGCCGGCCCGCTTCGACGTGCCCGCGCACCACCACCACGCGGCCGGATCGGCCGGCGCCCAGTGCGTCTCCTGCCACATGCCGGAGAAGACCTACCTGGGGGTCGACGGGCGGCGCGACCACAGCCTGCGGGTGCCACGGCCCGATCTCACGGCGGAGATCGGCACGCCCAACGCCTGCAACGGCTGCCATGCGCGGAAAACCCCGGTCTGGGCTGCCGCAGCGATCGCGAGCTGGACCGGTCGCGAACCACAGCCCCACTGGGGCGAAGCGATCGACGCCGGCCGCCGCGGCCTGTCCGAGGCACCGGCGAAGCTCGCGGCCGTGGTCGACGACCCCGAGGTGCCGGCGATCGCCCGCGCCACGGCGCTCGCGCTGCTGCCCCGGCAGGCGGGCTCGGAGCTCGGGCCGCGGGTCGCGGCAGCGGCCACCGACCTGGACTCCCTGCTCCGCCTCGCCGCGGCCGGAGCCTCGGCCGCGCTGGAGCCCACCGAGCGGCTGCGCCTCGCCTCACCGCTCCTCCACGACCCCGTGCTCGGCGTGCGCATCGAGGCAGCCGCGGCCCTGGCACCGGTCATCGCCGGGCTCGACGCCGCCGGCCTGCTGGGCGCGGCCGACCGCGCCCGCCTCGAGCGCGGGCTGGCGGAGCTCCGCGGCTCGCACCTCGCCAATGCGGAGCGCCCGGAGGCGCAGCTCAACCTCGGTTGGCTGGAGGCGCAGCTCGGCGATCTCGAAGCGGCGGAGGCCGCCTTCCGGCGCGCGCTCGCCCTCGATCCCGGCTTCACCGCCGCGCGGCTCAATCTGGCCGATCTTCATCGGCGCGCGGGCCGCGACGACCGCGCCGAGCCGCTGCTGCGCGAGGCCGCGACGCGATCACCGCGCGACGCCGCCGCGCGCCACGCCCTCGGCCTGCTGCTGATTCGCCGCGGGCGGCTCGCCGAGGCCGTTGCGGAGCTGCGCAAGGCCGCCGAGCTCGCGCCTGGCGAGCGGCGCTATGGCGACGCGCTCGAGCTGGCCGTTGCCGCGGAGCTGGGGGCCGCCAAGCCGCGTGCCCCTCGGCTCGCGGCCGCGGACAAGGGTCCATGAGCGGGAGCTCCCGTTCATCGTTCAACGCCTTCCTCTGGAAAGGAGAGAGGACATGAGAGGAACGAAGTGTGTACCCGTCGCCCTGGCCCTCGTCGGCCTGGCGCCCGGGGCACTGGCGCTAGGGGCGCCGGCGCGCGGCGCGACCGGCGAGCCCTTCGACTACCGGCTGGCCGCCGACCAGAACCGCTACCTGGTCAAGGCCGCCGACATGGTCAAGCCGGCGGCCAACATGGAGCCGCGGATGGTCCACAAGGCCCAGATCCAAGCCACCATCGCCAAGCTCCAGAACTCCGGCTTCTGCGCCGGCGCCCTGCGCTCGAGCTGCCCGAGCTGCCGCCTCGACGAGGCCAAGGAGCGAGGCTGCCGCCGGCCCAACATTCTGTTCTTCCTGGTCGACGACATGGGCTGGGGCGACTTCCAGCCCTACGGCGGCGGCGTGGCCTACGGCGCCGCCACCCCGGCCGTGCAGCGCATGGCGCAGGAGGGGCTGCTCCTGACCTCCACCTATGCGCAGCCCTCGTGCTCGCCCACCCGCGCCACCATCCACACCGGGCAGCTCCCGGTGCACCACGGAGTGCTCTACCCGCCGATGTACGGCGACCCGGGCGGCATCACCGCCGCCTCCGTGCCCCTGCCCCTGTTGCTCAAGAAGGCGGGCTACACCACCCAGGGCGTAGGCAAGTGGCACATGGGCGAGAACCTGCCCAACCTGCCGCAGAATGTGGGCTACGACGACTACCTGGGCTTCCTCTCGGTCTCCGACATGTACACCGAGTGGCGGGACCAGTACTACAACCCCGAGGTAGTGCGTGACGAGGAGCGCACCACCTACATGGACAACAACAAGTTCTCCCACTACATGATCCACGCCACGGTCAGCCCGACGCCGGAAGCCAAGGCGCTGGCCGAGCTGCAGTCCAAGGAGAGCGGCATCGACAAGTCGCCCGGCTGCGAGGGCCTGGCCGAGATCACCCTGCCGTGGGAAGCCAAGCTCCTGAACGAGTCTCCCGACCCGCCCAAGAACCGCGGCAACCCCAACCACTGCTGGGTCAGCCCCAAGAACCAGAACCGGCGAGTCGCCCTCTCCGAGCTCGATCCGATCTGGACGGACTTCTCCGAAGGCTTCATCCGCAAGCACAAGGACGCGCAGCAGCCCTGGTTCCTCTACCACGGCACCCGCGGCTGCCACTTCGACAACTACCCCAACCCGGGCGACCACCGCGACTCCTACGCCCGCACCGTCTACTCCGACTGCACGGTCGAGATGGACCAGGTGCTGGGCCGCCTGCTCCAGGCGCTGCGCGACACCGGGCAGGACAAGAGCACGCTCGTGTTCCTGACCTCCGACAACGGCCCCGAGGACGAGATCCCGCCGCACGGCCACACGCCGTTCCGCGGCGGCAAGGGCTCGACCTGGGAGGGCGGCGTGCGGGTGCCGGGTATTGCCCTCTGGCCCGGCGTCATCGAGCCCGGCCGCGTCTCCGACGGCCTCTTCGACCTCGCCGACCTCTACCCCACGGCGCTGGCGCTGGCCGGCATCGACTACGCCAACCCGGGGATCAACCCCTCGCTGAGCGGCGACCCGGCACTATTGGCTCAGATGGGCAGGCGCTATCTCGACGGCGTCGATCAGACCTCGTTCCTGCTCGCCAACGACGGCGCCTCCAACCGCCGCAGCGTGCTCAACTGGTATCTCACCAACTTCGCCGCCGTGCGCATGGACGAGTTCAAGGCCCACCACACGGTCACCGAGCCGATCGGCCTGCCCACCGGCTACCCGGGCGGCTTCTCGGGCTTCAACCTGACGAGCTCCTACCTGCTGATGTTCAACCTGCAGGAAAGCCCAAAGGAAGACGACAACATCGCCATCCGCCACCTGTGGGCGCAGCACCTGTTCAGCGCCGAATTCCAGCGCTACTTCTGCGTGCTGACCGAGTACCCGCCCCACCTGCCCACCGAGCCGATGGCGGAGATCACGGCGAAGGACAAAATCCGCGAGCTGATGGAGCACCCGGAGAAGTACCGCGCCGCCTGCGGCAAGCAAGGCGGCTGACCACGACCGTCGCGATGCGCTCGGCCGGCCGAGTGGGCCGGCGAGCGCACCGCGGCTATGAGCGAGAGCCCGGGCGAGCTTGGCGGCTTCTGAGGCAGAAAGCTCTCAGCCAGGCTGTTCCGCGCTCAAGGGGAGCCAGGCGATGACGCGACGCTCTCCATCCGGGGAATCCTCGGGCACCTCGCTCTCGTCAACCCATCTTCCTGGCCACCCTTCCTGAATCTGCCATTCCGCTACGCCTTCCGCGACGAGCTCCTGGCCCATAGCTCGTTCCTGCCAGAGGACCCTGTACTTGCCGGACCGCTCGGGACAGCGCATCGCAGCGTCGATCCAACCCTCTTTGACTGATTCGGCAGCCATACGCTCCTCATTTCTTGCTGTCGGTCTGGACTCCCTTCCCTGTCAGCCAGCACGGGCGGTTCAGGGTCGCTTCAGTTCCACCATTTTGACGTCCGCTGCCTTGAAGCGAAGCAGGTCGCTGTCGACCGTGTAGATCTCGCTGCAGCGTCGATCGAGCAACGAGGCGAGGATCAGGGCATCGCAGGAGGAGAGGCCCACGCCGTGGCTCAGGCGAGCAGCGGCGCGCAGCAGCTCGGCATTCTCGAGCCAGACCACCTCACAGACGCTCGGCAGGCCGGTGAAGGCCTCCTCGGCGTAGTCGGCGGCCAACGCGCCGCGCAGGCCGAGCCGCAGGATTTCGAAGAGAGTCAGCGCCGAGACCACGGCGTCTCGTTCTCCCGCGACTACCTCGTCCCACAGACGGCGGGCCTCGGAATGGCCGCTCGCGTGAAGGACGAAGACCCCGGTGTCAAACCCGGTCAGAACGGGCACGCTCGGCCTTCAGCTCGGCGAGAGCGCGACGAGCCTTCTCTCTGGTCATTCCCGAGCGCTCCGCCGCGCGATTGAGAGCTTCTCCAGCGGACTTGCGGCGGCGGTCCCGCAGGTAGTAGACGAGCGCATCACGAACGATCCTCGAGGTGGTCGTGCGCTCCTGCCTGCGGAGGCGCTCGAGGTCTACATCTAGCTCGTCGGGGAGGACCACGGAGATCTTCATCGAAGATAGGATATGCAGATCGGATCGGATCCGCAAGAGGCGCCGACCGGTGGCCTGGTCTGCGAGCGGCCGCTAGAATGGGCTCCGCCTCGGATCGGCCGGGGCTTGAGATCCTGAACTGGGGGACGATCCGGGCTGGAGACCTTGGCGATGAACGATGAGAAGCTGCTCGCGCGAATCCATGTCGACCCCAAGGTCCTGACCGGCAAGCCTGTTATTCGTGGCACCCGACTGTCGGTCGACTTCATCCTCGGGCTTCTGGCCCATGGCGCCACTGCGGCTGAGATCCTGGAGGAGTACGACGCTTTGCGGACGGAGGACATCCAGGCCTGCCTCCTCTTCGCCGCCAAGGCGATCGAGAGCCCTTCGTTCCTACCCCTCGATGCCGAGGTCGCTTGATTGCGCTTCGTCGTCGACGAGTGCACCGGACCGGCGGTCGCGAAATGGCTACGTGAGCAGGGCCATGACGCCTTCTCGGTCTACGAACAGGCTCGTGGGCTCGACGACGATCGAGTGCTGGAGCTGGCGATTCGTGACCAGCGCATCCTGATCACCAACGACAAGGGATTCGGCGAGAGGATCTTCAGAGAACGTCGCCTCCACGCGGGTGTCGTGCTCCTCAGGCTGACCAGCGATCGCGCCGTGAACAGAGTCGAGGCAGTCAGGCGCCTACTGGCGGCTCATCGAGAGGAACTGTCCGGGCGCTTCGTCGTGGTCACCGAGACAGCGATCCGGGTTGCGAGCCTCTGAGTACCTCCGGCGTCGCGCCAGAAAGCCTCGACCGCTGCCGGGTCGTTGGGATCGTAAGGAGAGTCCGGGTCGTGGACCCGCTCCGGGGCTCGCCGGATCGCGGCTGCGACCTCCTCAGCGCTGCTTGGAAAGGAGTTGGAGGTAGGTACGGGCTTCATGTTTCGTCAGCGTGCGAGTGCCCCTACGAGAATCGGGGTGGCTTCAGTCTTCGGTTGCCAGAGACGACGGGTCCGTCAGGTCACGAAGGTAGCGGCACGGGGTCTCACTTCACTGTTGCGAGCGCAGTGCCAAGCTTCCTGGCTAGGTCCCGGTCAGCGCTCCCAGGCGGTGGGATTGGCATCAGAACCTGATATCGAGCCACAGAATAGCCTCCATTCCGGAGATCGTGGCAGATGAATCGGAAGGCCAGGATGACGCCGATGATCCGCTGGTCGAGTCCGTCAAAGACTCCGCCGTGCTTCCCACGGAAGTCACCCGCCAAGGCGAACACCCAGCGCTCGACCACACCTTCATCCGCTATGACCAGCGGCTCCTGGTCGTCGAGGCCCAAGAGCTTGTCCAGAGATAGTGCAATCAGACCTCGTGACTCAGCGCCATGCAGCTTCTTCGTGAGCTGGTGGGTCGCAGAACCCACCGTGTCGACCAGGTTCTTATCGCTGCGGAGGCGCTTCATCTCCACCCGAAACGGAACGCCCTCGAATTCGAACCCGAGGTCATCGAAGGAGGTCACCGGGAAACCACTTGCCAGCACCTGTGCCGCCAGCTCCAGTTCAGCCTGGTGATTGCGGCCGACCTCGTCGGCGCCCTTCTCGTCCGCAGGATCGAGCGGTCCTTCCAGCGCTCGGCGGAGGCTCCCCCGAGGAACGATCTGACTCGAGAGCCGATGCAGGTGGCGCCAGATGAAGGAAAAGGAGTATCCGTCCACGATCGGCCAGTAGTCCTTTCGCCTGGAACGCGTGGCGAACACGTTTTCGGCGTCTGGCCTAGCCAACAGCTCGACAATCTCCAGGACAGAGCGCTCGATGCTTTCCAGTCGAGACTTGGCAGTCCGTAGATTCAGCTCTTCATACCAGGCGATCGTAGCTCGAACGTCTTCGAGGATCTGGTCGAAGCGGGTGAGCCTGGGCATGGTGATGTCTCGTAGCCTGGCCAAAAACGTCTCCGGCCGCATCCCGCGGCGCTCCCAGAACGCCCGGAAGTTGGCCTCCTCCCACTGCTCGCGCAGGCGCCCGGCGTCTTCGATGGTGCGATGCCGGTAGACGCCAGGTGGGAATCGAAGCGGGCAAGTCTGCGCCGCAAAACGCCAGACCGAATCGATCGCCTTCGCGAGTTGCGGATCGCCAGGCTCGCGCCAGAGCGCGTCTTCCATCTCGCGGAGGTCGCGGATCTTCCGCACCGGCATCAGTCGCCCTCCAGGCCGAAGCGGCGTCGCAGTGCTTCGGCATCGCCCCAGTCCTTCGGTCGCACGGTTCCCTTCTTCATGCGATAGAGGGTCCTTGGGGAGGCGACCGAGACCGTCTCTCCCTCGAAGTCGAGGCGGACTGCTTCGAGGTCGTCGAACCTGAAGGCCTCGCCCAGGCGCGTGAGGATGTCGAGGTGAAAGGCTCCCTGGGGAGGCACGTACTGGACCGCTGGATAGCTTGCCATCAGCTCATCGACCGAGATCTCCTCGATCGCGGGATCGTCGAACACCGAGCGCAGCGCGACTTTGAGGAGTTCGAGGTTCTCACGTTCGGGTTCGACGAACAGGTCGAGATCCTCGGTGGCTCGAGCGAGGCCCAGCAAATTGATGGCCACCGCACCGAAGATCACGTACCGCACGCCCTCTCGCTCGAGGGCGGCGAGCACCTTCTTGACGATCTCGAGCTCCATCGAGCGTTGCCGCGGGGCGCTCGAATCGTGCCTGGCCCGGCGAGCCGGATGACTTTAGCACCCCACGCCCAAGCCTCCCCCTACTCCGCCCGCAGCGCCTCCAGCGGATCGACGGCCGACGCGCGCCGAGCCGGGAGGTAGCAGGCGGCGAGGGAGACGGCGAGGATGAGCACGGCCACGGAGCCGTAGGTGGGCAGGTCCGCCACTTGGATGCCGAAGAGGAGGCTCGCCATGAAGCGGGCGAGGCCGAAGGCTGCGGCGCAGCCGAGCACGGCGCCGGCACCGGCGAGCGCCATGCCCTCGGCCACCACCAGCCGGCGGACGCCGGCAGGCGGCGCGCCGAGCGCCAGGCGCACGCCGATCTCCCCACGGCGCTGCGCCACGGTGTAGGAGAGCACGCCGTAGATGCCGACCGCGGCGAGCAGCAGCGCCAGGGCGGCGAAGGCCCCCATCAGCACCATCGAAAAGCGCGACGAAGCCGTGGAGCCGGAGAGGATCTGCTCGCCGGTGCGTACGTCGGAGAGCGCGAGCTGCGGGTCCAAGCGCCGCACTTCCTCGCGCAGCACGCCACCCAGGCGAGAGGCGCCGCCCTCGCCGCGCACCACGACGTTGAGGGTGCGGTACGGGAACTGCGTCGCCACCACGTAGGTGGTGGGCTCCACCTCGCCGGTGAGCGAGTTGTTCTTGACGTCGCCGACCACGCCGACCACCTCGTACTCCTGGCTCTGCAGCAAGCTGCGAGCGAGCGGCCCGACGCCGCGCGCCGAAGACACCAGCCGCTTGCCCACCGCCTCCTCGTTGGGCCAGGCGCGGCGCGCCATGGCACGGTTGACCACCATCACGCCCGGCGTGTCCTTGGTGTCGAAGCGGTTGAAGGTGCGGCCGGCGACCAGCGGAATGCCCAGGGTCTCGAAGTAGCCGTGGGTCGCGGTGACGATCTGCGCCTCGGGCGCCTCACCCGCCTCCGGCGGCGGCTGGTCGGGTAGCGTGTAGGAGAAGCGCCAGCCTGCCTCGAGCGGCAGGAAGCCGGTGCCGCCCGCCGACTCGATTTGCGGATGGGCCGCCAGGCGGTCGACGATCTCGGTCGAGAACTGCGCGACCTTGGTCCACTCGCCGTAGGTGGTCCCCGGAAGCTGGACGTTGGCGGTGACCACGCCCGCGGGCTCGAAGCCGGGCTTCTCCCCGAGCAGCGCCAGGAAGCTGCGGCCCAGGAGCCCGGCTCCCACCAGCAGCACTACAGCCACCGCCACCTCGAGCACCACCAGGCCGGCCCGGACCACGCGCCGGCCCGGCCCCACGCCGGTGCCTCGCCCACCTTCCTTGAGGCCGGCGTGCATGCTCGGGGTGGACATCTGGAGCGCCGGCGCCACGCCGAAGAGCAGCGCGGTCAGGAGAGTGGCGCCCAGGCAGAAGAGAAGGACTCGGCCGTCGATCGCGACCTCGGCCAGGCGCGGCACGTCGATCGGCGAGGCCATCGCGAACGCCCGTACCGCGGCCCAGGCGAGCCCCAGGCCGAGGGCGGCGCCTGCCGACGCCAACAACAGGCTCTCGGTCAGGAACTGCCGCAGCAGGCGGCCGCGGCCGGCGCCCAGGGCCGAGCGCAGGGCGACCTCGCGGTCGCGCGTGCTGGCGCGCGCCAGCAGCAGGTTGGCGACGTTGGCGCAGGCCAGCAAGAGCAGCAGCCCCACCGCGACCAGCAGGGTCAGCAGCCGCGGCCGGAAGTCGCCCACCACCTCGGCCTGGAGCGACACCGCCTTCGCCACCCAGTCCTTGTTCGAGTCGGCGTGCTCGGTGGCCAGGCGGCCCGAGAGCGCGGCCAGCTCGGCGCCCGCCCGCCCGAGAGTCACGCCGGGCGCCAGGCGCGCCACCGACTCCATGAAGTGGGCGAAGCGCGAGTGGTTGGCGAGGTTCCAGCCCAGGCCCTGCCAGATGTCGGTGTCGCCCGGGAAGTGGTAGCCGGGCGGCATGACCCCGACCACGGTGAAAGGCCGCCCATTCAACTGGAGTGTGCGGCCGAGGAGCGCCGGGTCGCGGCCGTAGCGCCGGGCCCAGAACGCGTCGCTGATCACCACCTCGGCCTCCGGGTGATGGAGGTCGGGGCCTTGAGTGGTGAAGCTCCTACCGGCGGCCGGCGCCACGCCCACTACCTGGAAGAGGTTCCGCGAGGCTTCGATGGTGTTGACGCGGATCGGCTCGCCGAGCTCGTCCGTCAGGTTGACCTCCGGGTGCCACCAGGCGGCGATGTCCTCGAAGACCGGCTTCTGGTCGCGGTAGTCGAGGAAGTTGACCGGCGACACGCGCTCGTGATCGAGCCCCTGGGGCGCGTTGGTCTCCCACAGCATGACCAACCGCTCGGGCTTCTCGTAGGGCAGGGGCGAGAGCACCACCGCGTCGACGACGCTGAAGATGGCAGTGTTCGCCCCCAGGCCGAGGCCGAGGGCCAGCACCGCGGCGATGGCGAAGCCCGGCCTGCTGGCGAGGTTGCGGAGCCCGTGTCGGAGGTCCTGCAGGAAGCTGCCCATGGATTCCCTCCCTGGATGCGCGCTGCGCGCGCAGAGTGGTTCGATACCGGGGTATACGGACGACTACCGGGATAGTTTTGGGATGCTGCCGAAGCGCCGACGGCCACCGCCCAGATCCTTCGCTACGCTCAGGATGACATCTGGCAGCCGTCCACGGCTGCCCTCAGGGTGAGATGCGAGGCTGCGCTCAGGACGGCGAGGCGGCTCGTCGTACCGCGAGGAGCGACAGGTCGTCCGAGCGCTGCGCGCCGGCGAGGAAGGCCTCGACGTCCTGGCGGCAGGCGGCCAGCAGCTCGGCGAGCGGCAGGCGGGCGGCGCGGCGCAGGGCGGCGGCGGCGCGGCCGATGCCGTACTCCTCCCCATCCCGCTCGGCCTCGGTGAGGCCGTCCGAGTAGAGGAGGAGCGTGTCTCCCGGCACCAAGCGCACCTCCCGGCCCACGTACTCAGCATCTTGGAAGAGCCCCAGCGGCAGCCCCGACCCCTCGATCGGGCGCACGCCACGGCGGTCGGCGAGGAGCGGGCGCGGGTGGCCGGCGTTGGCCAGCTCGACCCGGCCGTCGGGGTCCAGCCGCACGGCGATCAGCGTGGCGTAGCTCGCCGGCGAGGTGGCCTCGAAAAAGTGGCGGTTGACCTTCGACAGCAGCTCGGCAATCGTCACCTCCGGCCCGGCGAGGGCGCGGAAGAGGGCGTGGAGGTGCGCCTGGAGGAAGGAGGCCGCGACCCCTTTGCCGGCCACGTCGCCCAGCAGCAGGTGGAGGGGATCTTCCGGGGAGCGCGGCGGCACGAAATCGATGTGGTCGCCCGACACCGCTCCGCGCGGCTCCCACAGCCAGGCGGCCTCCCAGCCCGCGTGGGCGAGCTGGCGCGGCGGCAGCAGCGTGCGCTGCACGCCGGCGGCCTTCTCGAGGTCGCGCTCGAGCGCCTTTCGCTCCTCGGTCGACAGGCACTCGAGGCAGACCTTGATCAGCGGGTCGGCCGCGATCTGCTCCGGACTCATGTGCTCGCCGCACACTCGGCACAGGCTCCACTCCACGAGCTCGCGGCCGAGCGCCGAGTCCACCCGGCGAAGCAGCTCCACCAGGCGCTCCTCGGGGCTCTCGGCCACGGCCTCGGCCAGCCGCTCGCGGCGCGACAGCAGCACCTCGCGCAGCCGCTCCTCGACAGGCGTCATCCCGGGCCCTCCACCTTCTTGAGCATCACGATCTGGCCGGCGTGGTAGGCGTTGTGCTGCAGCAGGCCGCAGAGCATGCCCCGCACCGTGGGGTCCGAGCCGCCGACCGGGTCGTCGAGGCGCGAGTCGTCCAGGCCCTTGACCGCCGCGTGCAGCCGGCGGTGGGCCTCCTCCAGCGCCTCCACCTCGGCCCTCCACTCGGCCTCGGAGCTACCCAGCCGGCTCGGCCAGTCCACCTCCTCGGGCACCTGGTCCAGCGGCTCCCCTTCGATGCGGCGCCGCGCCACGTCGATCCACACCCCGATGTGGTGCACGATCTGCCAGATCGAGTGCGCGGCGTCGCAGGGGCGTTCGGCGGCGGCCGCGGCATCCACGCCGTCGAGCGCCTCGGCCACGGCGGGCCCGTGCCAGGCGCCGCCACGGAAGCCCCGCTCGAGCTGGTCGGCGAGGTGAGTGGTCTCGGTCTTCGAGGTCGGTCCGGAGCTCATGCGGTCTCCCAGGCTGGTGGGAAACCAAAGTAGCAGAGCGGGTGGAGACTGTCGAGCCTGAAGGGCGGGCACAAGGCCCGCCCCTACACGGGCCCCTGCATGGCAGCCCCGTCCCGACCAGAAGCCTGTAGGGGCGGGGCCCCTGCATGGCGGCCCCGTCCCGACCAGAAGCCTGTAGGGGCGACCCTCGTGGCCGCCCGCCTCTCACAGCGGCGACGAGTTGGGCGTCGGCGTCGCCTGGATCTGCCAGGCCCCTCCCAGGGTGGTGCGCTCGACCGAGTCGCCGCCGGGAGCGTCGCCCACCTCGGGAGCGTTGGCGCTGCCGGTCTCGTCGATCAGGCCGCTGGTGTTCGAGGTGCCGTAGACCACGGCGTCGACCGGCACGGTCGTCGGGGTGATGAACGCCGCCCGCAGGTTGAACAGCGCCACGCCGTCGGCGTCGGCACCGCTGTTCTGGAGGTCGGGGTCGAAGTCGAGCGCGAGGTCGAAGGTCGGGTTGCCGTTGGCCGAGCTCGCGGTCGGCCCGCCCACCACGAAGGTGTCGCCGGCCGCGATCGTCCCCGAGAGCTGCACCAGGGTGTTGGTGTAGTCGGCGCCGCCGGCGCCCAGGCTCATGCCCGAGAGATCGACCGCCGCGCCGGTGGTGTTGTAGAGCTCGATCCACTCGAGTCCGCCGTCCGAGCCCGTGGGGTCGTACAGCACCTCGGAGAGCAGGATCGCCCCAGGGGGCACGGTGAAGGCCGCGCCGTTCACCTTGGTGCCCGGCGAATAGCGGCTGCCGCCCGAGCCGGAGGCCAGGGTGTGCTTGACGAAGGGCGTGTTGGTCCAGTCGGGGCTGCGGGTCAGCGACTGGTCGTTGTTGGCGGTCGAGCCGTAGGTCACGGCCTGCACCACGGTGCCGCCGCCGGTCTTCAAGGTGATGGTGTCGCCGGTGTTGTTGAGGGCGAGCGTGCCGCTGCTGGCGGTGAACACCAGGCCATTGGCCGCCGCGTTGCCGAAGCTGCCGGTGGGGGTGCCGTCGCCGAACACCACCACCGCCTCGCGCGGCGGCACGATCGTGCTGGCGGCGAAGGTGTGCCGCACGCCGACCAGGTCCGAGATGGTGTAGCCCGAGATGTCGATCGGCACGTAGCCGGTGTTGACGATCTCCAGGAACTCGTCGTCCACCACGTCCAGCGTGCCGTCGCCGTTGGCGTCGCCCAGCGTGGCGTGCGGGTCGGCGTGGATCTCGTGGATCAGCAGCACCGGATGGTTGACCTCGTCGCTCACGAAGTCGGCGCGCGCGCGCGGCGTGAGCTGGTAGCCGGTCGAGAACGGCGCCCAGGAGTCGAACTGCGTCACCAGGGCGATCAAGTCGAAGGTCTGGGTCGGCGTGTCGGCGCCGGGGATGTCGGTGTCCTCGTCGATGCGCACCGTGACCTGGGTCGTGCCGCCGTCATCGGTCACCACCAGGTTGCCGCTGCCGCCTTCGGGGATCGAGCCCGAGACCACGGTCAGGCCGTTGACGCGTACCAGCTTGCCCTCGCGGCTCTCGCCCACCTGCGACAGGGTGATCACCTCGGCCGAGGGCGCGCTTCCCGAGGAGACGAAGGTGTGGCCGAAGTTTCCCCAGTCCTCGCTGATATTGAGCTCAGCCTGCCCGGAGAACTGCTCGATCTCGCCCACGAACTGCACCAGGTCGCCGCGCGAGAGACTCAGCAGATCGCCGTCGAAGATTTGGATGCCGCCCGTGCCGTCCTGCACGAAAGCCTGGGTGACGAAGGTGTGGAAGAGGCCCGGCTCGGCCGTCAGGTTGCCCTCGATGCGGGCGCCGTAGCGCTTGGGCACCAGCACGCCGTCCGCGTCGTTGATCTTGAGGTCGGCGATCGAGGTGACGCCCGAGTAGTAGCCCTGGGCCGGCGACAGCGTCACCTGCGAGGCCGAGTCCGTGGCCTGGACGCGGAAGCGCACCTGGGTGCCGTCGGACTGCGCCGGAATGGTCGCCGAGTGAACGCCGCCCGAGAGGCTCATGCCGAGCGCCGTCTGCTCCACGCCGTCGAGCCAGTAGCGCAGGACGACGGTGACCGAGCCGGCGTCCGCGATGCGGGCCGTGACCTCCACGCCCTCGGTGTCCTCCGGCACCAGCGGGTCGCGGCCGACCTCCAGCACCGCCGGTGGGAAGTCGCCCGGCGTACCGGGCCCGGAGTCCGCGGCGAAGGCCTGGCGGCCGAAACCGCAGCCCGAGAGCTCGTAGGAGTCGCCGTCGGAGATCAGCAGCATGGTGCCGGGCAGGCGCCAGGCGTCGTCCACGTCGTCGCAGTCGGCGATGCCGGCGGCGAGCGTGTCGTCGGAGCGCGTGTCGCCCGGCTTGCTGGGGTTCTGCTGGAAGAAGAGCGGCGTGTTGCCGTCGGTGTCCAGGGTTTCGAGGAAGCGCTCCACCACCACCGCCCGCGGGTGGCCGAAGTCGTTGCCGGCGGAGCTCTGGTTGATCGCCACCTCGGCCTTGAGCTCGGCCAGGAAGGTGGCGTTGGAGCTGGTGTGGCTGCCGTGGTGGTTGACGGTGTAGACGTCCACGTCGCCCACGAACGGCGCCACCTCGCTCTCGACGTCGGTCACGTCCTCGTCCGGGTTGCCGGTGAGGTCGCCGCCGATCCAGACCTGGAAGTCGCCGTACTCGACCACCACCGCCACCGAGGCCGAGTTCTCGAACTGCGCCGAGCCCGAGATGTCCACCTCGCTCGCGTCGGGCAGCTCGCCGTTGACCACGTAGCAGCGCACCGTCACGCCGCCGCCGAGGTCGATGGTGGTGGTCGCGGTGATGGTGGTGCGATCGTGGAAGCTCGCGCCGTAGGCGTAGTCGGAGTAGGCGAAGCTGCCCGGCGTGCCGCCCTCGGTGCCGCGGTCGTAGGCGATGGCGCCCGCGGCCAGGGGCACGAGCTGGAAGAGGTGATCGAGGCGGCCGATGTGGTCCTCGTCGTAGTGGCTGGCCACCACGTAGTCGAGGCTGGTCACCACCCCGGCGTCGAGCAGGTCGTTGACGAAGTCCTCGAGCACGTCGTCCGTGGTCTTGAGCTCGGTGCCGCCGTCGACCAGCAGCGCCTTGCCGGTGGGCGAGACCACCAGCGTCGAGCTCCCCTGCTCGATGTCCGGGTAGTAGATGCGCAGGTAACCGGCGTCGAGCGGCCCGGCGGCCGTGGTGAGCACGATCGAGGCGGCAAACGCGCGATAGAGGAAACGGCGGAAAGCGGCGCTGGGCATGGTGGGCTCCTCGGGGTGATGGTCCTAACCCCAAGGTGAGCGGGAGCCTCCTCGCCGGGACGGCGAGAAGGTGACGGCGCCGAGGCGCCCTGGCGTAGGGCAGGCACGAGGCCTGCCCCTACGCCGATGCACGCGACCTACCTGTAGATGCGGCCCTCGTGGCCGCCCTCCAGAGGGCAGGCGCAAGGTCTGCCCCTACAGATCGTACGGCGGTGACCTATTTCTTCTCCGGCGCCTTCTCCGGCGGCAGGGCCAGGACCGGCACCTCGGCCTCGCGGGCCAGCCTGTTGAAGGCCGGCAGGTCGTCCTTCCAGATCGCCGCCAGCTTGGCGAGCTCGGCGTCGATCGCCGCCGTGAGCTCGCCGCGCACCGCCACCATCGAGGCGGTGGGCGCACCGTCACCCACCGCCGACATGGCCAGCAGCCCGGCCAGCTTGTCGTTCAGGCGCACCGGGTAGTTGAGCGGGTCCTGGGCGCTCTTGTTCTTGGTCTGGTAGAGCACTTCCTCGATCGCCGTGAGCTTCTTCTTCAGCGCCTCGCCGGCCTCGACGACCGGCTTGGCCTTCTCGTCCTTGCCCAGGCGCTTCTCGAGCCCCTCGATCTGGCCGCGCACCTCGCGCACGCGGCGGATCTCGCCGTGCACCTCCGAGAGCTTGTCGCGCACGCCGCGCGCGAAGTCGAGCTGCGCCTGGCGCTCGGCCGGCGTCGAGGTCGAGCGCGGGTCGGGCACCACCTCGAAGGGCACAGTCGAGTTCCACTCCCCCACCGTCAGGCGCGCCTGGTACTTGCCGGCCCCGACCCGCGGGCCCTCGAGCGCGTCGTTCCACAGGACGAGGCCGGGGAAGCGTTCGGCCGGGGGCAGGAGCAGGTCCCAGGCCACGCGGTTGCCGCCTTGCTTGGCGGTCAGCAGCTTGGTCTCCGGCTCCTCGAAGTAGCCCCAGCTCCCGCTCTCTTCCTTCTCTTCCTCGCCGGGATCGGGCTTGCGGGTGAAGGTCTGGATCACCTCGCCGCGCTGGTCGAGGATCTCGAGCTTGAAGGCGGGGGCCTCGGCTTTCTCGGCGCCGGCCTCCTTGGCCTTGCCCTCCTGGCCTTCGCTCTTCTGGCCTTCGCCCTCCTTCTTGGCTGGTTGCTTGGCCAGCTCTTCCTCGAGGTAGTAGTGCAGCACCACGCCGGGGTACGGATTCTTGCCCATGCCTCGCAGCTCTTCGATGAGGAAGGCCGGCGCACGGTCGGCGGGCCGCGGCAGATAGAGGTGCGCGGGCTGCGCGGCGAGCTCGGGCTCGAGCTGGTGCAGCACCGAGAGGTCGTCGAGGACCCAGAAGCCGCGGCCCTGGGTGGCGGCGACGAGGTCGCCGTTCTTGACCGCGAGGTCGGTCACCGGCACCTTGGGCAGGTTGAGCTGCAGCGACTGCCAGTGCCCGCCGGCGTCGAAGGACAGGTAGGCACCGCGCTCGGTGCCGGCGTAGAGCAGGCCGCGCCGGCCGGGATCGGCGCGCACCACGCGCGTCGCGTGCGTGCGGTCGATGCCGCCGTCGATGCGCTGCCAGGTGGCGCCGTAGTCCGTGGTCTTGAACAGGTAGGGCGCGTCGTCGTCGAGCTTGTAGCGCGTGGCCGCGAGGTAGAGGCCGCTCTTCGCGAAGGGGTCGGCCTCGAGCGAGTTGACCATCGACCACTCGGGCAGGCCGGGCGGGGTGACGTTCTGCCAGCTCTTGCCGCCGTCGCGGGAGACGTGCACCAGGCCGTCGTCCGAGCCCGCCCACAGCACTCCCGCCTCGTGCGGCGACTCGAGCGCCGCGAAGATCGTGCAGTAGTACTCGACGCTGGTGTTGTCCTTGGTGATCGGGCCGCCCGAGGGGCCGAGCTTCGACTTGTCGTTGCGGGTGAGGTCGCCGGAGACCGCCTCCCAGGTCTCACCGCCGTCTCGGCTCCTGAACAGCACGTTGCCGGCCGCGTAGAGGGTATTGGCGTCGTGCGGCGAGAAGAAGATCGGGTAGTTCCACTGGAAGCGGTACTTGAGCTCGGCGGCGCCCCAGCCCATGGGATCGTCCGGCCACACGTTGAGCAGCCGCGACTGGCCGGTCGAGTGGTCGAGGCGCTCCAGAAAGCCGCCGTAGGAGCCGCCGTAGACCACGTCCGGCTGGTCCGGCTTGGCCACCACGTGGCCGCTCTCGCCGCCCGCCGTCACGTCCCAGTCGCGGGCCCCGATGCCGCCGCCGTCGAGCGAGCGGGAGCGGATGCGCAGCGCGGAGTTGTCCTGCTGGCCGCCGAGCAGGCGGTAGGGGAAGGCGTTGTCGGTCGACACCCGGTAGATCTGCGAGGTTGGCTGGTTGCTCTGCGGCGTCCAGGTCTTGCCGCCGTCGGTCGACACGTTGGCGCCGCCGTCGTTCGACTCGATCATGCGCAGCGGGTCCTCGGGCGCGATCCACAGATCGTGGTTGTCGCCGTGGGGCGTGCGGCTGTTGGAGAACGTCTTGCCGCCGTCCTTCGAGCGGTGGAAGCGCACGTTGAGCACGTACACCGCCTCCTGGTCCTTGGGGTCGGCGTAGATACGGCTGTAATACCAGGCGCGCTGGCGCAGGTCGCGGCTGTCGTTGGTCTTCTCCCAGGTCTTGCCGCCGTCCTTCGAGCGGAAGACCCCGCCCTGCTCGGCCTCGACGATCGCGTAGAGGTTCTCGGGATTGCTGGGCGAGACGGTGATGCCGATGATGCCCAGCGTGCCCTTGGGCAGGCCGGGGTTGGCGGTCAGCTCGTCCCAGGTGTCGCCGCCGTCGGTCGACTTCCAGAGGCCCGAGCCGGGGCCGCCGCTCTCCAGGCTCCACGGCGTGCGCCGCACGCGCCAGGTCGAGGCGTAGAGCACTCGCGGGTTGGTGGGGTCCATCGCCAGGTCCACGGCGCCGGCGTCGGGGTTGGCGAACAGCACCCGCTGCCAGCTCTTGCCGCCGTCCTGCGAGCGGTACACGCCACGCTCTTCGTTGGGGCCGAAGAGATGGCCGAGCACCGCGGCATAGACCAGGTCCGGGTTCCTGGGGTGGATACGCACCCGCGGGATGTGCCGCGAGTCGGCGAGGCCGACGTGCTTCCAGGTCTTGCCGGCGTCGGTCGACTTCCACATCCCGTCGCCCGACGACACGTTGCCGCGCACCGTCTTCTCGCCGGTGCCGACGTAGATCACATTGGGGTCCCACTCCGAGACCGCCACGGCGCCGATCGAGCCGCCGAAGAAGCCGTCCGAGACGCACTTCCAGGAGAGGCCGCCGTCCGTCGTCTTCCACACCCCGCCGCCGGTCGAGCCGAAGTAGTAGAGGTTGGGCTGCCCCGGCACCCCGGTCACCGCCGCCGAGCGCCCACCGCGGTAGGGCCCCACCTCCCGCCACTCCAGCGAGGAGAAGAGCGCGGGGTCGATCGCCGGCTTGGAATCGGCCAGGGGCGCGTCGGCCGGTGCCTCCTTGGGCTTGGGCCTGGCGGCGTGGAGAGCGGGAGCGGCGAG
The DNA here is from genome assembly GCA_044869805.1 of Thermoanaerobaculia bacterium. GTDB lineage: Bacteria > Acidobacteriota > Thermoanaerobaculia > Multivoradales > SZUA-115 > CAWDVR01. Next base: position 161,643 of record JBIOXV010000149.1, on the reverse strand, counting down.
GACGAGAACGAACGAGGCGGCGAAAGCAACGGCGAGCCAGACGCGGCGCGGGCGCATACGGCGATCCTCCTGCGGCTAAGGTGGGACCTGCGAACCGGGACCGATTATATCCGCCGGTCGGCGGATCTACGACGGGAGTCGGAGGAAGGGGCTAGAGTGAGGAGTTCCCGGTCGCCCCGCCCGCCGCGCACGGCTCCACGCGCACGATCAGGCCGTCGCGCAGGCCCTCCTGCGCCGCCGTGCCGGTGGCGAGGTCGGCCTCCACGAACACCATCTGGGAAGGTGGATCGACCTCTCCGGCGACCCGCGCCACGGTGGCCTCGAAGCGCTGGCCGGAGGCCTCGACATGGCCCGTGATGCAGCGCCCGGCGGCCCAGCTCGCAGCCTCGGCCGGCGGCACCGCGAAACGCAGCAAGTGACGGTCGCTGGCGGAGAGGCGCAGGACCGGCTGGCCGGCGGTGACCAGCGCCCCCGGGTCGGCGAGCCGCGCCGTGACCGAGCCCGCGAAGGGCGCCCGCAGCACCCTGCGCTGCGCCAGGCCTTCGAGCTCCCGGCGCGCCGCCTCGGCCTGGGCGGTGCGCGCCCGTGCGGCCTCGAGCGCGCTCCGCGCACCGTCGCGGGCCGCGACGGCGCGCGAGCGGTCCTCGGCCGAGAAGAGGTCGGGCACCGCCAGCACGCGCTCGGCGCGCTCCTCGGCCGACCGTAGGTCGGTCTCGGCCCGCAACGCCTCGGCCTCGGCTTCCCGTACCCCGGCCTCGGCGCTCGCCAGCCGCGCATCGAGGTCCGGCGCCTCGATGCGCGCCAGCTCGGCTCCCGCTCCCACCCGCTCGCCGGGCCGCACCGCCACCGAGCGTACCCGGCCCGCCACCTCGGAGGAAACCTCGACCGTCTCGGCCGCCACGATCACCCCTACGAAGGGTGCAGGCGTCGGGATCGGACCACCGGTGGACGTGGGCTCGGGCGCCGGCTGAGCCACGGAAGCCGGTGCGGCGACGGCGCCCTCGGCCGGCCCGGCCGCCTGCCGCGCCGGCTCTCCGCAGGAGACCAGCAGAAGAAAGACGGCGCAGCGGTGACGGATTTGGCGAGGCAAATGACGCATCTCCTCTTGAACGCGGGTAAAGCGCAAGCAGAACTCTTCTCTCACATCGATTCTCAGGACTTCGATTTCAGGGTTTCACTTTGCATCACAAGGCCTCAGCGGCAGCGAACCTACCACGGACGCCGGCGACCCTCCTCGCTCCGCTGCCAGGGGCCGAGACGCCGGCAGAGCTTGCCCGGCCGGAGCTCGCGCGGGTGCTGTGGATCGGCGGGGAATGTCCCGGCGGCGCGCTCGCGGAGGCGCTCGCCGGGCGCGGCCTCGCCGTCTCCCCGGCCCTCGCCACCGAGCTCACCGCCCACCTCCACGACCCTCGCCCCGTCATCCTCTGCTTCGGTCACGGCTCCTCGCCGGATCTCGTGGCTTCGGCCCTCCAGATACTCGACGAACGAGACCCTCGCCCCGCCCACCTCGCGCTGGTCGTCAATCCGAGCGAAGGCGCCGGTGGGTTTCAGGAGCTGCTCGACGAGGACCGACTTTTCTACGTGGCGAGCGGCCCGTTGCCCGCCGCCGAGATCGTCGCCCTGCTCGAGGCCGCGGTCGCGGAGCTGCGCCGAGGCCGGGACGCGCCCGCGCAGCGTGCCGCGGCCCGAGCGGCCATCCCTTTCCCGGTCGAGCCCGCCACCCTGCGGCGGCTCGCCCTGGCGCAGAGCGCCGCCGAGGCTTCGGAGATCCTCTCCGCGGCCGCCGCCGCCGCCAGCGGAGCCGAGCGAGGCCGTTGCCTGCTGTTCGACGGCGAAGAGCGGGCGCTGTGGTCCCCGGGCCCGGACGGGGAGGCCCCCTCGGCGCACAGCCCGGCCGTCGGCCTGGCGAGCTTCGTGCTGCGCACCGGCCGGCCCCTCTGCCTCCCCCGGGTCGGCGAGGACCACCGCTTCGAGCCCGACCTCGACGCCCCGGAGGGTGCTCGCGACGACCGCTATCTCGCCGTCCCGGTCCGCGATCCCGATGGCGAGCCGGTGGCCGTGCTGGTGGCGCTCCGCCCGGCCTCGCGCGAGCAGTTCGCGGGCGCCGACATCGCGGCTCTCGATCGACTGGCGCTTCACGCCGCGCCCTTTCTCGCGGCCTGGGCTCAGGCGGCCCCGCACGCCAAGCAGGTCGCCGAGCGTGGCCCGTTCCGGGAGCGCGCTCTCTCCGAGCTCGAGGCGCCCTCCGGGGCGGCCTCCGAGCCGTTGCGGCTCACCCCGGCCTGGACCCGCGGGGTCTACTGGCTGCTCCTCTGGCTGCTCGCCGCCAGCGTTGGGGCCCTGGCCCTGGTGCGCCTTCCGGAGCACGCCGCCGGCGCCGCCGTGGTGCGCGCCGGCAACCGGGTCGAGGTCACGGCGCTGGCGGCCGGGGTGGTGTCGTCGATCGCCGTGGCGCCGGGCACTCGGGTCGAGCCCGGCCGCACCCTGCTGACGCTCCACCATGCCGGCGAGAGCGCGCGGCTCGAGCGCCTGAACCGCGAGCTCGAGGGCAAGCTCGCCCTCCGGCTGCAGGCGCCGTCGGATCGCGAGATCGCCGACGACCTCGGAGCGCTGCGCGCCGCGCGCGACCTGGCCGCGGCCGAGCTCGCCGACCGGGAGCTCAAGGCGCCGGTGGCCGGCATAGTGCGCGACCTGCGCGCCGTGCCGGGCCAGGTCATCGCGCCGGGCCAGCCCGTGCTGTCGATCGTCGACGGCGCCGAGCTGCCTTCCGTGGTGGTCTTGATCCCGGGCCAATACCTGCCGCAACTCCGGCCGGGGATGAAGGTGCGGCTCGAGCTCTCCGGCTACCCCTTCCTCTACCAGTGGCTGACCCTCGACTCGGTGGCCGAGGAGGTCACCGGGCCGGCCGAGGCGCGACGGCTGCTCGGCCCCGACGCCGGCGACGCCGTGGAGCTCGGCGGCCCGGTGGCGCTGGTGACCGCACGGCTGCCGGCGGAGACCTTCACCATCTCGGGCGAGAGGTATCCCTATCGCGACGGGATGCTGGGCCGTGCCGAGGTCCGCATCCGCTCCGAGCGGCTGCTGCTGTCGCTCGTCCCCGGCCTGCGGGCGCTCGGAGGCCAGGATGGCTGACGACCCGGACACCCGCACCGCGGCGGGCCGGCGGTGGCCGGCCTTCCAGGCGCTGGGTGCGCTCTCCCGCCGCCGCATTCCCTTCGTGCCGCAGAGCGCGGCCGCCGACTGCGGCCCGGCCTGCCTGGCGATGACCCTCGCGCTCCACGGCAAGCTGGTCTCGTTGGACGAGGTGCGCGAGGCCACGGGCCGGACCCGGCACGGCACGGACGCCGCCACCCTGCTCCAGGCGGCGCGCCACTTCGGGCTCCAGGGCCGCGGCGTCCAGCTTCTGGGCCCGGAGGACCTCGCCCACCTCGAGCCGGGTGCGATCCTGCACTGGCAGTTCGGCCACTTCGTGGTGCTCGAGCGCGCGGAGCGGCGGGGCGCCTGGATCGTCGATCCCGGCTACGGCCGGCGCTTCGTTTCGCGCCAGGAGCTCGACCGCGCGCTGACCGGCGTGGCGCTGGTGCTCGAGCCGGGCGAGGGCTTCGCGCCCGGCGGCGAGCGGCGGCCGCTGGTGCGCCGCTACCTCGGCCGGGTGCTCGGCCAGCCGCGGCTGCTGTCGCGCATCCTGGTCACCTCCTTCTTGCTGCAGGTGCTGGCCTTGGCGGTGCCGCTCCTGACCGGCGCGCTGGTGGACCGCGTGCTGCCGCGGGGCGACCTCGGCCTCTTGGGGCTGATGAGCGCCGGCGCCGCGGCGCTGGCCGGGTTCGCGCTCGCCGCGGCGCTGATCCGCGCCCACCTGATGCTGGCGCTGCGCACCCGGGTCGACGCCCAGACCATGCCGGGATTCCTCGATCACCTCGTCCACCTCCCCTACCTCTACTTCCAGCAGCGCTCGGCCGGCGACCTGCTGATGCGGCTGGCGTCGAACGCCACCATCCGCGAGATCTTGACCTCGACGGTTCTCTCCGGGGCGCTCGACGGCCTGATGGTCGTCTCCTACCTCGCCCTCTTGCTGGTCGCCGACTGGCGGCTCGGCCTGTTGGTCGCAGGGCTGGCGGCGATCCGCATCGCGGTACTGGCGGGGGTGGTCAGGCGCCGCCACCGGCTGACCTCGCAGGCGCTCGAGGCCCAGGCCGCCACGCAGAGCCACCAGGTGCAGCTCCTGGCCGGCATCGAGGCGATCAAGGCCGCCGGCGGCGAGGGGCAGGCGCTCGACGCCTGGTCGCGGCTCTTCGTGCGCGAGCTCAACGTGTCGCTCGAGCGTGGCCGGCTCGACGCCGTGGTCAACTCGCTGCTCGAGGCGCTGGCCCTGCTCTCGCCGCTCGCCGTGCTGCTGTACGGCGGCACGCGGGTGATGGCCGGCGACCTGACGCTGGGAGGGATGCTGGCGCTCGCCGCGCTCGCCGGCGGCTTCCTGGCGCCGCTCTCTACCCTGGTCGGCGCCGCCACGCAGTTCCAGCTCCTCGGCAGCTACCTCGAACGCCTGGACGACGTACTGTCGACCGAGCGTGAGCCACAGGGCCAGGACCGCCAGGCCCCGGCCTCCTTCCGCGGCCGGCTGGCGCTCGAGGAGGTCTCGTTCCGCTACGGGCCGCTGGTGCCGCCGGCCATCGACCGCGTGTCGATCACCGTCGAGCCCGGGCAATTCATCGCCCTGGTCGGCGCCTCGGGATCTGGCAAGTCGACGCTCGCCGGCCTCCTTGCCGGCCTGCTGGCGCCGGCCTCCGGCCGCATCACCTACGATGGCAGGCCGCTCACCGAGCTGCCCCGGCAATGGCTGCGCCGCCAGCTCGCCTACGTGCCCCAGACGCCCTACCTCTTCGGCACCAGCATCCGCGCCAACGTCGCGCTGGCGGACCCCGGGCTGGCGCGCTCGCGAGTCGTCGAGGCCTCCCGGCTGGCGGAGATCGACGACGAGATCGCCGGCCTGCCGATGGGTTACGAGACGGTGCTCGCCGACAGCGGCGCCTCGCTCTCCGGCGGGCAGCGGCAGCGCATCGCCCTCGCCCGCGCCCTGGTGCGGCGGCCCAAGGTGCTGATCCTCGACGAGGCGACGTCCGCGCTCGACACCGTTACCGAGCGCAAGATCCAGTCGAACCTCGAGCGCCTGCGGGCCACCCGCGTGGTCGCCGCCCACCGCCTGTCGACGGTCCGCCACGCCGATCGCATCTACGTCCTCGACCAGGGGCGGATCGTCGACGCCGGCACCCACGACGAGCTGGTCGCCCGCCCCGGCATCTACCGGCAGCTCGTCGCGGCGCAGCTCGCGGCCGAGGCGAGCGCCGGGGGCCAGCCCGTCGCGTCCGCCGATCCCACCCCCGTCAACGGCTTTGACCTCGGGCCCGAGCCCCACGGTTCGTCGACAGCCGCGGGCCTCGACCGATTCACCCGCAGAGCAGGGCCTCCCACGAGCCCAAGCTCGCTCACCAACCTGCGCCGGAGCTCCCGCGGCGAGGAGGGCAGCCGCAGCCTGGAACCCGTTCTGCACAACGCAGCACCACGAGGAGAAACAGAATGAAGAAGCAGATCCAGAAGAAGCTCCAGCTCAGCAAGGAGACGCTGCGCAACCTGTCGGAGCGCGAGCTCCAGGGCGTGGCCGGCGGCGCCACCACCACCTGCGGCGGCACCACCAGCGACACCTGTACCTACGACACCTGCGCGGCCTGCACCAAGCCGGTCTGGGCCTGCTGAGCCCGCCCGGGAATGCGCACGGGGAGCCCGGTGCCGGCCTCTGCGCGCGGCGTCCGGGCTCTCCGTAGCACTCGAGGTCCGACCGGCCGGGGTCGCGGCGCGCGCGCGTTGCGACCCCGGCCTTCACCGGCGGCCCGGCTTTCACCTCGAGCACGGGCTGCCCTCGACGGAGATCCTTCGATGTGGAAACCCATCGCCGATGCCGCCGCCTGCAGCCGCTGCTGGGAAGCGATCGACGAGATCGAGCGTGGCCTGCTGGCCTACCATGCCTCCGGTGCGCCCTACGCCGGCCTCGCCGGCAACCCGCTGCTCTCCTCCGGCAAGCTTGGGCCGGCGCTCTTCCTCGCCTACCTCGATGTGGCACGCCAGGGCTCGGCGGCGGCCGACCACGCACTCGAGCTGCTCTGCGAGTCGATCGACACGCTCGGGGAACGGCGGTTCAGCCCCTCGCTCTACGGCGGCTTCTGCGGCGTAGGCTGGGCCACCGAGCACCTGCGGCGCGGCTTCTTCGAGGGTGACGAGGGTCTGGCCGAGCCGATCGACGAGGCGTTGCGCGGCGTGCTGCGCAACCCGGCGGCGATCAAGCCCTACGAGCTGCTGAGCGGGCTCTCGGGCTTCGGCCTCTACTTGCTCGAGCGCCTGCCCCACCCCGTCGCCTACGAGCTGCTGCCCAAGGTGCTCGATCACCTGGCGGCGGCCGCCGAGCGCTCGCCGGCGGGCTGCACCTGGAGCACACTTCCCGAGTGGCTGCCGGACTCGGAGCGCCGCAAGCGCCCCGGCGGCTGCTACACGCTGGGCGTGGCGCACGGCGTGCCGGGCGTCCTCGGCTTCCTGGCCGAGGCGCGGCGCGCCGCCATCCCGGACTCACGCCTCGCCGAGCTCGCCCAAGGCACCGTGAGCTGGCTCTTGGCCCAGCGTCTTGAGGCCACCGAGGAGTCGGTCTTCCCGTCGCAGATCGTTCCCGGCTCCGGGGCCACCCCGTCGCGCACCGGCTGGTGCTATGGCGACCTGGGCATCGCCGCCGTTCTGCTCTCCGCGGCGCGCGCTTTCGCGCGTCCGGATTGGGAAGCCGAAGCCCTGGGCATCGCCCACCTGGCGGCGGCGCGGCCGGTCGAGGCCACCGGCACGGTCGACGCCACCCTCTGCCACGGCACGGCCGGCATCTCCCATCTCTTCCTGCGGCTCCATCAGGCGACGGACGAGCCGGCGATGAAAGCGGCGGCGCTCGCCTGGCTGGCGCGCACTCTCGACTGGCGGCGGCCCGGCGAGGGCCTCGCCGGGTTCAGGAGCTGGGTGGGCAGCGAGGAGACGGGCGGCGCCTGGCAGGCCGAGCCCGGCTTCCTGCTCGGCGCCGCCGGCATCGGGCTCGCCCTGCTGGCGGCGGTGACCGACGTCGAGCCGGCCTGGGACCGCGTGATGCTGGTCGACATCCCGCCGCGGGCCGCGGCGGCCGGCGAGGAGCTGGCGGCATGAGCGCCGACCGTGGCCCGGCCCCTGGCGCTGCCCGAGCGCGAGATTTCGCGCCCTCGGAGCTGGTGGTGCTGCGCACCCCGATGCTTCCCTTCGAGGAGATCGAAAGCTGGTCCGCGGGTCTCTCGGCGCCCGCGAGCGACGGCGGAGCCCTCGCCGGCGCGCTGGCGCACGATCGCGAGCTGCTGCGAGAGCGGCTGCGCGCCCTGGTCGAGCGGCCGGAGGTCGCCGAGGCGCTGTTCCTGGCCTCGCCCGACCTCTCGCAGAGCCTCGCCCACTGGCTGCGGGAGCCGGAGAGCAAGAAGGGGCAGCGCACCGAGCAGGGCCTGGTGCGCTACTTCCTGCGCATGGCCTCGCGCCCGACTCCCTTCGGCCTGTTCTCCGGCTGCACGGCGGGCACGGTGGGTGAGCGCACGCGCTTCGAGCTCGCCGCGACCGCCGCGTACCGCCGCCACAGCCGCCTGGACATGGACTACCTCTTCGCGCTCTGCGAGCAGCTCACCGCGAGCCCCGAGGCCAGGAGGGAGCTCAGCTACCTCCCCAACCCGACGCTGTACCGCGCGGCGGGCCGGCTGCGCTACGCGGAGGCGCGGCTTGCAGGCCGGCTGCGCACCTACCACCTGGTGGCGGTCGAAGCCTTCGCGGCCCTGGAGGCTACCCTCGAGCTCGCGGCGAGCGGCGCCCGCGTGGACGACCTCGCCCGCGCGCTGGTCGCCGCCGACCCCGACGGCGAGGTGAGCTTCGACGAAGCCCAGGCGTTCATCCTGGACCTGGTCGACAACCAGCTCCTGCTGCCCGAGCTGGCGCTGCCGGTGACCGGCGAGGAGAGCACGCCGGAGCTGCTGCGCCAGCTCGCCGGCTGCGCCTTCGCCCGCGAGGCCAGCGAGCGGCTCTCCGGCGCCGAGTGGGAGCTGGCCGGGATCGACGCCGCTCCCTTGGGCTGCGAGGCCGAGCGCTACCGCGAGGTCGCCCGCCGGCTCGAGCCGCTCGGCGTGCCGGTCGAGCTCTCCCGCCTGTTCCAGGTCGATCTCGTCAAGCCCGCCACGGAGGTGAGCTTGGGGCCGGAGGTGATCGCCGAGGTGCTGCGCGGCGTCGACCTCTTCCACCGCCTGGTGCCGGCGGCGGGCGGCGGCAACCTCTCCGACTTCCGCGACGCTTTCCGCGAGCGCTACGGCGAAGGGCGGGAGATCGCGCTGCTCGCCGCGCTCGACGAGGAGAGCGGCATCGGCTTCGAACGCTCGGGCCTCGCGGCGGCGGAGGCCTCACCGCTGCTCGGCGGGATGCCCTTCCGGCTGCGCAACGAGCGCAGCGGCACGGCCTGGACGCGCGGCGACGCCTTGCTGCTGCGGCTCCTCACCGAGGCGCTGGCCGCCGGCCGGCAGGAGATCGAGGTCTCCGCCGCGGAGCTCGGCGAGCTGGCAGCAGGCGAGCCCCCGCCGCTGCCGGACTCGTTCGCGCTCATCGCGGCGGTGGCGGCGCGCTCGGCCGAGGCGCTGGCAGGGGGCGAGTTCCGGCTCCTGCTGTCGCGGGGCGGCGGCCCTTCCGGCGCCCGCCTGCTAGGGCGCTTCTGCCACGCCGACGAGGCGATCCATGCCGGCGTGCGCGCCCACCTCGAGGCCGAGGAGGCGCTGCGACCCGAGGCGATCTACGCTGAGCTGGTGCACCTGCCAGCCGGCCGCATCGGCAACGTGCTCTCGCGCCCGGTGCTGCGCGGCTACGAGATCCCGTTCCTGGGTCGGTCCGGGGCGCCGGCCGAGCGCCAGATCCCGGTCTCCGATCTCGTCGTCACCGTGGTGGGCGACACCATCCACCTGCGCTCGAAGCGGCTCGGCCGCGAGGTGATCCCGCGCCTGACCACGGCCCACAACACGGCGCGGGAGAGCCTGGGCGTGTACCGCTTCCTCGCCGCCCTCCAGAACCAAGGGCGGGTGGCCGGCTTCGGCTGGAGCTGGGGCCCGCTCGAGGCGGCGCCCTTTCTGCCGCGCGTCGCGAGCGGCCGGTTGGTGCTCTGCCGCGCCCGCTGGCGCCTCTTCGAGGACGAGATCCAGCGCCTGGCGAGCGCCACCGGCGCCGAGCGCTTCGAGCGCGCCCGGAGCTGGCGGCGCGAGCGCCGGCTGCCGCGCCTCGTCGTCCTCGCGGACGGCGACAACGAGCTGCTGCTCGACTTCGACAACGCCCTCTCCCTCGACTCGGTGATCGAGCTCGTCAAGGGGCGCGACGAGGCGGTCTTGACCGAGCTCTTCCCGGGCTCGGAGGAGCTCTGTGCCCGCGGGCCCGAGGGGCGCTTCTGCCAGGAGCTGGTGATCCCCTTCGTTCGCCGGCCGAGGGCGGAGCAGGGACCGGCGCCGCGGCCGCGAGAGGCGCGGCAGGAGCCCCGGCCGCGCCTGTCCCCGGCCGCCGCGCGCCGCAGCTTCGCGCCGGGGTCGGAGTGGCTGTTTGCCAAGCTCTTCACCGGCACCGGCACCGCCGACCGCGTGCTCTGCGAGGCGGTGGCACCGCTGATCGAGGCCGCCCTGCGCTCGGGCGCGGCGCGGCGCTGGTTCTTCCTCCGCTACTCGGACCCCGCCTGGCACCTGCGCCTGCGCATCCGGGGAGAGGCGGGCCGGCTGCGCGCCGAGGTGCTGCCGGACCTCTCCGCAACCGTCGAGGCGCTGCTCGAGGACGGCGCGGCGTGGAAGCTCCAGCTCGACACTTACGAGCGCGAGGTCGAGCGCTACGGCGGCGGAGAGGCCGTCGAGGTCGCCGAGGAAATCTTCTTCCACGACAGCCAGGCCGCGGTCGCGATCCTCCAGTCGCTCGCCGGCGACGCCGGGGCCGACCTGCGCTGGCGCCTGACCTTGGCCGGCATGGACCGCCTGCTCGAGGATTTCGGCTACGGCCTCGAGGCCAGGCTGCGGATGGCCGCGAACGCCTGCGCCAACTTCGCCAGCCGCTACGACGCCGAGCTGCTGCGGCCGCCCCTGGCCGAGAAAGTGCGGCGCGAGCGGGCGGCGCTCGAGCGCCTGCTGGCCGCTGGCGGGAACGGGCAGCCCGAGCTCCGCCCGGCCATGGAGGCGCTCGACCAGCGGTCTCGCGAGCTTGCCCCGCTGGTCGAGAAGCTGCGGCACCTCGAGCGGCGAGGCCGCCTCCGGCAGCCGCTTGGCGAGATCGTCCCCAGCTTCCTCCACATGTTCGTCAACCGCATGAGCCGCGCCCACGGGCCGGAGCACGAGCTGGTGCTCTACGACCTCCTGGCCCAGCTCTACGGCTCGCGGCTGGCGAGGGAAAGGAAGGGGCGGCAGGCGACCGAAAGGGCGGCGGCAGGCGAGCTGGTCGCCGGCGGTGTGGGTTAACAGCCCGTGGTGAGGGGATCCGGGCGAAGCCCAGCCCTCTAGCCCTTCTTCTTCAGGCTTTCGACCATCGCATTCAAGCCCGCCTGGGTCTCGGGCTCGAACCAGACGTCGACCAGGTGCTCGACCTCTGCGAAGCCGCGCTCGAAGAGCGCCACCACGGCGGCGCGCGCCAGCCGGCGGGTCTCGAGCATGGCGCGTCGCGGCAGCTTGAGCAGGCCCTCGCACCAGGCCACGGTCCCCGGCACCACACCGTCGAGCGGGAACGTCGCATCGACGAACCCCAGCGCCCTCGCCTCTTCCGCCGGCAGCATCAGGCCCTCGGTGCACAGCCGCCCGGCCTGGTACGGCCCCACCAGCAGCGCCAGCGCGCGGTAGATCACCGGCGGCATGGGGATGCCCACCCGCACCTCGTTCAAGCCGATGCGGAAGGGCTTGCCGCCCTCCGGCGTCGCGGCCATGAAGCGCCGGTCGCAGAACAGCCCGATCACCGCCCCGCCCGCCGGCGCATGGCCGGTGATCGCCGCCGCGATCGGCAGCGGCGAGGCCGCGAGGTCGTGCAGCAGGCCATAGAACTCCCGCCACATGGCGTGGATCGCGCCGCGGTCCAGGCCCAAGAGATGCGGCACGTCCAGCCCGGCCGAGAACATCCCCGGCGACCCCGAGATCACGACCGCCTCGACGCCCTCCCCGGGCGCCCCCACCACCGCCCCCCGCAGCGCCGCGATCAGCTCGGGCGACAGCGCGTTCGCGGGCGGGCGATCGAGGCGGATCTCGCGGATGGGGCCGTGGGAGTGGGTGGTGAGCATGGCTTCCTCCGCCGAGGATCGTAGCGCAGAGTGTGTGCGACGGCGGGCTCGATCAACGGTCCTGGAAGCGCTCGATGTGGCCACGCCCCCAGCGCCGGACCACCTCGACGATCGGCAGCAGCGAGCGACCGTAATCGGTCAGGGAGTACCGCACCGGCGACGGCACCCGCCCGGTTCGTTCCCGCCGCACGATCTCGTCCGCCACCAGCTCCCGGAGCTGCTCGGTCAGCACTTTCTGCGAGATGCCGGACATCAGCTCGCGCAGCTCGCCGAAGTGCCGGTCCGACTCGGCCAGCCAGTAGATGATGATCAGCTTCCACTTGCCGCCGGTCGCCGCCAGCGCCGCGGTGAGCGGGCAGTCGCTGATCGGGTTCGTCCGGCGCGGTCGCGCCATGGTTACCCCGACGTGCCTTCTAGCGGCGGCGAGCCTCGTCGGGTACCGTAGCCCCGGTTTCGTCACGGGAGGATTCTATGCTCGTCGTTCGTCAGCCCTCTGACCTGCCCCGCTCGCGGCGGCTACCCACCAGCCCGGTACCAACGGGCGACAGACTCGTGCTCCCGGCGCGCGGGAGGGCCCGAGCTTGCCGGCTGCTCCTGGCGCTGCTCGTCGCCTCGGGGACAGGGCTCGCCTGGGCCGAGGCGGAGCGGGAAGCCCCGCCGCTGGCCGTCCCGCCGGCCGCTGCGGAGAAGGATGGGAGCCGGGACTTCGACTTCGAGTTCGGCGCGTGGAAAGTCCAGCTCTCGCGCCGCCTCGCGCCCCTGACCGGCTCCACGGCCTGGGTGGAATACGAGGGCACGTCCGTCGTGCGCAAGGTGTGGGACGGCCGCGCCAACCTGGGTGAGCTCCAGGTTGGAGGCGCTCCCGGCCGCATCGAGGGCCTGAGCCTGCGGCTCTACGATCCGCGGTCGCGCCAGTGGAGCATCCGGTGGGCCAACAGCAGAGACGGCGAGCTCGGCGAACCCATGGTCGGCGGCTTTCGCGACGGGGTCGGCGAGTTCTACAATCAGGAGCTCTTCGACGGCCGGTCCATCTTCGTCCGCTTCGTGTTCTCGGACATCACGCCGACCTCGTTCCGCCTCGAGCAGGCGTTCTCCGCCGACGGAGGCAAGTCCTGGGAAGCGAACTGGATCGCACGCTTCCAGCGCTGATGCGGCGGCAGGAGGACACCCTGGCTAGCACCTTCGTGGTGATCTCTTCGGCCGGCCCGGCTCGGGACCTGTCGGTGCCGGTGCGCGAGCAGCCCTTGTGGGACGAGCACGCCGAGTTCATCGACGCTCTCGTCGCGGCGGGATTCCTGCGGCTCGCCGGCCCCCTGGTCGACGAAGGAGGAGCGCTCCAGATCGTCGAGGCGAGCGACGCGGATCAAGTGCGGGCGACGCTCGCCAAGGACCCCTGGTACGAGCACGGCATCCTGAAGCTCGAGAGCGTGCGGCGGATCGAGATCTTCGTCGACGCCTGGAAGTGAGCGCGATGGCGGCCCGGCTCGCCGATCCACGCGCCGGCCTCGTGCGCGTCGGGCGCAGCTTCTTCGCCGTCGCGTTGATGGGGCTCGCGATCGAGCATTTCGCCTTCCGCCAGTTCGTCACCGGGCGGGCGCCCGCCTGGCCCGAGTCGATCCCCGGCGGGCCGCTCTGGGCGTATCTGACCGGGATCGTCTTCTTGCTGGCCGGGGCGGCGATCCTCGCCGGCAAGGAGGGCCGGCTCGCCGCGGCGCTCGCGGGCGGCCTGATCCTGCTCGGCGCCCTGCTCCCGCACCTGCCAGCCCTCGCCAAGGCCCAGGTCCTCTCGGGAGAGTGGACCCGGGCGGGCAAGGCTCTGGTCTTCGTCGGGGGAGCTCTGGCGATCGCCGCCACCTTCCCGAAGCTCGAGGCGCGCCGAGCGAGTCGCCTGCTCGAGGTCGTGAACCGGCGAAGTCAGTTCCTCGCTCTGGGACGGGTTTGCCTCGGCCTGTTCTTCGTCGTCACCGGAACCCAACACTTCCTCTTCACCGAGTTCGTAGCCTCCCTGATCCCGGCCTGGTTCCCGGGCGACTCCGTCGCCTAGACTGCCTTCGCCGGCGTGGCCCTGATCTGCGGAGGGCTCGGCCTCTTCGTCCCGAGCACGGCGCGCCTGGCGGCGCTGCTCTCGGCGGCGATGGTCTTCTCCTGGTTCTGGATCGTGCACCTGCCGCGGGCGTCCCGCGGCGGCAGCGAGGCGATCGCCGTGTTCGAGGCGCTCGCCGTGAGCGGTATCGCGCTCGTTCTGGCGGGAGCCCCGAGCCGGCCCGCGCAGGCGCCTTCCGTGGCGATGCCCGGAGCTCGCCCAGGCGGGTAGAAGCGGCGGACGGCTTCGCATCGCGGCTCAACAAAAACCCGCAGGGCGGGGTCAGAGGCCAGGCAGAGCCCGGGATCGCAGTCGCCTGCCGTCGAGAAGGCCAGGCTGCGCCGTCCCCTCTCGTCGCCATGCGCTACGACGACTTCCTGATCCAGCTCGATCCTGGCGCGCAGGGGGAGCTGCGCGTCCGCGTGCTGGGCTCGCCGGCCGGCCAAGGCAGTGCCGAGCTGCCCCTCGACGAGGAGATCCTGCGGCTGGGAGATCTCCTGGCCGCGGGCTCGGCCCCCACAGCCACCCGCGGCAGCCGCAACTTCGCTGCCGCTGACGATCGACCGGACACGCCGCGGCTGGCGATCCGCGAGGTCGGCGCACTGCTCTGCGATCACCTCCTGCACGGACCCGTGCGCCGCCTTTTCGATCAGAGCCTCGGCGGCCTGCAGTCCAGCCCCGACCGGGGCCTGCGCCTGCGGCTGAAGCTCGACCCTCGCGATCCCAAGGCGGCGGAGCTCGCGGCGATGCCTTGGGAGCTGCTCTTCCGCTCCGAGACCGAGGACTTCCTCGCCCTCTCCCGCAAGACCCCCGTGGTGCGCTACCTCGACGTGCCGCGACCCTGCCGACCGATCGCCGTCGGCGGGCCGCTGCGAGTGCTGGCCGCCATGGCCACGCCCCGCGATCTGCCTCCCCTCGACCTGGCCGCCGAGCGCCGCAAGCTGGATGGGATCTCGGAGCGAACGGAGGGCATCCAACTTACCTTCCTCGAGCGGGCCAGCATCGCTGCGGTGCGCGAGACGCTGATCGACGGCGGGTTCCACGTCTTCCACTTCATGGGCCATGGCGACCTCGATCCGTCGACCGGCGAGGGCCTCCTCTTCTTCGAGGGAGAGGACGGCGCGGCCGAGCCGGTCAGCGGCCGGGCGGTCGCCACCAAGCTCAAAGATCTGACCGCGTTGGGGCTGGTGGTGCTCAACGCATGCAACACCGCGCAGGCCGCGGTGCGCCGGGGAGCCAGCCCATTTGGCGGCGTGGCGACCGCGCTGGTGCTGGGCGGCGTGCCCGCCGTGCTGGCCATGCAGCGGCCGATACCCGACCGTGCCGCGATTCGCTTCAGCCAGGCGCTCTACCGCCGGCTCGCTGCCGGCGACCCGGTGGACGGCGCCGTGACCGAGGCCCGGCAGGCGATCCACTCGGTGAGCCCGGACTCGGCCGACTGGGCCATCCCGGTGCTCTTCACCCGCGTGCCGGACGGTAACGTGTTCACGCTCGACCCGGCGGCGGTCGGGCGGGCTGTGCCTCTATGTTCGGCGCCCGCCCCGGAGCCAGCGGAGCAGGCGACGTTTGCGAAGCCGCAGGCGCCTCCTTCATCCGCTGTCGAGGGCGGGGTCCGTGCACGCAAGCGGCTGGTGGTTGGACTTGCCGCAGTCACGGCTGCGGTGGTAGTCGCAGTCGCGGTTCAGCTCGGACCGTGGACCAAGGTGGAGCCCGACAAACCCAGCGGAACCAAGACCGGAAACAGCTCGCTCCCGCAGAGCGCTGGCACCTCCGCTGGCTCGGCGGCTCGGGACACCCAACCGCCGACGAGTCGGGTCGCCGAGACCCCACGCCAAGCCAAGCCCGAGGCGAAGCCAGGCGAGACGACCGTGATTCGACCCGAGCCGCCTGCAACCGCCGCCGCTCCGCAGGCGGTGCCGGTCTCGACCAGCGGCGAGCACCTGAGCTGCCGCTGCTCCTCGTTCACGCGCCGCGAAGGCAAGGGCATGCAGGCCCTCTTGACCTGTACCAACGCCGGGCCGACGCATGTAGAGCTCACCCTCGAGGCCTTCCTCAGCGATGACGGCAGCAACGCCTATTCGGTGGTGGGATCGAGCCTGCCGGCCGGCACGAGGGGACCGCTGCTGGCGGTGGATCCAGGCGCCGCCGCCACCTTCTCGCTCGACTTCCCCGTTCCGAAGGGCGGAGCCAGCGATTTCTACCTCGAGCTGGCCGGCGGCGGCTTCAACATCCCGCTCGAGGGATCGGCCTTGAGCCTTTGAGCCGCGCGCCGATTCGCCTGGTCAAAAGCTCGCCAGAGGCAGCATCCCCGCACAGTGGGCCGGTACGGGCGGCAGCGGTGGGACGGTCGCGAGCTCCACGCGATCGCGGACCTTGATGCCCTTTGCCCCTTCCTCGACGCGGGCGATCGAGAAGCCCGGCTGCACCGAGACGACCTTCAGGGAACCGATGGCCCGCAGGTCCTCGCCAAGGAGCTTGCCTTTGTCGTAGATGACCCCTTTGCGGGCGAAGAGCGTGAGCAGCATCCCTGGCTTCATCCCGTGGTTGCTGCCGGCGTTGATAAAGATGTCCGGTCCCTTGATCTCGACCACGGCACCCTTCCACCTCTGGTCGCGAAGGTAGACGGCGATCTTGTACACCGCCTTGTTCACGCAGGCTTGCACAGCGTAGTTGATAGGCGTCATGTTCACCGTCTCGCCGGTGGCGCCTTTGGGACTGGCGATGTCAAAGCTCCACTCGCCGATCTTCGCCCGCTCGACGGTGGTAACCAGCACCTGTGCGTTGGTGATGTCCGTCAGGCTGAAGCTGATCGCCACCTCCGCCTCCTCCTTGCCGCCGATGAAGCCCTTGATCCCGCCCTTCCTGGCAGCGCGCTCGGGCACCCACTCGTTGACCGTTCCGTAGATGAGGTACTGGATCCCCATCACCTGCCCGGCCTCGTAGAGCGCCTTGGGCGACGGCTCGAACGTCCCTTTGCGATTTTGTTCGCCGAGCACGAGGTCGAGCCGCTTGCGCTCGATGATGTCGAAGCGTTGGGTGTTGTAGAGCGCGGCTGTCAGCAGCTCCTCGATGCCGGCGACCGGCACCTCCACCTTGGACGCCCGTTCGTCGGCCGCCTCCCGAGACTTGTTCTCCACCTTGAACACGCCCAGGCGGATGCGCGGCCCTTCGAAGGTCGAAAACCGTAGACCCAGCCAGTCGATGTCGTCGTCCGTGTTCTGCGTGTCGCGGATCGGGCTGTAGCCGCCGTCCGTGTCCGCGAGATAGGCGGTCCAGGCGCTCGTCCGGATGCAAGAGAGGATCTTCTCCTTGTCTTCCTCCCGCTTCTCCCTGAATCGCTTGAGCGGACCAGCCTTCGCCGCGGCGGCGAGCACGAGTGTCGCCGCCAGGAGCGCTACCATCCACCGCTGCCGGTGCACGATTCGCATCGAGTCTCCTCCTCTTGGGTTCGGTTCCGCGGTCCATGCCATCGGGCCTGCGACCAGGGCAAGGCCAAGGCTTCGCGGAAGCTCATCTTTCAAGACACCGCCGCGCGGCGGTTGTTGAGTGGGTCAGGGTTCGGCAAGCGCGTGAGCCTGCCCGCTCCGAAACTCGATCGCGTGGAATGCTGAAGCCGTCAGCGCGGTGACGAGGCCGGGGGACCGGAGGCCAAACGGCATGCCACCCGGAAGCCGAAGGTCTGATGGCTGGCTTCCGGGGTTGACTTCTCCCGCGATGCAGAGCGGCAGTTACTCGCGTTGGTGATGTAGCTGCCGCCGCGGCGCACGCGCTCTTGCCCTGACGAGGGTCCAGACGGGTCCTTCAGAGGTACCTCGCCGTAAACCTGATACCAGTCATTAACCCACTCAGACTGGTTGCCGTGCAAGTCGAAGAGGCCGAGGGCGTTCGGCCGCAACGAGCCGACCGGGGCCGGGCCGGTGTAGGGGTCACGATCGTCCTCCCCTCCGCAGTTGCCGTAGAGGTCCAGAGCCATCGAATCGCCACCGAAGCCATATGGGACGGCGCTGCCGGCCCGCGCCGCGTACTCCCACTGCGCCTCCGTGGGCAAGGAGCAGAGGTCCGCGCCCATCAGCTTGTTCAGCCGGATGAGGAACCGCTGGGCGTCGTTCCAACTCAGCTTTCCCTGAGGCAGGTCGCCGCCCGGGCGCTGCCGCAGCTCCTCCAGGCTGCGGCTGCGGTCACTCATCACTACAGTCCACAGCGCCTCCGTGACCTCGGTCTTGGCCAGGCAGAAGGGGTCGGTGATGGTCACGGGATGCTGCGGCTCCTCCTCGGGTGCCTCGTCCGAACCCATGACGAACTCTCCCGGCTCGATTCGCACCAAGCCGAGCTCGAGTCCGGCGGCCGAGGGGCAGTCGGGGTGGTCGGTGAAGTCCACGGTGCTCGGCCGGTAGGGCGGGTCCTGAGAGGTCGGGCTCAGAGGCAGCAGCGTGAGCACGACCAGGCTCGCCGCCAGGGCCGCCAGACCGAGAGCCCACCACCGCCTCCGCTTTCTGGCGGGCGGCGCACCGATCGAGGGATCGACCAGCCTGCCTCCCTCGGTGCGAATGAAGAGCACCGGCCACAGCCAGGAGAGGTCGGAAACCTCCGCAAAGATGGCACGCCGGGCGAGGCTGATCGCCCGCGGTAGCGTGCTGCCGGCGGCGAGCGCCTCGTAGAAGGCGCGCGCGAACCGGATGGCGGCCTGATCGGGAATGGGTCCGCGCATCGCCACAGCCGCGGGGAACCCTGCCGAAACCAGGCTCTGCGCCGCTCCGGCCCATGAGTCGGAGCCGCTGTCGGCCGTATGGCAGGCGTTGAGGACGGCCAGTCGCAGGCCTCGGGCCTGCGGATCACGGTAGAGCGCCGCGGCCAGCCGCTCGCCCGTCACCAGCTCTTCGCCTCCCCCTTCCCTCTCGAAGGCGAGAACGCCTCCAGCCGAGGATGAGGCACCCTCTCCGTGGCCTGCGAAGTGGAGCACCTGACAGTCCTGCGCCACGAACGAGCGGCCGACCTCCTCAACGGTGGCGGCGGACGCGCGGAGCAGCTCCACTTGGCCGACTCCACAGGCAGGTGCCAACGCTGCCTCGACTACCCGCCACTCGCGCTCGACCGCCAGGCGGTCTTTGCCGCACGGCTGGCTGGCTACGAACAGGATGCGCAACGGCCCTGGCCTCGCGGGAGATCGCAGTCGCGGCCCGGTGTCGAGATAGCGCACCACATTCGTGGAGGTCGAGATCCCCACCGGCTCCCGGCGCTGTGGGTCCCAGAGGCTCTCCCAGGGAAAGGAGCGTAGCTCCGGGGCGTCTCCGAGACGCATGCGGAGCACGAGTGGCTGGCCGCTGCGCGCCGCTTCGGCGAGGCTCGCCTCGTAGGCATCGCCGATCGAGCCTGCGAACACCTGCCGGAAGACCCTCTCTCCTACCGTCCTCGCCACCACGGCCGGCCCAGCGGCCACGAGCTCCAGCGGCGGCCTGAGGTTCCGGCCGCCTAAAGCCCCGAGCTCAACCCAGTCGAGATGCAGGCGCTCGAGCCGAGGCGGTGGCAGCCAGACCGGCGCGTGCTCGACCGTGATCCGGTATCGCTTGCCCGAACGAACGATGCTGAGGTCGAAGTTGAGGTCTACGGCGGCCTCACCCAGTTCGACGGGCGATGCAGTGGCCTTGGGCGAGGTCATCTGTCGGGAACCCATGGGGCCTCGCGTTGGAGCGACCACTCTGCAGCGATCCTCAGGAGCAGACCTCGGCCGCGTCGCAGGCGCAGCCGTCGGGTTGGTGGCAAAGCTTCGCGCGGCTGATGCACGAGTGGCCGCAGGCCTTGCCGGCCCTACAGACCTGGCAGCAGTCCTCCCGCGGCACGCAGCTCTCGGTCGGCGGCGGCTTAGGCGCTTCGCTGCGCGAAGGGCCAGGACGCCCCTGCGCATGCGGGTCGGGACCGGCCGGCCGCCGGCTGTCGAGCAGCAGGGACGCCATCAGAAAGCCCAGGACGAACGCGGCAGCCAGCAGCAGGAGGAGCAGGCTCGCGTCGCGATCGCGCCTCTCCGGTTTCCAGGACTCGATCGACTGCGAGCTGCGCGCGGAGGATGGCGGCCGTCCCGGCGGCTCGTCGGACATGGTTCCGTCCATCAAACGCGGCTTCGGCCCCGCCGCCGGGTCATGGCCATGTCTACCGGCTCCCGCCTACGGCGACGGCCTTTACCCTGACCACCGCCTCCTCCACCCACCAGTCGTCGCTCACCTCCACCGGCGGCCGCGCGCTGCGATGGGCCGGCTCGTCGACGGCGAGCGAGGCCAGCAGGCGATCGAGGGGGCCCGTCGCGGTGCCCCGCAATGCGTCCGCCGCCGCGTGCTGGTGATCCAGAGGAGGGAGCTCGAGCCAGTCCAGGCGCAGCGGGTGGCGGGCGGCGAAGACCTTGATCACATCCTCGCCTCTCTCGAGCCCCGGCGGCAGGTCGGCGCGGAGCGGAAGCTTGAAGCTCCTGCCCGGCTCGAGAGTCGAGAAGTCGGCCAGTGCCTTGGCCGGATGCACCTGCGAGACGGACCCGTCGGGCGCCAAGTCGAGCAGGGTGACGTTCAGCGCCTCGCGCCAGGCGTTCTCGATCACCACGCAGATCCACTCGCCTGCCGTCACCGTGGGAGGTGCCTCGCAAGCGCGGAAGGATTTCGGGCGCAGCGGCTCGCCGCGGCGGTAGCCTTGCGGCAGGCGGCCGAGGCCGACCCGCAGCTTCCCGCGGAGGGGCGAGGCCGCGGCCTGGTTCTCGATCTCGCGCACGTTGCGCCACTTCGCGAGATGGTTCAGACGCTCGGCCAGCCGGACGAGCGCACGGGGATCGCCGAGCCGGATCGGCGGCTCGAGCCCGGGCCAGGGTCGGCCGGCGGCGTCGCCGATCTGGAGCACGCCCCGGGGATCGGCCCAGACAAAGAAGCCCTCGAGCTCTTCTTCGCCCTCCACTTCGAGAAAGGGTCCGGCGCATTCCCGCAAGCCGGCCAGGAGCTCGGGCATCCCGCGCTGCTTTGCCCGCGCCGAGCCTCGGTCCCCAGGCTCGGGATCAATCACCCTGACGGGCCGCCGGAGGCAAAGCGAGCCGGGATCGAGCAGCACCGCCCTGTCTCCCTCCGCCGGCACGCGCTGCGTCGCGGGCGGCTCCAGAAGCTCCGCCCACGAGCAGGTGGCGCTCACCTCCCGCGCCTCGGCGACACCCAGCCGCGTACCCGCCGCGGGGCCGCCTCCCGCGACGATCGCGAAGCTTGCACCCTCGCGCAGGCCGTGCGCCTTGCCCGCCGCGAGCCGCAGCCGGACACCCGCCTCGCCGGCGATCTCCACCACAGCGATCCCGGCCGGCGGCGTCAGGCGGTCGCCACCGAAGATCGCACGCTCCGCTTCGCCTTCGAGGACTGGCGTCTGTGCCGTGAACCTGGCCTGGACCCGTGCCAACAGTCTCTCGTGCAGGCGACGCCAGCTCCAGCCGGGGTCCGCCGACTCCAACAGTCGGAAGAACCAGTGCGACAGTGCACCGCGCAGCGGCTGGTCGTCGAACCGGGCTTCGAAGGCCTGCTCGTGCAGCCGGCACGCGGCGAAGAGGACGTAACCGGAGGGCTCGTCCTCCCAGGAGCGGTCGGCCCGGACGGCCCGGCTCTGCGGGCGCGCGAGCTGCCATGCGCGCTCCAGCTCGGCAGCGCTTCCCACCAGGCTCTGCTCGGGCCGCGGCGTGCGGTCGACGTGCTCGACGCCACGGACGGCGACGCCGCTGCGGCTGGCCCCGCCGGCGTGGCAGCAGTCGAGGACCACGGTGCTGAATACCTGCTTGTCCGCGAGCTTCCGCAGCAGGGCGCAAACCTCGATGTCGCGAAGGTAGCGGGCCTTGGGCGAGGCGACGTCGTAGGGCACCAGGCACTCGTCGAGGCCCTCCCGGCCCTTGAGGTCGCGGCTGAGGGTCGGCACACGGCAGCCGTGGCCCGAGTAGAGGATGAAGGCCTGGTCGCCAGGCCGCGTCCGGTCGATCAGCCGCAGCCAGGCTGCGACCATGTTTTCGTAGCTGGGAGCTCGCACGGGGTCGAGCGGTTCGCCGCTTCCGGCCGGAGCCAGGAGCAGCTCGATATCGGTGGCCGCCACCTCGAGTCGGCGGCAGAGGAAGGCCTCCGCCGCCAGCGCATCGCGCACCGAGCCTCCGAGCGGCGGCGGGGCTACGAAGCCGGGGCGCCGGCTCTCGAGGTAGCCGTCGATGCCGATCAGCAGCGCGTGGATGCGGCTTTCTCCCACCGCCGGACCCTCAGCAGGCGACCCGCACGGCGGGATCACCCAGCACCACGTAGTTGCGTAGGTCGGTGACCGCCGCGTGCCATGAGGCGTCGAGCCGCCGGGCCGCCGCCTCCCGCGCGTCGTGCCGCAGGGTGAGGCTCATCTGCTCGCGGACGATCGCGTCCAGTCGGGCCGAGAAGGCCTCCATCGCCGCACCCACCGGCTGGCCGGCGATCAGCGCTTCGAAGCAGTGCTCAAAAGCCTGCGATTGCTGCTTGAGCCGGCGCCAGAGGAACGAGTGAGCCCAGGCGCTGTCCACGTGACCGATCACAGCCAGTGCACCGCCGTTAGGGTGCGTGAGCATGCGCTTCGGCAGGGCGGCGACGAAGGGCTCGGGCGCCAGGCGTGGGGGCTTTCGCCTGCGGTCGCGAGAGAAGTTGTCGAGCTCCGGTGTGCCGCCCGAGAAGCAGGCGAAGTGGAAGCTGACGAGGCCGTGCAGGCAGGCCTCTTCCCCGAGGTCAGCGGCCGCCACGTAGAACTCCGGCGGCAGCGCGCGCGGCCAATCCAGAGCGCCCGGCCACTCGGAGGTGATGAGCGCGCCCTGCATCTTCGGCTGCAGCGGGTGGCCGGAGGAGAAGGTGAGCCCGTGCGACACCGTCAGCATCAATGCCGGGCCGTCCGCCGCCGCCAGGCGACCGATGAGCTCCCGCTTGGTGGCCCGGGCGCCGCTCGCCACGTCGAGCTTCCAGGCCTGCCGGCTCCGCGATCGGTCGAAACGCTGGGAGAAGCGCTCACAGAACGGCGCTACGAGGTTCTCTTCGCCGCAGCGCGTGGCTTCGTCGTCGCGATGGCGCGGCGCCACCACCGAGAGCTGGCGCCGTCGGCCGCATCCCTCGCGCTCGGCACGGACCACGCTCGCCGCGTAACGGGCATAGTCCTCGAGCCGGTCGCAGGCCAAGCGCCCCACGGCATGGCCGCCCGCCAGCTGGTACTGGAAGGCGAAGGGGATCTCCTCCGGCCCGCCGACCAGCAGCAGGTAGTACGGCATGGTTTCGGGGTCGCCGCTCGCCGGTCCGACGCCGTGCCGCTCCAGGAACTCGTAGGCGGTTTCCCGCGGCCAGACCCCGCACTCGCCAGCGAAGTCGCGAAAGAGCCTCGGCTTGCGCTTGGCCGCCTGCTGCCGCCGCCAAGCGAGAAGCGGCGCCAGGGCGGCCCGCACCGCCGGGTCGGCGTCGCGGTGGAAGATTACGCCCCATCCCGCCGCATCCAGGCGGCCGAGCGGGAACGGGGTGAACGGCTTCCCGGTCTCCGCCAGGCGATCGAGGTCGATCACCCGACGCGCGAGGGCTGCCGCGAGCTCCCGCTCCGTCACCTCCGGCCAGGCGAGGGCCCCGGTGGCACCGTCGACCCCATTGAAGGAGAGCGCTTGCGGGGCGGGACGGCGGATGCTCATGACACCTCCAGGGAGAGAACGCGACATCGGGCCCGGCAAGGCGGCCATCGAGGAGCACCGAGCCCGGGTCCTGCCGCCGCGCCGCTCAGCGGTCGGGCTCCTCGGGCTCCTCGTCGAGCGGCCAGATCGGCTCCGACCCGGCCCGGCGGCGCTCGGGATCGCCGGGCACCGGGTAGCTGGGATCCGGAGGTGGAGGTGGCTCGGGAGGCTTGCCCTGCGAGGCGCCTCCGAAGGGCGGCTTTCCCGCCTCGTCCCCCGGCGCCGGGTAGTTGACCGGCGTGTCATGCGTGTCCTCGGGCACCGGGCCCTGCGACGGACCGCCGAACGGTGGCCGCGCGGTGCCGTCCCCCGCTGCGCCGCGCATCGCGAGACGCCTGCCCTTGTCCTCGGCCTGGGTGCTCATTGACCTCCTCCTTCGCCGCGCTGCCGCGATCGCTGAGCGGGGGCCGGGGCTCGGACCCGGCGCCCGGTTTCGATTGCGAGCCGGCCGATGTCGTGACAACTGTTAGAGACACGTCGGCGAAGGCGATGTTTAGGCCGGCGAAGCCTGGGCAACAGCCCGTGGGGCTACTTCGCAGGCGGTCACCGCCAGTCACCGTGCAGGGAAAACGCGGCCCAGTGATAGGGCCGGTGCCAGCGCGGCTCGCGGCGCAGGGAGAGCTGGGCCTCGCGCAACGCCGCGCCTGGCGCCAGGCCCTGGTCGAGCAGCAAGGAGTAGAAACGCTCCATGAGCACCGAGGTGGCCTCGTCGTCGACGTCCCAGAGCGAGACCACCACGCTGGGGACTCCGGCGTACATAAAGCCGCGCGTGAAGCTGATCAGGCCCTCGCCGCCGACCTCCCGGCCGAGGGCGGTGCTGCAGGCGCTCAACACCACGAGGTCGGCGTCCACCTCGAGCGAGTACACGTCGAGCAGGCTGAGCGACCCGTCTCGCGGGCGGCCCTCCGGATCGAAGCGCGACAGCACGATTCGTGAGGCTTCGGGCTCGGCCGCGTCGATCGACGCGTGGGTGGCGAAGTGCACGATGCGGGCCCCGCGCAGCGCCCCTGCGAGCAGCTGGTCGCGATGCGCGGCGAGCCCGGAAAGCTCCACGGCGAGCTCCGGGGCGACCTTGCTGCGCAGAGCCTCGATCTCGGCGCGCGCGTAGGGCAACTCGTCGAGCCGCGCCGCCGCCGCAGAGGCCACGATCGGATCGGCCCCGGCCGCCGGTGGTGCGGCATCGCGATCCAGCTCTCGGGCCTCGGGCGGGAGGCGCGAATCCTCCGCGTGCAGCACGGGATCGCCGATCAGGGCGAGAAGCAGGCTCGGCCGCGGCCGGCGCGCACGCATCTCCCGGAGCACTGCGAGCACGCTCGCCGAGGGCAGCGTGACGATCTCGTGGCGGTCGAGGAGGAGCGCCGGCGGGCCGGCCGCCCGGTCGAGGTCGTCGGGATGCGGCAAGGCGCCAAACGGCACGTATTGCAAGGCGCCTTCGGGGACGACGATCAGCCGCCGCGCCGTGAGCCTCCCCGCGAGCGGGCCCAGTAGCTCGCGCGAGAGCTCGGCCAGGGCCACGTCGGCCTGGTCGGCGATCGTCGGGTCGCTCCCCCGGGCGGCGAGCGTCGCCGCCCGCGCGGCCAACGACGAGAGGGCCGCGCCGGGCGCCAGGGGGTAGCTCACGAGCGAGCGCGGCCCCACGTGCCAGAGATAGCTTCGCTCGGGGCCGAGGGAGTAGACCAGGAGCGCGGTGTCGCGGTCCAGGAGCCGGCGCTGGATTTCGATCGCCCGCAGCACCCGCGGCCGGGTGAGCGCAGCGTAGGCGGCGCTCCGGCGCCGGATCTCTTCCTCGACCCGCTCGTAGTCCGCGAGCAGCGAGGCACGGCGCGTCGTGCCCGAGGAGCTGCGCCGCGCCGCCGGCGGCCCTGCCCAAGGCTGCGCCTCGCCGAGCAAGGCGCGCAAGCCCGCCGCCCGCTCCTGGAGCGCGGGGTCAACCTTGCGCCGCAAGCCGTCGCGGAGCGCCCACAGATCCTGGAGGAGCAGCCGGCCGTGGGTGCGCTCGCTCACCTCCAGGGCGCGCGCCACCCGCTCGCGCTCCACGGTCGGCTCGCCCTGCCGCATCAGGATGTCGATGTAGGTCGCATAGTACTCACGCTTGGATTCCCGGTAGTGCAGGCGCAGCTCGGGGTCGTCGAGCTCGTCCCACAGGCTTTCGACGATCGCGAGCGAGCGCTCCGCGGCGGCGGCGGCCTCCTCCGTACGGCCGAGGCTGGCGAGGGCCCGCGCGCGGCAGAGGAGCGCCGACGCCTGCCCGCCGCGGTTTCCGAGCTCGTCGAGAGCCGCCAGGGCCTCGTCGCAGCGGGCGAGCCCTTCGGCCTGCCGGCCGGCGGCGGCGAGCACGGTGCCCTCATTGAAACGGGTGAGCCCGAGGTCGAGCCGGCGGCCGAGCCGCGAGTAGAGCCCGGCTGCCTCGCCGATCCGGGCCAGCGCGGCCCCGTGCTCGCCCTGGTTGGAGAGGGCGAGCGCGAGCCCATTGAGCACCAGCGCGCGTTCGGCGTCGACGGTCCCAGCCGGGAGCGCCGTCAGCAGGTCCAGGCCGCGCTCGAAGGCGCGGCCGGCCTCGGCCCAGGCGCCGCGGCGACGGTCCAGGCTGCCGAGATACTCCCAGGCCATGGCTTGGAAACGGGGGTCGCCGGCCGTCTGCGCGCGCGCCAGGAGATCCTCGGCGTTGCGCCTCGCCTCGGCGTAGCTCCCGAGGCTGATCCTGAGGTTGGCGAGAAAGTCGAGCGCGGCGAGCTCCTCGTGGGCCAGGCCCCGCTCGCGGGTCTCCGCCAGCCAATGCCGGCCCAGGTCCAGCGCTCCTTGCAAGGCACCGAGCCGCGCCAGGACCGTTGCGAGGTTGGCGCGGGCAAAGCGTTCGGCTTCCCGTTGAGAAGTGCTGGCGGCGAGCGCCATCGCCTCCCGGTGACTGTCGCGCGCCGCCCGCAGCAGCCCCAGGCGTTGCTGCGCCTGGCCCAGGAAGTTGAGCAGACCGGCCTCGACCGCCGGCTCGCGGCCGGCCGGCCCGCGGTATAGCGCGAGGGCGGCCGAAAGCTCGTCCAGGGCCTGCGCGTTGGTCCGGGGATGGCTCCGGGCGTCGAGCAGAGACTCGCCCAGGGCCTGGCGAGCTTCCGCCTCGAGCAACGGCTCACCGGCCGCCTGCAGCCGGTCCGCGGCGCGGGCCAGGTGCCCGAGCGCCGCCGCGAAGGAGCGCAAGCCGGCGGCCAGCTCGCCGGCCTCCATCTCCACCAGCCCCTCGAACAGCGCGCGGTCGGCGGCTGTCGCAGGCTGTGGCTCCAGCTCGAGCGTCACCCGGTAGGCCGCGCCCGAGACATCCTTCCCGAAGGGTCGCACCACGAAGCAGGTAGCACCCCCCACCCCGCTCAGCAGTGGGACCAGCTCCGGCCGCCGAGTCTCATAGGGATTGTCGATCGCGGCCAGCAGCCGGCCGTCCGAGCCCCGGAGCTCGATGACCACGTCCCTGGTCTGCTGGCCGACCCAGGCGCGGGCGAACGAGCCCTCCGCCAGGTCGACACGGTAAGAATGCCGTTCTCCGGGGCCGATCGGGCGCTCGATGGCCGCGCCGACTCCGAGCCAGGTCACCGCGCCCTCGGCACAGGGATCGGCGGCGCCCGGCTCGCGACGCAGGGCGTGCGACGCGCCCGCGGCCACCGCCAGGGCGAACGCCAGGTAGGGACCGAGCGCCGCGGTGAGCCTACGGCGCAGGAGCCACCGGGACCACCTCCACCTCGTAGTCGGCAAGCTCATGCCGGCCCGCCGCCGCGATCCCGTAGAGCCTGAGCTTGTAGGTGCCGGGCGGAAGCGCATGTCGCGTCACCGAGAAGAGCAACCGCTGCTCGCGATCGAAGCGCAGCCCCTTTACCAGCGTCCGCGGTGGGCTGCCGCCGGGGGCCAGGCCCTCGACCTCCACCTCGAAGACCCGATGCTCGCTCCCCGCCGGCGGCGAGAGGCTGACGAAAGAAGGCTGGGGCCCCACCTCCAGACGAGGCCGCTCGCGGGACCCCTCCGCGTCGCGCACGCGCTCGCGTGCAAGCTCGAGGAAGGCGTAGGGAGCGTTCGCCTGGGCTTCGCCATGGGCTCGGGCCTCCTGCTCCAAACGCGCTTTTTCCCGGCTCGAGCGGAGCCCCCAGGCGCCGAGCCCGAGAGCGATCAACAGCGCCGAGGCCGCCACCGCCCAGGCGAACGACGCAGAGGCATGGATGGGGAGGCGCACCCGCCTCCCAACCGCGGCGTGGGGGGCGTCGCGAGCGCCGAGCCGGCGTTCGAGCGCCGACCAGTCGGCGGCCAGCTCGGCTTCGCTCAGGGGCGCCGCACCCGAGGGTGGCTGTGCGGCCAGCGACTCCTTGAGGTCGAGCACGAGGCGCGCGGTCTCCGCGTCCCGAGCGAGGTAGTCGCGCACCGACTCCGCCGCCGCCTCTTCGAGCTCGCCGGTGGAATAGGCAACGAGCTCCCGCTCGCCGGGCGTCTCGGTGCCCGCCGGCGATCGCTCCCGCCGCAGCCGGGCCAGGGCCCGCTCGAGGTCCGTCTCGCCGTGGCTCACGGCTCTTCCTCCCTGAAAAGGCGCTCCTCCGCCGCCTGCAGCGGGCCACCCAGCCGGGTGATCAGTGCGCCCTTGGCCTGGTAGAGATGGGCCTTCACGGTTTCGATCGAGACTTCGAGCAGCGCGGCGATCTCCCGGTATTTGAGGCTCTGGTCGACGCGCAGCAGGAGCACTTGCCGCATCTTGGGGGGCAGCTCCTCGACCGCCTGGCGCAAGGTCCGGGTTCGCTCGTCCTCGAGGAGCTCCTCGAGGGGATCGGGCGAGCCCAGCCCAGGCCGCCGCGTCTGGGGAAGGACCGGGTCTCCTTGCTCCAACGCCTCCTCCAGTGAGACCTCCTCGTGGCGCCGGCGGGCCGCCATGTCGTATCGCCGGGCGTTGAAGGCGATGTTCTTGGCGATCCGGAAGAGCCAGGTCTCGATCCGGGCCTCCTCGCGAAAACCACTCATCCCCCTATAGACACGAAGAAATGTGTCTTGCGCTAGGTCGCGGCTCTCCTCACGGCCAAAGCCCTGGCGCTGGAAGAAGTAGACGACCGCGGGATAGAGACGCGCGAAGAGCTGGTGAAAGGCCGGGGCCTCCCTCGGCTTCCCTTCACCACCCTCCTGCCAGGCGGCATCGCTCATCGGCCGTTACGCTGCGGTTCTCGACCCAAGGTCCAGTCCGGCAAGCTAGGCAAGCTAACGAAGATGGCGGATTCACGCTCGGCGTAGGCGTTGGAGTGCTGGAATAGTAGCAGGCTCCGGCGGTGGACGTCGGATGGCCTCACCTTGGCCCACGGCGCTCGCCACGCGACTCCGCGCAGCTTCACCAAGGGCTGTTAGGATCTCCTCCGTCCACCTACACGCTTCGGAGGAACGATGCGCTCACTCCTTGCCCTTGTGCTCCTCGTGCTCGGCGGGCTCTCCGCCGCCCTCCCCGCCACCGCCGCCCCTCCCCCGCTCTCGGCCGGGGCGGAGGAGGCTGCGGAGCTGATCACGCCGGCGGTGCTCGAGGGGCCGATCCGCTTCTTGGCAGACGACCTGTTGGAGGGCCGCGGGCCGGCGAGCCGGGGTGACGAGCTGACGCGGAGGTACCTGGGCGCGCAGCTCGGCTTCCTGGGCTTGCAGCCTGGCGGCAAGGACGGCTCGTGGGAGCAGCCGATCGACATCCTGAGCGTCCACGCCTCGGCGCCAAAGCTGTGGAGCTTCGCGGCGGGCGGCAAACAGGTGAACCTCGCCTGGCACGAGGACTACATCGCCGCGAGCGGCGTGCCGGAGTCGACGGCGAAGATCGACGGCGCGGAGGTGGTCTTCGTGGGCTACGGCATCCAGGCGCCGGAGTACGGCTGGGACGACTTCAAGGGCATGGACTTGAAGGGCAAGGTCCTGCTGATGCTCAACAACGACCCGGACTGGGACCCGGCGCTCTTCGCCGGCGTGACGCGGCTCTACTACGGCCGCTGGGTCTACAAGTACGAGAGCGCCGCGCGCCAGGGCGCGGCCGGGGCGATCATCCTCCACACCACGCCCTCGGCGGGCTACCCATGGCAGGTGGTGCAGACCTCCTGGAGCGGCCCGCAGTTCGAGCTGCCGCCGGCCGGCGAGCCGCGCATCCAGGTGAAGGCCTGGGCCACGGAGGAGGCCACGCGGCGGCTGCTCACCGCCGCCGGCCGGGACCTGGATCAGCTCCTCGCCGCGGCCCGCAAGAAGGACTTCCGGCCCGTGCCGCTGGGGATCCGGACCTCGCTCACGCTCTCGAACGAGGTGAGCCGCACGGCGACCGCCAACGTGCTGGGCCTGCTGCCGGGCTCGGACCCGGAACTGAAGGACGAGGTGGTGATCTTCTCCGCCCACCACGACCACCTCGGCAAGGGCGCGCCGGAGGGCGACAAGGACGTGATCTACAACGGCGCGGTGGACAACGCGGCGGGCACCTCGCAGGTGCTGGCGATTGCCAAGGCGATCACCAGCCTGCCGAAGGCGCCGCGGCGCTCGGTGATGTTCCTGTTCTTCGCCGCCGAGGAGCAGGGCCTGCTGGGCTCGCGCTACTACGCCACGTTTCCCAGCTTCCATCCCGGCAAGATCGCCGCCATCATCAACTATGACGGCGGCAACATCTGGGGCAAGACCCGGGACATCACACTGATCGGCGCCGGCAAGTCCTCGCTCGACGATCTGGCCTCCGCTTTCGCCGCGGCGCAGGGGCGGGTCGTCAAGCCGGACCAGTTCCCCGACAAGGGCTTCTTCTATCGCTCGGATCAGTTCAACCTGGCGAAGATCGGCGTGCCGGCGCTCTACTTCGACGAGGGCACGGACTTCGTCGGCCGCCCGGCCGGCTGGGGCAAGCAGCAGATCGAGCGCTGGACCGAGGTGCAGTACCACCAGCCGAGCGACGAGTGGAGCCCGGACTGGAACCTCGACGGCATGGTGGAGAACGCGCAGCTCGGCTTGTTCTGCGGCCTGGCGGTGACCGAGGCCACCGCCCTGCCCACCTGGAACCCGGGCGACGAGTTCGAGGCGGCTAGGAAAGAGGCGCTGGGATCGCTACCGTAGCGGCCCCGCGAATCCGCCGCGAACGCGGCTCCTGCGCGAAGGCCACCACGGCAAGCCCGGCGCGGTTCCAGCGCGGATCGAGCGGCACGCTCAGCCGGCCGCTCGGGCCGGCTCTGAGCAAGCGGCGGACGACGAAGTCGTTGTGGAGGGTCCGGCGGGCGTTCTCGCCTCGCCCTACTGCGGTCGTCAGCCCATTCTCGATCACCGCCACCCAGTGCTCCGGCGGCTCTTCGCCTCGATCGGCACCAGGGCGAAGCCGGGCTGTCATCTCGATGACCAGCTCGGTTCCCTCGGACCACGCGGCGACCGTCACCTCGAAAGCTGAAGCCTGCCGGCTGAGCTTGCGCAGCAGCCGCCCGACGCTGGCCTCGTCGGAACCCACGCACTCCTCGACGCCGTTGAACACGAGCTGTGGGGTGTAGATCCGCCCGCTGTCGAAGGCTGCCGCGTACCCTTCCTGTCGCCGGGACCACTCTGCAGAGGAGAACGGGTCGGTCCAACCGATGTAGTTCCAGTAGTCGACGTGAAATGCCAGTGGCAGGATCTTGCCCCTCCACGCCTCCGACTGGACCAGCTTCGAGATCAGCCGATCCGCGGCCGGGCAGCTCGAGCAGCCTTGCGAGGTGAAGAGCTCGAGGACCACCGGATCCGCGTGCTGACCGCGGGCCGGCTGAGCTGCGCCTGCAAGGAGGGGCAGGGACATCGACGACCCAACGAGAAGTGTTCGGAGCTTCGAGCGCCTCACCGTGGTGGCACCTCCGCCCGATTCTACGGGCGGAAGGAGCGCGCGGATCTCCCCCTGCCCCCGGTGGCGGTTTTCGTTCCCTCCCTACGTTTTCCTGGGTGAAGGAGCCCACGAATCTCAGGGAGGGAACCCATGCACGTCATCTCGAGCTCCGCCGGACGCGCCCGCGCTACGGGCGGCATCCTCGGCTTCACCTCGTTCGTTCTGCTCGCGCTCGCCATGGCCACCCCCGCCTCGGCCGCCATCTTCAAGGTCGGAGTCGGCGCGGGCTGCACCCACCCCGACCTCTTCTCGGCGATCACGGCCGCGGCCTCGAATCCCGGCCTGGACGAGATCCGCCTGCGGGCCAACACCTCGTACCAGGGCCCATTCCTGATCTTCACCGACGGCCTGATGCTGCGCGGCGGCTACGTGGCCTGCAACGCCACCGAGCCGACCGGCTTCTCGACTCTCCTCGGCGACAACTCGAACCGGGCGCTGTTCCTGCTGGTCTCGGGCGGCTCGGTCCTCGAGCGCCTCAACATCACCGGCGGCGAGGTGACCGGCAACGGCGGCGGCCTCCTCATCCAGGGCGACCACGCCGTCACCTTGTGGGACGTGCTGGTCTTCGGCAACACGGCGACCGGCCAGGGCGGCAACGTCTACGTGAACGCCTCCCCGGGCCTCGATCTCTACTTGTACGGGAGCTCGTTGCTCGCCGCCGGCTCCGCCGCCGACGGCGGCGGCCTGGCCTGTGTGGGCGACGGCCGGGTCCGCTTCCACCACAACGCCACCGTGGCCAACAACGAGGCGAGCGGCAAGGGCGGCGGCGTGTACCTGGCGGGGAGCTGCAGCCTCGACCTCTTCACCGGCGGCTCGAGCGGCGGCATCATCTCCAACTCCGCCGCCGACAGCGGCGGCGGCGCCTACGTCGAGAGCGGCGCCGAGATCAACACCTCGCTCACCTTCGACGGCCTGGCCACGATCGAGGCCAACTCGGCCGGCAACAGCGGCGGTGGGGTCTTCGTCACCGGGACGGGATCGGTGGTGCGCGCCTTCTTTGCCCGGCTGACGGGCAACACCGCGGGCGGCTCGGGCGGCGCCTTCTTCGTCGACAACGGGGCCGGGGTCGTGGTCGGCCGGCCCTCCGGCCCGATCGACAACTGCTTCGACAGCGTGCGCTGCGCGGTGATCGACGACAACAGTGCCCCCGTCGGCGGCGCGCTCTTCGTCGAGGACCAGGCGGAGGTCAGCATCCACGGGGCGCACATCGAGGGCAACTCGTCGACGCTCGTGAACCCGGTGGCACGCGTGCTGGGAGGCGCGGTGCTGACCGTCCGATCCTCGGTCATCGCCGCCAACGCCGGCTCGACGCCGCTCACCGTCACCGGCGCGGGAAGCGAGCTCACGCTGGGCAACGTCTCCTTCGCCCGCAACCTCGACTTCGGCCCCGGCCTGATCTCGATCGGCTCCGCCAGCGTCGGCCCGGTGCGCATCCTGACCAGCCTCTTCGATCAGCAGGGAGCGCTGTTCGCGCCGGGCTTCCCGGCCGGGGCCGCACCTCAGATCGACTGCGTGATGACCCGCCATGCCGGGCTGCTGGTCGGGTTCCCACCCGCCGCGATCCAGCGCGCGATCGTGGTCAACGATCCCCAGCTCGCCAACCCCGCCGCCGGCAACTACCAGCTCAAGGGAACCTCGCCCGCCATCGACTTCTGCGACCTCAGCCAGTGGAGCGGCGACGACCGCGACATCGATTGGCAGGCGCGCGACATCGACGACCCCGATCACCCGAACCCGCTCCCCGGCTTCCGCGACCTGGGCGCCGACGAGTACTCGGTGATCTTCGCGGACGGTTTCGAGTCGGGCAACACCTCGGCATGGGACCAGGTCGTGCCGTAACAGCCCCGGGTGGCGCGCCAACTTCCTGGCATCGGGCAGCGTTCCGAGCGACAATCGCCGCGCGGAGCGCGACGCGATGCCGGCCACGATCCAGGCTCCCCCCGAAACCATCCGCCGCTCCTACGACGGCGGCTGGTTCGAGCTCGCCCTGCGGCCGCCCGACCCGCGCCTCGTGGGGCAGGTGGCCGGTAGCTACTGCGGCTGGGTGGAGAGCTCGACGCTCCTGTCGCGCCGCAAGGAGCTGCCCTCCGGCATCGTGCCGGTGATCTTCAACCTGGGACCGGCGATCGGGGTCGAGACGCCGCGCGCCGCGCCTGGGCCGGCCCGCTACTTCAATGCCTTCGTCGCCGGCCTGCACGACAGCTTCGCGGTCACCGAGTCGTGCGGCGAGCTCTCCGGCGTGCAGGTGAACTTCACGCCGCTCGGAGCGCGCCGCTTCCTGGGCCTGCCGATGCACCAGCTCGCCAACCGCGTGGTCGAGTTGGAGGAGGTGTTCGGCCCGCTCGCCTCGCGGCTGCTCGATCGGCTGCGCGAGGCCGCGGATTGGGAGGAGCGCTTCGCCCTCCTCGATCGCTTCATCGCCGCGCGCCTGGAGGCTGCTCCGGTGCGCGGCACTCACGCGGCCTCCGCTGCCGTCCTCTGGGGATGGCAGCGGCTCCACGAGACCGGCGGCCGCCTGGCCATCGGTGACCTCGCCCGCGAGGTGGGTTGCAGCCACAAGCACTTGATCGCCCAGTTCCGCGAGCAGATCGGACTGCCACCCAAGACCGTGGCCCGCGTCCTGCGCTTCCACCGCGCCGTGCGCCTCGCCGAGCGCGCCGCGACCGGGCGCCCGCTGGTCGAGCGTCATGTCCCGGGTGGCTGGGCCGAGATTGCCTACGACTGCGGTTACGCCGACCAGGCGCACCTGATCCGCGAGTTCGGCGAGCTCGCCGGCGCCACGCCCGGCGAGCTGCTGCGCGATCGGCTGGCGGCCGGCACCAGCGGGATCGAGGCCCAGGTCCGCGATCTCGACAGGTAAATTCCCTTCAAGACGCTGTCCCGCCGCCGTCGTACCGTCTCCTTGCGGTGCCATGCTTCGCCGCCTCGAAAGGAGACCTCATGTCTGAGACCCCAAATGCCTCGACCCCCAACCTCTTCCCCTGCCTGATGTATGAGGATGCAGCGGCCGCCATCGAGTGGCTGGGCAAAGCCTTCGGCTTCGAGAAGGTGGTGTCGTACCCGGGGCCAGACGGCACTATCGCCCACGCCGAGCTGGCCTTCGGCCCCGGGACCATCATGCTCGGCTCGATGAAAGAGGGGCGCTTCGGATTCAAGAGCCCGCGCCAGGCGGGTGGTGTCACTTCGTCGACCTGCGTCTATCTCGCCGAGGTCGACGCCCACTACGAACGCGCCAGGGCGGCCGGTGCGGAGATCGCGCAGCCGATCGAGGACACCGACTACGGCGCCCGCGGCTACAGCGCGCGCGACCTCGAAGGCCACGTCTGGCACTTCAGCAACTACCTGCCGGAGAAGCCGAAAGGGTAAAGAGGGCCCCGCGATTGGGGCCCTCGGTGGGTGGATGGCTCGCGGCGGAGCGCTACGAGCCGGGGGGACGCGGGCCCTGTCGCGGGCGCCGCTGTCGGCGAGGCTGTTGTTGCTCGGGTGGCCGCTGCTTACCGCCGGCTCGCACCTCGGGCTGGCGAGGCGGCCGCCGGTCGGGGCGGATCGCCCTCGACTGCTGCCCGGACCTCGCCGGCGCCCTGATCTCACGCCGTGGCTGACGCGGGCCGGACCTCTCGACCCGAGCCTGCGGGCCACGGCGCGGAGGCTGCGTCACCTGGGGCGCAGGCCGGCCGCGCTGTGGACCACGCGCCACCTGCGGCGAGCGCTGGGCTCGCTGCTGCGGAGACACCGCCCTGCGCTGCGGCTGCGGCCGCTGCTGCTGCGCCAGCGCACGGCGCTCCGGCGGTCGTTGCTGCTGCTGCCGGATGTCACGACGCGGCGGCCGCGGGCCGGACCTCTCGACCCGGGCCTGCGGGCCACGGCGCGAAGGCTGCGTCACCTGTGGCGCAGGCCGGCCGCGCTGCGGAGCACGGCTCAGTTGCGGCGAGCGCTGGGCTCGCTGCTGTGCAGACAGCGCGCGTCGCTCCGGCGGTCGCTGCCGCTGCACGACCTCTGGCCGGCGTGACTGCCGGTCCGACACTGCGCGTGCCGCACGCGGCGGATGAGTCGGCTTGGCGCTCACCTGAGGCCGGAACATCGCTACCTGTCGGCCCTGTAGGCGAACCCTCTCGGCGCCGCGGAAGTCGGCGGTCTCGACCACTCGCGCTCTCGGCACCTGGCGCCGCGTCGCCCGCGCGATGCGCTCCACCGGCGGGCCGTGATTGACCACGAAGCCGTCGGCGCGCGAGAAGCGGCCGATGTGCTCGGCGCGGCGAGCGAGCACCGCGTTGTGGCTCAAGGGAGCCACTCGCCGGTGAACGTCCCGGTCCAGGAAGTGGCGCTTCTCGACGAAGCAGTAGCCGGCCGAGTCGATCACCGGGCGGCGCGAGAACGCCAGCGAGAAGCCGACGCTCGGCGGCAGTGGGGCCCAGCCGATCCAGTCGTCGGTCTCGTAGAAGCTCACCCAGGACGGCGCCCACTCGGTGCCCGGCACCCAGATCCAGCCCAGCACCGGGTCCAGGTACCAGCGACCGTAGTGGTAGGTCGCCCAGCCCCACGGATCGTCGGACACGAAGGTCCAGCCATAGTCGGTATAGACCCAGTGGCCGTCGTAGTACGGGCGCCAGCCCGCGTACACATTCCTCGGGTGCCAGACGTAGCCGTACCGAGGGCTGTCGTACCAGTGGCCGTGGGGGGCCAGCGAGTCGTAGAAGAAGCTCACGCTGACCGAGATATTGGGGCGTGCCGACGCAGGGCTAGTGGCGCCTGCAGCCAGCATCAGAACGAAGACCAAAGCGACGGCAGTTGTAACTCTCATAGACCACCTCCGGGTGGACCGCGCCGCTGTCCGAGGACGCCTGGCAAGTACTTGATCCCTTGCCGTTTACTGTTCTTCGACCTCCCTCTCTCGGCCGCGGCGTCCGAAGCGGCGGTCCGCTGAAGGCCAAGAGGGAGCAAGGACGGTGCCAGGCCGGTGGCACTCACCGCGGAATCCTGCGCGTAACTCACGGGACCAAGAAAACGCGGGAAGCCACTGTGGCCACCGTTGCCACGGTTCCGTCGCAGGAGGAAGAGATCATGTCGTACCGCACCACCCGCCCCGTAGCCCGAGCCTTGTCCACCGTGGCGCTGCTGGCTTCGCTGGCCGCGCTGCACGCGGACCGGGCGCTCGCCGCCAGCTCCGGCGAGCAGTGCCCGGCCGTCCCGTCGATGAACGACATCGCCAACGTCGCCGTGGAGGCCAGGCGGCCTAGCGTCGAACAGAGCGAGGCCTTCAACGACTGCTGCGTGTTCTGCGAAGAGCAGTCGCTGGAGGCTCTGACTCCGACCGCGAGCGGCCCCCAGTTCCTGGAGCCGGACGGCGGCCTGCCGCTGCGCACCAAGTTCTGCGGCAAGGTCGTTAGGTACGGAGTTCTCGACGAGCTGGAGGATCCCCGGGACATCATGCTCAACATCGAGGCGGCCCCGGGGTTCGAGCACTTCCTCGAGGGCTACGTCAACACCGAATGCACCCCGCTGGACGACCCCGGCATCTTCTTCGAGCACCCCTTCGAGAAGTGGGACTCGAGCTGCCCGGTCACCGAATGCCGCGCGGCCGCCAAGAAAGCAAACACGCCGCCTCCCAACTCGCCCAAGAAGTGCATCCACGCCGAGATCACTCCGGCGCAGCAATTCTATCGCGAGGACGCGCGCTTTCTGCCGATCGGCTTCCAGCCGATCGTCGGCGGCGGGACCTGCGATGACAGTTGGGGCTGCAACTCGGCTCTCGAGCCGGCCGCCGACTGGGCCGGTGGGATTCCTCCCGGTGGCCAGCCGGGGCAGGACGGCCGCCAGGTCTGCGTCTACGGGGTCTATGCCCACGACCACGGCAGCGACCACCGCGCCGAAGACCATCGCGAGCTCTGCTGCTCCCCCGATACGGGTCACGACCGGCCGGAGATCCACCCCTCCGACGCCCTCTGGTTCCTGCACCCGGACGGCAAGCCCGGCTGGGTCTTCGGCACCTTCCAGGACGACTCGAACCGCTACAGCTTCCCGCACTGCGGCGACCAGCACAACGGCAACACCTGGTCGCAGGCTCCACGCGACCTCACCTTCCGCTTCCCGTTCAGCCTCCCGCGCACTCCGGCGCTGTCGAAGGCCTGCCTGCGCCACTTCCGCACCACGGACTTCTCGGGGACGATCCGCGACGTACTGCCGATCAACGTCACCACCGCGGCGATGGAGGACCCTCTCTTCGAGGTGAAGACGCTCACCGATGGCAGCCAAGTGGTGCTCGAGGTCATCGAGCAGGAAGGGGCGGAGGACGAGACTCAGGTTCGGATCGAGGGTTGCGTCACCGCCTCAGAGATCTCGGGCTGGGTCACCGTGCGGGTCGCCGTCGGCTGCCCCGAGGGCGTGTCGTGCCCGCAGCTCAAAGATCCGGAGGACCCGGGCTCGGGCTTCTACTACGGCGAGCTCAGCTTCGAACGGGACTGCTCGCGCTGAGGCCCGCTCAGCCGGTAGGCGTGGCCCGGGCCGCGGCCCGGGCCCTGCCGGCGATGGCGGAGAGGCCGAGCGCCGCGGCCTCCCGCTCCACCTCGGAAGCCAGCCGCGCCCTCGTCGCGGGATCGCCGGCGAGAGCCACGACATCGAGCCGCAGCTCCAGCTCGTCGACCTTGCGCTGCGCCTGCCGGGCGGCGGCGAGCGCCGCCTCGAGATCGGCGCGGGCAGCGTCCTTTCGGCCCTCGGCGGCGGCGAGCCGCGCGCGCCCCCGCAGGTAGGCGATCCGGCAGGCGACGCTCGGCGCGCTGGCCCCATCTTTGCCGAGCCGGGCGAGCCGCTCTCGCCCCGCTTCGATCCGGCCCGCCGCAGCCTCGATGCGGAGGCGCAACGCCTCGGCGAGGATGCCGGCAAGGCTCGTGGCCGCTTCCTCGAGCCCGGCGAAGGCTTCGTCGAGGACGCGGGACGCGGCCTGCGGCGAGCTTGCCGCCACCTCGGCCTCGGCCCAGGCCAGGTCCGAGAGCGCCGCGAAGTCGCGGTCGCCCTCGGAGCGCAGCAGGCGGCGGGCCTCGGTGAAGTGCCGCCGGGCGCCGTCGAAGTCGCCCGCGAGGGCGGCGGCTCGGGCCCGCACCGAGTAGCCGTATCCCACGGGTCCGAAGCGGAGCGTCCGGTTGCCCTCGCTCTCCAGCTCCTGGGCCAGGGAGTCGATACGGTCGAGGCGGCCCGCGTCTAGGTCGGCCAGGGCGCGGAAGTAGAGTGCATCGGGAGGCGGGGTCCCGCCGTCGGCGCGGCCGAGCGAGATCGCCTGATCGAGCAGCGCGTCCGCCTCCTCGGGACGGCCGAGGTCATTGACGATCGCGGCGAGCTGGGCGCGCTCGGAGGCCTCGCGGACCGTGCTCGGCTGGTCGCGGCGAAGCTCCAGGGCCTCGCGCGCCAGCGGCTCGGCCAGGTCGGGCCGCCCGCGCAGGAACTTGAGCACCGCGAGGTTGCCGAGCGCGGGAACCGGCGCGAAGCCGGCGAGGCGGGCCGCGGCGAGCGCGCTCTCCAGTACCGCCTCACCCTGTTCCATCCGCCCGATCTGCAGGTACTCGATCGACAGGTCGTTGAGCACGCGGTAGAGGTTCCTGGGGTCCCCGGCGCGCTCGAAGTCGGCGCGCGCGAGCTCCAGGTCCTGGCGCGCGGCGTCGCGCTGGCCGAGCCGAGAGAGGATCGCACCCCGCGCCCAGCGGATGGTGCCAAGAAGCTCCTCGCGACCCTGAGCGGCCGCGTTGTCGCGCGCGCTGGTGAAGAGGACGAGCGCCCGCTGGTTCTCGCCGCGCCGGGTCGCG
Organism: Thermoanaerobaculia bacterium; assembly: GCA_044869805.1. Taxonomy (GTDB): domain Bacteria; phylum Acidobacteriota; class Thermoanaerobaculia; order Multivoradales; family SZUA-115; genus CAWDVR01. Next base: position 122,844 of record JBIOXV010000149.1, on the reverse strand, counting down.
AGCCTGCCCTCGGCGTAGTCGATGAGCGGGTCGAGCTCCTTGCCCGGGATCTGGCGGAGCCGCCCGACCAGGATTCCCGCCTCGCTCTCTCGCTGCTGGCGTAGCAGGGCCACTACCAGGGCCGCTCCGGCGGCGACGTCGTCCGGTGCGGCGGCGAACCGGCTCTCCATCTCCTCGAGCGGTGGGTTCACCGGGTCGAAGGGAAAGCCGGCGAGCTGAGCCGTCTGCGAGGCCTCGGAGCTCCTGTCTCCCGAGCGCTGGCCGGCGATCCAGACGGCGCCTCCGAGCAGCAGCAGGGCGAGGCCGGCGGCGCCCGCGGCGAGGAGGCGAGGTCGGCCGCGACCGAGCACGGCGCCCGCCCGGCGCCACCTGCGCCTCCGCCGCGCCTCGACCGGCCGGCCTTCCAGGTGGCGGCGAAGGTCGGCGGCGAGAGCCCCGGCGTGCGGATAGCGCGCCGCGGGATCGCTCTCCAGCGCCCGCGCACAGATCGTGTCGAGGCTGCGGTCGATGCGGCCCGTCGTCGGCCGCCGCGACGTGCTGTCCGCGGCGTCCGAGGTGAATGGCCGCCGGCCGGCGAGCAGCTCGAAGAGGACGATGCCGAGCGCGTAGACGTCCGAGGCCGGCGTCGCGGGCTGGCCGGCGAGCTGCTCGGGGCTGGCATAGGCCGGCGTCAACGGCCTGAGGTCGGTTCGCGTCACGGTCAGGTTGACGGAGCTCGCGGAGGAGGAGGTGAGCTTCGAGATGCCGAAGTCGAGCAGACGGGGCCTGCCGTCGCGTCCGACCAGGACGTTGGCCGGCTTGAGGTCGCGGTGCACGACGCCGCGCTGGTGGGCGAACTCCACCGCTTCCGCGACCGCCAGGAAGAGCCGCAGGCGCTCCGGCACGTCCAGAGTCTTCAGGCTCGCGTAGCTGACGAGGTCGTCTCCCTCGACGTACTCGAGGGCCAGGAACCAGGTCCCCTCGGGGCTGCGCCCGCCGTCGAGGAAGCGGACGATCCCGGGATGGTCGAGCGAGGCGAGGATGCGCACCTCGGCCCGAAACCGGCGCACGGCCTCCTCGTCGGGGCCCGGCCGGTCGATCAGCTTAAGGGCGACCGTGCGGCGGAAGTCCGGCGTCTCCTGCTCGGCGAGGAACACCCGGCCCATGCCCCCGCGGCCGAGCTCGCGCAAGATCCGGTAGGGGCCCACCCGCTCCGGCGCCGCCAGGGCTCCCCAGGCGACGCCCGCCGCCGCGAGCGCCGAGCCGTCGATCGGCGAGGGGGCGCCCTCGGGCGTGGCCAGCAGGCGGGCCAGCTCTTCGGCCAGCGTCGGCTCGCTGGCCCGCTGCCGGTCGACCAGCTCTCGGCGCCCGGCCTCGTCGAGATCCAGGGCCTCGAGGTAGAGATCGGCGAGGCGCTCCTCGCGCACCGCCTCCGACCGGTGCGAGCGACTCGGTGCCACGTCGGCCTCGCCGCTTCGGTGGGGGGGGAGGCCCACGAAGTCGAGGATCGCGGCGCAGAAGCGCTCCCAGGCGGGCTCGTCCTCCAGCAGGATGTGGTTGGCGGAGTCCAGCTCGACGAAGGTGGCGCCACGAATCCCGGCGGCCAGGAAGCGTCCCTCTTCGATCGGCACCACGTGATCGCTGCGGGCGTGGGCGACCAGCGTCGGCACGCGAAGCTGCGGCAGCAGGGCGACGACGTCGGTCGCACCACGGGACTCGAGCAGTAGGGCGGCGTTGGCCGGAGAGGTCGTCTTGCGGCACAGCTCGTTGAACCAGCGGAGCTGCTCGGCGGTTCCCTTGGGGATGAAGTTCGAGGTGAAGAGCTGGCGAAAGGTAGGGTTGTCCCTTCCCCAGCCATAGCTCACCAGCTCCAGGACGGCGCGGTGGCGGCGCTCGCCGGCCTCGTCGCCGCGCATCGCCCAGCCGCGCGCGTAGCCGCCGCAGAGCAGCAGGTGCGACACCCGCTCGGGGTGGCGCGCGGCGTAGGCGATCGCCACGGCGGCGCCCTGCGAAATGCCGAGCAGGGCCATCGGGCCCTCCGGGCGGGCGGCCTCGACCACCGCCGCGAAGTCCGCGGTCAAGCGCTCGCCGGAGAGGTCGCCCAGCTCGCGACCGCTCATGCCGCTGCCACGCTCGTCGTAGCGGACGAAACGGAAGTGATCGGCGAAGAAGCGGTTCCAGTGGTGCCAGACCGGGCTTTCCCAGTCGTACTCGAGGTGGGTCAGCCAGGTGGCGGCCTTGACCAGGGGCGGTCCCGCGCCGGCCTCCGCCCAGGCCAGGCGAAACCCATCCTCGGTCTCGAGGTAGCGGATGGTCTGGCGACCGCCGGGCGCGGTCACGAGCCTGCCCCCGGTGCGGCGAGCCTCGGGGGGCGCCCCTCGCTCATCACGGCGCGCTCAGGGCGTCGCGCAGCCAGGCGCGGGCGAAGGTCCAGTCGCGCTTGACGCTGCGCGGGGAGAGGTCGAGGGCGAGCGCCACCTCCTCGAACTCGAGGCCCGAGAAGTAGCGCATCTCGACCACCTTGGCCTGCCGCGGGAAGCGCTCGGCGAAGCGGGTGAGGGCGAAGTCCAGATCCAGCAGGTCGACTGCTTCCTCGCCTTCGGTCACCACCGAGAGCGGCGCCGGTCCCTCCCCCGGGTCGCGCCGCTTCGCTTTTCGCCGGCGCGCATGGTCGACCAGGATGCGGCGCATGGTCACCGAGGCCAGCCCGAAGAAGTGGGCGCGGTCCCGCCAGTCGACCTCGCGCTGCCCGATGAGCCTGAGATAAGCCTCGTGGACCAGGGCGGTGGGCTGGAGGGTGTGCTCCGCGCGCTCGCCGCGAAGCTGCGCCGCCGCGATGTTGCGCAGGGTGACGTAGACTCGTTCCAGGAGCTGGGCGTCGGCGTGCTCGTCGCCGCTGCGCCAGGCGCGCAGCAGGCTCGTCACTTCCTCAGGAGACCCCTGTCGCGAGGACATTGCCGAAAGTCTATACCCGGGTACGGCCGGCGCGGCGTGTCGATGGCACTCGTGGCCGGCGCCTGCGCGTAATTCACAGGACTAACCTTCGAGGAGGCATGTGATGAAACTGCGAACCAAGCGACTCTGGCTGGGGCTCGGACTGGCCCTGGCGGCAGCGGTGACCTGGACCGTGGCCGGCTCCGCCGCCGGCCCCGGTTGGGCGATGAACGCCACCATCATCGAGGCCTGTAGCTGCCCGATGTTCTGCCCTTGCTACTTCTCCACCAAGCCCGCCGCCCATGAGCACGAGCACGGCAGCGAGCACTTCTGCCGCTTCAACATGGCCTACAAGGTCAACCGCGGCCACGCGGGTCGGGTCAAGCTCGACGGCGCGCGGTTCTGGATCGCCGGCGATCTGGGCGCGGACTTCGGCGGCGGCGAAACCGACTGGGCGACCGTGCACTTCGATCCCGCCGTCTCCGCCGAGCAGCGGCAGGCCATCGCCACGGCCCTGGGCCACGTCTACCCGGTGAAATGGAAGTCGTTCAACGTCGGGGACGACGCCGCGGTGGAGTGGTCAGCCGACAAGGACCGCGCCGCGGCCCGCCTCGGCGGCGGCAAGCTGGCGGAGATCGCGCTGCGCCGGAACCCGGGGATGACCGACCAGCCGGTGGTGATCCACAACCTGCGCTACTTCGGCGCGCCGCGCAACCAGGGCTTCGTGCTGATGCCCAACGAGGTCGAGGCGTATCGGACCGGGCCCAAGGCTTTCGAGTTCAAGGGGTCGAACGGCTTCATGATCACCCTCGACATCAGCTCCAAAGACGTCGCCAACTAGCTGACTCGCTGGCTCTCAGCGGTCCGGCACGCGGGAGAGCCAGCCCAGGGTGAGCGAGACGCCGACGTCCGGGGTGTTCTCGAAGTTGACCAGGTTCTCGGTCAGGGCGAGCCCGTAGAGGAGGTTGCCCCGGCGGCTGCGTACCCCGAGCGTCGCCTGGATCTTGTCGTCCTCGATGTCCGAGATCGCCGTGTGGCGAATGGCGCTGCGGGCGGCGTTCAACTGCAGGACGAAGGAGCTGCGGCGGCCGATCGAGCGCTCGTAGGCGGCCATCACGGCCGGGATCACGCGCTCCCCGATGTCGACGCCGAGCACCCGCCCTCCCATGTAGATCCAGCTCCCGGAGAGGTAGAAGCCGTGGTGGTCGGCCTTGTGCTGGAAGGCGGCCTGGACGCCGTAGTCGTTGCTCCCAGTCGAGCGGAACCGTCGCTCGCTCTGCGCCGCGATCTTGGCCGCGCCCTCGAGCACCAGGTCCCAGCCCGACCACACCTCCTGCCAGGAGCGGCGGAAGCCGACCACGGGATCTCCGAGGCCGCTCTCGAAGGGCGTATCGAGGAGCTGGAGCTCGATGCCCTCGAGCGAGGTGACGAGCTGGAAGCTGTCGCGGGCCACCAGATCCCGGTTCGCGTTGCTGAAGCCCAGGGCGTCGTGCACGCTCTCGATCCAGCCGTCAGAGGACCCGCCCTGGAGGTAGTAGAGCGGGAGCGTGAAGTAGAGCGCCCAGTCCTCCGAGAACGCGTAGTGCACGGTGAGGTCGAGCACGCCGAACTCGCCGTCGACGAAGTAGACGTCCTCCGCGAGCGCGAAGAGGGTCTCGACGTCCGCCTGGTCGAGCGGCCGGCTCTCGGCGCGCGCCTCCAGGTAGTCGCGCACGTTGTCGCTCATCACGAAGGTGTTGGACTGGGTCGCGGTGGCCTCGATGGCCCAGGTCCCCTCCTCGGGCCTCGCCGCCCAGGCCGGGCGCAGGTCGAGCCGCAGGATGTTGAACGGCGTCATGTCCCGGATGCGGAACGGGCCCAGCAGCCCGGTCTGGCCATGGAGGGGAGGGGCGGCCAGCACCAACACGGCGACCGTAGCGGCCACCGCCCACCGGCTAAAAGACGCCCCGGGAATGCCGTCGTTCCGACCTCGCTCGCCCACGCACATCCACCTTTCGGAATCCGGCGTCCTACTGGCCGATCGCGCGCATCTTAACGGGTTCTGCTTTCCACAGCTCGTCCCTGCCGATCGCAGGCGCGGTGGCGTTGACTTCGGCCCGGGCCTCGGTCACCGTACCGCCGAACCTTCGGGCAGGGTGGCCGATGCCAATCGAGAACGACCCGCGCACCGTCCTCACCCTCGACGCCGGGGGCACCAAGCTCGTCTTCTCGGCGGTGCGGGGCGGGGTCGAGATGGTCGAGCCGTGGTCGGTGCCGACCGCCGCCGGTGACCTCGACGCCTGCCTGGCGCAGATCCGTGAAGGGCTCCGCGAGGCCCACGAGCGCACCGGCCGGGCGGCGGTAGCGGTCTCGCTGGCCTTCCCCGGGCCGGCGGACTACGCCGCCGGCATCGTCGGCGACCTCCCCAACCTCCCCGCGTTCCGTGGCGGCGTGGCGCTCGGCCCGATGCTCGAGGACGCCTTCGGCCTGCCGGCCTTCCTGCGCAACGACGGCGACCTCTTCGCCCTGGGCGAGGCGAAAGCCGGGCTGCTGCCCTGGGTCAACGAGCGGCTCGCGGCCGCGGGCAACCCGAAGCGCTACCGCAACCTGGTCGGCGTGACCCTGGGCACCGGCTTCGGCGGTGGCATCGTCCACGGTGGCCGCCTGCTGGCGGGCGACAACGGCGCCGCGGGCGAGATTGCGCTGCTGCGCCACAAGCTCGAGCCGGGACGCTGCGCCGAGGCGACGGTGAGCGGCAGCGGAGTGCGGCGCGTCTACGCCGCGGCAGCCGGCGTGCCGCTCGACGCAGCCCCCGAGCCGCGCGAGATCGCGGCGATCGCCGGCGGTGGGCGGCCCGGCGACCCTAGCGCGGCCCGCGAAGCGTTTCGCCAGCTTGGCGAGGTGGCGGGCGACGCCCTCGCCGGCGCGGTCTCACTGTTCGATGGGCTGGCCGTGATCGGCGGCGGCCTCTCCGCCGCGGCGCCGCTCTTCTTCCCCGCGTTGCTCGCGGAGCTCCGCGGCTCGCTCGTGGGCGCAGATGGCCGGCCGCAGCGCCGGCTGCGGGCCGCGGTCTTCGACCTCGAAGACCTGGCCGAGCTCACCGCCTTCCTCGCCGGAGCAGCGCGGCCCGTGCCGGTTCCCGGCAGCGTGCGCTCGGTGCCCTACGACGCTGGCAAGAAGCTCGGCGTCGGCCTCTCGCGGCTCGGCACCAGCCGGGCGATCGCGATCGGCGCCTGGGCCGTGGCGCTGGAGGAGCTGGACGGCGCCGCGAGCCACGGCGGCAAGAAAGCTCGACCCGAAGCAGCGGCATCGACTGCGGCGGACGTGGTCGAGGCGAGGCCGGGAACATTCCTACGCGGGCGCCCGTAATATCGCTATCGTCGCCGACGTTGGAAGAGCGCCGGGGCTGCGCGCGGCCGGCGCGACCCAAGGAGACCTGATATGACCCCCGCTCGGACCCTCGAACCGACACTCCGCAAGCCGCTCCGGCTGTGGCCCGGCGTGGCCATCGTGACCGTGCAGTGGCTGCTGTGGCTGGTGCTCCCCCTCGTCACGCCCGAAGGCCAGCTGATCTCGTTTCTCGGCGGAGTCGGCGGCGGGCTGGCGGTCGTCGTCTGGTGGCTGTTCTTCAGCCGGGCCCCCTGGTCCGAGCGCATCGGCGTCCTCGTGCTGATGGTGGTCGCGGTGATCGCGACGCGGCCCTTCCTCGACAAGTCGATCCAGAACGGGATGATGGGGATGATGTTCACCTTCTACGTCATCCCGGGCCTGAGCCTGGCGCTGGTCGCCGGGGCGGCCGCCGGCCGCCGCCTCTCCGCCGGGCCTCGGTGGGCGGTGATGTTCGTCGCCATCCTGCTGGCCTGCGGCGCCTGGACCCTGCTGCGCACCGGCGGCATCTACGCCGGCGGCGCGCAGCTCGCCTGGCGGTGGACTCCGACCCCCGAGCAACGGCTGCTGGCCCAGGCCGGCGACGAGACGGGGGCGCGCCCCGCGGCCGCGGGCGCGGTGGAGACGAGAGCCGACTGGCCCGGCTTTCGCGGGCCCCACCGCGACAGCGTCGTCCCCGGCGTGCGCATCGAGACCGACTGGTCTTCGTCGCCGCCCGTCGAGCTCTGGCGCCGGCCGATCGGGCCCGGCTGGTCGTCCTTCGCGGTCCGCGGCAACCTCCTCTATACCCAAGAGCAGCGCGGTGAGCACGAGGTCGTCACCTGCTACGACGCGGCCACCGGCGAGCCGGTGTGGACGCACCGCGACGCGGCCCGGTTCTGGGAGTCGAATGCCGGCGCCGGCCCACGCGGCACGCCGGCCTTGAGCAACGGTCGCGTGTACAGCTTCGGTGCGACCGGGATCCTGAACGCGCTCGACGCCGGCGATGGCAACCTCGCGTGGTCGCGGAACGTGGCGTCCGACACCGGCAGGAAGGTTCCGGACTGGGGCTTCTCGAGCTCGCCGCTGGTGGTCGACGACGTCGTCATCGTCGCCGCCTCCGGCACGCTGGCCGCCTACGACATCGCTACCGGCAAGCCGCGTTGGACCGGCCCGTCGCGCGGCGGAAGCTACAGCTCGCCCCATCTGGTGACGATCGGCGGAGTCCCCCAGGTCGTACTGCTCAGCCCGCCGGGCACGATCAGCGTCCAGCCGTCCGACGGCACACTGCTGTGGGAGTACACGTGGGAAGGCGGTGCGATCGTGCAGCCGGCCCTGGCCGAGAACGGCGACCTCCTGATCAGCGGCCTCGCCAGCACGGGCGGGGTCGGCCTGCGCCGCCTCGCAGTCACGCTAGGACCCGGCGGATGGACTACCGACGAGCGCTGGACATCGAGGGGGCTGAAGCCCTACTTCAACGACTTCGTCGTGCACGAGGGCCATGCCTACGGCTTCGACGGCAGCATCCTGGCGGCGATCGACCTCACGGACGGCCAGCGCAAGTGGAAGGGCGGGCGCTACGGCGAGGGCCAGCTCGTGCTGCTGGCGGACCAGGATCTGCTGCTGGTGCTGTCGGAGCACGGCGAGCTGGCGCTGGTCAAGGCGACCCCTGACCAGTACACGGAGGTCGCGCGGTTCCCGGCCATCGAAGGCAAGACCTGGAACCACCCGGTGCTGGTCGGCGACCGCCTGCTGGTGCGCAACGACCAGGAGATGGCCGCCTTCCGGCTCACGCTCGCGGGCGGCTAGCCGGGAGCCGCCGCCACCGCCCGCACCCTCGCCGCCAGCGCTGCTTTCTCGGCCGCCGGCAAGAAGGAGTGCTCGACGCCGGCGAGCACCAGCTCCACCAGGTCGGCCGGCCCGTAGCCGAACGCCTCGGCCACACGCAGGTACTCGTCGGTGAGAGTGGTGCCGAAGAGCGGCGCGTCGTCGGAGTTGACGGACAGCGCCACGCCGGCACGGCGCAGGCGGTCGAAGGGGTGGGCCGCCAGCTCCCGCGCCACCCCCAGGCAGACGTTGGAGCTCGGGCAGACCTCGAGCGGAACGCCGCGGCGCGCCAGCTCGGCGGTGAGGTCGGGATCGCCGGCCGCGGCCACTCCGTGGCCGATGCGCTCCGCTCCCAGCACCTCGACCGCCGCCCGTACCGAGGCGGCCGGGCCGTGCTCTCCGGCGTGGGCCACGGTGTGGAGGCCGCCCTTGCGCGCCGCTTCGAAGTGCGGCGCGAAGGGCTCGGGCGGGAAGCCGGCCTCCATGCCCGCAAGCCCCAGCGCCACCACCGTGCCGCTGGACGCCGCCGGCAGGCGGCCGTCGGCCAGCGCCCACTCGACCGTCCAATCCGCCCGTTCGGCCGGTGCGTTGCGCACGATGTCCGGGATCCAGCCGCAGGCGACGCCGTACCGCTTCTCGCCCTCGGCCGCGGCCTCGCGCAGCGCCTGGCGGATCGCCTCGCCGTCGCCGCCGTGGGCCTGGTGGGTCGAGATCGTGAAGTGGACCTCGCTCCACACCACGTTCTGCCGCGCCTGCTCGGCCAGGAAGCCCAGGGCGAGGTCGTGGAAGTCCTCGGGGTCGCGCAGGCAGCGCGACAGCGTCAGGTAGACCTCGACGAAGTGCGGGAAGTCGCGGAACTGGAACCAGCGGGCGAGCCCCGCCTCGTCCTCCGCCGGCAGCTCGACGCCGTGCCTCTTCGCCAGGCGCAGCAGAGTGGCGGGCGGCATCGAGCCCTCGAGGTGCACGTGCAGCTCGACCTTGGGCAGGGCGAGGAGGAAGGAGCGGAGCGAGGTCAAGGGCAGTCCCGGGAACCGGCCCATTCTGGCACGAGCCTGGCTGGCCAGACCCGTGACCGCGCAGAGACTTGTCTTCGCGAACGAGACGACTATAATCTTGATAACTACTCGGAAGCGCGGAGGGCCTCATGCGCCGATCACGGCTCGGGTCGAGGTGGGCTGGGAGTGGCGGCTCTGCATCGCTGGCGCCTCTGCTGCCTGTCCTCTCGGTGCTCCTGGCAGGCGCTCCCGGCGCCTGGGCGCAGGCCGCGCCGGAACCGCCGAGCGCCCCCGCTCCCGAGGCGCCGGTCGAGGACGACGAGGAGGGGGAGAGCGGCGGCTCCTTCGCTTCGAAGCTGGTCGTCCACGGCTTCCTGAGCCAGGCCTACGCCTTCTCCGACGGCAACCAGATCGTCGGCATCCCCGAGGACGGCACCGCCGACTACCGCACGGCGGCGGTGCAGATGCGGGTCAACATGACGGAGCGCGACACCTTCGCGGTGCAGCTCAGCCACGAGCGCCTCGGCCTGAGCCCGGTGCAGTCGGTGCACGACGACGTCGAGCTCGACTGGATCCTCTACGAGCGCCGCTTCGGCGACAGCGCGGTCAAGGTCGGCCGGCTGCCGATCCCCTTCGGCATCTACAACGAAGTGCGGGACGTCGGCACCATCCTGCCGTTGTACCGGCCGGCCCGGCCGATGTACGAGGAAACCTCCTTCGCCACCGAAACCATCGACGGCGTGCTCCTCTTCCACCACTTCGACCTCGGCGGCGGCTGGCTGCTCGAGGGCGACGTCCACTACGGCAACTGGGAGACTTTCGACGCCGCGCTGCGCAAGATCAAGGCCGACGACTCGCTGGGTCTGGAGCTCTGGCTGACGACCCCGATCGAGGGCTTGAGGCTCGGGCTCGGCGGCTTCCAGTTCGACACCGAGACCAGCATCGGCCCGGCGACGGTGCGCGCCCACCGCCAACTCTCGCACCTGTCGCTCGACGGGCACTTCGGCCCCGTGGTGGCGCAGATCGAGATCAAACGCGACACCGCCCAGCTCGTTAGCGGCGGTTCCGCCGCCGACGTCTGGGGAGGCTACGGCTACGTCGGCGTCGAGGTGACCGACCGCTGGGTGGTGCACGGCGAGTACGACTTCCTCGACGTCAAGCTGCCCGCGACCGACGAGGCCCCGGACCGCGACCGGGCGCTCGCGGTGTCCTACCGCTTCCGCTCCGACCTGGTGCTCAAGGCCGAGTACCACTGGGTCCACGGGTTCAGGACCGACGAGGGGGGACTGATCCCCGGGCGGCCGGTGCCGGACTTCGAGACCGAGTTCGCGATCCTGAGCCTGGCGACCAGCTTCTGAAACGTGAGCGGCCGGCAGGCGGTGCCGCTCAGCCCTTCCCTGCCTGGCGCTCCTCGAGCCGCTCGGCGAGGCGTTGGATCACCGATCCGGGGAGCAGGCCCTCGAGGTTGCCGCCCAGCGCGAACACTTCCTTGACCAGGCGGCTCGAGAGGTAGCTGTACTCCTCGGAGGGCATCATGAACACGGTCTCGACGCGGGGGTTGAGGCGGCGGTTCATGAGCGCCATCTGGAACTCGTACTCGAAGTCCGACACCGCGCGCAGGCCGCGCACCACGGTGCGCGCCCCGACCCGGCCCATGTAGTCGACCAGCAGGCCGGTGAAGGTCTCGACGCGGCAGTGCGAGCGGTCGGCCAGCAGCTCGGAGATCATCGCCACGCGCTCCTCGCTGGTGAACCAGGGGTTCTTGGCCTCATTGTGCAGCACCGCCACCACCACCTCGTCGAACAGCGGCCGGCAGCGGTCGATGATGTCGAGGTGCCCGTTGTGGATCGGGTCGAAGGTGCCGGCGTAGACGGCTATCCGCTTTTTCATGGGACCACTAGTCGAGCTCGGCGATCAAGTCGAAGGTGACGACGTTGAAAGCGGCGTCGGTCAAGCGCAGGAGGACGATCCGGGCCTTGGCCGGGACCGGGATCTCGAAGCTCTCGCGGCGGCCGTCGGTCAGGCCGTCGAGGGGCCGGGCGGGCTTCCAGGCGCCGGCGTCGATGCTGACCACCGCCTCGGTGAGCGGGCTGGTGGCGTCGCGCACCTGGACCACCAGCAGGTCGCCCTGGCGCTTCACACCGGCGAGCGCGGGCGGCGTGTGGTCCACGGTCACCGGCTCCGAGACCTGGGTGGCCACCAGGCCGTCGCCGCCGTTGCTCTCGCCGTCGCCCGCCGACAGGCGGAAGCGGTAGATGCCGTCCGGCAGCACGGTGGCGTCGAAGGCGTACTGCGTGGCGTCCAGCTCCTCGGCCACCGGCAGCCAGTCGCCGCCGGCCGCCGGCTGGAAGTCGAGGCGATAGCGCAGCGCGTCGTCGTTGGGGTCGCTCGCCTCCCAGCGGAAGGTCTGGTAGCCCTTCTTCCACAGCGTCTTCTGCCGTCCCTCGTCGCCGGTGGCGGCCTCGCCGAGGGGGGTGAAGATGCCGTCGCGGCTGGGGTGCGCCGGCTCGAAGACCTGGTTTCCGGGGTTGAATCCCGCCGGCACCAGCACCTGCCCGGGCTCGAGAGCGGCGAGCGAGCGGATCACCGGCTTCAGGTTCTCCTGCCGGTAGGAGAGGTCCACGGAGTAGAGCTGCGGCGAGGCGCCGTTGCCGGAGGAGAGCGCGGCGCGCCACTGCACGTAGCGGCCGCGGGTCAGGCCGGAGAGCGCGATCTCCTCGCCGGCGGTCAGCGCCGTCCACTCCGTCCAGGTGCGGTCAGGCTCTGCGGAGAGCCCGCTCCGCGCCGCGAAGGCGATCGCCGCGCCTTTCGGTACGCTTCCCTCCCAGTGCAGGGTGCCGAAAGCGGCGATCGAGCCGGCGTCGAGCGCCTGGCTGGTGTAGACGCCGCGCCGCTCGGCGCCGCCGGCGAAGCGGAAGAGCGCGGCGGCGTTGGTGGTGGCAAAGGCCGGCCGCCCGTAGTCACCCTTGGGGTCACCCTTGGGGTCGGCCTTGGGGTCGCCGGCCACCAGGGCCACGATCTGCCGCTCCTCGACGTCTTTCTCCAGCACCATCGCGGTGCCGTCGAAGGCGAAGAGCTTGCCCTCGAGGCCGGTGCCCACCCACAGCTTCCCCTCCTGCCAGAGGAGCGTGAACGCGGTCTCCTCGAAGAAGGTCCACACCGTCTCGACCAGGCCGCTCGGCGCGATGCGCAGGATCTCGGTGCGCGGCCCGCGCCCGCCGGGGCGGGGCCGCGGCGTGGGCTCGGGCGGCGCCTCCCCGCCCTCGCTGACCGTGACCACGGGCTCGGGCTCGGAGCCCCCCTCGCCGCCGCTCGCGCGGCGTGCCGGCGGTCCGCCTTCCGCCGCCGGTGGGCGCGCGCCCTCGGGCTCGGCCAGGCTGGCTTCGGAGTTGATCACCGCGGCCCACGCCTCGCCGCCCTCGCCCGCGGCGAGCGCCACTACCTCGGGAGTGGTGGCGTCGTACAGCGTGCGCGCGGTGCCGTCGGGCCGGATGCGGAGGATCAGCCCCTCGTCGGCGGTGCCGGCGAGGACGTCACCGCCGGCGAGCACGGCGAGCGAGCGCAGGTGGGTATCGTCGCCGTCGTAGAGCACCGTGCCCTTGCCGGCGGCGTCGACCTCGAACAGCTTGCCCTGGGTGCCGGTCGCCACCAGCAGGCCGCCGTCGGCGGCACGCTCCAGGGCCCAGATGTAGGTCTCGCCGGGATCGAAGAACACCGCGCCCTCGCCGCCCGGCGGGATGCGGTAGACCTTGCCGCGCGGCGAGGTGGCGGCGTAGACCGTGCCGTCGGGCTCGGCGCGTACCGCGAAGACCTGCGGCTCCGCGGCCGTGAACAGGATCGAGACGGCGCCCTTGCGGTCGATGAGCACCACTTTGCCGGCGTTGCCGGTGCCGACCACCCAGCCCTTGGGATGGCGTGCCGCGGCGAGCAGGAAGGGCTCGTCCACGGAGCCCACCCGCTCCACCCGGTCGGCGAGCGCCAGCCGCCCCATGGGGTCGAGGCTGATGCCGTCGAGCTCGCCGTCCTCCAGCTCGTCGCGGCCGTCGGCCCGGAAGTGCCGCACCTCGGCGGCGCCGGCGGGCACGGCCAGCGCCAAGCCGAGGAGGCAGAGCCGGAGCGCGAGGACCGCCGCTCTCCTCGCGTTCATGGCCGCGCTCATGGTTTGGCTCCTTCCGCGGCCTCGCCGGAGCGCTCGACCGTAAGGTCGAGCCGCAGCAGGCCCACGAACGGCCGCTCCGCGGGTTCGAAGGCCTCGGCCACGATCGCCGAGCGCAGGTGAGTGGCGCCGCCGGGCGCCGAGGCGCTGAGCAGAGTGCGCACCGAGCCCGGCAGTCGCGCCATGGGCTGCCCTCCCACCGCCACCCCGCGCTCGGGCAGCACGGCGAGCACGCCGATCTGGCGCCGGGAGTGCAGCGTGCGCAGCAGCTCCACCGCCTGGGCGTAGGTCCGCGGCTCCACCGGCTCCAGAGTCTGGCGAGCGCCGTCGATCGACCCGCCGTCGCCCACCAGCAGCGTGAGCCGGCCGGCCGGCAGGTCCGGCGGCAATCGGAAGTCGAGGTCGCGCTCGAAGGGCTCACCGCGATAGGCCTGGAAGGCGAGGTGCAGCCGCGCCCGCTCGCCGGGGCGGAGCACGACGCGCTCGGGAGTGACCGCGATCAGGCTGGCGTTGCGTGGCGTGGCGTCCTGCGTCAAGGTGACGTCGACGCCGTCGAGCCTCCCCTTGGCGAGCGGGCCGTCGACCAGATAGGCGGCGGTGGTCAGCAGGTAAGTGGCGCTGTCGGTGCCGGCGGCCGGGCCGTCGAAGCTCTGCCGCACGGTGACCGGGCCCTGCCCGCGGACTCGGAAGGTGGCCTCGAGGTCGATGGCCTGGTCGCCGGCGCGCCAGGCCGTCGACTCGAGGCAGCCGATCAGGCCGGTCGCCAGCAGGGCGGCGGTGAACTGGTCGATCTCGGCCACCTTGAGCTGGAACGAGCGCGGGTTCTCGCCCAGCACGCGGACCGCGAGCGGGATCATCGGCGCCTCGGCGCCGATGCGGCCGGCGAGGCCCGCGCGGCGATCTTCGGTGAAGGCGCCGACGATGGCGCCGTAGTTCGAGAGCTTGAACGAGCTGTTCAGGCTGTCGACGACCGTGATCACCTCGGCCGTGGCCAGCGGCAGCGTCGACGGCCCGCTGCCCAGGAAGGCGTGGCCGAAGACCAGGATCTCGTCGCCGATGCGGTCGGTGACGGTGCCGGTGGCGGCGAGGCGCAGATCGCCGTCCATCAGCACCGCGCCCACCATCTGGCCGGGACGGAGGGCCGCCTCGCCCACGCCGGGCTGGGCCTTACCGGCCATCGCGACGGTCCCCAGAGCCCGCGACAGCAGGGCGCTCGACTCCACCCCGAAGCCGCTCGCCGCCCACTGCACGGCGGAGGTGGCGCCGGCGGCGAGGGCGGGCCGGAGCTTGGCCAGCTCGCGCTCCAGGAGGTCGGGCGGGAAGCGGCTGGTGGCGAGCGCCGTGAAGTCGACGGCCGGCACCTCCGCCCCCAGCGGCGCGCCGCCGGCGGCGCGCTCCGTGCCGCCGAGCTCGTTCGCCCCGCGGGACAGGCGCCGCATCTCCTCGATCGGCGTGATGCCGGCGATGGCCTCGCGCGAGAAGCCCCAGCCGAAGGCCACGGCGCCGGCCAGCTTGCCGTCGAAGAACACCGGGCTGCCGCTCATCCCCGAGATCACCCCCGAGGTCTCGAGGCCCTGGCCGGTGAGCCGCGCCAGGATGTAGCTCACACCCGGGTTCAGGTTGCGGATCACTCCCAGCACTTCGACCTCGAAGCGCTCGGGCTCGGTGCCGGTGAAGACCGAGAGCCCGTAGCCGCGCTGGCCGCGCTCCACCTCGTCGACCGAGATGGTGGCGGCCGGCGCCGGCGCGACCGGTTGCGCGGCGCCCGGGATGGCGGCGAGGCCGAGACAGACCAGGGCAAGCGAGGTACTGCGTGATGTCATGGAAGCTCCGATCCGATCTAGGGCAATTCGATCTTGGGGTGGTTCGATCGCGAAGGGGTTCGATGGTGGGGGTTCGAATCGCGGGCTTCAGGTTGCGATCGGGAAACGGCCGGGCCGCAGCACGGTGAAGCCGCCGCCGGGCGCCGGCGCCACCAGCGTCGAGGGCATTCCGCCGGCCGTCACCCCGTCGTCCACCACCAGTGCGTCCCAGCCCGCGAGCAGGGACGCGGCGACGGACGGCTCCAGGATGGGCGGCTCGCCGCTCAGGTTGGCGGAGGTGGCGGTGAGCGGGAGCCCAAGCGCCGCGAGCAGGCGCCGCAGCGGCTCGTGCGCCGGCATGCGGACGGCCAGCTCGGCGCTCCCCGCGGCGGCGGGCAGCTCGATGCGGCTGGGAAGCAGGCAGGTCAGGGGCGCCGGCCAGAGCGCGGCGAGCCGCGCCACGACGGGGCTCTCGGGATCGATCCCGAGCAGGGGAAGCTGGGCGAGGTCGGCGATCACCACCGGCAACGGCTTCTGCGCTTCGCGGCCCTTCAGCCGATAGATCGCCGCGACCCCGACGGCGCTGCGTGGATCGACGCCCAGCCCATAGCTGGACTCGGTCGGGAGGGCAAGGATACCACCCCGTGCCACGAGGTCGGCGAGCGGTGCGAGGGGCTCACCGAACCGCCACCGAGGGGCGGGGCGCGCCGGCGGGGCGGGGGGCACGCTCACGGCTTGCGCGCCGAGCCGGCCAGCAGCTCGCCGGCGTGCGAGCGGGAGAGCTCGGTCACCTTGCTGCCGGCGAGCATGCGGGCGATCTCCTCCACCCGCTCCGCGGCCGACAGCGGCGCCACCTGGGTGAAGGTGCGGCCGGCGCGCTCCTTCTTCGACACCCGGTAGTGGCGGTCGGCGTGGCTCGCCACCTGCGCCAGGTGGGTGACCACCAGGATCTGCCCGCCTTCGCCCAGGCGCTGGAGCTTCTTGCCGAGCGCCGCGGCCTGCGCGCCACCCACCCCCACGTCCACCTCGTCGAAGACCAGCGACGGCGCCGGCCCGCCGTCGTTACGGCCCACAGCGAGCTGCAGCGCGAGATAGATGCGCGCCAGCTCGCCGCCCGAGGCGCGGCGCGACAGCGGTCCCATCTCCTCGCCGGGGTTGGCGGCCAGCTCGAAGACCACGTGGTCGATCCCGGAGCGGCCGAAGTCGACCGCCTCGCCGTCGATCGCCAGCGGGCTGCCGGCCGCGCGCCGGCGCGCCAGGCGCACCGCCAGGCGGGCCTTGGCGAGGCCGAGGTCGGCGAGCTCGGCCTCGATGCGTCGCGCCAGCGCCTCACCCCAGCCGGCGCGCGCCTGCGACAGCGCGAGCGCCGCCCGCCGGTACTCCTCGAGCGCCGCCGTCACCTGCGCCGCGAGCTCGTCCTGGCCCAGGGCGTCGCCGGAGAGCTCTTCGATCTCGGCCGCGATCTCGCGCCGCAGGGCGAGCAGCCGGCCGCTCGAGAGCGGCGCCGCCGCCCCGCCGAAGCGGCGCCCCAGCCGCTCGACCAGCGCCAGACGCTCCTCCACGTGGTCGAGCCGGCCGGGGTCGGCGTCGGCGCTGTCGAGGCGGGCGGAGAGCTCGCGGCCGACCTCCTCGAGATGGATGCGCGCCTCGTCGAGCTCGGCCGTCCACTCGCGCGCCGCGGGCAGCAGCGCCTCGAGCTCGGCGAGCAGGCCGCGGGCTCGCGCCACGCGCGGCGCGGCGGCGTCCTCCTCGTCGACCAGCAGCGAGAAGGCGCCGCCCACGGCCGAGAGGATGGCCTCGCGGTGGCGCAGCGCGTCGCGCTCGACGCGCAGGCCCTCCTCCTCGCCCTCCTCGAGGTGCGCGGCGTCGATCTCGCGGGCCTGCAGCCGCAGCAGCTCGAGGCGGTCGCGCCGCGCCCGCTCGTCGCCGGTCAGGCGCTCGAGCCGCGCCGCCAGCCGCGCCTGCTTGTCGTGGGCCGCGGCCACCCGCGCGCAGAGCTCGGTCGCCGCCGCGCCGCCCGAGAGATCCAGCCACTCGCGCTGCAGGTCGGGCGCCGTCAGGCCCAGCTCGTCGCGCTGGCCGTGGATGCGCAGCAGCTCGGGCGCGAGGTCGGCCAGCAGACGCGCCGTGGCCGGCTGGTCGTTGACGAAGACGCGGTTCCTGCCGCTACGGCTGATCTCGCGCCGCACCAGCAGCTCGCCGCCCTCGGCCTCCAGCCCCGCCTCTTCCAGCACGCCGCGCCAGGCGGTGCCGGCCGGCGCGAACACGCCGGTCACGGTCAGCGTCTCGGCCCCGCTACGCACCAGGTCCGCCGAGGCGCGGGCGCCCGCCAGCAAGGCCAGCGAGTCGACGACGATCGACTTGCCGGCGCCGGTCTCGCCGGTCAGGGCGTTCAAGCCCGGGCCCAGCTCGACCGTCGCCTCGGCGACGACGGCGATGTTCTTGACGTGGAGCTCGCGGAGCACGGCGGCGCGCAGCTTACCGTAGGGGCAGGCCCTGTGCCTGCCCCTACGGGGCGGCCACCAGGGCCTGCCCCTACGCGCTCGCTCCCGCGAGCGCCACCCACCACCACGGGGTCGCTGCTAGGATCGCAGCCATGCGCCGAACGCTCCCCACTACCGTCGCTACGCTCCTCTGCCTTACGCCTTCGTGGCTCGCCCTCGCGCAGCCACAACCGGTGGGCCCTGGCCCGGCGCTGCCGGTGCCGGCGGCGATCACCGCGCGCCACGTGCCGCCGATCGACCCGGCCTCGCTCGGCGGCCTCGAGCCCTACCAGAACACGCGCTCGGCGCGCCTCGAGGACTGGCACCCGGCGGAGCGCCGCATGCTGATCGGCACCCGCTTCGCGGAGAGCCGGCAGCTCCACGAGGTCGCCTTCCCGGGCGGCGACCGCAGCCAGCTCACCTTCTACCGCGACCAGATCGCCGAGGCCCGCTACCGCCCGGGGCGGCCGAGCCAGATCGCCTTCCTACGCGACACTGGCGGCGACGAGGACTTCCAGATCTACCTGCTCGACCGCGCGAGCGGCGCCACGCGGCGGCTGTCGGACGGCGTCCACCGCTACGAGGACATCACCTGGTCCGCCGACGGCAGGCTCCTCGCCTACACCAGCAACGCCAGGAACGGCCGCGACTCCGACCTCTACGTGCAGGGCCCGGACGCGGCTCCCGGGAGCGCGGCGGAGCGACCCCCATCCGAGCGTCGGGTTGCGGAGCTCGAAGGCTCGTGGTCGATCGCCGACTGGAGCCGCGACGGCAAGCGCTTCCTGCTGATCCGCCGGGTGTCGGTGGCCGAGTCCTGGCTCCACGCCGCCGATCTCGAGACCGGCGCCGTCACCGCGCTCACGCCGCAGAGCGAGGGCGCCGCCTCCTACAGCTCGGCGCGCTGGTCGGCCGACGGCGCCGCGGTCTACGCCGCCACCGACCGCGGCAGCGAGTTCCGCCGCCTCGCCCGCCTCGACCTCGCGAGCGGCCGCTGGACGACGCTGTCGGGCGCCATCGACTGGGACGTCGAGACCATCGACCTGTCGGAAGACGGCAAAGTGCTCGCCTTCTTCACCAACGAGGACGGCGCCAGCCGCCTGCACCTGCTCGACACGGCGACCGGTCGCGAGCTGCCGGTGCCCGAGCTGCCGCTGGGGGTCGCCGGCCAGCTCGCCTTCCGCCCCGGCTCGCACGAGATCGGCTTCAACCTGAGCTGGGCGCGTTCGCCCAGCGACGCCTACAGCTTCGATCCGCAGCGCGGCCAGCTCGAGCGCTGGACGGCGAGCGAGATCGGCGGCCTCGACGCCGCGAGCTTCGTGCTCCCCGAGCCGGTGAGCTTCCCCAGCTTCGACCGCCTGCCCTCGGGCGAGGCGCGCACCATCCCCGCACTCCTCTACCGCCCGGCGCCGGCGCGCCACCCAGGCCCGCGCCCGGTGCTGGTCTCGGTGCACGGTGGGCCCGAGGGCCAGGCGCGGCCCAGCTTCCTCTCCAGCCAGAACTTTCTGATCAACGAGCTGGGCCTCGCCGTGGTCTACCCCAACGTGCGCGGCTCGACCGGCTACGGGCGCAGCTACGTGGCGCTCGACGACGGCCGCCGGCGCGAGGACTCGGTGCGCGATCTCGGCGCCCTCTTCGACTGGATCGCTACCCAGCCCGCCCTCGACGCCTCGCGCATCGTGGTCACCGGCGGCTCCTACGGTGGCTACATGACGCTCGCCGCGCTCACCCTCTACAGCGAGCGGCTGGCCGGCGGCTACGACTCGGTGGGGATCAGCAACTTCGTGACCTTCTTGACCAACACCGAGGACTACCGGCGCGACCTCCGGCGGGTGGAGTACGGCGACGAGCGCGACCCGGAGATGCGGCGCTTCCTGACCGAGATCTCGCCGGCGACGCGGGTGGCGCGCCTCACCAAGCCGTTGCTCGTGGCGCAGGGCGCCAACGACCCGCGGGTGCCCAAGTCCGAGTCCGACCAGATCGTGGCGGCGCTCGAGTCCCAGGGTACGCCGGTGTGGTACGTGGTCGCCGCCGACGAGGGCCACGGCTTCCGCAAGAAGACCAACACCGACTACATGCAGGCGGTGTTCATCGAGTTCCTGCGGCGGGTGGCGCTGGACCGTCCAGCACCTCGCGCACCTTCCGCGCCAGGCCGGTCGGGGTGAAGGGCTTCTGCAGGAACGCCAAGCCGAGCCCCAGCTCTCCGTTGCGGGGAATCGCCTCGCCGGTGTAGCCCGAGGTAAAAAGTACGTGCAGCGCCGGCCGGGCCTCGACGAGGGCGTCGGCAAGCTGCCGGCCGCCCATCCGGGGCATCACCAGATCGGTCACCAGCAGGTCGATGGGGCCCTGGTGCTGCCGCGCCGCCCGCACCGCTTCCTCGCCGTTCCCGGCCTCCAGGACCCGGTAGCCGGCCGCCTGGAGCACCCGCCTCGCCAGCGCCCGCAGCGCCTCCTCGTCTTCGACCAGCAGCACGGTCTCGGTGCCCTCGGGGGCCGCGGGAAGGTCCGGAGTCGGCTGAGCCGTCGGGGTGGTTTCCCCGGCGCGCGGCAGGTAGATCTTGAAGGTCGTGCCGTGGCCCGCCTCGCTGTACACCTCCACGTGGCCGTTCGATTGCTTGATGAACCCGTAGACCATGGCGAGGCCGAGGCCCGTTCCCTTGCCTGGTTCCTTGGTGGTAAAGAACGGTTCGAAGATGTGGGCCCTGGTCGCCTCGTCCATGCCCTCGCCGGTATCGCTGACCGCCACCCGGACGTAGAGGCCTGGCCCGACCTCGGGATGCTGGGCGGCGTAGTCCGTGCCGAGCTCGACGTCGCGGGCTTCGAGGGTCAGCCGCCCGCCCAGGGGCATGGCGTCTCGGGCGTTGACTACCAGGTTGATGATCGCCTGCTCGAACTGCCCGGGGTCGATCTTCACCAGGCCGAGCGCGGGGTCCGACACCACGTCGAGCTCCACGTCTTCGCCGATCAGCCGCCGCAGCAGGCGGCTGAGCTCGGCGAGGCGGGCATGGAGGCTCACCACCTGCGGTTGCAGCACCTGCCGGCGACTGAAGGCCAGCAACTGGCGGGTCAGGTCGGTGGCGCGCTGGCCGGAGCCGCGGATCTCGCCGACCAGCGCCCGGCCTGGGTCGCCCGGGGGGAGGCTGTCGAACAGCAGCTCGCTGTAGCCGTTGATCACCGTCAGCAGGTTGTTGAAGTCGTGGGCCACGCCACCCGCCAGCCTGCCCACCGCTTCCATCTTCTGGGCCTGGCGGAGCTGCTCCTCCAGCCGGCGGCGGTCGCTAATGTCGCGCACCACCGCCACGATGTAGTCGCGGCTCAGGCGGATGTAGTTGACGTGGACCTCGACCGGGAACAGCGAGCCGTCCTTGCGCCGGTGCTGGCCCTCGACGCTGACGAAACCGGCTTGCCGCAGCTCCTCGGCGAACTCGCTCCACGGCCGGGCGGAACCGGCAGGGTTGACGTCGGCGACGGTGAGCGACAGGTACTCCTCGCGCGTGTAGCCGTGGACCAGGCAGGCTTTCTCGTTCACGTCCAGGAAGCGGCCGGTCTCGGGATCGACGACCTCGATCGCGTCGCCCGCCCGGTCGATGAGCGCCCGGAACAGGGTCAGCGCCTCCTCTGCCTGCTTGCGCTCGGTAACGTCGACGCCCACCGCCAGCGAGCGCAGCGGCCGGCCTTCGGCGTCGCGGATCACCGTCGCCGTGACTTGCGCCCACAGCAGCGAACCGTCCTTGCGCAGCAGCCGCTTCTCGATCGTGTACTCCGGGACCTCGCCGCGCACCAACTGCTGGAAGAGAGCAAAGTCGCGATCGACGTCGTCGGGATGGGTGAGGTCGAGAAACGTCATTGCCAACAGCTCCGCCTCGGAGTAGCCGACCAGCCGGCACAGGCTGCGGTTGACCCGCAGCAGGTCGCCCGTCACCGGGTCTCCCTGCGCCTGCCCGCCGGCCCCGAGCTCGAAGGTGGCGCGCAGCTCGGCCTCGCTCGCCCGCAGCGCCTGCTCGCGGTCGGCTTCGACGCGGCAGAAGTCCAGCAGCGCGTCGACCAGCCGCTGGACTTCGCGGCAGTCCCGGTCCACCTCCGCCAGCGAGGTGACGACCCCCTCCGGCAGCGGCGCACGCCGACCGGCGAGCAGCTCCTCCAGCAGCTCCAAGGCGCGCCTCAGCAGGGAGCGGAGCTCACCGCCGACGTCGGCGAGAAACGCCGGCTCGCGGTCACTCGGCTGGCCCCCGCGACCCCGGCGCTGACCTGGATCCTCCGGCAGGGTCATGGCAGCAGCACCTCGGTGCCAAGCTGCAGTCTGTTTGTGCTTGCCTAGCTTATCGCATGGAGTGGCTCGCGAGCCGCGTTTCTCGACGCCTCGCGGGGCCGGGACCTGAGCTCACTGCACCGCGAGCACGCTGCGCATCATCTGCGGGTGGAAGCTGCAGAGATAGGCGAGCTCGCCTGCTTGGTCGGGCATGCGAAGCTCGAGCGTGGCCGACTCGCCGACCCGCAGCGCTTCGGTCGCCCGATCACCGCCGACCCCCGCCCCATCCAGCACGAGGTCGTGAGTCATGCCGCGGTCCTCGTTGCGCAGCGTGATGCGCAAGCTCTCACCCTGGCCGAAGACCAGGCGCGGGTTGGGGGTCGGATCGCCCTCGAGATAGAACGCCATGTCGCGCGCCACGAGCGTGACCGTACGCGGTTCGGGGCGATCCGCGGCCGCGAACGAGAGCCCGATGCTCGACACCAGCAGCACGCCGAGGACGGCGAGGGCGGGCGCCATTCGGCGCCGGCGGCTCGCGGAGCGTGGGAGGTGATTCTGCTCGATTCTCATTTCCTAAGCCTCACTGGACGAGCATGCCGGTGGCGTACATCACCGTAAAGCCGACCAACAGCCCGAGTACGACCGGCGTGGCGCGCAGAAACTGCGGCAGGGGCCGCTCGGCGGCGACCCCCCGGGTGATCTGGACGATCACCTGGGCGATCGCTCCGGCGCCGAGCGCGAGGAACAAGACCGCCCACAGGGGTGAGTAGACGAGACCGCCAAGCCACGCTCCGGCGATCGTCGGCAGACCTCCGAGGAGGCCGAGGACGATCAGGCGGCTCACCGCGACCCGACTCTTCGCGATGGGGGCGACGATGGCCAGACCCTCGGTGGTGTTGTGCAGCGTGAATCCCACGATGAGCAGCGTGCCCAGGGCGACCTCGCCGAGCGCCAGGGCTCCGCCGATCGCCAGGCCCTCGCCGAGGTTGTGGAGGCCGATGCCCACGGCGACCAGCACCGCGGTGACCCAGCCGGGCCCGGCGGAGCTCTGCCGGCGCGCCAGCCAGCCACCGATCAGCTCGATCCCCAGCCAGGCGGCGGCGATGCCCAGGGCAAGCAGAGCAATGCCCTGGAACGAGCCCGGCAGCTCCTTGGCGGCCTCCATCCCTTCGTGGAATGAATCGACGAACAGGAAGGCGAGCAAGCCGATGGTCAGGGCGAGCAGGAAGTCGAGCGCCCGGGCACCGAGCCGGCCCACCACCGGGTACCAGAGGATGCCCAGCGCGACCGGGATCACGCCCACGTAGAGCCCGATGAGCGTGAAGATCCACAGGAAGCGCCCGTCCGGCCGCGGCGTGGGTAGAGCGACCGCGATCTCGTGGTCGAAAGTGAGCCCGGTCGAGGTCACCAGCCGGACCACGTGCGTCTCGGCCTGCACCCAGGGATAGGGGATCGAGATGCGCGCCCGGCCGAGGTGAGCGAGGGCCCCCGCGGGCTCCTGCTCGAAACGCCAGTAGGCGTCGTCCACCTGCACCTGCGCGATGGTGACCGGGTCGGGGCCGTCGTTCAGCACCGAGACCGTGATCTCTCCCGGCGCGAGCTCGACGCGCTGGAACGCGAGGATCTCGACCGGCGGCGTCTCGCCGCGCAGCATCGCCGCCGGGTTGGAGCGGACGATCCAGGCCAGGAGGCCCGCGAGCAGCACCAGGGGGAGCAGCGCGAGGAGCCAGATCTTGCTTGCGTGAGCCATGGCGCGCGCTCTAGACGGCTTCGAAGAGGCCCATCCAGCCGAGCTCCGCGAACTCGCTCTGGTGGGCGTGGAACATGAACGTGCCGGGGTAGCGGAAGGTGGTTTCGAGGACGGCTCGCTCACCCTGGCACAGCATCAGCGTGTCGGTGACCTCGGTGGGCTCGAGCCGCGTGCCGGTGCGATTCACGGTGAAGAACATGCCGTGCAGGTGGAGGCTGTTGACGAGATCGAACTCGGTCACGTTCACGAGGTAGATGCGCACCAGCCGGCCAACCTCGACGCGGATCGGCTCCAGCATGTGGAAGTGCGCCGCGGTGTTGACCGCGTAGACCTCGTTGTCGCCGTCGAAGTTGGTGTCGAAGGCGTTCATCACCATCACCAGCTCGTCCGCCGGAGGCCGCCCGCCGCGCGGGTCGACGATGAAGGCGCCGTAGAGCCCTTTGTGGATGTGGCGCTTGAGTGGGATCGCGTGGCAGTGGTAGAGGTGGAGGCCGAAGGGCTCGGCGTCGAACTCGTAGACGAAGTCCTTGCCCGGCTCGACCTGGTGCTCCGGCATCGAGCCGTCCATCGCCGGCGGATGCCAGCCGTGGAAGTGCAGCGTGTGCGGGTGCGAGCCCTGGTTCAAGAAGTGAATGCGGAGGCGGTCCCCCTCGGTGGCGCGCAGCGTCGGCCCCGGCACCTGGCCGTTGTAGGCCCAGGCCGGGAAGTAGACGCCTGGCGCGATCTCGATCTCGCGGTCGACGGCGAAGATCTCGTACTCGCGCAGCAGCGAGCCGTCGGGGCGCGGGGTCTCGCGATAGAAGCGTACGCGCTCCCCCTCCGGCTGGTCCGAGAAGTTCCAGGCGCGCACGTAGCGGCCGGGATCGAAGCCCTCTTTCGCGAAGCTGCCCACCACTCCCAGATCGTGGCCGTGGCCCGAATGCCCGTAGGTCTCGGCGCCCTGTGCGCCGCGCACCTTGCTGCCGGCGAAGCTGGCGGCCACCCCAACACCCACGGTGCCGGCTCCGGCGAGCTGGAGAAGCGAACGGCGGGAGAGGGGGGCTTTCATGGCTGTAAGCTCGGTTTTGAGTCGACAAAAATCATAAGTAAGACTGGTCAAAATGTCAACCAGCGAGCCAACGGGCCTGCCGGGCTCCCTGCGCCTCGCGCCCCCGGCCGAACTTCGCGTAGACGCTCGGCAGCACCAGCAAGGTGAAGAACGTCGAGGTGACGAGGCCCCCGATCATCACCACCGCGAGCGGCCGTTCGAGCTCGGAGCCGCCGAAGCCGAGCAGCATGGGCGCCAGGCCGAGGATCGCCGCGCCGGCCGTCATCAGCTTGGGCCGCACGCGGCCGAGCGAGGCTTCCCGCAGCGCCTCGCGGAAAGGCATGCCCTGCGCCAGGAGCGACTGGGTCTGGGAGATCAGCACCAGGCTGTTCTGCACGGCCACGCCGAAGAGGCCGATGATGCCGACGATGGAGCTGGCATTCCAGGTCTCCCCCGCCAACCACAGAGCATAGAGGCCGCCCGCGAAGGCGAGCGGCAGCGTTCCGACCACCACCAGGACCTCCCGCAGGCGGCCAAGCGCCAGGAAAAGGAGGAAGACGACGAGCGCCAGAGCCACGCCGCTGGCGACCAGCAGCCGGCGCTGGGTTTCGCGGGCTTCCTCGATCTTGCCGGCCAGCGCCACCGAGGTCCCGGGCGGCAGCTCGATCCCGGCGAGCGCCCCTTCCAGCCGGCGCGCCGTTCCTCCCAGATCGCCCGCCGTCCGCACGTTGAAACCCAGCCGGCGCTGGCCGTTCTTGCGGCGGATCATCGATGGCATCGTCTCCTCCACCAGCCGCGACACCTGGCCGACCTCGATGATGCGCCCCTCCTCGACCACGATCGGCAGCCGCTTGATGGACTCGGCCGTGAGCCGGCCGTCGTTCGGGAACCGTACGGCCCGCTCGATGCGCTGCGGCCCGTCGAAGCGCGGCTCCAAGGGGATGCCCTGCAAAGCCGCCTGCACCGTGCGCAAGAGCGCCAGGCGCGGCACGTCGAGCAGGCGCAGGGCGTCGTCATCGGGGATCAGCCGCCAGCGGGGCAGCGGCGCGCCGGTGTCCGGTGTGGCGCTCACCACGCCGGGGACCTCCGAGATCCGCTGTTGGATGGCGGGCATCCGCGGCGCGATCGCCTCGAGGTCCGGGTTGAACAGCTCGACCTGGATGTCCGCGGGCGTGCCGCCGATGCCCTCGGAGATGCGCATGTTCATCGGCGTCGTCAGCTCGACGGCGAACGGCATGCGCTCGCCGATCTCGACCAGCTCTCGCTCCACTACACCCGGCACTGCGCCCTCTTCGAGGACGATGAGGATGTCCGACAAGTAGGTGGGCATCGGGTCTTCTGTCACCTCGCCGCGGCCGGTGCGGCGATAGGAGGCACGGACGCCAGGGACCTTGGCGATCGCTTCCTCGAACTGTCCGTTCGCCGCATCGATCGCCGGCAGGCTGGCATCCGAGGTGAGCAGCGTCTGGGCCATGAGTGCCCCCTCGTCCAGGGCCGGGAGGAAGTTCGAGCCCAGGCGAGCGGCCACGAGGAGGGCCGGGAGCGCCACCGCCAAGGCGACCATCTGCGCCGCCACTCCGTGGCGTAGCACCAGATCGAGCACCGGCCGATAGAGCCGCTTGATCCCCCGCACCAGGCGCGGCTCGTCGAGCCGCGTGCCCGGCGGAAGAAACCGATCCACCAGCACCGGCACCAGCGTGAACGACAAGACGAGAGAGATCGCCATCGCCGACGCCACGGAGACCGACAGGGGTGCGTAGAGCCGCCCGGCCACGCCGCCGAGGGCCAACAGAGGGATAAAGACCACCAGGATCACCAGCACGGCGGTGGCGATCGGCACCGCCACCTCCGCCGCCGCGCGCGACAGGGCGCCGCGCCGGTCCGCTCCCGGCCCGAGTTCGTGCAGCCGGTGCATGAGGTTCTCCACCATGATCACGCCGGCATCCACCAGCAGGCCGACGGCGATGGCGAGCCCTCCCAAGGTCATCGCATTGAGCCCCAGGCCGAGCGCCTTGAGCGGCAGGGCCGCGCCGAGCGTGGCAAGGGGCAGCACCACGAGCACGATCAGCGCGCCCCGCAGGTTGCCGAGCAGCACCACCAGCACCAGCGCGACGAAGATGGCGCCCACCAGCAGCGCCTGCGTCACGCCGCCCAGGGCGTGCTGGACCAGGCGCCCCTGGTCGTAGAAGAGGTCGAGCGACATGCCCTCCGGCAGCGTCCGGCGCAGCTCGGGCAACGCCAGGCGCACCCGCTCCGCGGTCGCCAGCGTCTCCGCCGTGGGCTGCTTGATGACCCGCATCGACACCGCCTCGAAGCCCTGGAAGCGGGCGAGCCCTTGCCGGAACTCGGGGGCCTCCCGCACCTCGGCAAGGTCCCCCAGCGCCACCAGGCCGCGCGCCGTATGGACTGGCAGCCGCCGCGCCTCTCCGGGGGTCGCGGCCAGGGTGCCGACGGTGACGTACCACTGCTTGTCCCGGATCTCGAGCAGACCGGCCGAGGCGTCCTTCTCGCTGCCCTCGAGGGCTTCGATGATCTGCTCGAGAGAGACCCCGGCGAGGCGCATGCGCTCCGGCGAGATCGAGACCTGGAGCTGGCGCCCTTCGCCGCCCAGGAGCTCGATGCGCGCCACCCCGGGCACCGACTGCAGCCGCGGCACGATCACCTTGACCGCGTGGTCGCGCAGCTTCATCGGGTCCACCACCGGCCCCTGCAGCACCAGCTCCTGGATCTCCTGCAAGCGGCCCGCGGCCGAGGTCATCAGGGGCGCGGTGGTGCCCTCGGGGAAGCCACCCACGACGCCGGCCAGCTTCTCGGCCACGAGCTGGCGCGAGCGCCAGGGATCGATCCCGCTCTCGAAAGCCACGATCACCTGCACCACCCCGGCCTGCGTGGTGCTGGTGACCCGGCGCACGCCCGGCAGGCCGGTGAGGCCCTGCTCGACGGGCTGGGCCACGGCGAGCTCCAGCTCCGAGGGCGCGCGGCCGGGGCTCTGCATCAGCAGTTGGATCGTGGGCAGGGCCAGATCCGGGAACAGGTCCCGGCGCAGGCTCGAGAAGGTGAGCCATCCCGCGATCCCCAGCAGCAGGGAGAGGGCCAGGCTCCAACCCGGGTAGCGCAACACGCCCGCGAACCACCGCCGCAGGCCACGATGGGTCTCAGTGGTCATGGCCGCCCCCTCCACCCGCGAGCTTCAAATGGAGGGCCTTGAGCAGATAGGCGCCGTCCGTCGCCACCGTCTCCCCGGGCGCGAGGCCGGCGAGCACCAGCACGTCGCCGCCCAGCTCCGCTCCCTTCTGCACCGGGCGGAAGGAGGCCTCCTCGCCCTCGCGTACGAACACGCCCCAGGCACCCTCGATCTGCTGCAACGCGGTTTGCGGCAGCACCAGCCCGCGCGCCAGCGGCACGCGCGCCTCGAGCGGCGTGCCGGGCACCGGGAGGTCGCCACCCGTGAGCCGCAGGCGGTAGGCCAGGCGCCGGGTGTCGCTGGTCAGCGCGGCCGGCACACCTTCGACACGGGCCGGCCAGCGGCGCCCGTCGGAGCGCCGCACCTCGCTGGCCGCTCCCGCCGCCCACGCCTCGGGGGCCGGGAGCGGAAGCTCTACCCGCGCCAGGCTGGCCGCCCCGGTGAGGAGCTCTCCGAGGGTCTCGCCGGCCGCCACGCTCTGGCCCAGGTGCACCGGCAGAGCAGCGACGGTGCCGGCGCGGGGCGCGCGCACGGTGACGCTCGCTCCAGCCTCCTCGGCCGGCAGCCCGCGTGCCGAGAGCGCCAGGCGCGCCGCCTCCTCGTCGGCTGCCGCCACCGCGGCCTCCGCCTCGGCAGCCTCCAGGTCGCGCTGGGAGGTGGCCTGCCCCGCGTACAGGCGCCGCTCCCGCTCGGCTTCCAACTCGGCACGAACGCGCCGCGCCCGCGCCGAGAGCCAGGCGGCCTTGAGGTCGGCGAGCTCCGGGCTGCGCAAGGCGACGATCGGCGCGCCCGCTCGCACCTGCTCGCCGGGGGCCGCGCGCAGAGCCACGATCACCCCGGACACCGGGGCCGTGAGCACGGCGACAGCCCCTTCTTCGGCGATCGCCTCGGCCGCGTACCACACCCACTCCTGTTGCGGCTCGCCCACGGTTTCGAACGAAACCCCGCGCACGCCGGCCAGCGGCAGGTGGCCGGAGTCGCCCCCTTCCTCGTGCCCGTGGGCGTCCTCGCCCTCTCCGTGCCCGTGGGCGTCGGTGGCCGCGGCGCTCCCACTGTGCTCATCTTCCGAGTGGGCGTGCTCGTCGCCGTGCTCGTGCCCGGCCTTTGGGCGACAACCGAAGGCAAACACACAGGCGAGGGCGAAAAAGACCAGCTTGCGGCTCGCGTTCATGGCGTCACCTCCGTGGTCAGCAGACGGATCTCGATCGCGGCGCGGATCACGGCGAGCTCGCGGTCGAGCGCCGCCTCCCGTGCCGCGAGGAACTGGCGCAGCAGCAGCAGCACCTCGGAGGGCGACGACTTCCCTGCCGTGAGCCGCAGCTCGAGCGCGGCGAGCGCCGGCTCGACGGGCGCCGGCGCAGGTGCGGCGGCCAGGGCGCGGTCGAGGACGAGCGCTGCGTCCAGCCGCGCGGCTAGGCCGGCGACCTCGATCTCGGACTCGCGGCGAGCCGCGGCAACAGCGCTCTCGGTGGTGCGAACGATGGCCTTCCGCTCGCCGGAGCGGGCGAAGCGGTAGGCCACGCCCAGGCGCGCCACGCGCTCGTCGGCCTCGCGCGCCAGGCCGGAGGCGAGGCTCCAGCGCGAGTCGTCCCGCGTCGCGGACAGGCGGGCGAGGGCCTCGCTCGCCGCCGCTCGCGCGCCGGCGCCGGCCGCCAGAGCGCCGGCCGCGAACCGCTGCCTCTGCGCCTGCGGATCGAGGGGAGAGACGCGAGAGGGCTCGTTGCCTAGCGCGAGATCGGCGAGCCCCGACGAGGACTGCGGCGCTTCGCCGGGCACCTCGGCCAGCGCCGCCAGCTCGGCCCAGGCGCGGGCGCGCCCGGCCTCGGCTTCGGCCAGGGCCACCACCGCCGCGCCCTGCTCGGCCTCGGCGAGCGTGGACTCGTAGGGCGGCTCCGCGCCCGCTTCCACCCTGCGCCGCGCCACGCTGCGCAGGCGCTCGACCGTGGCCAGCTCGTCGCGCCGCAGCGCCAGCCGCCGCTCGGCCGCCCACGCGGCGAGGTAGGCCGATCGCAGCCGGGCCTCCGCCAGGGCACGGGCCTCGGCCCGCCAGGCGGTCGCCGCCGCGGCGAGGAGCGCAGAGAGCTGTTCGCGCGCCTCCCTGCCCGAGAGCAGCGGCAGCTCGAGGTCCCAGGCCAGATCGGCCTCGGTCGAGCCCGCGGCGCGCCGCGGGCCGGCGGAGAAGGCAGTCGTCGGCCCCTCGCGCAACCGGGAGCCGGTCTCGGCGAGGGCGCGCTCCAGCTCGGCGATGCGCGCTTCGGCCGCCAGAGCCTCCGGCGAAGGCCGAGCCCGGGAGAGAACGTCAGAGAGAGTCAGCGGCGGCGAGGTCGCCGCTCTGTTCGTCTCAAGCGGCGAGAAGCCCGCCGCGAGGGGCGCCGCGAGCGCCAGCAGCAAGAGCGTGTGCATGGATCCTCCTCGAGCAGAGAGCACGGCCGGCCGGCGTCTGCCGGCGGCCCGAAGCGGCTCTCAGTACCGAGGGGGCCCGAGCTCGGGAGGGCGCGAAAGGGATGCGGGGAGGGAGTGGGTCGCGGGGCTCACGGCCTCGAGCGCCACTAGCGTCACCCGCGGCGCCGGCACCTCGAACGAAGGCGCCGCACCGCAACCGTCGGCGCAGGAGAAGTGGCAGCCGGGTGGGCAGCCGCCCTCGTCGGCCTCGCAGTCCTCCCAGGCCGCGAGGACCAGGAAGGCGGCGATCAGCGACAGCAGCAGAAGCCCGGTCAGGCGGCGCATCGCGGCGAGACTAGCATGGCGACCGGCGGCGGAAGAGGACACGGTAGAAGCGGACGAGCCAGCGACGCCCGGTCAGTCGCTCGCGCCAGCGCCAGGTGGCGGTGGCGCGCATCCAGGAGAGCTCGCCGCGCAGGCTCGCGGCCTCGGCGCGCAGGCGCTCGCGCTCGGCGAGCGAGACCTCCGCTCCCGCGAGCGGCCCGCGGCGCAGGTAGGCCGCCATCGCTCTGCCCTCCTCCTCCGCCCCGGGGAGTGGCCGCGCGCGGTGCTCGGCCAGCACCTCCTCGTAGAGCGCCAGGTAGACGTCGACCGCGGCGGCCATGCCGCAGTCGCTGCGCACCCGGCGCGAGACCTCCGCGGCGTCGGCCGGGTCGTAGCGCGCGAGCTCGCGGGCGACGCCGGTCGCGGTGATCGGCTCGCGCATCAGCCGCACGCCGAAGTTGAGGGACTCGAGCCGCGCCAGCTCGCCGCTCGATACCATCGGGCCCAGCCCCTCCACGTCGCAGACGATCACGGCGGCGCCCACGGCCGCGGCCTCGAGCGTCGAGCGACCCTTGGCGAACACCAGGTCGTAGCCGCCGAGCACCTCCTCCGGCCGGGCGACGGGCCGGCCCGCCGCGAGGCCCGCGACGTCGAGCGCGATCCCCGCCGCGGCACAGGCCTCGCGGAGGGCGCCGAGGCCGTGGGTCTCGTCCAGGTGGTTGCTGAACACCAGGGCCCGGCGCGGGGCAGGCGGCAGCGGAGCACGTGGCCGGAAGCGCTCGGTGTCCACCCAGTTGCGGATCGTCACCACGCTCTCGCTCGGGATACCGCACTCCTCGGTCAGGCGCAGCTTCACCAAGTCGTTCACCGCCACGTGGCGCAGGACGCGCGGATGGCGCGGCGGCGCCTCCTCGGGCGGCAGCCAGCCGTGGCAGACGTGGATCGCCGGCACGCCGGGGAAACGCGCCAACGCGGTCATCGTCTCCAGGTGGTGCTGGCCGTGGATGAGGTCGGGCGCGGCGAGCGTCTTGTCGAGGTCGTCGAGCACCGGCACGGTGGCGCGCCGCAGCTCCTCGCCGACCTCACCCTGGTGGCGGCTGTAGGCGATCGGCTGGTGACCTCGCGCCAGGAGCGCCAGCGCCAGGTCGCGAACGTAGAGCTCGGTCCCCGCCCGATGGGCGAGAGTGTGGTTGGTGAGGAGGACTCTCAAGCCGGGGCCCCGGTCTCCTGCCCGGCGGTGGCTACGCCCGAGCCCACGAACGGGACGATGCTGGCGTAGCCGAGCGGCGCGAGCACCGGCTCGGTGGCCGCCGTCCCCCACTGCGTGATGCCGTGCGGCAGCAGCTCCCCGAGGTCGTAGCGCCGGCCGTCGAGCTCGAAGGGGCGGCTCGACACCAGCCGGGCCGTGAACACGTTCATGGCGATCAGGTTCGGGGCCGTGGTGGCGACCGAGGTGCCGACCACCACGCTCACCCGGCGGAAGGTGGCGATCTTCTCGCCGGCCGCGAACGAAGCTGGATCGTCGAAGGTGGCCGCGGGATCGCGCTGGAAGTAGAGGCTGAACTCACCCCGTTCGTCGAGCGCGATGGCGAGGCCGCCGTTCGAGATGCTGCGCGCCGCGAAAGGCTCCGAGGCGAACGTGATCCGCGCCGTGCCCTCGCTTGGGGCGCCCGTGAACAGCTTCCCTTCCACGCCCTGGAGGTGGAGGAAGTAACCCACGTCTTGGACCGTGGAGACGCCTGGTTTCCGCTGCTCCTCGGCCACGTAGAACCGCCCGGTGACGTACCACGCCACCTCGCCGACTCGCACACTGCCCATCGCTCGCCTCCGATCGCGGATTGCTCTCGCCCGCGGCGCATGCTACCGCCGTCGCGGGCCAGGGGCCGCGGAGACTGCGGCGCAGCTCTCGGGGGTGGTTATCCCTACGGTAAGGTCAGTGACCAGGCCGCGGTGTCGCCGGACTCGAAACCGTCGGCGAACACCACCTGCTCGCCGAGGCGCTGGGCGAGGATCTCGCGCTCGCCCTCGGCGAGGCCGCCGACGTCGTCAGTGCCGTCCCACAGGACCAGGACCTGGGCGCCGGCCGAGCCGTAGGCCACGGCGGGGAACAGCGCGTCGTAGGGGTTCGACCCGGTGCCTCCCAGGTCGGAGAGCCGCAGATCGTTGGCGCCGACCTCGGCCGCGGTGGCGGCGGCGAGCCGCTGGCCGAAGATCTCGGACTCGCCGTCTTGCATTCCGCCCGCGTCGTCGTCGCCGTGCCAGACCACGAAATACTGCTGCAGGGCGGCGTCGTAGGCCACGGCTGGGAACCCGGCGCTGAAGCTTGCATTGCCGGTCCCTCCCAGGTCGCTGACCCGCAGGTCGTTGGTGCCCTCCTCGACCCCGGTCGCCGCGTCGAGCCGCTGGACGAAGATCTCCCCCTCCTCGTCCACCAGCCCGCCGGTGTCGTCGTCGCCCGCCCACACCACCAGGTACTCGTCGTGGAGGGCGCTGTAGGCCACGGCGGCCTGCGAGGCGTCGAAGGCGGGGTTGCCCGTCCCGCCCATGTCGCTGATGCGGAAATCGTTGGCTCCAAGGGCGGTGCCCGTGGCGGCGTTCAAACGCTGGCCGAAGATCTCGGATTCGCCATCGACCAGCCCGCCCACGTTGTCGTCGCCCGACCAGACCACCAGGTACTCGTCGCCGTCGCTGTTGTAGGCCACCGCCGGGAACAGCGCCCCGTAGGCGGTGGACAGCGCCGGCCCCGTGTCGCTGATGCGGAAGTCGTCGCTGCCCACCGGGTCCCCGGTGGCGGCATCGAACCGCTGGCCGAAGATCTCCGTCTCGTCTTGCACCAGCCCACCGACGTTGTCGTCGCCCCACCAGGCCACCAGGCACTCGGTGGTGTCCGTGCTGCAGGCGAGCGCGGGGTCGAAGGCGTCGAAGTCCGGGTCGCCGAGCCCGCCCACCCCGCTCAGGATCTGGAACCAGGAGGCCGCACCGGTCTCCGGGTCCACGTCCCAGGCGAAGATCTCGAACTCGTCCTGCACCTGGCCGATGGTGATGGCATCCAGGGCCACGGCAACGATGAACCGCTCCGCGGTGGGAGAGTACGCGACGGCCGGGTTGCTGGGGCAGAACGGACCTGTGCAGTCCGGGAGCTCCAGGACCTCGATCTCGTCGCCCAGGGGCCGGCCCGTCGAGCCCTCGAGCCGGCGGGCCACGATTCGGCGCGGGTTGGGGTCGTTCGGGTGCGAGAGCTGTTCCCGCCAGACGACGAGGTAAACGTCGTGCTCCGGGCTGTAGGCCACGGCCACGGCCTGGTCGTCGCTCTCCGGGTCCCCGTAGCTCACCCGGAAGTCGTTCCACCCGATCTCGCCGAACCCGGCCGCGGCCGGGAGGGTCAGGCCGGTCGCCAGGGCCATCTCCAGGACAGTGAGGGCGATCCACGCCCGCCGATCTCGCGCTCTTCGATTCATGGTGTGGGGCTCATGGCACGGTCAGTGACCAGGCCGCGGTGTCGCCGGACTCGAAACCGTCGGCGAACACCACCTGCTCGCCCAGGCGCTGGGCGAAGACCTCGAGCTCTTCGTCCGCGAGGCCATCCGCGTCGTCGTCGCCAAACCAGGCCACCAGATACTCGGCGCGGTCCGAGTTGTAGGCGACCTCGGGAAAGTAGCCGGCGAAGGGATTGTCCCCGGTGCCGCCCATGTCGCTCACCCGGAAGTCGTTGACGCCGACTTCGGCTCCGGTCAAGGCGCCGAGGCGCTGGCCGAAGATTTCGAGCTCGTTGTCCTGGAGGGTGCCGACATCGTCGTCGCCGTACCAGGTCACCAGGTACTCACCGACAGCGGCACCAAAGGCCACGGCAGGCTCGCACGCGTTGAACCCGGCGTTGCCGGTGCCGCCCATGTCGCTGATGCGGAAGTCGTTCGCTCCCGTCTCGGCGCCGGTCGAGGCGACGAGCCGCTGGCCAAAGATCTCACTCTCGTTGTCCACGAGGCCGCCGGTATCGTCGTCACCGGACCAGACGACCAAGTACTGGCCGATGCTGGCGGCATAGGCTACGGAGGGCGCGAGGGCATCGTACGCGCCGGTGCCGGTGCCGCCGAGGTCGCTGATGCGGAAGTCGTTGGCGCCCTGGGCGGTGCCGGTGGCGGCGTTGAGCCGCTGGCCGAAGATCTCGAGCTCGCCGGGAATCAGCCCGCCCACGTCGTCGCTGCCCTGCCAGACCACCAGGTACTCGTCTTCGCCGCTGCTGTAGGCGACCGCGGGGAAAGAGGCGACGTGGAGGGTGGTGCCCGTTCCACCGGCGTCGCTCAACCGGAAGTCGTCGGCCCCCACCGCACCGCCGGTCGCGGCGTCGAAGCGCTGGCCGAAGATCTCGTACTCGTCGTTGGCGAGCCCGTCGACGTTGTCGTCGCCGAACCACACCACCAGGCACTCGTCGGTGACGCTGCTGCACTCGACGTCGGGGCTGAAGGCGCTGTAGGTCGAATTGCCGAGCCCACCAGCGCTGCTCAAGGCTAAGTTCCAGGAGCTCGCGCCGGTCGCTGGATCGACGTCGAGAGCGAAAATCTCGAACTCGTTCGCCACCTGGCCCGGCAAGACCGCGTCGAGCGAGGCGACGACCACGAACCGATCCGCGGTGACCGAATAAGCAACCGCGGGATCGCTCGTGCAGAACCCGGCCGAGCACGGCTGCGGAGGCAGCGGCGCGATCACCCCGCCAATCGGCTGGCCCGAGGCTCCAGAAAGCAGGCGGGCCACGATCCGGCCCTCGGAGTCGGCGGCCGAGTTGTCCTGCCAGACCACCAGATAGACGTCGTGCGCTGGGCTGTAGGCCACGGCCGGGTCTCGATCGTCGATCTCCGGGTCCCCGTAGCTCACCCGGAAGTCGTTCGGACCGATCTCGCCGAACCCGGCAGTGGCGGGGCCGGTCGCCAGGGCCAGCGCCAGGATGCTGCCCGCGAGGCAGGCACGCCACACGTCCGCTGTTCGGCCCATCGAATTCGTCCTCGACTATGCTTTACGACGAACGCACCTCGAACCCGACATCCGCCTTCGCCCGACTCGAGACCGACCCCTACGCATGACGCCGGAACCCGGCTGGCTGCCCACCCACCTTCCGCTCGCCACCGGCGGCGCACTCCGTGGCCCGTTGTGGGAGGAGCTTGCGGAAAGGCTCGAGCAGGTCGAAGGTCTCGCACCTGGAGCCAGCGTCGGCGCCTATCGCGTGGTCCGCGAGATCGGACGCGGCGGCATGGCGGTGGTCTATCTCGCCGAGCGCGCGGACGGGCTCTTCGAGCAGCGCGTGGCGCTGAAGCTCGTGCAGAGCGGTGGGGCCCCCGCCGAGCTCGTGCGGCGCTTCGAGCAGGAGCGCCGCATCCTCGCCTCGCTCTCCCATCCCGCGATCGCCCGCCTGCTCGACGCCGGGGTGACCTCGGACGGCCGCCCCTTCTTCGCCATGGAGTACGTCGAGGGACTGCCGATCGACCAGCACTGCAACGCGCGCCGGCTCACGGTCGACCAGCGGCTGCGGCTCTTCTCGCTCGTCGCCCAGGCGGTCGAGGCGGCGCACCGCGGCCTGGTGGTGCACCGCGACCTCAAGCCCTCGAACGTGCTGGTGAGCGACGCAGGCGAAGTCAAGCTGCTCGATTTCGGGATCGCCAGGCCGCTCGACGACGAGATCGCCGGCGGCGGGGAGGCGCTCACCCGGGCCTCGCTCCGGGTGCTCACCCCGGAGTACGCCAGCCCGGAGCAAGTCCGCGGCGAGCCGGTCACCACCGCCACCGACGTATACCAGCTCGGCCTGCTGCTCTACGAGCTCGCGGCCGGCCGCCGCCCCCTGCCGGCGCCGCAGCGGCCGGCCGAGCTCGAGCGGGTGATCTGCGACGTCGAGCCCAAGGCGCCGAGCGAGGCGCTGCGCGAGCCGTCGCGCGGCGCAGCGCCGGAGGAAGGCTCGCCCGGCGAACCGGCGCCTGCGGAAGTCGCGGCGGCGCGAGGGACCACGCCGGAGGCGCTGCGCAAACGCCTGGCGGGCGACCTCGACGCCATCGTGCTGCGAGCGCTCGCCAAGGAGCCTGCGCAGCGCTACCCGTCGGTCGGGCACCTGCTGGCCGACCTCGCCCGCCATGCGGGCGGCCGCCCGGTCCTCGCCCGGCGCTCCACCCTGCGCTATCGCGCCGCCAAGTTTCTGCGCCGGCATCGCTTCGGCGCCGCCGCCGTCGGCCTGATCGCGGCCTCGATCGTGGCCGGGATCGCGGCCACGGCCTGGCAAGCGGTCCGAGCCCGCCGCGCGGCGGCAGACGCCGAGGCGGTCGCCCGCTACCTGGTCGAGCTCTTCGATCTTGCGAGCCCCCATCGGCCGCAGGGCGACGCCGTCACCGCTCGCGAGCTGCTCGACAGGGGGGCCCAACGCCTGGAGACTGAGCTCGCCGAGCAGCCCGCGCTCAAGGCCAGGCTGCAGGCAGTGCTGGGGCGGGTCTACTCCAGCCTCGGCCTCTACGAGCCGGCAGGGGCGCAGCTCGCCGGCGCGGTCGCCTTCCAGCGGCAGGGCGAGGGCGACGACCCGCGCGAGCTCGGCCGCGCGCTCTCCGACCTGGCGGGGGTGAGGATCAGCCAGGGGGCGTACCGCGAAGCCGCCGCGCTGGCGCGCGAAAGCCTGGACATCGAGCGCCGCCTCTATGGCGGGGAGCACGAGGAGATCGCCACCACGCTCCAGCGCCTGGGTCTGGCACTCAAGGAGCAGGGAAACCAGGCGGAAGCCGAGCCGCTGTTTCGCGAGTCGCTGGCCATGCGACGCCGCCTGCTGGGAGAGCGGCATCCGGCGGTGGTCGAGAGCATCAATCAGATCGCGACGGCGCGCTTCGCGAGCGGCGACCTCGCGGCGGCCGAGGCCCTCTATCGCGAAGCGCTCGCCATCTCGCGCACGCTGCCGGGGGACGGCTACCCGAGCCTGCCGGCGTCGATGGCGAACGTGGCGACAGTGCTCGCGACTCAAGGCGACCACGCGGCGGCCGAGCCGCTGTTTCGGGAAGCCCTGGCCGTCTGGCGGCAGCGCCTGGGCGACGACCATCCGGAGCTGGCGCTCAACCTGCGCAACCTGGCGACCACGGTGAGCCGGAGGGGAGGCCACGGGGAGGCCGCGGCGCTCTACCGCGAAGTGCTGCGCATCCAGAACCTGGCGTACGGCGCGGAGCACCACGAGCTGGCGAAGACCACCTACGACCTCGCGGCCCTGCTGCACGGGCAAGGAGACCTGGAAGGGGCCGAGCCCCTCTACCGGCAGTGCGTCGCCATGCTGGAGAAACTGGTCGGCGCAGAGCATCCCCACTTCGGCAGGGCCCTCGCCGGCCTGGCGCGGGTCGAGCTCGACCAGGGCCGCGCCGCCGCGGCCGAAGCTCGCTTCCGGCAAGCCCTCGCGGTGCTGGAAAGCAGGCTGCCGCCGGGCCACAACTTCACGGCCTCGGCCCGTCTTGGCCTGGCGCGGACGCTCCTCGCCCAGCGCCGCGACCTCGCTGCGGCAGAAGGGCTGCTGCGCGCCGCTCTGGCCTCCCTCGAGGCGACCTTCGGCGCCGACGATCCCCGTGCCGCGGAGGCCCGCCGTTATCTCGACGGATGCCTACGGCTGCGCGGCGAGGCGGCCGCGGCGGCGAGAGCACGAGCCCGGTAGGGGCCGTGCCAGAATGCCGGGCCCGACTATGGCCGCGACCGAGGTCCACGAGCTGCTGCTCGCCCACCGCCGCGGGGACCCGGAGGCCTTCCCGAAGCTCGTCCGCCTCGTCTACCCCGACCTCAAGCGCCTGGCTCACCGGCAGCTCGGCCGGCTGAAGCCGGGCGACACCCTCGCCACCACCGGCCTGGTGCACGAGGCCTACTTGAAGCTGGTCGACCACACGCGGGCCGACTGGCAGGACCACGGCCACTTTCTCGCGGTCTCGGCGCGGGCCATGCGGCAGGTGCTGATCGACTACGCCCGCGGCCGGGCGCGCGAGAAGCGGGGCGGCGGCGAACGGCCGGCGACGCTGGACGGCCGCGAGGTCGCGGTGGCCGCCGAGGTAGAGCACTTGCTCGCCCTGGAGCAGGCACTCGAGCGGCTGGCCGCCGTCGAGCCTCGCCTGGCGCAGGTCGTCGACTGCCGCTACTTCGCCGGCTACAGCGAGGAGGAGACCGCGACGGCGCTGGGAGTCTCCACGCGCACCGTGGAGCGCGACTGGATCAAGGCCAGGGCCTGGCTGCGCGAGGCGATGGGCGAAGGGGGCTCGGCGCCGGCCTAGAACGGGTTCTGCCGGGTGAACTCCTCCCACGCGAGCGGAGACTCGTACCAGTACTCGCGCCAGTTGGCGATCCTCCCGTCGCGCAGCCGCACGATCACCATCCCGTGCACGGCACCGCCGTACTCGAAGGTGAACTCGCCGGCACCGATCTGGCTCTGCTCGTCGAACACCAGGTGGTGCCAGGTCATGCGCATGGGCTCGTTGCGGCCCGCGCCGCCGCCGAAGAACTCGTAGAGCTCCTGGCGGCCGCGGTAGACCTGCTTGTCCGGCGGCTCGACGTAGACCGCGTCCTCGGTGAAGCAGTCGGCAGCCTTCCTGGAATCGCCCTCGGTCCAGCCCGCGGCCAGCGTCTCCATCAGGCGGCGGAAGGCAGTCTCGTCGACCACACCGGGGCGCCCGGCCGGGGCCGGGCCCGAGGTCGGGGGCGAGTGACCGATCCGGCGGAGATCGGGCCAGAGCTCGGCCATGGTTCGCAGGGGCCCGCGACAGACGTAGACCGGAAGGTCGGTGTCCTGCGGGCGAGCGAGCGGGGCGTCGATGCGCCCGCTCTCCGAGCACGCGCGGTAGTGGCGCTCCAGGAGCTCGCGCGGCAGCCCGTAGGCGATCAGCACCTCGCCTCGATCGTCGTCCGGGCCCCAGAGGTAGTAGGTCAGGTGGCCGCTCACGGCGCGCGGTACGGGGTCCGGTCGCAGGACGTTGAGCGCGGCGGCCTGGGAGTACGAGCCGGTCAGCACGCTCGCTCGGCGGCGCTCGTCGGCCGGGAGCGACCCGTAGACACGGTCGACGGTGGCCGTGTGCGCCTCCCACCCGAGCATGCCGTGCATGTCGTGCGTAAGCGCGATCGGCGGCACCACCCAACCGAGGACCGCACCGATCGCCCGGTCGACGGTGTGGATGGGTAGTGCGGGCAGCGTCAGGACGGCGAGCGCCAGCCCGGTCGCCGCGAGCGAGCCGATGAGCGTTCGCCGCATCTGCGGGCGGTTGGCGAGAATCCGCTCGAGCGCGACGGCTCCGGCCGCGATGACGGGTGGGTACGCGCTCGCCAGGTAATAGGGCTTTCCCCCCGCGACGAGGAAGAAGGTGAACAGCGCCAGGAAGAGCACCGCGAAGGGGCGCGCCGCCTTGCCGGAGCCGGTGAGGCCGGAAAGCAGCCCGGCGACCCAGACCGGCACGGCCAGGGGATGAAAGTAGAGGAGCTGACCGGCGACGAAGAGGCCCCGCCCCTGTTCGGC
Source organism: Thermoanaerobaculia bacterium (assembly GCA_044869805.1). GTDB lineage: Bacteria > Acidobacteriota > Thermoanaerobaculia > Multivoradales > SZUA-115 > CAWDVR01. The sequence goes on along the minus strand of JBIOXV010000149.1, from coordinate 82,921 downwards.
AAGCACGTCGTGCCGCAGGGCGCGCATGAACTCGAGGCTGATGAAGTGGTTGTCGAACTGCCACAGCAGATTCGGCAACGCGACGAGGAAGGCGACGGCCGCCCCGATCCAAGGCCAGCGGGTCGTGAGAGCCCTCCGGCCGGGGCTCGAGAGGATCCCGAGGGCAAGCGCTACTCCCCAGAGCGCGGAGCTGTGCTTGGCGAGCATCGCGAGCCCCAGGGCGCCACCGGCGAGCACCCAGCTCCAGCGCTCGCCGCGTGCGAGCGCCCGCGAAACCAGGTAGGCCACCGCCGTGCAGAGGAAGACCTCGACGACGGGGATGTTCAGCATCGCTCCCAGCCGGAGGTGCGCCGGCGCGACCAGCAGGCAGAGCAGCGCGAGGGCCTGCGCCGCGCGGCCACCTCCCCAGTCGCGGACCAGGAGCGCGGCCAGCACCAGCGTGCCGCAGCCCATCGCGATCGCCGGCAGGCGAAGGGCGAGGAGGCCACCTCCCAGCTCGTCGGCAAGCCTCGCCATCCAGGGGATCAGCGGTGGATGATCGACGTAGCCCAGGGCGAGGCGGCGGCCGCACTCGATGAAGTACAGCTCGTCACCGTGATAGCCGTACCGCCGCACGAGCACGAGGTGCACCACCGCCTTGAGAGAAACCAAGGCCGCGACGACGGCGAGGGCGGGACGGTCCCGTCCGAGGGCTGGCGGAGGCACGAGGGCGCGAAGCTTATCGTCCGGCGCTCGCCGGCGCCATGGCGGCCGCGGCCCAGCCAGCGCCACATTCCTCCCCGACCTTTCCTCATCGCGGCCGCATCCGCGCCATGGCGGAGGCTTGGAATCTCGCCGTCGAGATCCCATCCGAGGAGGAATGCCATGGAAAACCGAGCCGAAGCGCCCCGACGCTGGACCGACTCGACGCCGGTCAAGCTGGCGGTGCTGGGGTTTGTAGTGCTGCTGCTGTTGATCCCGGTGGCTAAGGTCACGGGCCTGATCCGCGAGCGCGCGGAGCGCAAGACCTTCGCGGCCTTGGAGGTGGCGGGAGCCTGGGGCGGCGCGCAGGCGATCACCGGGCCGATCCTCGCCATCCCCTACCGCGAGATCGTCAAGCCGACCGACGAGGAGATCAAGGACGCGCTCAAGGCCGGCCTCAAGCGGCCGCAGCCGTGGATCGTGCCCTGGACCGGCTACTTCCTGCCGCAGACCATCTCTTGGCGGGGCACGATCGAGCCCGAGATCCGCAAGCGCGGGATCTTCGAGGCCGTCGTCTACCAGACCCGGCTGATCGCCGAGGGCACTTTCGCGGCGCCCGATCTCGAGGCGCTGGGAATCAAGCCCAGCGACGAGGTGCTGTGGCACCAGGCGCGGCTGATGGTCGGCGTGGGCGAGGTCCGGGGGCTGCAGGAACGCGCCGTGCTCACCTGGAGTGGCGTGCAGCATCCCTTCCTTCCCGGCACGACGGACAGCGAGCTCGTGCCCGCGGGCCTCCACGCTCCGCTGGCGCTCACGCCGCTCGCTCACACCCCGGGTGCTCCGACGGGCGGCGAACCGATCCCCTTCCGCTTCGAGCTCGTGCTGCGCGGCTCGGGAGACCTGCACTTCTTCCCGGCCGGCGAGGAGACGAAGGTGGAGCTCACTTCGCCCTGGGCTTCGCCGAGCTTCGGCGGCGCCTTCCTACCGGCCGAGCGGCGGCTCTCCGAACAAGGCTTCCAGGCAAGCTGGAGGATCCCGTTCCTCGCTCGCGGCGTGCCGCAGCAGTGGGCCGGCCAGCAGGTCCAGAGCCATCAGCTTGCCGGCAGCCTCTTCGGCGTCAGCCTCTTCCTGCCCGCCGACAGCTACCAGAAGATCGAGCGCTCAGTGAAGTACGCCGTGCTCTTCATCCTGCTCACCTGCCTGACCTTCTTCTTGATCGAGCTGGTGAGCCCGGTGCGCCTCCACGCCGTGCACTACCTGCTGGTGGGTTGTGCACTGGTGCTGTTCTACCTCTTGCTGCTGGCGCTGTCGGAGCACCTCGGCTTCGGTCGCGCCTACGCGCTGGCCGCCGCGGCGTGCAGCGGCCTGATCGCCGCCTACGCGAGGAGCATCCTCGCCAGCGTGCGCTGGGCGGCAACTCTGCTGGCGCTGCTCGCCGGCCTCTACGCCTACCTCTACGGGCTCCTGCGCGCCGAGGAAACCTCGCTGCTGATGGGCTCGATCGGCCTGTTCGTGATCCTGTCGCTGGTGATGTTCCTCACCCGCAAGCTCGACTGGCGGCGGCTCGAGTTCCGGCGGGCGGCGTCTGCCCGCGGCTGAGCTCTCTCCCTACCCCGCCAGCGGCAGCCGGATGGTGAACGCCGCTCCCCCGGCGGTGCCGTTGGCGGCGGTGACGGTGCCGCCGTAGCCTTCGACGATGGCCTTGACGATGGCGAGCCCGAGCCCGGCGTGGTCGCGCCGGGCGCCGGCGTCGTTGGGCCGGTAGCTGAAGAAGCGGTCGAAGATGCGCCCCAGGTGCTCGGGCGGGATGCCCGGCCCCTGGTCGGAGACCCGCAGCACCGCCTCGCCGGCTTCGTGGCCCAGGCTCACCCACACGATCGAGCCGTCGGGCGCAAAGGAGAGGGCGTTGTCGAGCACGTTCTCGAAGGCCTGCGCCAGCCGGTCGGCCGAGGCGGCGACGGCGAGCGGCTCGGGCGGCGTGTCGAGCAGGAAGCGCACCTGGCGCTTGGCGGCGCGCAGCCGCATGGCGTCCACGAGGTCGGTGAGCAGCCGCGGCAGCGCCACCGAGATGCGCGCCTCGGCGTCGATCTGCGAGTCGATCTGGGTGACCTCGCGCACCGTGGAGAGCAGCTTCTGGAGCCGCGCCACCTCGGCCTCGACCATCAGCAGGAAGCGGCGGCGGTCGGCCGGCGACTCGGCCTCGGCCAGCATCTCGGTCGCGGTGCGGATCGAGGCCAAGGGGTTCTTGAACTCGTGCGAGACGTCGGCGGCGAAAGACTCGGTGAAGGAGAGGTGATCGCCCAGCCGGCGCGACAGCTCGGCGAGCGTCCGCGCCAGGTCGCCGATCTCGTCCAGGCGCTTGGAGCCGGTGAAGCGCCCCTTCAGGCGGCCGCGGCGGTCGAGCAGGTCGCTCGCCTGCCGCCGCAGGCGCTTGAGCGGCCGGGCGATGGTGCCGGAGACGAAGATCGAGAGCACGATCGCCACCAGCACCGAGACCAGGAAGGCCTGGAACACCGCGAGGCGAACCTCGTAGAGGTCGCGCAGCAGGCGCAGGGTCGACTGCGAGACCTGCACCGCGCCTACCACCACCTCGCCGCTGGCGATCGGGATCGCGCTGTAGAGGGTCACCGAGCGCTGGCCCGGCGACTTCCTGGTCGCGGCGCCGTAGCGGCCGGCGAGCGCCGCCTGTACCCCGTAGTCGGCCGGCGGCAGGGTCGCCGTGGCCTCCCGCAGGTCCGGGCCGTCGCGCCCCAGCAACCGGTTGAAGAGCACGAAAACGCCCGCCCCCACCCGGTAGAGCCAGTTGGTGCGCACGGTGGGTGCCTCGGAGGGCAGCGCCTCGTCCGGCTCGCGCCGCGGCCCCAGCAGGCTCGAGTCCGCGACCACCTCGCCGCGCGCGTCGAACACCCGCAGCCGCGAGGTGGTGCGCAGCCCCAGCTCGACCAGCACGCGCTCGGCCTCGGCGGGATCCAGCGCGTCGCGGCCGGAGAGCGCCGCGGCGAGAATCCTCCCCTGCTGCACCATCGAGCGCTCCTGCGCCGCCAGCAGCCGCTCCTCGTAGGTGTCGAGGTAGAGGAAGCCGGCGGCCGGGAGGAAGACCAGCAGCAGGTTGAAGGCGGCGAGCCGGATCGAAATCGAGGCCGTGGCCCGGCGCAGGCGGTTGACCAGCGCGCGCAGCGGAGAGACCAGCGCGCGGGGAGGGTAGACCGGGGGCTTCCAGCTCACTCGAAACGGTACCGGTAGCCGAGGCCGTAGACGGTTTCGATGCCGTCGAACTCGGGCGCCACCTCGGCGAACTTGCGTCGCAGGCGCTTGATGTGGCTGTCGATGGTGCGCTCGGCGAGGTAGGTATCGTGCGGGTAGCCCTCTTCGAGGAGCTGCTCCCGCGTCTTGACGTGCCCGGGGTGGCGGGCGAGCGCCAGCAGCAGCCGGAACTCGCGCACCGTGAGCGGGATCGGCCGGCCGTCCCAGGTCGCCTGGTGACGGGCGAGGTCGAGCTCCAGCGGGCCCACCGCGAGCAGCTCTTCCTCATCCACCCGGCCCTGGTTCTGGGCCAGCGCCAGGCGCCGCAGCAGCACTTTGACGCGCGCCACCAGCTCGCGCATCGAGAACGGCTTGACGAGGTAGTCGTCGGCCCCCATCTCGAGGCCCAGCACGCGGTCGAACTCCTCGTCCTTGGAGGTCAGGAACAGGATCGGCACGCTCTCCGAGACGCCGCGCAGGCGGCGGCAGAGCTCGAGGCCGTCCATCCTGGGCATCAGGATGTCGAGCACGGCGAGATCCGGCAGGTCCTCCTCGAACGCCTGCCAGGCGGAGAGCCCGTCGGGGTAGGTGTCGACCTGATAGCCCTCACGGCGGAGCGCGAAGCCCACGGTCTCGAGGATGCTCGGCTCGTCGTCGACCAGGGCGACGCGCACCGCGAGCGGGGCGATGGCGGGAGCGGAGCCGGCGGCGGTGGCCGGCTTCGACCCTTGCGGTCTTGATTTCATGCTGCCAAATCTACTCAAGGCGCGATCCCGCCGGAAGAGGGCTCGTTCAACTGCCTTGCCGGCGCCACATTTCGCCACCACCTTTCCCTGCGCCCGCCCCGGGCGTTGCACAGGCCGGCGCTGGGATAGGCAGCATGAGAAACCCGCGCGCCTTCCCGCTCTCGCGGCTCGCCTCGTTCCTGATCCTCGCCGCCGTCTTCCCTGCCCCCGCCTTCGGCCAGGATATTGGCCCGGAAGGCGGCTCGGAGGGCGGCCCGGAAGGCGGCTCCGACGGCTCGCCGGAGCTCTTCCGCCTCTCCGACGTGCAGCGCGGCGCTCTCCTGCTCAAGACCAGCGTCGCCGGGGTCTACCTGCGGGCGCCGACCCTCGACACCGACGTCGCCATCCGGGTCACCGGGCCGGTGGCCCGCACCACCGTCACCCAACGCTTCCTCAACGAGACCTCCTTCTGGGTCGAAGGGGTCTACGCCTTCCCGCTGCCGGAGAACGCGGCTGTCGACGGCTTGAAAATGGTGGTCGGCGAGCGCGTGATCGAAGGCCAGATTCGGGAACGGGAGGAGGCGCGGCGCACCTACGACGAGGCCAAGGCCGATGGCAAGAAGGCGGCGCTTCTCGAGCAGCAACGGCCCAACCTCTTCACCACCGCGGTCGCCAACCTCGGCCCGGGCGAGGTGGTCGAGGTCGAGATCCAGTACCAGCAGGAGCTGCGCTGCGAGGGCGGCGCAACGCGGCGCCCTCGCTTCTCACTGCGCTTCCCGCTGGTCGCCGCGCCGCGCTACCACGCCGCGCCGCCCACTCCCACCGCGCCCCCGGTCCCCGAGCCGCCGCGCAGCTCGCGGCCGATCAACGCCGTCAGCCTGCGCGTCGACCTCGCGGCCGGCTTCCCCCTGGCGCGGGTGGAGAGCCCCTCGCACCAGCTCACCACCCGGCGCCTCGACCCCTCGCGCTACGAGGTCGAGCTGGCGAGCGGCGTGGTGCCCGCGGACCGCGACTTCGTGCTGGAATGGGAGCCCGCCGCAGGAGCGGCGCCGGCCGGGGCCCTGTTCACCGAGGAGCGCGACGGCGAGACCTACGCCCTGCTGCTGATGATGCCGCCGGCCACGGCCGCGGGCACGCGCTTCGACCTGCCGCGCGAGGTGGTGTTCGTGATCGACACCTCGGGCTCGATGGCCGGCGCCTCGATGCGCGAGGCCAGGGCGGCCCTCGACCTGGCGCTCGCCCGCCTCGCGCCGCACGACTCCTTCAACGTGATCGAGTTCGACTCGCTCACCCGCCGGCTCTTCCCGGCCAGCGTGGCGGCCACCCCGGAGGCGCTTCGACAAGCTCGGCGCTGGGTCGATGCTCTCGACGCCGACGGCGGCACGGAGATGCTCCCGGCGCTCGAGGCGGCGCTCGACGGGCCCGGCGAATCGAGCGGCAGCCCGCTGCGGCAGGTGATCTTCATCACCGACGGCCAGGTCGACAATGAAGAGCAGCTCTTCGCCCTGATCGCCGCCAAGCTCGGCGGCAGCCGGCTGTTCACGGTGGGCATCGGCTCGGCGCCGAACGCCTTCTTCATGACCAAGGCCGCCGAGCTCGGCCGCGGCACCTTCACCTACATCGGCGACCCCGGCGAGGTAGCCGAGAAGATGGCCGCGCTGTTCACCCGGCTGGCGAGCCCGGTGCTCACCGATCTCGCCGTCACCTGGAACGGCTCGGGCGCCGAGGCCTACCCGCAGCGCATCCCCGACCTCTACCTCGGCGAGCCGGTGGTGCTGGCCGCGAAGCTGGGCTCGGCCGGCGGCCCGCTCACCCTCTCCGGCCGCACCCTCGACGCCTCCGGCCGTGCCAGCCGGCCGTGGGAGGTGCGCCTCGATCCGCTGGGGATCGCCGCGCCCGCGGGTCTCGACAGGAGAGGGGGCCTCGACAAGCTGTGGGCACGGCGCAAGGTAGCCGCGCTCACCGACCAGCGCCTCACGGGCGGCGACGAGCAGAGCCTGCGCGCCGTGATCGTCGAGGTGGGCCTGGCGCACGGCCTGGTGACCGAGGCCACCAGCCTGGTGGCGGTGGATACAACGCCGACCGCTCCCACCGGCGAGCCGAACCACATGCAGCTCATCCCGGTCAACGTGCCGGCGGGCTGGGAGGTGGGCTTCGCCGAGGGCGTGCTGCCACAGGGCGGTACGGCGGCGCGGATGCACTTGTTGATCGGCGTCGTGCTGCTCGGGCTGGGGCTCCTCGCCTGGCGCAGGGCCGCGTCGTGAACGCTTCGACGAGCGCCCCTCACCCCAGCCCTCTCTCCGCTTCGCGGGGCAAGGGGGCGGAAGAGATCGCGCCGCCTTCCAGCACTCGCGGCGACGGGACCGGGGCCGCGATCCGCCTCGGCCGCGGCGAGATCTGGGGTGGCAAGGTCGTCGGCGCCATGGCCCTGGCGCTGGTCGCCGGCAGCGTGCTGTTTCTGGGCAGGGGCGCCTGGATCATCGCCAAGGCCCAGCTCGCGCAGGTGCTGTTGGCGCGGGCCTGGGAGGCCACCCAAGCTGCTGGCACGGCGAGCGGCGACCCCGCCGCGGTCAAACCCTGGCCCTGGGCCGACACCTGGCCGGTGGCTCGCCTGCGAGTGCCGCGGCTCGAGGTCGACACCATCGTGCTCGCCGGCGGCAGCGGCGAAGCCATGGCGTTCGGCCCGACGCTGATCCAGGACGGCACTGCCGGCGATTCGTCAGCGGCCGGTGCCGGCGATTCGTCAGCGGCTGGTGCCGGCTATTCGTCAGCGGCCGGCTTCGCCGGCGATTCGATGATGGCCGGCTTCGCCGGCAATGTCGTGCTCGCCGGCCACCGCGACACTCACTTCCGCTTCCTGCGTGAGCTCGCCGAGGGCGACGAGATCGAGCTCGAGATCGCCGGCGGCGGCACCCGCCGCTACCGGGTCGAGGGCAGCGAGGTGGTGGACTACCGCGATCGCCGGCCCCTCGCTCCCACGACCGGGCCGGTGCTGACTCTCGTCACGTGCTATCCGTTCGATTCGGTGGCTCCGGGAGGCCCTCTGCGCTTCGTGGTTCGGGCGGCGGCTCCTGCTTCCGTCGCTCCTTCGCCTCCGCCAGGGCCTGGAGGATCTGGGCGTTGACCTGCCCGCCGATGACGATCGAGAAGCCGGTGATGTAGAACCACAGCACCAGCAGGATGAACGCCTCGAGCGTGCCGTAGGCCCAGCTATAGAGGGTGAAGCGGCTGAGATAGACACGCAGGCCGAAGGACGCGGCGAGCCACACGCCGACCCCCACGACCGAGCCTGGCGAGTTGAGCTGGAAGGGCCGGCGCTTCCTGCCTTCGTGCGCGAAGTTCCCCGGCGCGAAGTTGTAGAGCAGCTCGAAGCTGGCGACCAGGAAGCCGATCACCACCGGCCACTGCACCAGCGACCAGGTACGGGTCAGGAAGCGCCCGAGCACGCCGCGCCCGGCGAGCGACTCGACGATCGCGTGCCCGTAGAACAGCAGCACCAGGCCGATCAGCATCAGCGCGGCGAAGGCGACCGTGAGGCCTAATCCCACCAGGTGGGCATGGAAGAAGCCGCGGCGCTTCTCGACGTCGTAGGCCTTGTCCAGCACCCGGCCCACGGCGAGGACTCCCTGCGAGGAGCCCCACAGCGAGAACAGCAGGCCGAGCGAGAAGTGCAGCCCGCGCTCGTCGATGATCTGTTGCAGCGTGTCCTGCACCAATTGGAAGCTGCCCTGGCTGGGGACCACCGCCTGCAGGTACTCGAAGAGCTGCTGGCGCAGGTCCGCCCGTTCGCCCATCACGTGGCCGAAGAGCGAGGTCAGGAAGAGCAGCAGCGGAAACAGCGAGAACAGGAAGTAGTAGGCGAGCTCGGCCGAGCGGCTGAATACCTCGTCGGCGAGGATCTCCCGCCCGATGCGCCGCGCGAGCTCCCTCCAGGAGAGGCCGGCGCGGGTCCAGAGGGAGGTCATGACCCTCGATCCTACCCGTTACGGACCGGCTTCCCCGCGGGATCCTGGGCAGGCCCCAACGAGCTCGAGGCGCCGGCTCCGCAGGGCGGAGCCGCCCTACGGGGCCGGCGCGCGGAGAATCAACCGCCGCTAGAAGCAGTAGCTGCAGCTACAGGTGCCCTGGCTCCAGCCGTTCGGGTAGCCGCAGCCGCGCGAGTAGCAACCCTCTTCGGTGCAGTCCTCGGCGCAGGCCGCGTAGTACGTGCCGCAGACCGGCTCGCAGACCCAGCTACTGCCGGAGCCGAGGATCGCGGAGAGGGAGAGCGCGACGGCCTCGCCCGCAGCCGACGCCGAGGCGTCGGCCGAGAGCGCCGGAGCCGCGGCCGGCACGGCCGACGTCGTTTCCTCAGCGAAGCCGCTCGCACCGGTTACAAGCGCCAGGGCGAAGAGCAAGGCCAGTTCTCGGACCATGGTCAGCCTCCTTCCGCGTCACTGGCAGATCTGGGCACAGGTGGTCCAGTCGTCGCCGTAGTCCGCGGGGTCGTTGCAGAAGGTGCTGCCCGGCACCGCGGCGCCGCTGCAGCAGTTGGTGCGGGAAAGGGTGTCGTCCACGCCCCCGGAGATGATGCAGCCGCCCGCCGGGGCGGTGCCGCAGATGTGCTTGCAGCTCGTCCAATCGTCGTACCAGTCGGCCGGGTCGGTGCAGTAGGTCGAGCCGCCGACCGCGTAGCCGCTGCAGCAGCTCGTCTGGTACAGGGTGTCGTCGAAGCCGCCGTCCGGCACGCAGCTCGGCGCCGTCTTGAAGCCGGCGATGGTGGCCCGGGTGTTGTTGAGCACCCGCGTGTTGTCGTGGGTTGCGGCGGTGCCCATCGGCAGCCCGTTGTAGAGGTTGTTGGGGTTGGAGAAGTAGTTCAGCCGCGGGCTGCCGCCCGGCGGCGGGTAAGCCATGATGGTGCGCCAGGGAGGGCTGCCGTTGTACTGGTAGCCATGGCCGTAGGGGTAAGGTGTGTTGGTTGAGTCGTTCGCCGGGTCGTGGCGGGCCGACTGGAGGTGGCCGATCTCGTGGGCGAACGAGTAGTTGCCGGTCGCGCAGTACCACAGCACGCCGGCGAAGGCGGTGGCGGCCGTGGAGCCGATGCCCGACGCCAGGCCGCAGTACTGCGGGTTGGTGGTGAGCAGCACGCCGACGTCGGCGCCGTACTGGTTGCGCTGAGTGTGCACGTAGTCCATGTAGCCGTCGCCGGTCCCACGGTAGCGGGCCACGTCGGTGTCGAAGCTGCTGTTCTCGGTGTATGTGACCCGTGCCTTCTTCACCAGTTGGAGGGTGATCGAGACTCCGCTGTTGGCGTAGCTCTGATTCGCTTCGGCGAAGGCCAGGTCGATCAGGCCATTGATGTCGCCCGAGGCGGAAGCCGCCCCGGGCGTGTAGTGAACCATCGCGGTGATCACCGTGTTCACCTTGTCGGAGGTCCCCGGGCCGACCGGCATCTCTACCCTGGGGCGCCGGTCGTAGTCGGCCGGATGGTCCGGGGGCAGACGGCTGCGGTCCACCAGCACCAGCACGTGCTGCCCGCCTGTGACCGGCCGGACTTGCCACCACTGGCCCTGGTACTGGAGGTTGCCGGTCAGCAGCTCGCCATTCTTGACCAAGGTCAGCGTGTCGAGCGGATCGAAGTCCTCACCTCTCGCGCCCGCGCGCACCACGACGCCCGCCCACACTAGCGAGCCCGACTCCGTGAGATAGGAGTCGACCCGCCGCAGCGTGAGGTCGAGGCCCTCGCCGAGCGCGAGAGAGAGGCTGTGGGTGTCGAGGCTCACCTCGCCCGGGTTCGCGCGCACCCAGCGGATCGCGGCGGTCGCGGGGCTCTCCGCCAGGGCCCGGTAGGCGGGGCTCGTTTCGAACAGGGACAGCGCCTTCGTCTCCTCCTCCCCGCCCGCGACCAGCAGATGGCCGGCGGAGGCAGAGCCCGCCACCAGCACGAAAGCCAACGCGATGCCGAAAATGCGGAGCCACGGTCGGTTCTTCTTCGCTGCGTTCGTCATCAGGATCTCCTTTCCTCTCCCTGATGGCGACAACCGCTGGCCGATCTGATCAAGCTCCGGCCGGGCCGGCCTATGCCACCTTTTTCCTGGCCGGCGACACCTTGCATTGGAGGGCCGGATGGGCTCCGAGGCATCTCAGCTCCTGGCTAGGTGGAGCGGCGGCGAGGCCGATGCCCTGCCACGCGCCATGCCCCTGCTCTACGACGCGCTGCGGCGCCTGGCCCACGCCCACCTGCGGCGCGAGCGTAGCGATCACACACTCGAAACCTCGGCCCTCATTCACGAGGCTTACCTGCGGCTGGTGCAGCAGCACAGCGTGGAGTGCCGCAGCCGCGGCCAGTTCTTCGCCATCGCCGCCACCACCATGCGGCGGGTGCTGGTCGACCACGCGCGGACGCGGGGTTACCTGAAGCGCGGTGCCGGCGCCCCAACCGTGCCGCTGGCAGAGGCCCGCCTGGCTCCGGCGCTGCCGTCAGGGGACCTGCTCGAGCTCGACGAGGCGCTCGAGAGCCTGGCCAGGGAATCGCCGGAGCAGGTGCGGGTCGTCGAGCTGCGGGTCTTCGCCGGGCTGTCGGCCGAGGAGATCGGCGAGGCCCTGGGCATCTCGGCGCCCACCGTCACCCGTCGCTGGCGCGCCGCCCGCGCCTGGCTGTTCCGCTTCCTCACCGCGGGGCGAGGCCATGGGGGCCGAGGCCATGGCTGAGCTCTGCCCCAGGCCTGAACGATGGGAGCAGGTCGAGTGCCTGTTCGCGGCCGCGCTCGCCGTGGCCCCGGCGGAGCGGCCTGCGTGGCTCGCCGCCCGCGCCGGCGGCGACTCGGCGCTCGCGGCCGAGGTGGAGTCGCTGCTCGCCGCCGACGCCGCCTCCGGCGCCTTCCTGGACGGCCTCGGATCCGAGCCCGCGGCCGAGCCGCAAGCTGGCGACCGAGTGGGGCCCTACGAGCTGATCCGCGAGCTAGGGCGCGGCGGCAGCGGCGTCGTCTTCCTGGCGCGCCGAGCCGAAGGCGGGCCCGGACCCGAGGTCGCCCTCAAGATGCTCCGCCCCGGCCTCTGGGGGCGGTTGCTCGAACGGCGCTTCCGCACCGAGTGGAAGATCCTGGCCAGCCTCGAGCACCCGAACATCGCCCGGCTCCAGAACGTGGGCACCCACCGCGACGGCACACCCTACTACGTGATGGAGCACGTCGAGGGCGTGCCCTTGGACCGCCACTGCGACGAGCGGCGCCTGGGCATCGAAGAGCGGCTCGCGCTCTTCGCCACCGTGTGCGACACCGTGCACTTCGCGCACCAGCACCGCATCGTGCACCGCGACATCAAGCCCGCCAACATCCTGGTAACCTCCGTGGGCACGCCCAAGCTGCTCGACTTCGGCATCGCCAAGCTCCTCGACCCGCAGGCGCTGGCGATCGGCGAAACCACCGGCACCTGGATGCGGGTGCTCACTCCCCAGTACGCGAGCCCCGAGCAGGTGCTCGGGCAGCCGATTGCTCCGGCGAGCGACGTGTACTCGCTGGGAGTCGTGCTCTACCGCCTGCTGACCGGCCGGCTGCCGCACAGCCCGCCGGCAGCCTCGCTCGACGAGCTCTCGCGCCGGCTGCAGACCAGAGCTCTCCGGCCGAGCGCCGCGGTCCTGCGCCCGCCGGCAGCGTCCGACGCCGAGCACGGCCCGCCCGGCGACGGCATCGTGGCCCTCGCCGCGCTGCGCGGCCTGTCGCCCGCCGCGCTCTCGCGCCGGCTGAGCGGCGGTCTCGACCGTATCGTGGCCCGGGCCATGGCCAGGGAGCCAGGGCAGCGCTACCCGACGGCCGCCGACCTCGCCGCGGAAGTGCGCAAGCACCTGGCGCGAGGTCCCGCGCGATCGTGGCCTGCCGGGCTCCTCGATCTGGCCTGGAGGCTGTCGCGCCGCCCGCAGGCCGCGGTGGCGGCGCTGCTTTTCGTGGGCCTCGGGCTCGGCGCCGCGACCTCGATCGGGCGCGGCTCGACCCCCTGGAGGCGGGGCCAGGATGCCTGGGCCACGGGCACCGACGCGGAGCGCCGGCTCTGCGTGCCGGACGGCGGTGCGGACGACACGCTCCTCGCCACCGACTGCTGCAGCGGCGTCTCCGTGCGTGGCAGCACCGTGTGCGCGGTGGCGACGGACTTCGGAACCAGTTGGTCGAGCTGCAAGCACGTCTGCGGCTCGCTGCCGGTCACCTGCATCCCGGCCGGTGGCGTCGACGACACGCTCGAGCTCACCCACTGTTGCAGCGGCACCGCCGTGCCCGGCAGCACCCATTGCCTCGACCCCGCGGACTTCGGCGCCACCTGGCGGACCTGCGTGCAGACGTGCGCATAGCGCAGAAGTGTGCGTAGCGAAGGGTTGCGCATGTCTCCAGGCCCGTGTTAAAACATCAACAAAAGTCCGATGGTCAGCGTCGCGTCGCGAGGCAACAGGTGGCTCACGACGGTCCCACGCCCCGAGGCCGGCCCCGTCCTCGGGGCCGGCTCAAACTCTCGACTCGGGTACAGCGACATGAAGATGCCCAGAGACAAGCGGCCGCTCGTGCTCGGTGTTTGCCTCGTCTCCCTGCTTCTCGGCTCGTGGGCCGGCGCGGCCGAGCCGTTTTCCGAGGAGCCTCCGGATCCGACGGGCCATCTGAAGGCCCGCGCGCTTGACGCCACCAAGCTGCGCTCGGCCGTCAGCGACCTCGCCGCGAACGCCTCCGAGGCCGAAGTGAGCCGGGCGCTCCAGACCCTGCTGCCGGACCTCCTCGGCGCGAGCATGGGCGACGCCCAGACCGTCCTCGAGGTCCTGCGGAACCTCGGCAAGCAGCCTCAGGCCGTCCCGGCGCTCGCCCAGAGCTATCGCAAGCTGGCCCCGCAGGCGTTCCAGGAGCGCCTGTTCACCCTGGGCCTGGTGGGCGAGCTCAAGCGGGCCGACGCGCTGCCCTTCCTGCGCGAGGTGATCTCGGCCCCTCTGCCGGCCAAGGATGGGAGGAAAGCGGCGGCGGAGCTGCTTTCACCGCGCGAGCTCGAAGAGATGATCCAGGCCAAGGCCGTGCAGGGTCTCGCGTATCTGACCACCAAGGAGGCGGACGCGGCGGCCAGGGAGGTGATGCTCGAGCACGAGTCGATGCATGTCCGGCAGACGGCCATCGACGCTTACATGTTCAACCACAAGGACAGCCCCGAGGCGGCGAAGGAGCTCTACGCGATCCTGCCCCAGGAGCTGCACCCGTTCGTCGAGCGGCCCCGGTTTCACGCCGGCACCGACCCCGAGGAATTCTCGGAGCGCCTCAAGGCCTGGCAGGAGAAGTGGGGCTCGCGCGGGCTTCCCGAATAGGCCGCGATCCGTAAACCAGTGACGGCAACACACGCCGGACCGCACAGGAAAACGCCATGCGCACGAAAGCAGCCACCCTCGTTCTGGCCGCCCTTCTGGCCGCCGTGCCCGCCGGCGCAGTGTGCCCCAATTCCACGGAGACGGCGGAGCAGTCGCTGTTCAACGTGTTCGGCTGCTGGGCGGACTTCATCTCCTGGTTCCGCTCCCACTTCAACCTGCAGTCGGACCACTGGGACGGGGGCTGGGGCCTGGGCAACTGCAACACCACGGAAGCCTTCACCAAGATGGTGGACTCCGGCATCCTGCTGACCTACGGGCTGCGCGACTCGACGCGGGGCCCCTGGCACAGCGACCTCGACTACTACAAGTGGGCCGCCGGCTCCCAGCACGACTTCCGCTACGAGCCCGAGGATGCGACCAACGCCTTCGCCACCGCGTTCGCCGGGTTCTGGCAGACCAACCGGGTCGAGATGAAATGCCCGAGCTTCAATTTCCGGACCGCCGGCGTGCGGGCCGGCACCATGGTGCACGAGGCGACCCACATCACCTACTGGCGATGGAGCCACGGTGCGAACAATCCGGGAAGCAGCTGCTCGGCGCCCTGTACCGACGACTGGTTCTTCCATTACCTGAATTCGTATGGCTACGGACAGCTCGCCGGCCACAAACACTCGATGACCCAGATTCAGATCGAGTACCTCTGCGATCTGGGCGAGTTCGCCGAGTCCTGGGTGCCGCTGGCGATCGTGAACGCCGCCAAGTCCGAGTCTAACAACCGGATGGCCAACCGGATCAGGAACCCGCCTAGCTGGTCGTGCGGGCTCCCGCGGCCCATCTACACCCCTCCGCCGCCCCGCGCTTGCCCTCTCGGGGAGAGGTGCTGCGGGACGACCTCCGGCGGCGTGTGTCTGGGCGAGTGCTGGCCGATCGGGAACCCCTGCCCGTAGGTAGCGCCCAACGGGCCGGCCCCTCGGCGATCGGCCTGCCTGCATCCCCCACCGCGGCGTAGACCTCCCCGCTCGCAACCGGCTGCTGCACCGGCGCCGCCGGCCGGGGCGGCGCTCATTCCTCGACCTGCCTGCCGACTTCGATGCGACGTGTCCCCTTCGCGTCGCAACCTCCGCGTAATGCCCAGGAGACCTTCTGCCAATGCGGAAAAAACACTTCAACCCCAACCGGAGTACCGAAACGATGAACAGTTCGAGCTGCAAGACAAGCCTCGTGTTCGCCGGGTGCCTCGCCACCCTGCTCGGCGCCTGGACCGTGACCGCCATGGCGCAGACCTCGCCCGCGCCCCAGGTGTCGAACCCTCCCCCGGACCGCAGGACCGCCGTCCGGGAGGCGCTCCCGCTCGACGCGACCAAGCTGCGCTCGGTGGCCACGGCCCTGCGGCCGAACGCCTCCGAGGCCGAAGTGACCAACGCCGTCCAGATCCTGCTGCCGGAGATGCTCACCGCGAGCGTCGGGGACGGGCAGGCCATCGCCAACACCCTGAAGGACCTCGCCCGTCAGCCTCGCGCCGCCGAGGCGTTCGCCCGAAGCTACCGCCAGCTCTCTCGCGATGCCTTCCCGGAGCGCCTGCTCACGATCGGCTTCGTCGGCGAGCTCAAGCAGCAGGAGGCGATGCCGTTCTTGAGCGAGCTCGTCTGGGAACGGCTGCCCGCCAAGGAGGCCAACGGCCACTCGGACCTCCTCTCGGAGCGCGAGCTCGAAGAGATGATCCAGGCCAAGGCGGTACAGGGCCTCGCCTACCTCGGCATTCCCGAGGCGGATGCGGCGGTCCAGGAGGTGATGATCGAGCACGAGTCGCTGCACGTCCGCGAGACGGCGGTCGACGCCTACATGTGGAACCATGGCGACAGCCCCGAGACGGCGAAGGAGCTCTATTCGCTGCTGCCCAAGGACATGCATCCGCTGATCGAGCGGCCCCGCTTCCAGGCCGGGATGGACCCCGAGGTCTTTACCGCGCGCCTGACTGCCTGGAGGGCAAAGTGGGCCCCCCGCGGGTTGCCCGAGTAGCCCGCCAACCCAATCCTCTAAACCTTGCTCATCCGGATAGGAAAACCGTCATGAGATCTATGTCTGTCACCCTCGTTCTGGCGGCGCTGCTGGCCGCCCTTCCTTCGACCGCCGGCGCAGTGTGCCCCAACACCACCGAGACCGCCGAGCAGACCCTGTTCGACGTGCACGGCTGCTGGGCCGACTTCATGTCCTGGTTCAAGTCCCACTACAACCTCCAGTCAGACCACTGGGACGAGGGCTGGGGCTGGAACGGCTGCGACACAACCGAGGCCTTCACCAAGATGATGGACTCGGCGATCCTCATCACCTACGGGCTGCGCACCAATACCCTCGGCCCCTGGCACAGCGACGTCGACTACTACACCTGGGCCGGGGGCTCCCAGCACGACTTCCGCATCGAGCCCGAGGACTCCAACCAAGCCTTCGCCGCCGCGTTCGGCGGCTGGTTCCAGACCAACCGGGTGGAGATGATGTGCCCGAGCTTCAATAGCCGGACCGCCGGCCTGAGGGCCGGGACCATGCTGCACGAGGCGACCCATCTCATCTACTGGCAGTGGAGCCACGGCGCGAACAACCCGGGGAGCAACTGCGGGAGCGAGCCCTGCACCGACGACTGGTTCTTCCACTACCTCAACTCGTATGGCTACGGGCAGCTCGCCGGCCACAAGCACTCGATGAACCAGATCCAGATCGAGTACCTCTGCGACCTGGGAGAGTTCGCGGAGAGCTGGGTGCCCCTCGTGATCACGAACGCCGCGAAGGCCGAGTCGAACGAGCGCAGGGCCAACCGCATCCGCAACCCTCCGGGCTGGAGCTGCGGCACTGCGCGGCCGGTCTATGTGCCGCCGCCGCCCCCCGCCTGCCCGAGCGGGAGGAAGTGTTGCGGAGACATCATCGGCGGCGTGTGCGACGGCCAGTGCGTGCCGCTGTCCTTCCAGTGCCCGTGAGCTGACATCGGCGCCAGAACGGACGAGGCCCAGACCTAGCGACGGTCTGGGCCACTCTCCGGCCAGGCGCCGGTGGCCTCGATCCAGCGTCGAGCTCGTCTCGCGCGCCACCCGCGCTCAGGAGCTGGCGCGCAGCTCGCTGAACACGAGGTCGTGGTCCTGCCGCTGCTGATGGCAGGTGAAGCACGCCATCCGCCGCTGCGCGTTCAGCACGCCCGCCGCTTGGTTGCCGCTCTGGAAGACCTCGAAGCCCCAACCTCCGGTCTCGGCGTAGCGCTGGCTGTCCTTGACCATGACGGCAATGCCGACGAAGTCCCCGCCCCGCGTCACCCCGGCGTCGTCCACCGCGGTGTTGCGCTCGTCGATCAGCACGGAGCCGTCCGGGAACTTGCCGCTGCGGTAGCCCTCGACCGCCTTCTCGTTCGCATAGAAGTTGTGCAGCCCGCCGCTCTTGGCGTGAGCGGGGCTCTGCGGGCCGATCACGGTGCTCATCACGTGGGTCCACTGGCGATACCCCTGGGGGTAGTCGACGCTGTAGTCCGGCTCGGCCCAGCGCTGGGCCGCCGAGAGGGCTGTCAGGAACGCCACCGCCGCCAAGGCAATCTTTCGCTTTGCCATCACCGTGAGCTCCTTCGAGAGTCACCGCCGCCTAGCTCCTACGAACGTAGGAGCATAGTAGCAGAAGATCGCCCGGCAAGAGCGTTGGCGGTGCTCGTTTCCTGGCGCGGGAAGCCGCCGGCGCCCCTCCGCGCCCATGCTAAATTCCCCTTCCCATGACCGCCAAGAAGGCCGCCGCGCGGGTCGCGAAGCTCCGCCAGGAGATCCGGCGCTACGACTACCTGTACTACGTCAAGGACTCGCCGGAGATCTCCGACGAGGCCTACGACAAGCTGTTCCGGGAGCTCAAGGAGCTGGAGGCGGAGTTCCCGGACCTCCTCTCCCCGGACTCGCCCACCCAGCGTGTGGGCGGTGAGGCCCTCGCCTCCTTCCCCACCATCGTGCACGCGGCGCCCATGCTGTCGCTCGACTCGTCGCAGGAGGAGTCGGTGCTGCGGCGTTTCGACGAGCGGCTGCGCCGCGCGCTGGGGAGCGACCGGGTGCGGTACGTGCTCGAGCCCAAGCTCGACGGCGCCTCGCTCGAGCTGGTCTACGAGGAGGGCCGTCTGACCCGCGCCGCCACCCGCGGCAACGGCGTGGCCGGCGAGGGCGTCACCTCCAATGTGCGTACCATCCCCGCCGTGCCCCTCACCTTGCGCGACGAGGAGCGGCCGGTGCCGCCCTTCCTCTCGTTGCGCGGCGAGATCATCATGCGCGCCGAGGCCTTCGAGGCGCTCAACGAGCGGCTGCTGGCCGAGGGCAAGACGCCGTTCGCCAACCCGCGCAACGCGGCGGCCGGCGGCCTGCGCCAGCTCGATCCCCGCACCACCCTGTCGCGGCGCCTGGACTGCTACGTCTACGACCTGCTGGGCGCCACCCCGACCGGCGGCCCCCTGCCCGACATCCGTACCCAGTGGGAGCTGCAGGCAGCGCTGCGCGCCTGGGGCCTGCGCGTCAACCCCCTGGTGCGACGGGCGGAGACCCTGGAAGAGGTGCTCGACTTCCATCGCGAGCTCGAGGAAGGCCGCGACGACCTGGGCTACGAGATCGACGGGGTGGTGGTGAAGCTCGACGACCTCGAGCTGCGCGAGGAGATGGGCACCACCTCCCACCACCCGCGCTGGGCCTTCGCCTTCAAGTTCCCGCCCAGGAAGGAGATCACCCGCGTGCTCAAGGTGATCGCCAGCGTCGGCCGCACCGGCGTGGTGACGCCGGTGGCGCTGATGAATCCGGTCGAGATCGGCGGCGTCACCGTGTCGCGGGCCACGCTCCACAACCGCGAGGAGGTGGCGAGGAAGGACATCCGCGAGGGCGACAAGGTGCGGGTGCAGCGGGCCGGCGACGTGATCCCGCAGGTGATCGAGCGCATCGAGGAGCCGGACCGCGAGCGGGCGGCGAGCTTCCGCATGCCGGAGACCTGCCCTTCCTGCGGCAAGCCCTTGATCGAGCGCGGCCCGTTCACCGTCTGTCCCAACGGCTTCGACTGTCGCGCCCAGCTCGCCGGCCGGCTGATCCACTTCGCCTCGCGCGGCGCGCTCGACATCGAGGGCCTGGGCGAGGAGACCGCCAAGCAGCTCCTGGATGCGAGCCTGGTGCGCCACCTGCCCGACCTCTTCAACCTCGCCGTCGAGCAGCTCCTGCCGCTCGAGGGCTTCGCCGAGAAGTCGGCCACCAACCTGGTGGCGGCGATCGCGAAGGCCTCGCAGGTCGAGCTGGCGCGCTTTCTCTACGCCCTCGGCATCCCCGAGGTCGGCGCCACGGTGAGCCGGGACCTGGCCCGGCACTTCGGCACCTTCGAACGCGTACGCCGCGCCACGCCCGAGGAGCTGATGGCGGTCGACGGCGTGGGGCCGCGCATGGCCGAGGAGATCACCGCCTTCTTCGCCGAGCCGCGCAACGCCGAGCTCCTCGACCAGCTCGTGCGGAAGGTCCAGCTCCAGGAGACCGAGCCGGCGCCGACCGGCGATGCCGCGCCGCTCGCCGGCATGAAGTTCGTGTTCACCGGCGGGCTCGAACGCCTGAGCCGCGACCAAGCCAAAGCGCACGTCGAGCGCCTCGGCGCCCGCGCCGTCTCCTCCGTCTCCAAGGCCACGGACTACGTCGTCGCCGGCTCCGACCCCGGCTCCAAGCTCGACAAGGCCCAGGAGCTCAAGGTCAAGGTGCTGGACGAGGAAGGGTTCGTGAAGCTGCTGGCGGAGAACGGGGTCGCCCTGTAGCGAGCCGCCGCTCTCGCCCTACCCCACCGTCGCCGACCAGGCCGCGGTGTCGCCGGTCTCGAAGCCGTCGGAGAAGATGGACTCGAGCTGGAGCTCGAAGAGGCCGAAGCCCTCGGTGCCAAGGAGCAGCCGCCCGGGGTTGCCGGGCTCGGGGGCCAGCGCCAAGCCCCGGGCGTTGCCGCCGAACGGCGCCGCGGGCAGTCCCTCCGAGGTGAGCTCGGTCCAGAGGTCACCCTGCGTCCAGGACCGCCAGATCTTGGCGCCCGCGGCGTAGAGCACTGAGGCGTTGCCCGGCACCAAGGTGATGGCCCGCAGGCCGGGGCCGGGCGTCTTGGGGATGAAGCTCACACCGCTGTTCTCGCTGCGCGCGAGATGCAGATTGGTCGAGATCGAGCCGTGCAGGACGTAGACGATCGCCGGGTTCTGGAGGTCGAGCACGATGCTCTCGATGCGGTTGGTGAATCCGCCGATCTCGGTCCACCAGGCCGCGGCGTTGTTGGTCCTCCACAGGCTGTCCGACGTGCCCGCGTAGACCACGTCCGGGTTGGAGGGGTCGATGGCGAGCGACAGCACGTCGAGGTTGCCCAGGAGGCTGTTGACCGGTGTCCAGGTGGCCCCGCCGTTGGTCGAGCGGAGCACGCCGCTGCCGCTCCTGCCGGCATAGAGCGTATCGGGATCGGAGGGGTGGAACACCAGGGCCGTAAACAGGTAGTTCGTGGCGAGCAGCGTCCAGCTCGCGGCGCCGTCCGTCGAACGGTAGAAGCCGTCGTGGCTCGAGGCGAAGAGCCGCTGCGGGTCCTGGGGGTCCAGCCACAACCGGAAGGCCCGATCCAGGCCGTTCATCGCCCGGCTCCAGGTGGCTCCGCCGTCTAGGCTCTTGTAGACCGCCTTGCTGGAGTCGCCCTGCAGGGCATAGACCTCCGTGGGGTCGGTGGGGTCGAAGTAGAGCGTTCGCACCTCGCCGCCGCGGATGCCCTCGGCGTCGACCGCCCAGGTCGCGCCACCGTCGGTCGAGCGGAAGACCTCACCGAACCAGAACAGAGCGAACATGTTGTCCGCGTCGGCCGGGTCGATCTCCAAGCGCCAGATGATGCCGGCCTGGGGCAGCCCGGTGGTCACGACCGGGGAGAAGTTGGCCCCGGAGTCGACGCTCTTCCAGATCGCCGCGTCGGCGTAGAGAAAGATGGTGGAAGGCTCCGAAGCCGGGATCACCAGCCGGCCGCGGGTGGTGAGGCCGGTACCGGCCGGGGCCCAGGTCGAGCCGCCGTCGTCCGAGACGTGGAACAGGCCGGGGACCACCGTGCTGGAGGCCGAGAGGTAGACCCGCTGCGCGTTGGTGGGATCGGTCACTACGCCTTTCGCGTTGGCGTCCGGCGCCGGGCCGATCGACTGCCAGGTCACCCCGAAGTCGGTGCTGCGGCGGGCGCGCTCGGCGCCGTTTCCGGTCGCGAACACGGCGCGCGAGGCCGAGACGTGGAGCTGGCCGGTGCAGAGGCCGGAGGTGCCGAGGAGCGTGGTGCCGGCGTCCGGGCTCCGCTGCACTGACTCGGCCTCGATGTTACAGACGTAGATCTGCGCCGGGTCGACGGGATCCACCACCACCTCGCCCAGGAGTCCGATGCCACAGTCCTCGCAGGTGTGCCGCTGCTGCCAGGTGGCGGCCGCGTCGAGGGAGCGGTAGACGTCCTGGAAGCCGGCGACCACGTAGACCATCGACGGCTGCGAGGGCGCGACGTCGACCCCGTAGGCACCGAACTCGCCGAGCCCGTTGCCGGAGTCGGCCCAGCTCGCGCCGCCGTCCGCCGACTTGTAGAGCCGGTCGGCGACCGCCGCGTAGACGGTGGCCGGCTGGGACGGGTCGTAGGCGAGGGAGGTAGGGATGCCGCCGAAGAGGTCGAGGGGGAGCCAGGTTTCATCGGCTGAGGCCGCCGGCGCGACTCCGGTCAACACCAAGGCAACGGACGAGGCGAGGACCCAACACACGTTCGCTCTCATCAGCGTATCCTCCCGAGTCCTCAGATCCTACGCCTGATGGCCCCGGGTGGCTACCCCCGCCGGCGAGGGCCCTATCGACTCGGCCCTGCGCTACCCTTCCCGCCATGGACAACGCCGACATCCAGAACCGCCTGGACGAGGTCGCGGACCTGCTCGAGATCTCGGGCGCCAATCCCTTCCGGGTGCGCGCCTACCGCAACGCGGCGCGTACCGTGGAGGTGCTGACCACGCCCTGCTGGCGCTGGGTGGCGGAGGGCCGCGAGCTCACCGAGCTGCCCGGCATCGGCAAGGAGATGGCCGCCCACATCCACGAGATGGTCGGCACGGGACAGCTCTCGATGCTGGAGGAGCTGGCCGCCAAGGTGCCACGTGGTCTGCTGGCGCTGATGCGGCTTCCTTCCGTAGGGCCCAAGAAGGCGAAGCGGCTGTGGGAGGAGCTGGGGGTCACCTCGGTCGACGAGCTGGAGGCAGCGGCCAGGGAGGGGCGCGTGGCCCTGCTCGCCGGCTTCGGCGAGAAGAGCCAGCAGAAGATCCTCCAGGGGCTCGCCGACTACAAGAAGCACACCGGCCGCTTCCGCATCGACCACGCCGACCGAATGGTGCTGCCGCTCGTCGAGCTGTTGCGCGGCCTACCCGAGGTGGAGCGGCTGGAGGTGGCGGGGAGCTGGCGCCGCCGCCGCGAGACGGTGGGCGACATCGATCTGCTGGCGGTCGCCTCGGAGCCCGGGCCGGTGATGCAGGCGTTCACCACTGGAGCCATGGTGGCGACAGTGCTCGGCGCCGGCGACACCCGGTCCTCGATCGTGCTCGGTTCGGGGCTCCAGGTCGACCTGCGGGTCGTGCCGCGGGACAGCTACGGCGCGGCGCTCGTCTACTTCACGGGCTCGAAGGACCACAACGTCAAGCTCCGCCAGCGTGCCCTCTCGCGCGACCTCAAGCTCAACGAGTACGGCGTGTTCCGTGCCGGCACCGAGGTCGTGACTTCCCCCGGCGGCCCCGGCTGGATGGGCGGCCGCGAAGAGGAAGAGGTCTACGCCGCCGTGGGCCTGCCCTGGGTGCCGCCGGAGCTGCGCGAGGACCGCGGCGAGATCGAGGCCGCCGAGCAAGGGCGGCTACCGCGCCTGATCACCGAAGGCGACCTGCGCGGCGACCTCCAGATGCACTCCACTTGGTCGGACGGCAGGAACACGATCGAGGAGATGCTCGTCGCCTGCGCCGCGCGCGGCTATGAGTACTTCGCGCTCACCGACCACAGCAAGTCGCTGGCCATGACCGGTGGCATGGACGCCGCGAAGCTCGCCCGCCAGTGGGTGGAGATCGACGAGGTGCAGGCGCGGCACCCCGAGATCACCTTGCTCAAGAGCATGGAGATCGACATCCTGGCCGACGGCGGCCTCGACCTCGAGGACGAGATGATCGAACGCCTGGACCTGGTGCTGGTCTCGATCCACTCGCGCTTCGAGCTGCCGGCGGCCGAGCAGACCAAGCGCATCCTCAAGGCGGTCGAGCATCCGCGGGTGCAGATCCTCGCCCACCCCACCGGCCGGCTGATCGGCAAGCGCAAGCCCTTCGAGTTCGACCTCGACGAGGTGCTGCACGCCTGCGCCCAGCACCGGGTGGCGGTCGAGCTCAACAGCCATCCCGAGCGCCTGGACCTCAAAGACACCCACCTGATGCTGGCCAAGAAGCTCGGCGTCAAGGTGGTGATCTCGACCGACTCCCACCTGGCGCAGGACCTGGCACTCGTGCGCTACGGCATCGAACAGGCGCGCCGCGCCTGGCTCGAGCCGGGCGACGTGCTCAACACCCTGCCGCTGGCCGAGCTCACCGCCGCGCTCGCCAAGTGAGGAAGGGCCTCAGTGGCGCAGCGCGACGGCGTCCCCGTGCGCCGCCCACCACGCCTGCCACCTCTCCATCGCCAGCCTGCGGCCGGCCGGGGATTGCAGGCCCTTGCGGACGACCCGCACATCGGCGGCGGTGAGGCTCAAGAGCGTGCGGTGCGCGGCCGTCGCCACGCCCGGATCCGCGGCGCCCACCCGCTCGATCAAGCTCGGCACCGCGGCCTTGCTGCCGATGCGGCTCAGCACCTGGATGGCGAAGAGCGCGACCGAGCGGTCCGTCGAGGCGCTCAGGCGGACCACCGGCTGGACCAGCGCCGGGATGGCGAAGGAGCCGGTGTGGTACTCGAGGTAGATCATCTCCAGGGCCGAGGCTTGGCTGGTGTGGTCGCTCGCGCCGAGCATCTGCTCGAGGACGCGGGTCCTGCCGACCGGCGTGCGGGCGGCGTCGAAGCGCAGGATCGCCGCCACCGCCTGCGAGGCCTCCGCCAGCTCCCGGCGCGAGAGCGGAACGATGCCCTGGGGGCCGCCGACGGGTGCCAGGGCCGCTGCCTTGCGCTCGAGGAAGGCGAGGACCTCGTCGCCTTCGCGCAGCGGCGGCGGCTGCAGCTCGCCCAACGGCTTGCCTGTCCACACCACCTCGATCTCGCGCCTCGCCGCGCTGCCCTTGAGCGCCCTGCGCAGGGCGAGCGTGAGCCGGCCCTTCTCCACCGCGGTCACCCGGCCGGTGAGCACCTGGGGGGCGAGCCGCGTCTTCTCGACCAGGCTGAGCACCTTCACCTTGGCGCCCACCGCCGGCCCCGGCTGCCCGTGGGAGACCTGGACCGCGAGCAGCGAGAGCAGAGCCGCTGCCGCGGCCTTGGCGGCGCGCGACAGCGCGCCGGAGGGGTTCTTCGACATTTGAGTCCTCGCCTTTCTCAGTCGAGAGCGCTCAGAGTTTCGTGCTGCTTGCCCGGGTCGGCCCAGTCCACGTTGGCCCGCGCGTCCTCGTTGTCGGGCTCGGCCTCGTAGGCCGGCTCCTCGATGGCGAGGCCGACCGGCCAGCACAGCGCGGGCAGCGGTCCGAATGCTTGTGGCCAAAGGAGCAGCGGGTCGCCGATGTCCGTCAGGTCCACGTCGTCGGGAAAGCCGAGCTCGCCCGGGCCGTTCACCACGAAGTCGTCGGCGATGCCCACGCCGTCGTCGTTCGCCCCCGCCGCCCCGGGCTGCCCGTCGGCCCCGCGCGTCCAGTGGTTGTGGTTGAGGCCCTGGTTCCACGACCAGCCGAACCGCCAGGGCGTGCCGGGCACCGTGCCCACCACGGCGTCGGCATTGGCGATCTGCACGGTGTGATGGTTCTCGTGCAGCACCGTGTCCTCGAAGGTGTCGATGCCGGTGGTGGGCACGGCGCCGCCCACCACGCAGGGGTCGCCGGCGTCGTTGAGCCGCGCCACGTCGTAGACGACGATCTTGGTCTTGTCCGGCGCCGCACCGTAGGACCAGTTGATCATGCCGGGCGTGTCCGCGAAGAGACCCACCCCGGCGCCGCCGTAGTCGGTGTTGGCGCGGCCGCCGATCGCCTGCAGCCAGTAGACGAACCAGTTGGGATCGGTGCGGCCGGTCGCCACCTGATCGCGGTCGAAGAAGAGTTCGACGGGAGTCTCCTCGTGCACGCCGGCGCCCTCCTGCTCCACCGCCAGCCGGATCTCCCAGGGCCCGAAGTCGCTGTTGTTGGCCGGGTAGCCGGTCATGGTCAACGTGTTGGTGAGCCCCAGGCCGAGCTTGCCGGTCGCATCGGCGGTGGTCCAGAGGTTCGAGGTGGTGCCGGGACCGGTGTCCCGCACCACGAAGGCGCCGTGGCGGCGGATCATCGACCAGCGCAGCAGGTTGCCGGCCTCCGCCGTCGCCGAGGCGGGGGTGATCGTGGCCTCGACCGCGACCGTCGCCACCCCGGCCGCGCCGCTGAAGGTGATCTCGTTGTCCGCATTGGGCGCCAGCGCGGGGTCGCCGGTGGGCTTGGTGATCGCGAAGTCGAAGGCCACCGCCTGGGCGAAGGCGGAGACCGTCGAGGGGCAGGAGGCACAGCTCACACTCACCGTGGCTGTGCGTGAGCCCGGCGAGCCATAGGTGTGGGTCACGGTCTGCCCGGCGGCGGAGCCTCCGTCGCCGAAGCTCCAACTGAAGACGAGGGGCAGGCTGGCGCACTGGGGCGGCGAGACCTCGGCGGTGAAGGTGAAGGGCAGGCTCACGTGCTTGACCCGGCTCCCCACCCCGTCCGCCTTGGCGTCGAGGGTCAGCGTAGCGCACGGCCCGGCGCCGGCCGCGGCGTGGAAGGTGCCGACCAGCCGCCGCTGCTCGAGCACCTCACTGCCGCTGTTGAGCGTCGCCCGCAGCTCGTAGGTGAGCTTGGGCTGGACGCCGGCCAGGCCCGTGAGGTTGTTCAGGGTCACGGTACGGACCTCGCCAGGGTCGAAGCCGCTCAGGGTGAAGCTCGCCTGGCCCAGGGGCACGCCGGGAGCCAGCTTGTCGCTCCCCGGCAGCGTCGCCTCGTAGACCACCTGGAAGCCGCCATTCGCCGCCACCGCTCCCTCGTTGCGCACCTCGGAAGTGACGCGGTAGGGCTGGCCGAGGGTGGGCGAGACGCTGGCGCCGGTGCCGACCACCGAGCCCGAGCCGGCCACCGACTCGAGCTCGGGCGAGCCGCCGGTGATGGTGATCGCCTCCTGCGGGTCGGCCTGCTTGGAGTTGTTCCCCGGGGGCTCGGGCAGCACGTCCGTCACGTCGACGGTGGCGGCGAGCCGGTAGCTCCCCGGCGCGGCCAGGGTCGAGATCTCGCCGGCGACGTTGAGCAGCACCGGGGTCGGCGCCTCGAGACCGGTGCGCGGCACGAGCGGGAAATCGAGGGTCTCCAGGGCGAGCTCCACCTGGGAGAGACCGCTCCCCACGGGTTGGAGGAAGACCCGCACCTGGACTCCCGGCACCACCTTGGAGCCGCCCTGGTCGATGACGATGCCGTCGAAGGCGCCGCCGGAGGTGTTGAGGCCTCCCTGGTTGATCATCACGATCTGCGCACAGTAGTCATCCCCCGGCTCGAAGCTCGTCTCCGGAACGCAGGAGCCGCTGCCCGTGGGACGGCCGAAGAAGAAGAAGCTGCCCAGGGGCGTGAGGTCGGGCGGAAAGTCGTCGGGAGTGGGCGTCCCCCCGCCTCCGCCGCCGATGGTGTCGCCCAGGTAGCCGCAGTCCGCCTGCGGGTAGCCCGTGGTGTCGATTATCGGGCATTCGGTGGGAAAGCCGTCCACGTAGCAGGAGCAGCTCGTGCCGGGACCACCGCCGCCGGTGGTCGCCGACAGCGCCGCGGTCGCGGTCGCCGCCACCCAGAGGACGCCTGCCCACACACGGAGAGAACGGAGAATCTGGCTCACGGTCGGGACCTCCTGTGCTCGGTACGCCGGGAAGTGTCGGCGAGCGGAGGCCGGAGAGCTCAGGCCCAAAGGGCCGAACGAGGCCCCGACGATGGTCAGGGGGAGCACCCGGCCGGAAGGAGGGGCGCTAGGGCGCGGCGGCCGGCGTTCCGGCCTTGTCGCACACCACGTCCACCCGGTTCTCGGGTGCCGGGCGCAGGCCGATCGAGGCGTAGCGGCTCTCGAGGTCGGCCTCGCGGCGCGGCCGGAAGAGGTCAGGGTGCTGGGTGTACTCGCCGCACAGCAACACCAGGCGGCGGCTCATGAAGCGCTGCAGGCCGCGGCCGAAGTGGGAAGGGTTGAGCGCCTCGTCCCAGTAGTCGTTGACGTGGTCCGCCCAGTCGAAGCTGCGGGCCAGCCGGGGCTTGCCCGCTTGCCAGGCGACGAGCGCCGGCCGGCCGGCCACCACGCCGTCCTCGAACAGGCCACGGTAGAAGAGGTAGCCCTCGTAGTTGGCCACCAGGTCGGCGTTCGAGTACACGCCGGTGGTGAGCTGGCCGAAGATCAGCCGCTCGTTGACCCGGCCGCGGTCCAGCACCTCGGCGTCGCTCTCGCCACGGAAGTGGCTCTCGAAATACTTGACTCCCTGCGAGAAGAAGTGGCCCAGCTTGTCGGTGCCCACCAGCACGCCGCCCACCTGGATGGTCTGGGCCACGCCGAATACCGCGTTGACGCGGGCGAAGAAGAAGGACGAGCCGGCGAAGACGCCGCGGCGGCCCGGTCGCGGCAGCCGCTCGACCTCCGGGCTGCGCATGGCCCAGCGTTCGATGTGGTCCACCCAGTGCAGGCCGCCCACCCGCCAGTACACGGCGCGGGCGAAGCGCAGCTTGTTGGGCAGCCCGTGCCAGCCCGAAACCACCTCCTCGAGCGCGGCGTTCACCAGCCGGTTGAGCGCCGCGCGCGAGTCGGCGATCGGCGCCGTGCGGTTCGAGTACTGGTCGGACTCGTAGGCGAGGAGCGGGCCGGGTGCGGCGAGGCTGCACGCGGTGAGGAGGGCCACCAGGATCGCTGCGCGAGCTCGCATCGCAGCCGCCGCGAACGCTCCGCCGCTAAAAGCGATAGGTCATGCCCACCGACCCCGACAGCCGCCCGACCGTGCCGCCCTCGAGCTCGAGGTGCCAGTGCTCGGTCAGGCCCGCCGACATGCCCACCACCAGGTTGATCTCGTCCTTGGAGGCGAGCTCGACGGCGAAGTCGGTGGTGCCGACGAAGGGCACCGTGATGCGGCCGGCGTGCTCCTCCTGCGCGTCCTGGTACATGGCGCCCACCCACGCGGCGCCACGGTCGCCGTGGAGGCCGATCTTGGGGCTGAGCACCAGAGCGGTCACCGACGACTCGAAGTCGCCGGAAAGGCTGGTGTCGGTGTAGATCGCGGTCAGCGAGCCGAACCAGCGAGCGCCGCCGACCGCCGCCGTCAGGCCGCCACCATAGACCTCGCCGTCGTAGTCGATGATCAGGTGGGTCAAAGGGATGGGCAGCGCGGCGCCGGTCAGGTCGACGCGGGTCTTGCCGTCGAGCTGGCCGACGATGCCGAACACGTTGAGGAAGGGGGCCACCCAGTAGTCGAGCTTGAGGTTGGCTTCCTGGATCTGGTTGTCGATCTCGAGCGCGCCGGGGTCGACCACCAGGCCGGGGGCGTTGAAGCTCAGGCGTTCGATCGAGTACTCCTGGCTCTGGCCGTAGAGCGTGATGCCGACGCCGAACGGCCGCGGCAGCTCGGGCGACGCGGCCTGGGCGGGCACGACGAAGAGGCTGGCGGCGAGGGTCCAAAGGCCGGCGACGAGGTGGCACAGCGGCTTGCGCTCCATGGATCGGCTTCCTCCGCTCGAGCAGGTGGCTGGAGCGCGGGATTGTAACATCGCGGTCACCGGTGCCCCGGGCAGCCAGCGAGCGGCTCGGAGGGGTGGAAGCGGCCGAGAACTTTCTCGTACAATCGTCGTAGACCAAGAGAACCCCATCGGAGGTGTCGCATGCGCTCCCTCGCCCACCGCCTCTGCCTTGCTCTCGTAGTCCTGCTCGCCACCGCCGCCGCGGGTCGTGCCGCAGCCGAGGTAGCCCTCCCCAACCGGCCCTTCGGGCTGGAGGTCGCCTGGAAGAAGGCGCTCGGATCCGGCTACTCGGAGGTGGCGGCGGCCGGCGATCTGATGGTGACCATGTTCAGCGACGCAGAGCACGACCTGGTCGCGGCACTCGACGCCGCCACCGGCACCGAGCGGTGGCGCTACGAGATCGGCCCGGTCTACAAGGGCCACGACGGCTCGGACGACGGCCCCACCGGCTCGCCGGTGGTACACGACGGCACGGTCTACGGCCTCGATCCCCACGGCCGCCTGTTCGCGGTGCGCCTCGCCGACGGCAAGGAAATCTGGGCCCGTACCCTGGACAGTGAGAAGGAGGCCAGGCTGCCGGTGTACGGCTACACCACCAAGCCGCTGGTCGCCGGCGACGCCCTGATCGTGCTCACCGGCCGCGAGACGGGGGGCGCCATCACTGCCTACGACCGTCGCGATGGCAAGCCGCTGTGGTCGCGGGGCGACGACAGCGTGGACTACCAGTCGCCCGTCCTCACCACCGTGGCCGGCACGCCGCAGGTCGTGGCAGTGACCAACCACCTGCTCCTGGGCCTCGATCCCAAGGACGGCACCATTCTCTGGCAGCACCGCCACACGCCCGAGCGGGGACAGGGATTCGCCCAGCCCGTGGCGATGGGCGACGACCGCTTCCTGGTGGTCCTGGGAGAGGGCACCGCGGCGTTCCAGGTCAGCAAGGAGAGCTACGGTTACGGTGTCAACGAGCTGTGGCGGACGCGGGAGTTCGTCAACACCTACGCCATGCCGATCTACCGCGAGGGCCACGTCTACGGCTTGACCGGGCGGTTCCTGACCTGCGCCGACGCGGCCACCGGCAAGGTGCTGTGGAAGTCGCGGCCGCCCGGCGGCCATGCGCTCACTCTGGTCGGCGACCACCTCGCGGTGCTCGCCACCGGCGGCGAGGTGGTGCTGGTCGAGGCCTCGCCCAAGGGCTACGTCGAGAAGGCACGCGGCAAGGCGCTGGAGCGCGAGGCGCTGACCGCGCCCACCTTCGCCGGCGGCCGCTTCTTCGTCCGCGACTTGAAGGAGATCGCCAGCCTGCGCATCACCGAGGCGGCGGCGCCTGCGGTCGCGCAGTCGACCGCGCCCGAGCGCCTCAAGGTCGGCGGCGAGCTGGGCGCGTTGCTCGCCAAGGTCGAGGCCGCGGAGGCCGCGGCCAAGCCCAAGGTGGTGGCGGACTTCTTTGCCTCTCGGCCCGGAGGCCCGATCTTCGAGGGCGACGGCCGGGTGCACTTCGTGTATCGCGGCGAGGCGCAGGACGTGGGCCTCTCGGGCAGCATTCTCGAGCGCCCCGACCAGGAGCAGGTGCTCGAGCGCGTCGCCGGCACCGACCTCCACCTGAAGACGCTGGACCTCGACCCCGAGGGGTGCTACGACTACCGCCTGCGGCTCAACTTCGGCGACCCGGCGCCGGACCCGGCGAACCCCTTCACCGTCGGCGGGGCGCCGAACACCGCCTCCGAGCTGCGCATGCCGCGCTGGCCGGTGCCCGCGCACATCGCCGAGCCGGCGGCCGGCCGGCCGCGCGGCAAGGTCGAGCAGATCACCTACGAGAAGGGCGACACCAAGCGCCGGATCTGGGTCTACCTGCCGGCCGGCTACGACTCCGGCAGCGCCCGCTACCCTCTGCTGCTGCTTGCCAACACCGACTTCCATCTCAACTCCGGCGCCATGGCCAACTCGCTGGACAACCTGATCGGCTCGGCGGTCGAGCCGCTGATCGTGGCCTTCTTCGAGCGCCAGGGACCAGACGCCACCGCGGACGGCGTGAAGGTGTTCGCGAAGCTGGTCGGCGAGGAGGTGGTGCCCTTCCTCGACGGCAAGTACCGCACCGACGCGCGGCCGGAGGCGAGGGTGATCGGCGGCATCCAGCGCGGCGCCTATGTGGCAGCCTACACCGCCGCCTCCTATCCGAAGGTGTTCGGTGGTCTGGCGGTGCAGTCGTTCTTCCTGCCGCAGGGGGAGCTGGACACGCTGCCGGCCCAGATCGCCGCCGCGACCGGCGGGCCGCGCCGCGCATATATCGAGACCAACCGCTACGACCTGACCCCTCCCATGCCCTTCGACGTCAAGAAGGACACGGAGCTCCTGGAGAAGGCGCTCGCGGCCAAAGGGACCGTGGTGGTCCGGCGCGAGACCCCGGGCAAGTACGGCTGGTGCACGTGGCGGGCCTCGAACGACGACCTGCTCGAGGCCTTCTTCAAGAAGGGATGACGAGGAGGGGCGCTGCCTGCCCTTTGTCATCCCGCGCGGAGCGAGGGATCTGGGGGCAGGGGTCTGGGCTCCCCCACCCAGATCCTTCGCTTCGCTCAGGAAGACAGTTCGAGGATGACCCTCGGCAGCGCGGGAGGTCGAGCGTCAGGCGCCGGTCGCGGCCGGCGTCAGGCCTCGGTCGCGCCGCGCAGCGCGCAGGGCTGAAAGCGCGAGGTAGAGAGCGAGGGCGATGAGCAGCGTGGCGGCGAGGGTGTTGACCACCGCGATCGTGCCGCCCGCGCCGCCGGCCTGTGCCGCGCTGAAGTTCGCCCACGCCAGCCGGCCGAGCGCCCAGAGCGTGATCGTCAGCACGAAGACGAGCGGCAGCAGCGTGAAGGCGATCGGCCGGCCGGAGCGCCGCAGCCACACCGTGACCGCCAGCAGGGTCAGCGCCGCGAGGAGCTGGTTCGAGGCGCCGAACAGCGTCCAGAACTTGACCCACATCCCGCTCTCCGCCGAGCCGATCAGCAGCGCGGGGATGCCGATCGTGGCGAGCGTCGCCGCGAAGGCCCCCAGCCGGCCCTTCCACCCGAAGAGCTCCTGCAGCAGGTAGCGCCCTAAGCGGGTGCTGACGTCCAGCGTGTCGAACACGAAGGTCGAGAACACCATGGCGCCGAAAGTGATGGCGAAGGCGTGCTGCTCGGGGCCGATCAGCAGAGTGAGGAAGCGGCCGATGCCGTCGCCGTAGATGGTGCCCGGCGCCAGGCCCTTGAGCGCGCTGGGCGCCATGATCATCACCGTCACCAGGGCGATCACCGCCACGAATCCCTCGGCCAGCATCGCACCGTAGCCCACCGGCTGCAGATGCGCCTCGCGCTCCACCTGCTTCGAAGTGGTGCCGGAGCAGACCAGCCCGTGAAAGCCCGAGCAGGCGCCGCAGGCGATGGTGACGAAGAGAAAGGGGAACAGGCTCCCGGTCATGCCGCCGGCGTCCCAGGTGGTGAAGGCAGGCTGCTGGATCTCGTAGCCGCCGAAGAAGACGCCGATCACGCCCAGGGCGAGCGCCGAGTAGAGGACGAATCCTCCCAAGTAGCCGCGCGGCTGGAGCAGCGCCCACACCGGCGTCATCGAAGCCACGGCGCAGTAGGCCAGGATCAGCAGCCCCCAGGTGTTGCGGTCGAGGAGCAAGGCACCCGAGACCTCGGTGCCCAGCCAGGCGGCGCCGAAGATCGCCGGCACGAAGATCAACGTCACCAGCCAGAGCGGGGGCGCGAGGAAGCGCTGCACCAGGCCCATCACCACCGCGAGCACGAGATACATCACGCTCGCCGCCGCCACCGCGCCGCCAGGATGGAAGCCGGCCGCCCGCTGCTGCAGCTCCTCGGTGCCGACCACGAAGCTCGCCGCCGTGATGTCGGCAAAGGCGACGATCACGTACAGCAGCGCGATCCAGATGAACACCATCATCGCCAGGCCGGCGCCGGGCCCCAGGTGCTCGCGGGCGATCTCCGCCACCGAACGGGCGTCGTGACGCACCGAGGCGAAGAGGCTGGTGAAGTCGTGCACTGCCCCGATCAGCACCACTCCGAGGCCGATCCACAACAGACACGGCAGCCAGCCGAAGGCCTGACAGGCGAGGATCGGGCCGGCGATCGGTCCTGCCGCGGCGATCGCCGAGAAGTGCTGGCCGAAGAGGTAGAAAGGCCGCGTGGGCACGAAGTCCACGCCGTCCTCGCGCGACCGCGCCGGGGTGACCCTGCCATCGTCGACCTCCAGCTTGCGCGCCACCCAGCGGCCATAGCCCACGTAGGCCACGGCCAGCAGGACCAGGAACGAGGCGGCGAGGAGGGCGAGGTTCAAGGCGGCGGAAGTGTGGCACGAGGGAAGGGAGGCCGGCAATCCCCGGCGCGGCCGACCGCTATGCTAGTGTTTCTCAGGCCTTCGTCCCGTCGGCGTAGGCAGCGAGCTTACAAGCGATGAAAGTCACTCTGACTCTGCCCGACGACCTCGCCGCAGAGGTCTTGCAGCGGCCCGACGCCGACGAGTTCGTGGAGCGGGCGGTCAGCGCGGCGGTGGCAGCCGAGTCAAAGGACCGCCTGTCGAGCGAAGTTTCCCCCTCTCGGTGGGCTGATGTCGTGAAGAAGATTGAAGCCGAGATTACCCCGCTGGGAGACTACTACCCGATCCTGAGGCTGCATCAGCGGCAATTCCGCAGAGGCTTTCGCTTCCGGCACGACCTTCCCGGATGAAGTACCTCCTGGACTCCGACACTCTGTCGGAGCTGTACGAGACCACTGCTCCCGGCCACCAGACGATCTCCCGAAGATTCTCGGACCTCCAGGGGTCGACCGTTCTGGTGGTATCCATCGTGGCGCTCTACGAGCTCGAGTATGCCTACGCCAACGCACCTCCAGAGATGAAGCCCCTTCTTCGGCAACGCATCGAAGCGGCACAATCCAGTTTCGAGGTTCTCGCCCTGACCCCGGCCGCCGCTACGCTGTTCGGCAAGCTCAAGGTAGACCTCCGAATGGCGAGGGGCTTGAGCGAAAGAGGGAGCAGAGTCCACAACATCGACCTCATGGTGGCGGCAACCGCCGTCACCGAGAACTGCACCCTGGTCAGCGGCGACTCTCTCTACGTCGAGCTACAGCGTCTCCAGCCGCTGCTCCGGGTTGAGAACTGGTTCGCATAGGCCCACATCTGCCCATGAGTCAGGCAGCCGCCGGCAGCGGCCGACACTCCCCCGCCGAGTACCTGGCACTCGAGCGCTCCTCCGAGCTACGACACGAGTACGCCGACGGCGAGATCTTCGCCATGGCCGGCGGCACGCTCGAGCACAACCTCATCGCGGCCAACATCGCGGGTGAGCTGCGGGCGGCGCTCAAGGACCGGAGGTGCTTCGGCTGTCCGTCCGATATGCGGGTGAAGATCTCCGCCAGCACCCGCTACACCTACCCCGACGTCTCCGTGGTGTGTGGGGAGCCTGCCTTCGAGGACCCGCGGCGGGACACCCTTCTCAACCCCTCGGTCCTCTTCGAGGTGCTGTCCGACTCCAGCGAGAGCTACGACCGTGGCGGGAAGTTCGCGCAGTACCGGACGCTTCCCTCTCTGACCGACTACGTGTTGGTCGATCAGAAGCAGGTCCTGATCGAGCACTTCCGCCGCCAGCTCGATGGCACCTGGTTGCTGCGGGTCGTGGCAGCCGGGCGGCGGCTCGAGCTGCCGTCGATCGGCTGCGAGGTCGAGGTCGACGAGATCTACCTCAGGGTCTTCGACCAAGACGCTCGACCCGTTCAGTGAGGATCGAGAGGCAGTGGTGATCCGTCGCCGAAACCGCCAGGAGGTGGCGCTGATCGCCGCTTCCGAGAAGGCCGGTGTCGCTGAAATCGCTCACCTGCCACGGTCGCCCAAGAACGCGGAGCGCCTGCTCAAGGCCCTCTGCGCGGCCGAAGCCGGCCGGGGCATCCGCCTGACAGTGGGGCAGCTCTAGAAAAGAGTTGCGCTCGAAGCCGGAGAGTGACGGCTCGCGCCAAGCGCGCTGCCACTACCGGAGCCGGCGGCCGAGGCCCGGATCGGGCCTCGGCCGTGGTTGGATCTCAGCTCGCGGTGCCGCCGATCATCGGCCGCCGGGGTTGCGCAGCTTGCTGTGCTTCATGCCGTAGAGGAAGTAGAGCACCACTCCGATCACCATCCAGACGATCAGCCGTTCCCAGGTGTGCCAGGGCAGGCCGGCCATCAGGCCAATCGCCACCAGCGCGGAGAGGATCGGCACGAAGGGCACCCACGGCGTCCGGAAGGGACGGTGGAGGTCCGGGCGCTTGTAGCGCAGCACGAGGATGCCGAGCGAGACGATGACGAAGGCCAGCAGAGTGCCGATCGACACCAGCTCGCCCAGGATGCCGATCGGCGTGAAGCCGGCGGCGATCGCCACCATGACGCCGGTCAGGATGGTGGTGATGTAGGGCGTGCGGAAGCGGGGATGGATCTTGCCCGCCCACCCGGGCAGCAGGCCGTCGTTGGCCATCGACATGAAGACGCGGGGCTGGCCGAGCATCATCACCACCATCACCGAGGAGAGCCCGGCGATGGCCCCCAGCTTGACGATGAAGGGCATGACGCCGACGATCCCGGCCATGGCGCCGCCGGCGGCCTTGGCCTTCGCGGCGTCGATCGCCACCGCCATCGGAGCGGAGACGCCGAGCTCGGTGTAGGGCACCAGGCCGACCATCACGCCGGAGACCAGCACGTAGAGCACGGTGCAGATGGCGAGCGACCCCAGGATGCCGATCGGCATGTCCTTCTGCGGGTTCTTCGCCTCCTGCGCCGCCGTCGACACGGCGTCGAAGCCGATGTAGGCGAAGAAGATGACCCCCGCGCCGCGCACGATGCCGCTCCATCCGTACTCGCCGAACGTGCCGGTGTTCTCCGGGATGAAGGGCCGCCAGTTGGCCGGATCGAGGAACATCGCGCCGACCCCGATCACCAGCAGCACGACCGCCACCTTGACGATGACGATCACCGCGTTGACCCGCGCCGACTCCTGGATGCCCACCACCAGGAGCGTCGTCACCAGCGCGGTGATGAGCACCGCCGGCAGGTTGAAGACCGCGGTCACCGAGGTGCCGTCGGCGAGCCCCACGGCGGTGCCCGGAGCGGCGGAAAGCGCGGCCGGGAACTGGATGCCGAAGTCGTGCAGGAAGCTCACCATGTAGCCGGACCAGCCGACGGCGACGGTGGCCGCTCCCAGCGCGTACTCGAGGATCAGGTCCCAGCCGATGATCCAGGCGAAGAACTCGCCGAGCGTGGCGTAGCCGTAGGTGTAGGCCGATCCGGCGATGGGCACCGTGGAGGCGAACTCCGCGTAGCACAGGCCGGCGAGCGCGCTCGCCAGGCCGGCGAGCACCATCGACAGCACGATCGCCGGCCCCGCGTGCGCCGCGGCCGCCTGGCCGGTGAGCACGAAGATGCCCGTGCCGATGATGGCGCCGATGCCGAGCGTCGTCAGGTCGAGCGCCGTCAACACGCGCTTGAGGCTGTGCGCGCCGGTCGCCGAAGCCTCGGCCTTGATCTGGTCAATCGGTTTGGTGGCGAAGATCGACATGCAGGGTCCTCCACTCGATCAGGAGTCGGACGAGGTCGCCGCGGCCGAGCGGCGCCAGAGGAAGAAGACGGGGATGCCGGTAAGCACCAGCACCAGGCCCGGCCAGGTAGTCCGCGTCTGGTAGAGCAGCAGCACCAGGGCGATGGTCGACGCCGCCACCATGTACACGCCCGGCACCACGGGATAGCCGAACGCCTTGTAAGGCCGCTCGGCATCTGGCCGCTTGCGGCGCAGGATGAAGAGGCCGCCGATGGTCAGCACGTAGAAGATCAGCACCGCGAATACCACGTAGTTCAAGAGGTCGTTGTAGACGTTGCCGTAGCTCACGCTGCCGGTCGCCGGGTCGACGATGCGCGTCCGCGGCAGCACCAGGAACGCCGCCCACAGCCCTTGCAGCAGCAAGCCGAAACCCGGCACGTGATTCTTGTTGAGCTCGCCGGTGCGGCGGAAGAACAGGCCGTCGCGCGCCATCGCGTAGTAGACGCGGGCGCCGGCCAGGATCAGCCCGTTGTTGCAGCCGAAGGTGGAGATCACGATGGCGACCGCCATCACCGTGGCTCCCGCCGGCCCGAGGATAGTGGCGAGGGCCGCGGTGGCCACGCGGTCGTCCGGCGCGGTCTGGATGGCGGAGAGCGGCAG
The DNA here is from genome assembly GCA_044869805.1 of Thermoanaerobaculia bacterium. Lineage (GTDB taxonomy): Bacteria > Acidobacteriota > Thermoanaerobaculia > Multivoradales > SZUA-115 > CAWDVR01. The sequence continues at coordinate 45,887 of JBIOXV010000149.1, read as the reverse complement.
CGTCACCAGGTAGGCAACGTTGGCCAGGCAGTAGAGGCCGGTGACCAGCAGCGTACCGGCAGCGAGCGACAGCGGGATGTTGCGCCGCGGGTCCTTCACTTCGCCGGCAGTGAAGGTGATGTTGTTCCAGGCGTCGGAGGAGAACAGCGAGCCGACCTGCGCCACGCAGAAGGCGATCAAGAAGGCGAGGGCGCCGCTGCCGACCGTCACCGGATCGAGGAACGGCAGGTCCGGCCGGATGGTGACGGCGTTCTGCGGCGTGAAGAGCTGCCCGAAGTTGGCCGACACCGCCTGCGAGCTCCAGCCCAGCACCAGCCCGACCAGGATCAGAAGCGCGAGCGCCAGCGTCTTGGTGGAGGTGAAGACGTTCTGGATGGCTTTTCCGAGGCGGATGCCGCGGGTGTTGAGCCAGGTCAGGAAGAGGATCATCAGCACCCCGACGAGCTGCTGCACGGAGAGCGAGATCGCGTACTTCGAGGACAGGGTGATGGGCTCGACGATCCACGCGGTCGGCGAGATCGAGGGCACCAGCACCCCCAGGAAGCGGGCGAAGCCGATCGCCACCGCGGCGATGGTGCCGGTCTGGATGACGAGGAACAGGGCCCAGCCGTAGAGGAAGCCCCACAGCGGCGAGTAGGCCTCGCGCAGGTAGACGTACTGGCCGCCGGCCGCCGGCATCATCGCCGCGAGCTCGCCATAGGAGAGCGCCGCGGCCACCGTCAAGAGGCCGGTGACGATCCACACCGCGAGCAAGCCGCCCGCCGAGCCCATCAGGCGCGAGATGTCGGCCGAGACGATGAAGATGCCGGATCCGATCATCGACCCGGCGACGATCATCGTCGAGTCGGTGAGGCCCAGCGCGCGAACGAACCCAGTGCCCTTGCCAGCAGGCGAGCTGCCGTGAGACGCCTTGCCTTCGGCCTCTGCAATCATCCTCGCACCGACCCTCCTGGGCCGCCCGGCGCGGGTCGTCCGGCCGGCGAGCTGTACCGATTTCAGTCGGCGTAGTGTAGCAGCCCTGCCCTGCAATTTCTCCTGTACAATCCCGCGCACGCCGGCGGCCTTGGGATCTCGCGCTTTCTCGTGAGGAGGACGTTTTGCTCCGTACCCTCTTGCATACCAAAAGCCTCGACGAGATCCTGACCTCGGCTTCCGACCCTCACTCTTCCCTGCGACGCGCGCTCGGCCCCTTGCAAATCACGCTCCTGGGCGTGGGCGCGATCATCGGTGCCGGCATCTTCACCACCGTCGGCACGGCCACCGCCGGCGACGCGGTGCGCGTCGGTGCCGGGCCGTCGCTGATGCTCTCCTTCGTCATCACCGCGGTGGTGTGCGCCTTCACCGCGCTGTGCTACGCCGAGTTCGCTTCGCGGGTGCCGATCTCCGGCTCGGCCTACACCTACTCCTATGCCACGCTCGGCGAGCTGGTGGCGTGGATCATCGGCTGGGACCTGATCATCGAGTACGCGATCGGCAACGTGGCGGTGGCGATCAGTTGGGCCGGCTACTTCCGCAGCCTGCTCGCCGGGCTGGGCATCGACGTCCCGCTGTGGCTGGCCACCGACTACAGGAGCGCGGCGCGCGCCGGCGTGCTGGACCAGGTGCCGCACCTCTTCGGCGTGCCGATCGTCTTCAACCTCCTGGCCTTCGCCATCGTCGCCGCGGTGACCGTGGTCCTGGTATGGGGCATCCGCGAGTCGGCGCGCTTCAACGCCGCGATGGTGATCTTCAAGATCCTGATCCTGATCTTCTTCGTCGGGGTCGGCCTGTCGTTGCTCTCGCCCGCGGAGATGACCGTCAACTGGACGCCCTTCCAGCCCAACGGCTGGAAGGGCACCCTGACCGGGGCGGCGGTGGTGTTCTTCGCCTACATCGGCTTCGACGCGGTGTCCACTGTCGCCGAGGAAACCAAGAACCCGCAGCGCGATCTGCCGATCGGGATCTTCAGCTCGCTCGCCATCTGCACGGTGCTCTACATCGTCGTCTCGGCGGTGTTCATCGGGCTGATCCCCTACTCGGTGCTCAAGGACGCCTCGCCCACCGAGCGCGCCGAGCCGCTGACGCTGGCCTTGAAGCACGCCGCCGACACCGCGGGTGGCGGCCTCAACTTCGACTTCGCCAATCTGCTGGTGGCCCTGGGCTCGGTGGTCGCGCTGACCGCCGTGCTGCTGGTCTTCCAGCTCGGCCAGCCACGCATCTTCTTCGCCATGGCCCGCGACGGCCTGCTTCCCCAGACCTTCGCCAAGGTTCACCCGCGCTTCAAGACGCCGCACGTGACCACCATCCTCACCGGTCTGGTGGTGGGGCTCATCGCCGGGGTCGCCAACATCGACGAGATGGTGGACCTGACCAACATCGGCACGCTCTTCGCCTTCGTGCTGGTGTGCATCGGCATCCCGCTGCTGCGCCGCAAGGAGGCGAGGGGCGAGATCGAGCCCGGCAAGGGCTTCCGCGTGCCGACGTTCCCGGGCCTCGGGGCCTGGCCGCTCGCCGTGCTGGGCGCCGCCTCCTGCGTCGGGCTGATGGTCTTCCTGCCACCCACCTCGTGGTGGCGGTTCGTGGGCTGGCTGGCGCTCGGCATGGCCGCCTACTCGAGCTACGGTTTTGCGCACAGCAAGGTGGGCCTGAAGCTGGGCCGGCCGGCCAAGACGCCGGGAGCGCTGTCGTTCGCCAGCCTCGGCTTCCTGGCCGCGGGAATCGGCCTGATCGTGATGCCGCACACGCTCGGCCTCGGCAGGCTCGCCGCCAGCCTCTTCGATCCCTCGCTCTCGCTGCGCGCCACGATCGCCGTCTGGTGCACCGTGGCCGGGTTCGCCGCCGGCGTCGCGGGCTGGGCATCGGTGCTGCGAGCGCGTCCCGCGGGCCCCAGCCGCGCCTGAGCGCGACGAGGAACCTCCATGAACCTGCCCCGCCTCACTCCCTTGCAGTGGCTGATCTGCTGCATCGCAGCGCTCGGCTTCATGTTCGACACCTACGAGCTGCTGATGCTGCCGCTGGTCGCGCCTCCGGCGCTGGCGCAGCTCCTGGGCGCCGCGCCCAACAGCCCGGAGCTCAACCACTGGGTGGGGCTGCTGTTCTGGGTGCCGGCGATCTGCGGCGGCCTCCTGGGGCTGGTGGGCGGCTACCTCACCGACCGTTTCGGCCGCCGCCGCGTGCTGGTGTGGAGCATCCTGGTCTACGCCTTCTCCGCCTTCGCCGCCGGCTTCTCCAGCTCGCCGCAGATGCTGCTGGTGCTGCGCTGCTTCACCTTCGCCGGGGTGTGCGTGGAGTTCATCGCCGGCGTGGCCTGGCTCGCCGAGCTCTTCCCCGAGCCCAGGCAGCGCGAGAAGGTGCTGGGCTACACCCAGGCGTTCGGTTCCCTGGGCGGGTTGCTGGTGACCGTGGCCTACGGCTGGGCGGTCAAGTACGGCGCCTCGCTGCCGGCCGTCCTGGGCGCGCACGACGCCTGGCGCTACACGCTGATGTCGGGAGTGATCCCGGCCTTGCCGCTGATCCTGGTGCGGCCGTGGCTGCCCGAGTCGCTCGCCTGGCAGGAGAAGCGGTCCGCCGGCACCTTGAAGCGCCCCTCGATCGGCGAGCTCTTCGCGCCGGGCCTGCGCCGCACCACGCTGGTGACCACGCTGATGGTGATGACCACCTTCATGGTGGCCTTCGGCGCGATCCAGCAGGCGCCACGCATCGCCCGCACGCTCCCGGAAGTCAGCGCCCTAGCACCCCAGGCCCAGGCGATCGCGTCGAAGGACGTGCAGTGGCTCCAGGAGTGGGGTGGGCTCACGGGCCGGGTGCTGCTCGCCCTGCTGGTAGTGGGCATCGTCTCGCGCCGCAAGCTGCTGCGCATCTTCCAGGTCCCAGCCCTGCTGGTGGTCCCTCTGGTCTTCTGGCTGGCTCCCGACAACGACCTGAATTTCCTGCGCTGGGGCCTCTTCGCCTGCGGCCTGCTGGTGGTGTCGCAGATGAGCTTCTGGGGCAACTACCTGCCACGGGTGCTGCCGACGCACTTGCGCGGTACCGGCGAGGGTTTCGCCGTCAACGTCGGCGGGCGGGTGCTGGGAACCGGCGGCGCGTTCCTCACCTCCAAGCTGGCCAACTCGATGCCCCTGGCACACGCGGCGGCCTGGGTGGGTGGCGCGGCGCTGGTGGTCGGAGTGGCGGCGAGCTTCTTCCTGCCCGAGCCCAAGAGCGAGGAGCTGCCGGAGTGAAGGATTCCGGAGAGCGTCAGGCGTAGAGACCCGACGCCGGCCCGCGAAGCATGCGCATTCCTCTTCATACCCGAGTGCTGCTCGGAGGCGTCCTCGGTATCCTCGCCGGGTTGATCGCCCACGTGACGGCCGCCGGCAGCCCGGCGCTCGAGACCGCGATCAAGTACGTCTCGCAGCCCGTCGGACAGATCTTCCTGCGTCTGCTCTTCATGCTGGTGGTGCCGTTGATTTTTTCCGCCCTGGTGCTCGGCGTGGCCGGGCTCGGCGACCTGAAGAGCCTGGGGCGGATCGGGGTGAAGGCGCTCGTTTATACGGTCATCGTGTCCTCGATAGCGGTCGTACTCGGCCTCTTTTTGGTCAACACCCTGCGCCCCGGGGAGGGCATGTCCGAGGAGACCCGGGCACGGCTCACCGAGGGCGCCGGCGAGCGCGCCAAGGCGATCACCGGCGCCGCGGCGCCCAAGACCGGCCTCGACCTGCTGATCCAGATCGTGCCCGCGAACCCGATCAAGGCCGCCGCCGACGGGGACATGCTGGCGGTGATGTTCTTCTCGCTGATGATCGGTATCGGCCTGACGCTGTCGCGCACTCCCGCCGCGCGCCGCTTCGAGGAGGCGCTCGAGGGCCTCTACGAGGTGACCATGCGGCTGATCGGCATCGTCATCTCGCTGGCGCCGATCGGGGTGGCCGCCCTGCTGTTCACGCTCACCGCCCAGATGGGCTACGAGATCCTCGTCCAGCTCGCCCGCTACGTGGGAGTGGTCCTGCTCGCTCTCGCCATCCACCAGTTCGTCGTCTACTCCCTGGCGGTGCGGCTGGCCGGCGGCATGAGCCCCGTGGCCTTCTTCCGCGGCATCCAGGAGGCGATGATCACCGCCTTCTCCACCGCCTCCAGCAACGCCACCCTGCCCACCGCCCTCAAGGTGGCCGAGCAGAACCTGCGGCTGCCGCCCCACGTGAGCCGCTTCGTGCTCACCGTGGGGGCTACCGCCAACCAGAACGGGACGGCCCTCTTCGAGGGGGTCACGGTGCTCTTCCTGGCCCAGTTCTACGGAGTGTCCCTCTCGCTCTCGCAGCAGGCACTCGTTTTGCTGATCTGCATCCTCGGGGGTATCGGGACAGCGGGCGTACCGGCGGGCTCGATCCCGGTGGTCGCCCTGATCCTGGGGATGGTGAACGTGCCGGTGGAAGGCATCGGGCTGATCCTCGGCGTCGATCGGTTCCTCGACATGTGCCGCACGACCTTGAACGTCACCGGCGACCTGGCAGCCGCCGTGGTGGTGTCGAGGGGCGAGGCGGGAGGGGCCCCGACAGGCGCCGCCGAGGGCGCGGCCGGAGGCCCGGAGGCATGAGCGTAAGTCATTGCAGCGTCTCGGCCTGGAGGTTTTCTCGAGAGCCCGGCGAGGGGCTCCGGGGTTGACTATGTGGCGGTTTTCTTGTGCTAGAGTCGCCGGAACGATGGACCCTGGGCTCGCAGCTTGCGCGGCACCAGTGGTTTCGCCTCGGGCCGCCGGCGAGACCCTGCCGGACGCCTGCCTCGCGGCCGCATCCCTTCCCTTTTGCTGACATGAGAACCGCTCGGGACGAGTGAGGATCGCCTTATGCGTAAAGCTGCCCCCGTTGCGCTTTCTATTCTGGTGCTGGCGATCGCCCTCCCCCTCGCCGGCTGCCAGAAGATGCGGGCGCGAATCGAGATGAAGAAAGGCAACGAGGCTTACAAGAAGGAGAGCTACAAAGAGGCCATCAAGCAATACCAGGACGGCCTCGAGCTCGACCCCTCGGTCACCTTCGTCTGGCGTTCCGTGGGGCTGGCGGCCATGGCCCTCTACAAGCCCGGGGTCGAGACCAAGGAGAACCAGGACTACGGGAAGCTGGCGATCGAGGCGTTCCAGAAGTATTTGCGGTCCTATCCGACCGACGAGAAGGTCAAGGACTACATGCTGACCACCTTCATGAACGCGGGGCGCTACCAGGACGCGCTCAACTACCTGAAGGCCGAGGCGACGCGCAAGCCCACCGACGCCAAGCTGGACGGCGCGATCGTCACCGTGCTGATCCGCCAGGACAAGCTGCAGGACGCCTACAACTGGGCCAAGAGCCACGCCTCCAGGACCGACCCCACGGTCTTCTACTCGATCGGCGTCACCGCCTGGGACAAGGCCTACCAGTCCCGCAAGGCGGGAGACCCGGACACCGTGACTCGCCAGAGCTGGATCACGTTCGGCACCCAGGTCTTGGACGATGCCCTGCGCCTCAAGCCCGACTATCACGAAGCCATGGTCTACAAGGGCCTGCTGATCCGCGAGCAGATCGAGCTCGAACCCGATCCGGTCAAGCAGCAGGAGATGCTCGCCGAGGCCGAGGCGATCCGCAAACGGGCCCTCGAGCTGCGGCAGAAGGCCGAGCAGGAAGCGGCCAAACAAGCCAGCGCACCCAGCACCTAAGGGGAACGACATGTTCGAACACTCCCTGATCGAATCCGAGAAGCGCAAGCTGCCCAAGAAGCGGTTCCTCAACCTGCCGGTGGCGATCGCCATCCACCTCGTGATCCTGATGGGCTTCCTCTTCGTCCAGGTCTGGACGGTCGAGGCGGTGCCGGAGCCGCCGATCAACGTCAGCTTCTACACCGCCGCGGCTCCCCCGCCCCCGCCTCCGCCGCCCCCGCCTCCGCCACCACCGGCCGCCAAGCCCGAGGTCGTACAGGAGAAGCCGGTCGTCGTCCCGCAAGAGCCGGTGCAGCCGGTCGAGATCCCGGACGAGATCCCGGAGCCTTCGACCGAGCCGGTGACCTCCGACTACGGCGTCGAGGGCGGGGTCGAGGGCGGCGTGCCGGGTGGCAGCCTGGGCGGCGTGCCGGGAGGCATCGTCACCGAGGCGCCGCCTCCGATCCAGGACGAAATCCTGCGCGTCGGCGGCGACATCCAGGCGCCGGTCAAGATCAACGCCCCGCTGCCGCGTTACCCCGAGATCGCCCGCCGCGCGCGCGTCCAGGGCGTGGTGATCGTCGAGGCCGTGATCAACAAGAACGGCGACGTGGAGAGCGTGAAGGTGCTCAAGGGATTGCCGATGGGACTCGACACTGCTGCGGTGGAGACCGTGCGGAAGTGGAAGTTCAAGCCGGCGACCCTCAATGGCAGGCCGGTCACCGTGTACTACACGCTGACCGTGAACTTCCAACTGCAATAGCCATTGGCAATCAACCGTTGGCCGCAAAGGAGAATCGGTTATGGATATGAGTATCGCGGGGCTCTGGGGGAGCATGGGGTTCATCGCCAAGTCAGTGGTGATTGCCCTGCTGCTGCTGTCCGTCTGGTCGCTCTACATCGCCATCGAGCGGCTGCTCGCCTTCAACAAGGCCAAGAAGGAGTCGCAGCAGTTCGCCAAGCTGGCGACCCAGAAGCTGCAGCAGGACAAGTTGCAGGAAACCGTCGACTCGGCGACCAAGTTCAAGTGGAGCCACATCGCCCGCATCACCCGCGCCGGCCTGGTCGAGTTCCTGCTCGACAGCAAGGCCACGCCGCTGACGCCGGAGGAGAAGATCGAGGCCACGCAGCGCGCCATCGAGCGTGAGACGCTGTTCGCCGCCTCGGACTTCAAGAAGGGCACCTCCCACCTGGCGACGATCGCCACCACCGCGCCCTTCATCGGCCTGTTCGGCACCGTGGTCGGCATCATCAATGCCTTCGCCGGCATGGCCAGCACCGGTTCGGGCGGCATCGGCGCCGTTTCCGCGGGTATCGCCGAGGCGCTGGTGACCACCGCCATCGGCCTCTTCGTGGCCATCCCGGCGGCCTGGATGTACAACTATTTCGTGGGCAAGATGGAGCGCTTCGGCGTCGAGATGTCCAACTCCTACTCGGAGCTGGTGGACTTCCTCATCAAGAAGCAGGGTGGCAGCCATGGATCTCCACGGTAGGCACTTCGGAATGCGGGTGCACAAGACCGCCAACGTGGCCGGCGGTGAGGCGGACGTCAAGAGCGAGATCAACGTCACACCGCTCGTGGATGTCTGCCTGGTGCTGCTGATCATCTTCATGGTGGTCACGCCGATGCTGCAGCAGGGCGTCGCGGTCACCCTGCCGGAGACCGTGCAGCCGGACAAGATCCCGGAGGATCAACGGCAGCTCAACGTGGCCATCCGGCAGTCCGGAGAGATCTACGTGAACCAGAACCCGGTGCCGGAGCAGTCGGTCAAGGCGGTCCTCGCCGACATCCTGACCAACAACCCGGAGAAACGCGCCGTGCTCAAGGCCGACCACCGGCTCAAGTACAAGGACGTCCGCAAGCTGATGCGGCTGATCAACGAGGCCGGGTTCGACGGCGTCGGCCTCATCACCCTGAAGAAGGGCGGCCCGGGCGGCGCCAACGGCCTGTAGCCGAAGGAGACATCGACATGGCGATGAACATGGGGGGCGGCGGCGGGTACCGGAGCGACATCAACATCACGCCGCTGGTCGACGTCGTGCTGGTGCTGCTCATCATCTTCATGGTCGTCACCCCGCTGACGCAGGTGGGCCACGAGACGCGCCTGCCGCCGAAGCTGGAGACGATCACGGTGATGCCGAACCAGGACCAGATCATCGTGCGCATGGACCGCGAGGGCCGCTACTACATCAACAAGGAGCTGGTGTCGGCCGCGGAGTTCCCCGCCAAGCTGCAGACGGTGATGACCGGCCGGGGCTCGAAGATCGCCTTCCTGGCGGCCGACGGCGAGCTCGAGTACGGCAGGGTGGCCGACTTCCTCGACCTGGTGCAGAAGAACGGCGCCGAGAACATCGGCATCGTCTTCGACGACATCCGGTAGCGCCTTCCCGGTCCGGCAGCGGATCGGCGCGACACCCGCGGTCTGATCGCGTAAACTACGCCGGTTCCAACCCTTCCCCGAACCGAGGCTGGGAGCCCGCAAGGGCCCCCGGCCGGCGGCAGGGAGGGGTTCGCGTCGTCCATATCCCCTGTATCGAACCTGGAGGTACTATGCACCGCTTCTCTGCTTCCCCGCGGCCCAAGGCGCGCCTGGCCCGCATCGCGCTCCTCGCGCTGGCGGCGGCCGCGGGCCTCTTCGCCCTCGGCCTGCCCGCGGCGGCCAGCGAGGCCGACCTCAAGCTGCCGGACCTCGCCTCGCAGTTGTTCCTGGGCTTCACCGGCCGTGGCCTGCTGCTCGCCGGCATGGGCGTCTGCCTGCTGGGCTTCGTCTTCGGCCTGATGATGTACCTGCAGCTCAAGAAGCTCCCGGTCCACCGCTCGATGGCCGAGATTTCGGAGCTCATCTTCGAGACCTGCAAGACCTACCTCGTCACCCAGGGCAAGTTCATCCTGCTGCTCGAGGTCTTCATCGGCCTGGTGATGGTCCTCTACTTCGGCTGGCTGCGGGACTTCACGCTGTTCAAGGTGCTGATCATCCTGTTCTTCTCGCTGGTGGGCATCGCCGGCAGCTACGGCGTGGCCTGGTTCGGGGTGCGCATCAACACCTTCGCCAACTCGCGTTCGGCCTTCGCCAGCTTGCGGGGCAAGCCCTTCCCCACCTACGCCATCCCGCTCAAGGCCGGGATGTCGATCGGCATGCTGCTGATCTCGACCGAGCTCATCATCATGCTCGCCATCCTGCTCTTCATCCCCGGCGACTACGCCGGCCCCTGTTTCATCGGCTTCGCCATCGGTGAATCGCTGGGCGCCGCGGCGCTGCGCATCGCCGGCGGCATCTTCACCAAGATCGCCGACATCGGCTCCGACCTGATGAAGATCGTGTTCAACATCAAGGAGGACGACGCCAGGAACCCCGGCGTGATCGCCGACTGCACGGGCGACAACGCCGGCGACTCGGTGGGCCCCACGGCAGACGGCTTCGAGACCTACGGCGTCACCGGCGTGGCGCTCATCACCTTCATCCTGCTCGCCGTCAACGAGGCGGTGGCCGGCCCCGCCTTCCAGGCCATCCAGGTGCAGCTCCTGGTGTGGATCTTCATCATGCGCATCATGATGATCGTCACCTCCGGCGCCTCCTACTGGATCAACGAGGCGATCGCCAGGGCCCGCTACGGCAACGCCGAGAAGATGAACTTCGAGGCGCCCCTGACCTCGCTGGTGTGGCTGACCTCGCTGGTGTCGGTGGCGATGACCTACCTCGCCTCCTACCTGCTGATCCCCACCCTGGGCGACGGCACGCTGTGGTGGAAGCTGTCGACGATCATCACCTGCGGCACACTCGCCGGCGCCATCATCCCGGAGCTGGTGAAGATCTTCACCTCGACCGAGTCGAAGCACGTGCAAGAGGTGGTCACCGCCTCGCGTGAGGGCGGAGCCTCGCTCAACATCCTGGCCGGCTTCGTGGCCGGCAACTTCAGCGCCTACTGGATGGGCCTCGCCATCGCGCTGCTGATGGGCATCGGCGCCTACATCGCAACGATGGGCCTCGGCGCCCTGATGGTGGCGCCCGCGGTCTTCGCCTTCGGCCTCATCGCCTTCGGCTTCCTCGGCATGGGGCCGGTAACCATCGCCGTCGATTCCTACGGCCCGGTGACCGACAACGCGCAATCCGTCTACGAGCTGTCGCAGATCGAGGAGCAGCCGGGTATCCGCGAGGAGATCAAGAAGGACTTCGGTTTCGAGCCCAACTTCGAGCGCGGCAAGCACAACCTGGAGGCCAACGACGGCGCCGGCAACACCTTCAAGGCCACCGCCAAGCCGGTGCTGATCGGCACCGCCGTGGTCGGCTCCACGACGCTGATCTTCTCGATCATCGTGCTGCTCACCAACGGCCTCACCGAGTCGCTCGACAAGCTGTCTCTCCTCCACCCGCCCTTCCTGCTCGGCCTGGTGATGGGCGGCGCGGTGATCTACTGGTTCACGGGCGCCGCCACGCAGGCGGTGGCGGCCGGCGCCTACCGCGCCGTGGAGTTCATCAAGCGCAACATCCGCCTCGACTCCGGCGCCCAGAAGGCGTCGGTCGAGGACTCCAAGAAAGTCGTCGAGATCTGCACCCAGTACGCCCAGAAAGGCATGCTCAACATCTTCCTGACGGTGTTCTTCTCGACCCTCGCCTTCGCCTTCCTCGAGCCCTTCTTCTTCATCGGCTACCTGATCTCGATCGCCCTCTTCGGCCTCTATCAGGCGATTTTCATGGCCAACGCCGGCGGCGCCTGGGACAACGCCAAGAAGGTGGTCGAGGTGGACTTGAAGGAGAAAGGCACGCCGCTGCACGCGGCGACGGTGGTCGGCGACACGGTCGGCGACCCGTTCAAGGACACCTCCTCGGTGGCCATGAACCCGATCATCAAATTCACCACCCTGTTCGGCCTACTGGCCGTCGAGCTGGCGGTGGAGATGGTCGCCGACGACCACCAGACCCTGACCCACCTGCTGGCAGGCGTCTTCTTCGTCACCTCGATGTTCTTCGTCTGGCGGTCGTTCTACCGCATGCGGATCACGGGAGCGCAGTAGCCGCTACGGCTCACCCACCGGCGCCGCCGCCTTCGCGGCGCGCCGGTGGCGCAGGTACTCGACGACTCCCGGCAGCAGCGAGATGGCGATGATGCCCAGCGCGACCAGGCTGAAGTTGTCGCGCACCCAGGGCAGGTTGCCGAAGAAGTAACCGCCCGCCACGCAGATCGCCACCCAGGCGATGCCGCCTACCACGTTGTAGCTCATGAAGCGGCCGTAGGTCATGGTGCCGATCCCCGCTACGAAGGGCGCGAAGGTACGCACGATGGGCACGAAGCGGGCGATGATGATCGTCTTGCCGCCGTAGCGCTCGAAGAAGGCATGGGTGCGGTCCAGGTGCTCCTGGCGAATGAAGCGCAGCTTCTGGCCGGCCACGATGCGCGGCCCGAGGGCGCGGCCGACCCAGTAGTTCACCGTGTCGCCGAGGATCGCCGCCGCGACCAGCAGCACGAACGCCAGCTTCAGGTCGAGGAGCTCGAGCGCCGCGAAGGCGCCGACGGCGAACAGCAGGGAGTCCCCGGGCAGGAAAGGCGTCACCACCAGGCCGGTCTCGCAGAAGACGATCAAGAACAGGATCAGGTAGGTCCAGCCGCCGTAGGAGGCGATGATGCCCTCCAGGTGGCGGTCGAGGTGGAGGAAGAGGTCGAGGAGGTCGTGGAGCAAAGGGGGGCCCTCTGGGGTCGGTGGAGGGCGGATTCTACCCTCCCGGACGGGCCTGCCCAAGGCGGCCGTCGCCTGCACACCGCCGGCCGCCGGGAGGGGGTGAACTTGAGCTAGAGTACCTTCCCAGCCACGGAGCGGCGCGACCCGAGCGGGCACCCACCCGCTGATCTCGTGCTGCCTTCCCGACCCCACCCGATTCAGGCTCCCGGCGAAGGAAAAATCTCGATGAGCCATTCAGGAAGCGGGAGCCGTCGCGAGCTCCTGGTGCTGTCCCTTGGCGCCCTGGGGATCGTCTACGGAGACATCGGCACCAGCCCCCTCTACGCGGTCCGCGAGGCCTTCCATGGGCCTTTCGCCATCGCCGCCACTCCCGGCAACGTGCTGGGCGTCATGTCGCTCGTCATCTGGGTGATGACGCTGATCATCGTCGTCAAGTACTTGACGCTGCTCCTCCGAGCCGATCATCAGGGCCAGGGTGGCATCCTGGCGCTGCTCACCATGCTGACCGGCGACGTCCGCTCCGTGGGCCGCCACCGTGCCGTCTTCATCGTCCTGGGTCTGTTCGGCGCCGCCCTCCTCTACGGCGACGGCATCATCACCCCAGCCATCTCCGTGCTCTCCGCCGTCGAGGGCCTGGCGGTGGCGGCGCCGAGCCTCGAGTCGCTGGTCGTGCCGGTGACGGTGGCGATCCTGCTGGTCCTCTTCGCCGCCCAACGACGCGGCACGGGCCCGATCGGTGTGGTCTTCGGGCCGTTGATCCTGGTCTGGATGGTAGTGATCGCCCTGCTGGGGATTCGCGGCATCGCGACCGAGCCCGGCGTCCTGGCCGCCTTCAACCCGGTCCACGCCGTGCGCTTCTTCCTCGCCAACGGCAAGGAGGGCTTCCTCATCCTCTCCGCCGTGGTGCTGGTGGTGACCGGCGGCGAGGCTCTGTACGCCGACCTCGGGCACTTCGGGCGGCGCCCCATCCGGCTTTCCTGGTTCACGGTAGCGTTTCCCGCGCTGATCCTGAACTACCTCGGCCAGGGCGCCTTCCTGCTCCGCAACCCGGATGCGACCTTCAATCCCTTCTACGAGCTCGCCCCGCAGTGGGCGCGCTTCCCTCTGGTGCTGCTGGCCACCGCGGCGACGGTGGTCGCCTCGCAGGCCCTGATCTCGGCCTGCTTCTCTCTCACCCAGCAACTCGTCAACCTGGGCTACATGCCGCGGGTCGAGATCATCCACACCTCGGCGCGCTTCGAAGGCCAGATCTACGTGCCGACGATCAACACCTTCCTGATGCTCTCCTGCATCACACTGGTGCTCTTCTTTCGCAGCTCGAGCTCCTTGGCGGCGGCCTACGGCCTGTCGGTGACCGGAACCATGGCCGTGACCACCGTCCTCTTCTACTTCGTGGCCCGCAGCCGCTGGAACTGGAGCGCGCTCCACGCCGGCGCCTGGGCCGGCTGCTTCTTGGCCATCGAGCTGGCACTGCTCGGCGCCAACCTCGTCAAGATCCTGCACGGCGGCTGGGTGCCACTGGCGGTGGGGGCGGCGCTCTACCTGCTGATGTCCACCTGGCGCAAGGGCCGCCTACTGGTGATCGAGAGCTTCCGCGACGCCGTCCTGGACATGGAGCCCTTCCTGGCCGAGGTGGCGGCTCGCAACCCACCGCGAGTCCCCGGCACCGCGGTGTTCATGACCCGCGAGCAGAAGGGCGTGCCTCCCGTCCTGCTCCACCACCTCAAGCACAACGAGGTACTGCACCAGAACGTGATCCTGCTCTCGGTGGTGGCGGAGCGGGTGCCCGAGGTGTCGCTGGAAAGCCAAATCGAGGTCATCGACCTCGGCACGGGGGTCTACCGGATGATCCTGCGCCACGGCTTCATGAGCGCCCCCAACATCACCCAGGCGCTCTCCGCGATCAAGCTCGGCGATCAGCCCATCAATCTCGCCCGCACCAGCTTCTACTTCGGGCGCGAGACCATCTTGCCCACCGGGCGCGGCCGCATGGCGCGCTGGCGCAAGAAGCTGTTCGCCATCATGTCGCGCAACGCCACGCCGGCGACGGCGTTCTTCGGCGTGCCGCCCAACCGCGTCGTCGAGCTGGGGACGCAGGTGGCGCTGTAGGGGCACGCCCAAGGGCCAGGCCCGGGCCGGCTGCGAGCAGTGCGCTCCGCCGGGTTCCCTCTCCGCCAAACGCAGGGCAGCCGCCGACAGGATACTGACATGCGGCTCCTCCCTCGGGTTTTCCGCCGCCTCCTCGGATCCTGCACTCTGCTGCTCGCGGCATCTGCACTTTGTTTCCTGCTGGCGGAGCTGGCGCCGGGCGACCCGCTCTCCCATCTTCGCCTTGACCCCTCTGTCTCCGCCGAGACCCTGGAGCTCTTGCGGGTCCAGTATCGCCTCGACCAGCCCGTGGGTGAGCGCTACCGGGCCTGGCTCGACTCGATGGCGCGCGGCGATTGGGGTTATTCCCTGACCTATCACCGGCCGGTCTGGCAGCTGCTCGAGGATCGGGCTCCCATCACCCTGGCGCTGGTCCTGCTGTCGTCGCTGGCCGCCTGGCTCCTCGCGCTGCCCGGGGCGCTGCGAGCGGCCAACCGCCAAGGTGGCTGGCTGGACCGAGCTCTCAACACCGTGGCAGCCGGGTTGCAGGCGATCCCGGTGCCGGTGCTTGCTCTGGCTCTGCTCGCCGTTGCTGCCAGCCTGGAGCTGCAGCCGCTGGGAGGTGCCTGCTCTGCGGCGCAGCGTGAGCCAAGCACAGCGAATCTCGCCCGCGCAGCGATCCAGCGCCTGATTCTGCCTGCCACGGCCCTGGCCCTGGCCAGTGCGCCGCTGCTCTTTCGTCAGGCGCGAGCGGCCCTCGCCCAAGCGCTGGCGTCGCCGGTGGTACTGGCTGCTCGGGCGCGAGGCCTGCCCGAGGCTCGGGTGCTTGGCGTGCATGCCCTGAGCCTGGCGGCCAAGCCGCTGATCGGCTTGATGTCGCTCTCCTTTGCCGGCCTGCTCAGCGGCTCTCTGGCTGTGGAGGTGATCTTCGGCCTGCCGGGGCTTGGGCCGCTGGTCCTCGACGCCGTGTCCACCCGCGATCTGTACCTCGTCACCGGGGGCGTGCTGGTGGCCGGCATTTGGCTGCAAGCGGTGCAGCTCGCCACGGATCTGCTGCTCGACTTCATGGACCCTCGCGTCCGACCGCCCACGGAATGAGCTGGTTTCGCGCTCGGTGGTTGTTGCCGCTCGGCTTCGCCTCGGCGCACCTGCTGCTCGCCGCCAGCGAGCTCTACTCTGCGCACAACCCCAGGGCGCAGCGCCGCGACCTGCCCTTGGCACCGCCCAGCCACCTGCACTGGGTGGATGGCGAGGGCAGGTTCCATTGGCGCCCCTTCATCTACCCGTGGCAGCCGCTCGGGGAGCAGCCGGGCAGCTACCGGGAAGACTCGAGCCGGCCACACCCGGTGCAGCTCTTCGCTCCGGCGCCGGGCAATCGCCTGTGGGGTTGGCTCCCCTGCCCGATCCGGCTCGTGGACTCCTCACCGCCGGGCGAACTCTTCCTGCTGGGCACCGACGAGCTCGGGCGGGACTTGTGGTCGCGTTTCCTGCACGGTGGCCGCCTTTCGCTGCTGACGGCCCTGCTCTCTGCCGTTCTGGCCCTCGGCCTGGGAAGCCTGGGCGGCTTGCTGGCAGGGTACGCGAGCGGCTGGGTGGATCGCACTGTGGTGTGGTGTGCCCAGCTCTGCCTCTCCCTGCCCTGGATCTACCTCCTGTTGGCCGTTCGCGGGGCGCTGCCCCTCGACTTGCCTGCGAGCACCGCCTGGGTGGTGGTGAGCCTGATCGTAGGCTTCGCGGGCTGGGGTCGCACCGGGCTGCTGGTGCGCTCGGCGGTGGCCGGGACCCGGCACCAAGGCTCGGTGCTCGCCGCCGTCGGCCTGGGACTCGCGCCGTGGCAAGTGCTCTCGCGCCACGTTCTGCCCGCTATCTACGGCCTGCTGCTAACCCAGGCAGCCCTCCTGGTGCCCCGCTTCGTCATCGCCGAGGTCACGCTGTCCTTTCTCGGGGTGGGCATCAGCGAACCGCAGCCGAGCTGGGGCAACCTGCTGGCGGCGCTCACCCGCTTAGACGAGTGGCGTGGGCATCCCTGGCTGCTGGCTCCGGCCGTTGGCCTGGTGCTCCTGATCCTCGGCTACCAGGCGGTGGCAGATCGGCTGAGCGACAAACGGGGAGCTCAGTGAGGTGGCTGGGCGGGCTATCCTGTGGCCTGCAACGAACTGAGGAAGTGAGGGTTAGGCTATTTATTTGTGGTGTGCTATATGTGCAGCGATTCGCACGTGGGTTGGGGGGTGAGGGTTGGCGCAGAGCACTAGACGCGGGGCATGGCGAGGCTGGGTCGGCAGTGCCGTGAGCTGTGTGACGGTGGCGCTTAGCCTGGCTGGCGACACGGGGAAACGCGACCCGGAATGGCTCGTCACCTCCTCCGAGATCGGCAAGCGAGGAGGCCGGCTGGTGGTGGCGCTGCGGGAAGAACCGAAGAGCCTCCATCCGCTGCGCGCTCAGGACGACGCGGCCCGCACCGTGCTCGCCGCACTCCATGCAGATCTGGTTCATATCCACCGCGACACGCGGCGTGCCGAGGCGGCCCTGGCGCGAGAGTGGAAGGTCTCGCCGGATGGACGCCGGTTCACCGTGCGCTTGCGGGGGAACCTGCGCTTCTCGGATGGTCTGCCCTTGACCGCCGACGACGTGGTGGCTTCGTTTCGGGCCGTGCTCGACGAACGTTCGGCGGCGCCCCAACGCGGTCTGCTGGTCTTGGGTGGCCGCCCGATCACGGTGGATAAGCTCGACCCGCTGACGGTGCAGTTCGATCTGCCGCTGCCCTATGCTGCGGCCGCGCGCCTGTTCGACGGCTTCGCCATCCTCCCGGCGGCACGGCTGTCCCAAGCTCCGGCCGAAGGTGGCCTGACGGGCAACCTCCCTGGCCTTGGCCCTTTCCGGCTCAAGGAGTATCGCCCCGGCGAGCGCCTGGTCCTCGAACGCAATCCGTTCTACTGGAAGCGCGATCGCGCCGGGCAACGGCTGCCCTACCTCGACGAGGTGATTTTCCTCTTCGTGAGCAGCGAGGAGGCGGAGCTCCTCCGTCTGCGCTCCGGGGAGATCGACTTGGTGGGAAGGCTCAGTGCAGCGAGCTTCCAAGCGCTCGCACGGGGCTCGTCGGGCTCGCTCAAGCTGATCGACCTCGGACCGAGCCTCGAAACGCACTTCCTGTTCTTCAACCTCAACGCGCTGCCTCCCGCGACGCAACAACCGGCGAAAGCCCAGCGCTGGTTTCGCGACGTGAGGTTTCGTCGCGCCATCTCCGCCGCCGTTGACCGCCAGGCGCTAGCGCGCTTGGTGTTCCACGGCCGCGCCACGCCGCTCCTCGCCCCGGTTGCCGCCGGCAACACCGATTGGACGCGACGGACCGCCGGCCCGGCGCCGTCGCCGTCGCTCGCCAGCGCCGCGAAGCTGCTCGCGGAGGCAGGGTTCTCCCGCGCCCAAGACGGCGCCCTGCTCGATCGCGAGGGAGCTCGTGTAGAGTTCACCGTCATCACCAATGCCGGCAACCGCTCGCGCGAGCAGATGGCGGCGATTCTGCTCGAGGATCTGCGCCAGCTCGGCATCGCGGCGCGACTCGCCCCTCTGGAGTTCCGCTCGTTGCTCGACCGATTGTTCACCACCTACGACTACGAGGCCTGCCTCCTCGGCGTGGTCAGCGGCGACGCCGATCCCAACCCGGAGATTGCGATCTGGACCTCGGACGGCGGGTCGCAGTTCTGGGCCTTGTCCGAGGCAGGGCCACCCGAGCCCTGGCAACAGGAGATCGACCGGCTGATGGCCGGCCAGCTCTCCGAGCTCGACCGCGAGCAACGCCGACGACAGTTCTACCGGGTGCAGGACCTCTTGGCGGAATACCTGCCGGTGATCCCGCTGGTGAGCCCCCACGTCCTGGTGGCGGCGCGAGCGGACCTGGGCAACTTCCGGCCCGGCACGATTCCGCCCTACGCGCTGTGGAACCTCGATGAGTTGTTCTGGCGGGACCCTCCGCGGGGCGCGTCGCGATGAGGCTTGCTCCCCGCCTGCTGGCAGAGGCCAGCGACGCCGAGCTGATCGAAAAGTGTCTGCAAGGCAACGAGGACGGCTGGGCGGCGCTGATCGAACGCTACCAGCAACTGATCTACAGCATTCCCTATCGCTACGGGGCGACGTCGGAGGAAGCCGCGGATGTCTTCCAGGCCGTCTGCATGGACCTCTTGACCGAGCTCCCGAAGCTGCGCGAGACGGTGGCGCTGCGCTCGTGGCTCGCGACCATCACCGCCCACCGCTGCTTTCATTGGAAGCGCCGGCGCAAGCGTAACGAGGAACCCGGCTCGCTGGAGGATCTCGCTCTAGAGCCCGTGGCGGAGGAGGGCTCGGCGGAGGAGATCATCGCACAGGCCGAGTCCAGCCAGCGGGTGCGTGAGGCCCTCCGCGCCCTTCCCGGCCGCTGCCGCGAGATGCTGAGGATGCTGTTCTTCGACGACCCTCCCGTGCCCTACAAAGAGGTCGCCCGGCGTTTGAGCCTGGCGGTAGGATCGATCGGCTTCCTGCGCGGCCGATGCCTGACCAAGCTCCGGGGTCGGCTCGAGGCGAGAGAGCTCTAGGCGCTGGAGCGGGCTCGGGAAAGGAGCGGCGCGGACGCCGCCTCCACAGGGAGCTGGCCTCCGCGCCGTGGACAGGTAAGCCCGCCGCTGCAGCGCAGCCTAGGTGCAGAGGCGCTGGCCGGGGCTGGTGATGGTATTGCTGGTGTTGCGACAGGTGCCGCCGGCGCCGGTCAGCACGTGGAACAGGCGCGCCGAGCTGCCGACGCTGTTCTCGAGCGAGGACAGGCCGCTGGCGCCGGTCTTCAACCGCACGCCGCTCACTCCGTTCAAGCTAGAGGCATCCACGACCACCGAACCCTGGCCGCCGTTCCTCGAGGCGTAGAGGTTGATCTCCGAGGTGGCGGAGAGCTGGCTCTGGGTGATCTCCACCAGGCCCAGCGGCCGGGTGCCGGTGCCGGCCACCACTACCAGGGCGCCGTTGCCCGCGCCGAGCGTCGAGAGGTTGGCCTTCACCTGGCTCTCGGCGCCGCCGAAGGTGATGTTGATGGCGGTGGCGCCGAACACGCTCTCGTTGATCTGCAGGGTGCCTTTGGCGCCCGAGGAGCTGAGATTGACGGCGCCGGTCGAGGAGCGCACGTCCGAGCTCGAGAACGAGAGGGCCGGCAGGTCGCCGGAGAGGGACAGGGTGACACCAACGCCGGCCTGCAGGTTCGCGCCGTCGAAGAGGCCCTGGAACTCGTGGCCGCCGGCGATCGAGAGGGTGCCGAAGGCCTCGATAGCCTGGGTCGCGCCGGCGAGCATGTGCAGCGCCTCGAGCTTGCCCTTGTTGCCCAGGGTGAGGGCGAAGTCACCGGCGTTGGCCTTGAGCCGCGCGGTCTGGAGCGTGAACACGGAGTCGGTCGCCGGCAGGCTCCACTCCATCGAAGTGGCCTCGATCGAGGCTTCCTGCACCTTGACCTCGGTCTTGAAGGCGCTCTGGAGGTTGAACGGGCCGGCGAAGCTGAGGCCCACCAGGTTGGCAGTGAACTTCGAATTCGAGCCGATCACCAGTGTGCAGCCGGTGGTGACGGTCTCGACGGCGGGGAGCTGAGCGCCCTCGAAGATCACCACGTCGGTGTTCGGTCCGATGGTGACCACGTTGCCGGGGCTGGTCTCGCACGCCAGCTTCAAGGCAGCGGTGTTGCTGGTCAACTGGCCCCCAGCGGAGCCGGCGACGAATGTCGTCAAGGCCAAGGCGATGGCGGCGTTGCGGAGATTCATGCTCGATCCCTTCCTTTCGGGTAGCGGTTGCTCTGAGCGTCAAGACCCAGATTCCGTGCTTGCCTTAGGAGGGTTGGTCAGGGCTTCCGCTGATAGAGGGAAGGGCGTGAAGATCGCCACCAAGATTCATCCGGCCCTATATTTTTTTACCCACCGCCACCCCCTATTCACACGAACGTCACACGGCCCCTCGGGCCGCCCAGGGAGGGCGTGATGCCAGAAACCATGCGTTACGAGATCAAGTACCGAGTAACACCGCGCCGCGCGGGCGCGGTGCGGGACTGGATTCGCCGCTTCATGCAGCCGGACGAATACTCGAGGGGCGCCGTGCCGACCTACTCCGTTCACTCGCTCTATCTCGACGGCGCGGACTGGAGCATCTACAACGAAACCCTGAATGGCAACTTCGCTCGCTTCAAGCTGCGGGCCCGGACCTACTCCTTCGCGGCCGACGCGCCGTGGTTCCTGGAGGTCAAGTCGCGGGCCGGTGAGGCGATGTTCAAGACCCGAGCCAAAGTCTCGCGCGACGACGCTCGGCGCCTGGTCTGGGGGAGCACGCGCTGCCAGTCGCCACTCAGCCAGGGCCTTAGTTTCTTTCGTTCCCAACTTGGACTGCGCGGCGCCTTTCCTCGCGAGTGGGTGACCTATGAGCGGGAAGCCTACGTCGGCGGCGAGCGCGACCTGGTAAGGGTGACCTTCGATACCGACATCGCCTGCGCCCCGGCCACTCCCGACCTCGCCGAGCCCACCCGGTGGATTCCGGTTCCGGAGGCTCGCGACCAGGTGATCCTCGAGGTGAAGTACAGCGGCTCCTACCCGGCCTGGGTGGCGGACATGATCCGCCGCTTCGGCCTCGAGCGGGGCTCGATGTCCAAGTACCGGCACGCGGTCGAAGCGCTCTACCTGCCCCAAGCTGGAGCTCACTCCATTCACTCGCTCGCCGGGACCGGCGCCGCTTCCACCTTGGCCGTCTGAAGGAGACCTGCGATGGACTTTCTATCGGAGCTCGGCGCGCTGGGGCCGAATCGTTCCGGACTCACCTTCTGGGTCGTCGCCCTGGATCTGGCGCTGGCCTTCGTCCTCGGCCAGGCCGTCGCCTGGCTCTACACCAAGACCCACCGTGGCCTCTCCTACTCCCGCAACCTGGTGCATAGCCTGGTGCTGCTCTCGATGATCGTCGCGATGGTGATGCTGGTAGTGGGCGACAGCGTGGCTCGCGCCTTCGGCTTGGTGGGTGCTCTGGCCATCATCCGCTTCCGCACCGTGATGCGCGACGCCCGCGATACCACCTTCATCTTCTTGGGGCTCGCCATCGGCATCGCCGTCGGTGCTCACCAGTACACCGTGGCCCTGGGCGGGGTGCTCTTGATCGGTGCCGCGGCGGCGCTCCTGCAAGCCACCGGCTTCGGCACTCGCCATGCCGACACCGGCATTCTCCGAGTCTTCGGTTCGCCGCAGTTGCCAGGCTCGCTCGAGCCTCTGCTCGGGCGCCTCTGTCGCACGTTCGAGCTGGTGGCGCTCCGGGAAGGGGATGAGAGCCGCCCGTCGGAGTACAGCTACCGCGTGCGCCTGGTCGATCCGCGCCAGCGGGAGTCGTTCCAGCAGACGGTCGGCGCGCTTGCCGGAGCGACGCAGGCCACGCTGGTGCTCGAGCCGGGCGCGGAGGAGTGGTGAGATGAAGGGGTTCGGGCGGCTCAAAGGGTGCCTGTCGCCGGAACTGACGATGGCTCGAGGCACGCGCTTGCTTCTCGTTGCCTGGCTGGTGGTGGTGGCGGCGGCGGTGGCCTGCGGCTTCGACCTGCGCTCCCGCCGGCACGAGGACCCGGTGGCTTCTGCGCCCGGCGACCTGCGGCTGGGGCCGGCGCGGGTGCCGGCGCAGCTCGGAAAGCTGGCGTGGCCGCTGGGCTTCTCCGACGTCGCGCCCTGGCCGGGCGGCGAGCGGGTGCTTCTGGTGGCGGACGACGAAGACCGGCGGCTGTTCCTCTGGCGGCCCGGCTCGGCCCATGACAGCGACGGCCAGCCTCAGCCGCTGGCGCTGCCGCCGGGCGTTGACTTGAACGACGGCGAAGGCCTGGCCACGGACGGTCGCTATCTCTTCGCCATCTCCTCCCACGCGCTGAAACGGGATCGGAGCGAGCGCCCGAGCACCCTGCTGCGGCTGCGCTTCACCGCCCCCGCTTCGGACGCCACGGGCCTCGAAGCGGCAGGCGAGGTCAAGGATCTGAAACCGCGCCTCGAGGCCCGCTACCCCGCGCTCGCCGCGGTCGCCGGCCGCCCGAGCGACGAGGGCGGCCTGAACATCGAGGGCCTGGCCTGGGATGTGGCTCGCTCCCGCCTGCTCATCGGCCTGCGCGGGCCCCTGCTCGACGGCCACCCCCTGGTGGTGCCGGCGCGGGTCTCGGCAACGGGCGAGCGTTTCGAGCTGCACTTCGACCACGAGCTGATCCCGATCCCCGGCATCCGCGGCTTCGGTCTGCGCAGCCTGGCTCCGGATCCCGTTGGGGGCGGCTTCGTGCTGCTCACCGGGGGGGTCGGCGCCGCCGCGCCGGGCTCCGCCGGCAGGAACCGCTTCGCGCTGTGGCGCTGGTCGGGGGAGGAGGGCGAGCCGGCCGTTCGGCTGCTCGAGTTTCCTCACCACATCGACGAGGTGGAGCTCAAGCCCGAGGGCGTGTGCGGCGTGCAGCAGCGCTTTCGCCGTCACTTCCTGCTCGTCGTCACCGACGGCTCGGCCTACTACTGGCAGATCCCGCTCGCCACCGGCGCCGTGGTCAGTCGCTGAGCTCGACACACCCCGCCTTGAGAGGAGGAGATCGACCATGTGGAGTCAGCGCTCCATCCAGCACGCGGCCCTGGTCCTGGCCGCGCTTGCCGCCCTCGCCCCATCCCTCGCCGCGGCGCCCGCGCCAGCGTCCCAACCGCGGACGGTGAAGAAACCCGCCGCCCGCTACGAAGGCTGGCAGCTACGGATCAGCCTTCGCCGCGCCGACCTGGCGCTCAAAAACACCCTCCAGGGCCTGTGGACGCAGACCGAGCAGCAGGGCGACGAGAGCCGCAACACCACCGAGCTGCGCCGGGCCCGCTCTGAGCTCTCAGGCTGGCTGTTCTCCGAGCGGTTGACCTTCGAGGCCCAGGTGGACTGGAAAGAGCTGGATCTCTCGGGGCTTTCCGACCTGGACTCCGGCGGTGCCGCCCCGGATCGGATCGAGCTCAGGGAGACGGTCCAGGATCTGTTTCTCAACTGGGATCTGTCGGGGGACGAGCGGGCACAGCTGCGGCTGGGCCAGTTCAAGACCCCCTTCGGCCGCCAGGAGCTGACCTCCGCCGGCAAGCAGGGCATGGTGGACCGTTCGCTGGTCACCGACGAATTCGCAGGCGGGCGGGACGTCGGCGTGATGGTGTGGGGTTGGGTGCCGGACTGGAGGCTCGAGTACTTCGCCGGGGTGTTCAACGGCCAGGGGAAGAACGAGCTCGACAACGCGGCCGACCGCTACCAGACGAACCTGCGCCTGGTCTACCAACCGTTCGGCAAGGTGAAGTACGAAGAGGGAGACTTCCAGTGGCAGGCGGGGCCACCGCTCCTGGCCCTGGCCGGCGGCTTCGAGAGGAACGACGGCCGCGCGGTGCGCCGGGGTACGCTCGAAGCGACGACCTTCGCCCTCGACGCCACGCTCAAGTGGCGGGGGCTCTTCGCTTTCGTCGAAACCTTCGCCCGCGAGCAGCGCTTGAATCGAGGACCGCGGATCGACGGCTCCGGCGCTCAGCTCCAGCTGGGCTTCTTCGTCTGGAAGCGGCACCTGGAGCTCTCGGCGCGGCTGGCCGAGCTCGACCCCGACGACGAGGCCGCGGGCGACCGCCGACAGGAGCAAGGCCTGGGCCTCGGCTACTACCTCCGCGAGCACGACCTCAAGGTGCAAGCGGACTACCGAGAGGTCGAGCTCGGCGGGGCCCCCGGCAGGCGCCAGGAGCTGCGCGTGCAGGGGCAGGTTAGGTTCTAAGGCAGACGGGATAACCGCCGCCGTCGAAGCGCTCGTGGTGATGGAGAACGTAGAGGGCGGCGCGCCCGAAGCCCGGCATGGTATCCAGCCGCACCGCCCACTCCGCCACCCGCTCGGTGTGCTCGGCGGTGCGCAGATCCTTGAGCTCGATCAGGCGGGCGAGCGCCGTGGCGGAGGCGAGCTTCAGGCGCCGAAGCTCGGCCTCGTGGCGCCAGCTGCCACCGAGGCCGGCGGCTCCGCGGCTGCTCACGGCACCGCCAGGGCTTCCTCGAGGTCCAGCCGGCCGGCTCCCAGCCCGTAGCCCGGCAGGGGCAGGGCGCGGCGCAGCCGCTCCTCGACCGCATCGATCATGGCCGGGGTGCCGGCGAGCTCCGGCAGCTGGCTCTGGGCCAGGGCCGCCGAGCCCGAAACCACCGGGGCGCTGAACGAAGTGCCCCAAGCCGCGGCATAGCCACCGCCGGGGAAGGTGGTGATCAGGCCTTCGCCGGGCGCCGCCAAGTCGACGAAATCGTCGCCGTGGTTAGAGAACGGGCTGCGGGTGTCCCCCAGGCCCACCGAGGCGACGCCGATCACTCCTGGCCAGACGGCGGGCATCGTGGGATCACTGCTGGCCGCGTTGCCAGCGGCGGCGACCACGCTCACCCCCCGCGCTCGCGCTACGCTCAAGGCCTGGGCCAGCTCGGCAGAGTCGGCGCTCAAGGTGAAGCTCAGATTGAGCACTGTGGCGCCCTGGTCGAGGGCATGGTAAACCGCCCGGACCAGCCAGGCGGTGGTCGTCACGCCCTGGGCCGTGAACACCTTCAAGGGCAGGATGTCCGCCTCCGGCGCCACCCGGCGCACCAGACCGGCGACCATGGTGCCGTGGCCGAACGTCGGCGGCAGGCCGCCCAGGATGGCGACCGTCGACTGACCCAGAATCGCCACTGTGGACTGGCCGAGAATGGCGACCGTCGACTGGCCCAGAATCGCCACCGTCGACTGGCCGAGCTCGCCGCTTCCCGCCACCAGGGCGTCGACGATCGACGAGCTCACGTCCTCGAGCTCGCTCGCCCCCGGCCGATCGAGCACGAAATCGTAGCCCGGCAGAAGGGCCGGCGCGAGGAGGGGGTGGTTGGGGTCGATGCCGGAGTCGATGATGGCGATGCGCTGCCCGGCACCGGTGAAGGGAGCGGCGTCCGCCAGGTCGATTTGCTCGAAGGCCAGCTGGTCGAGATAGCCCACCCAGGCGTCGGTCCCGGCGAGGGGCCGGATGGACGGGTCGGCCAGCGCGGGTTCGACCGCGGCCGGGTCGGCGCCGGTGGGGGCGAAGTGGCCGATGCTCGCCAGGTCCAGCTCGACCACCGCCTCGACAGCGACCACGTCCGGGTCCGCCAGCACCTGGTCGAGAGACGGCCCCTCGTCGTCCTCGATCTCGACGACGAAAAGCGCCCCGTCGGGGTCCCCGACCGCGCTCTCGACCTCGAGGTCCAGGCGATCCTCGAGGTCGCCGATGGTGCCGGGGACCACCCGCAGCAGGTACTCGTCGTCGGCCTGCACGCCAGGCGCCGCGAAGGTGGCCGCGGCGAGAGCGAGACACAGCAAGAGAGCACGGGACTTCATGGCGACTCCTTCTGATCGTTTCCGCTCCGCCCTGGCGGCGCGAGCTTGGTCCCCGAGACGGCGTCAGCCGCGGCCTTGAAGACGGCGTCGAGCCGTGCCGACAGGTCGCCCAACGCGACTCCCAGTGGGTCGCCTTCGCCGGTGCTGATTCTGAGCTCGAGCTCGCCAGGGGACGCCACCTCGAGCTCGAACTCGCCGCCCGGCAGAGTCATCGTTACGCCCTCCAGCCGGCCGTCGCGGCGGATCTCGACCATGGCGCCGGCCAGAGAGCGGGCCGGGTTACGCGGATCGGCGAGCTGCCCGACCAGGCTCAGGCGGGGACGGCGCAGATAGCGGTCGGCGCGCAGGTCGACCAGCCATTGCTGATTCTCGTAGAGGCCCTGCCAGCTCTGCGGCTCGGCCGAGCGGGCGAAGGCCGGCGCCGGAGCGAGCAAGGAATCGAACGATTGCCGCAGCCACGAAAGGACGGAGGGTGCCGGCTCCGGCCTGCGGAACCGCTGGCGAAACAGCGCCCGGACGTGGGCGACGAGCTCGGCGGGTACCGGGTCCGCGAGGTCGAGCCGGGCGGTGTCGCGCACCTCGGCAAAGAGGGCGGCCAGCCGGCCGCAGGGCGCGCAACCGCCCTCGAGATGCCGCTGCATCTCAAGCTGCCGGGCTGGCAATGCCGTTTCGCGGACGAAATCGACCCAGTCAGAGAGTGAAAAGTGCTTCATGGGGTCGGCTCCTGGAGCGTCACTGAGCTGCTGGCTGTTCTCGCTCTCTTAGGGTTCGCGGCCTGCCGAGATGATATAGGCAGGGTCCGACTCGCGGTCGCTCGCTCACCCCGGCTCGCCGACCAGCACGAACGGCGCCCAGAAGTAGGGGTGGGGGCGCTCGCGGCAGAGGCCGAGCTGAGCTTCCCTGAGGGCCGCAGCGCGGGACCTTCCCCCCCTCCAGGCGGTGTAGAAGGCGGCCATCAGGGCTGCGGCGCTGTCGTCGTGCGCATCCCAGAGGGTCACCAGCATGCTGCGCGCGCCCGCGAGCAGCAGAGCCCGTTGCAGACCCAGGAGCTCATCTCCCGGCTCGACCACGGCGAGGCCGGTGCCGCAACCGGAGAGCGTCACCAGCTCGGCCCTGAGGGAAAGCCGCTCCAGGGCCGGGACATCGAGCGGGCCATCCGCCAGATGGATGGCCGAGGCCAGGGGGTCGCGGCTGGCGAAGGTACCGTGACCGCAGAGGTGGATGATCCGGTGTCGGGGGGCCTCCGCGGTGACGCGGGCGACGGTGGCCTCGGGCCCGAGGAGGCAAAGCGCCCCCGGCAGGGTCGCAGCGACTCTCTCGACCTCGGCGGCGATCTGTGGCAGGCCGGGTGCCGGAACCCCGACCACCAGGGACGAGACCTCGGCGGCCGGCAGCGCGGGGCGCTGGCGCAGGCGAGCGAGCAGGGTGCCGCTGGGGGCGTGCGCGAGCTCGAAGCGCTCGACCAAGGTGCCGCCACGGGTTTCGAGGGCGGCGAAGGGGATGGCATGGAGGAAACCATGCGGTGCGATCACCAAGCGGCGGGCGCCCCTGAGATGGCCCTCGAGAGGCTCGAACAGGGCCTCTCCCAGCTCGGCCAAATGGCGCCGCACGGCGGCCTCGAGCACCGACTCGAGACGGGAGGTGTAGCGCTCGCCGAGGCGGAACTTCGACAGCTGGAAGCGCAGCAGCCGCAGCGGCCGCACCAGATGGCTGGCCGGACCGAGGGCGCGGATCTCTCGTCCATCCCTGCCGAGCAGGGCCGCGAAGAGCTCGCCATCAGCCTCGTAGAGCTCGAGCACCAGCTCGCCCTCGCCGAGCGTGCCAGCCACCTCGGCGGCGGTCGCCGGTCGGCCCAGCGAGCTGCTCCCCGGGCTGGCGGTGGCCTCGGCCAGGGCCCGCTCGAGCGCGGTCTGGCGCTCGCGGGCGCGCCGCGCGAGGCCCTGCTGGCGCTCCGGCGATGGCAGCAGAGCCTCGAGCTCCAGGCGCTCGCGCTGGCGCTCGAGGCCGGCGAGATCGCCGCGGAAGTGGTGCAGGCGCGCCACCAGCTCGCTCACGCCGTCGGCACCGACGGCCTCCACTCCCAGGCGGGCGGAGAGGCCGTCGAGCAAGACCCTGGACTTGGCCCGCTGGGTCGCCAGGTAGGAGAGGTCAACCGCCGAGCACTCGTAAGAGAGCGCGAAGAGCCGCTCGAAAACGACCGCCTTGTCTCGCTGAAAGGCGATCTTGAGCTCTTCGCGGTCGAGACCACCGCGAATCTCCTCGAGCCTCGAAGCCGCCTGCTCGAACGCGGTTACCGCCGCTCGGGGCTCGCCCAGGGCCAGCCGGGCCTCCCCTTCGAGGAAGGCGAGGTGGAAGCCATCGAGGGGAGAAAGCTCAGTACCCCGGCGTTCGCCCAGGCGATGGAGCCGTGCCAGTGCCGCCTGGGGGTGGTCCATGGCGAGGTCGAGACGCGCTTCGAGCAGGGTCGCCCAGTCGGCCTTTCTGGGCAGGGCGACGGCGGTGAAGAGGGTGGCGGCCTGGCTCGCCAGACGCCGGGCTTCAGCCCACCGGCCCTGCTCGCAGTAGCTGGCGGCCCGGTAGAGATCGATCAAGCCCGGCCACACCCGGTTGCCATCGGCGGCGAAGTCGGAGCGCGCGGCGGCGAAGAGCGAGTCGGCGAGCGCATGCTCGCGGCGGAGGGTCGCCGCCACGGCGGCGAACGCCAGGGCCTTGGCACCCTCGTAGGTCAGGCCCAGGGCGCGAAACTCTGGCTCGGCGCGGCGGGCGAAGGCGAGCCCTCGCTCGCCCAGGTTGAGCTCCAAGGCCACCTCGGCGCGGTCGAGGTCGCAGAGCGCGGCGTGATAGCCGTCGCCGCTGGCGACTGCGGCATCGTAGGCGTCGGCGTACTCGGCGAGCGCGCGGGCGTACTCGCCGCGCAGAAAGTAGAGGTAGGCCACGTTGTAGTCCGCCTGGGCGACCAGCTGGGCGAAACCGCTGTCCGCGGCCCGCGCCCGCGCCTTGAGGTAGCAGCCTTCGGCCTCCTGGAACTCACCGAGCGAGGTCAGGGTCACGGCGAGGTTGGAGAGCGCGGCCACGTGGTCGAGGGCGCTGCCGTCGCGTTCGAGGGTTGGCCAAGCACGCTGGTAGCAAGCCAGGGCCTCCTCGAAGCGGTCCTGGCGAAAGAAGATGTTGCCCTCGTTGACGTCGAGCTGCGCCAGGCGGCGCTCGGCACCGCTGTGCAGAAACGCCGCCCGGGCGCGGGCGGCGGCCGCGTGGGCCTGCTGGTAGCGCCCGAGCAGGGCCAGCGACTGGGTGCTGGTGCTCTCGGTGATCGCCGCTTCGAGGTCGTCGCCCAGCGCTCGGTAGCGATCGAGGGCCTCGCCGTAGCCGCTCAAGGCCTCCCCATACCGGCCGCGGAGATACACCAGGTTGGCCCGTTCGCGGGCCAGGCGGGCGCCGAGCCAGGGGGCAGGCACGTGGCGCACCAACTTCTCGAGGATCACCAGCAGGCGTTCTGCGCTCGGTGTGGCGAGGCGCGCCAGCTCCAGCAGCCGCGCACCCGCCGCCTCGGCGAACGCCGGCTCCGCCAGGGCCTTGAGGTCGCCGGGACCTGGTGAATCCTCACCCTCGAGCAGGGCGAGCAGGCGGGCGTGGTGCTCGCCGCTCATGGGGCCTCGAGCCTGCGATGGGAGAGCATGGCAGCGGTGAGCCTACCGGTTCCTGGGGCGCGCATTCACGCAAGAAGACTTCGACCTAGGTGCTTCCCACTATTTCCCCAAGGGGGCGCCCTCCGGGCACTTGATAGCGGCACGGACTCCCGGACAGCCCCCGCCACTCTCGGGAGGCCAGAATCGCCGGCGAGCCCTGACCGTTTAACTAGGCTCGCGGCGAGCCAGCTCTCTTCTCCCCCCTGCCTGCCGGCAATCCGTGCTGGGGCGATACGCAACGCCTTCCGGCGTGCGCCGCCTTTCGTGCCTTTCCACTGGCACTTCCCTTGCTCCTGGGGGCTTCCGTCACGCGGCGCGAGCGCGTCAACTGCTCGCGTGACCAAATCAAGGTTCGAAGCAAGAGGAGAACAAGATGCGAAAGCTGACGATTCTTGCCATCCTGACGCTGCTTGGCAGCGGCCTCGCGCTGGCGCAGTCGCCGCAGGACATGGGCAATGCGTCGACGCCCGGCGTGACCTTCGTCACCGGCGAAGTGGTCTCGAGCAACAATGACCACCTCATCCTCCGCAACGACGTAGGCGAGCTGGTGACCGTGTTTCTCGACGACTCGACGGTCGGTGCCCAGCACCGCGCGGCGGGCACTCGCGTCAAGGTCAACTACCACCTCGAGGACGCCAGGGCGATTGCCGACGAGATCATCGGTTTCCAGGGGAATGAGGCCGAGCCTGCCCCGGTGGCGACGACGCCTCCCGTGACCGTGACGACGACGCCGATTGCCGAGCCGCCGCCCCCGGTGGTCGAGACGCCACCGGCCGTAGCCCCCGAGCCGCTTCCGCCGCCTGCTCCTGAGGTGGCCGAGGTTCCGGAGCCCGAGCCTGCGCCGGCCCCGGCGTATGACGCCGACGATTCGCCGGAGCCCCTGCCGGCGACCGCCAGCAACGAGGGCTTGATCGCCCTTGCCGGCCTCCTGGCGCTCGCCGCCGCGATCGTCGTGCGGCGCGTGGTGCGCTAAACGGCTTCCGAGCTGGTGAGGAGGCCGCAGCAGGCCTACTCGCCAGCTCAGCTCAGCCGGTAGGGTCCAGGTAAATCCGCGTCCCCTCGCGGAACAGGTGGTGCATGCGCTGCGCTTCCTCGGGCGGCAGCACCAGCACGACGCGGTCCTGGGTTTCGGGCTGGCGGCCGCGCAGGCGGCCCCAGCCCTCGGCGAGCGCGTACTTGAGCCGGCTCAGGAGGTCCGTATCGGGGACCTTGCCGGTCACCCAGAGCTGCCAGCCCAGATCGAGGGCGATCTTGTAGTCGGTGGGTGGCGCGGGCAGCGGCTCGGCGGCGCCGGCAGGTGCCGTCGCCACCGGGAGCTGCGTACTCTGCTCTTCTTCCTCGGACTCCTCTTCGGAGTACGGCCGCAGCTCGGCGGGCGCAATCACCTTGCGGTGAGCGGCCTCCGGCTCTTCGGCGACGGTCCAGAAGTAGAGCGGCATGGTGGCCGGCTCGACGTTCGCGCTGCGCGGCGCCCGGTAGCGCAAGAGCTCGACGTGCTGGAGCGGCACGGTCGAGAGCGTGATGCCGCGGGCGCGTACCTCCAGCGCCTTGGCCTTCGGGCGCAGCACCAGGTAGAGGTCGATGGTCTGCGCCGTGCCGAGCTCGGCCTCGAGGAAGCTCTTGGGCGGCGGTGGCTCCTTGGCCGCCCTGGCGGCGCCGGCCGCGGACAGCCCGAGCAGCAGGGCGCCTACCAGCGCCAAGGCTCGCCGGCGCATCAGAACAGGTAGACCCTGGTTCCCAGCGGCACCGTGTTGTAGATCCACTCGAGGTCGGCGTCGCCGATGCGGATGCAGCCGTGGGTCACGCGCTGGCCGAGGAGCGACTGGAACACCGTGCCGTGCATGATGTAGCCGTCCCCGAGGTAGAGGCCGTAGTCGCCGAGCGAGAAGTCATCGTAGCGGCCCGGCGAGTCCTTGCCGGGGGGCCGATAGCCCTCCTCGATGAACGCCCAATCCGGCTTCACCCAAATGGGGTTCTTGACCTTGCGCTGCACTTTGCGTTCGCCGCGCGGGGTATCGAACACCCACTCGCGCCCCTTTTCCGGGTCCTTGAGGATGGTGCCGCTACCGGTCGAGCACACCGCCTCGCGCAGCGGCTCGCCGTTCTTGAAGACGTGGATGCGGTTCTTGTAGGTGTCGACCAGGACGTAGATGCCGGTGGGAGCGAGCGAGGCCATCTTGCGGGCCAGCTTCTCCTGCCGGGCCTGCTCTTTGGGGCCGCCGTCACTGGGGCTGGCGGGCGCCGCCGCGACCAGAGGCTCGGCATCGAACCAGCCACCCTGGGAGATGACGTAGCCCAGGCCGGCTGCCACCAGCAGGCACACCATCAAGAAAGCGACCAAGAGCGAGCGCCAGCGCCGCCGCCGGGGAACGGCGACGACATCGGCCGGTGCAGGAGCCGCGGGAAGGGCGCCCGGCGCCGACGCAATCGGGGAATCCGCGGGCAAGCTCATCGTCCTCCTGCGCGCACCTGCGGCCTTTCCTGGGAGCCGCCTTCCGGCACCGTACCCACGATCACCACCGGGGTGTCGACCGCGGCGTAGCGGAACAGGCGGTCCATCGCCGCATTGGTGAGCGCGATGCAACCGTCGGTCCAGTCCTTGCCCTTGCCGCCCGAGCCGTGGATCTCGATCAGGCTTCCCGGGCCGACGCCGCGGGGGATGGTCCCTCGGCGCTGCGCCTCGGCGAAGCGGGCGCGGTCCTCGAGGTTCGGGTAGTCCAGCATCAGGGCCTTGTAGTAGCGCGTCTCGCCCGGGGAGCGCACCTCGGTGACCCGGTAGCGCCCCTCGGGCGTGGCGCGGTCGCCGGCGTGGAGCTTGGGCTTCAAGCCCTTGGCCCCCAGCTCGACGAGAAACGAGTCCACCTTGCGGCCCCGCGAGTAGACGTAGAGGCGGCGATTCAGCTTGTCGACCACGAAGGCGGTGGACTGGCCCGCGGCAGTGTGCGCGATGGTCTCGTCGACCAGCGCCTTCCAGCGCCGCAGCGTGCCGCGGTCGTCGAAGCGCGCGTGCAGCACGTCCCACGCCTCGTGCACCTCGCCGGCCTGCTGCAGGCTGCCCGCCACCATCGCGGTGGCACGGTCGAGCTCGCCCGTGGCGGCGAGCCGGCGCGCGGTCGCCAGGATCAGCGCAGCCTGCTGCACGAGGTTGTGCTCGCGCCGCGAGAGCCCCGGCGCCTTGACCTCCACACGCGCCAGGGCCAGGGCCGCGGTCGCCTGCCGCTCGGCCTCCACCCAGCGGTTGCGGGTGGATTCCTTGTGCGCCTTGAGCTGCTCGAGGGCCACCACCGAGGCTGCCGCCACCCGTCCCCAGGCGGCCTCGATGAGCTCGTCCTCGCGGTTCCAGAACCACTCGCCGCGCTCGCGCGCCGTGGCCTGCTCGGCCAGCTCGATCAGAGTCTTCAGGTGTTGGGTCTGCTCCGGCTCGTCGGCGCCCAGCGTGGTGAGCGCGTGGGTCGACGCCGAGCGGGCGGCCGGCACATCGAACTCCGGCTCCTTCGAGCAGCCCACAAGAGACAAGGCGGACGCCGCCCAGAGGACGGCGCCCAGCGAGAGATACAGGGGAGAACACGGGCGGCGGCGGGAGGCCGCCGCCGTGACGGCTTTAGGTGAGCCGGTTAGGTGCATCCGATCTTTTCTTTGGCCGCCTGGATGTCGGTGGTCAAAGTGCCGGCCTCGCTGGTGATCGAGTCGGCCGACGACTTGGCACCATTGTAGTCCTCGGAGGCGAGCTGGGAGTCGAGGCCGGCGGCGCGCGAGTTCAGCGCGTCGAAGCGCGCCTTGAGCGCCGCGAGGTCCTCGGCAAAGCCCTTGGGCTTGCGCCGGCAGGCTTCGAGCTCGGTGAGAGCGGTCTGCAGGGCGGTCACGGCAGCCTTGGCGGAGGCGACGGCGGCCTCGGCGTCGGCCTTGGCCTGGGCCTTACCCGAAACGGCGGCCTCTTGAGCGGTCTTCGCCTTGTTGTTGGCGTCGGTGATCAGCTCCTTGGCCTTCTTGTAGGAACGGAAGAGGGCGAACTTCTTGCCCTGGGCGTCGATCTCGGCCTGCGCCGCGTTCTGCGCGTCGCGAGCAGCGGCGAGCTCGGAAGGTGCATAGGTCTCGGCCTGCGCCGACTCGGCTCCGGCGACGGAAGCCTTGAGGGCGTCGAGCTCCGCCTGCGGTGGCTTGGCACAACCGGTGACCAGCAACACGCACGAGAGCAGCACCGAGCCGATCAGGATCGTCTTGCTGCGCATCTTACAGTCTCCTCTCAAATGATCCACGGTCCCGATATCCCGCGCGGCCTGGCCCAGGGCGGGGTGGGCGCCTTCGCCACGTCCTGCCCTGACAGCCGGGTCGGACCGGCTAGCGCTTCGGCGCCTGGGCGATCAAAGTCTTGATCGCCGCCAGGGTGCCGGAGAACTTGCCGGTGGAGCCGGCCTGACCTGCCGGCCGCGTTACCGCGAGCCTGCGCTCCGGAACGGGTGCCTTCGGTTTGCCAGCCATGGTGGAGATCTCCTCTGCCCATGGAGGGACCGCATTCGATACCGGTACGGCCGAGCGACACACTCGCTCGCACCCGCCGGCTTCGATTCACTGCCTTGGCAAACCGGGTGCCAGCCCCGAGGTAGCGGACCAAGCCCTTTGCAATCAGACGCTTGGTAGACCGCCTCCCCACTGGGTGGCAACCCACCCCGGGGCAAAATTCGGAGTCTTGAAATCCGAACGGATCGGCTGCACAATCTCCGAAACCCAAAGAGTCTCGTCGCATGCTGATCCGCATCCTTCTCGTCATCGATCAACCGGCCGTGTATCGGCGGGTCGGCCGCCTGATTGCCCAGCCGAACGTCCTCGTCTTCGCTGCCTCCAAACGCGACGGCCTCTGGGAGGGCCTGGCTCGCGATAGCTGCGACCTGGTCGTCGTCGACCGCGGCGCCGTCACGGAGCCGCCTTCGGACTTCGTTTCTGCGTTACGCAAGCTTCCCGATCGCCCCGAGCTCATCGTCCTGCAAGCCCAGGAAGACTCGGAGGATCGGGCGGCGCTTCTCGCCTCGGGCTGCTTTGCGGTGATCTCTCCCGACTTGCCGGACTCAGTCCTCGCTCAGACCTTGAGAACCCTGGTAAGCCGTCGTCGCGAGGCGCTGATCAACCGACTTCGAGCGGAGCAGCCGGACGAACACTATCACTTAAGCGACTTTGCCTCGGCCAGTGAGCCCATGCAGGCCCTGCTGCAGCTTGCGCGCAGGGTGGCTGCCTCGGACAGCTCGCTGCTCATTCTAGGCGAAACCGGCGTCGGAAAGGAGTGGCTGGCGCGAGCAATTCATGCCGAGGGGCCTCGTTCCAGTGCTCCCTTTATTGCCGTCAACTCCGCCGCCATCCCGGACACCCTGCTCGAGAGCGAGCTCTTCGGCCACGACAAGGGTGCCTTCACCGGCGCCATCCGCTCGCGGCGCGGCTACTTCGAGCTCGCTCATCGCGGCACCATCTTCTTGGACGAGATCGCCGACATGTCGCCTCACCTGCAGGCGAAGCTCTTGCGGGTGCTCCAGGAGCGCAAGATCCAGCGCGTCGGCGGCGAGCAGCTCATCGAGGTCGACGTACGGGTGATGGCGGCCACCAACCGCAACCTGGAAGAGGCGATCCGGGCCAAGGAGTTCAGGAGCGATCTCTACTACCGTCTCGGGGTGGTGACCCTCACGGTGCCGCCGCTGCGCGAACGCCAGGAGGACATCCCGGCCCTGGCGCAGAGCTACATGGATCGCTTCCGCATCCAGCTCGGGCGCACCGCGGAGGTGATCCGCGAGGAGGCCCTCGACGCGCTCAGCCACTACCCGTGGCCCGGCAACGTGCGCGAGCTGATCAACGTCATGGAGCGCACCGTACTGCTGTGCGAGGGCGAAGAGATCACCCTCGGCGACCTGCCGGAGAACATCGCCCGCTTCGCCGAGGCGGGCGCCAAGGCGGGGCCGGCGCGCGGCGCCGCCACCCCCGGCCTCGGGCTGCCGCGGGACTGGCTGGAGAAGCCGCTGCGCGAGGTGCGGCGCGAGGTGGTGGAGACCTGCGAGCGTCTGTACCTGGAGGAGCAGCTGCGATCGACCGGAGGCCGCATCGGCGAGACGGCCCGCCGCGCCGGCCTCGACCCGCGCTCGCTGTACGACAAGATGCGGGAGCTCGGCCTGCGCAAAGAGGACTTCCGGCGTGCCCGCCGCGGCCAGCCGGCGCTGGCCTGAGCCGTGTCGGGCGACCACGAGGGTCCGCCCCTACCGGGATCTCGTAGGGGCAGCCCTCGTGGCTGCCCGGCCCTGCCTTTCGGCCCCTCGGGCTCCTGACTTTCGTCAGCGGTCCGGCGCCGATCGCTGTGCTAGCTTGACGGCGAGGCTCGTCGATGCCCCCTCACGGCGCCAGCACCCTGCCCCCGCCTGCGCGGCTCGAAGCTCTGCTCAGGCGCGGCGAAACGCTCGGGCGCGTGCTCGCGGAAGTGTCGAGCGAGTCCGAGCTGCGCACGCTGCTGACCTCGATCGTGCGCGAGGCGTGCGAGCTGCTGGGCGCCGACGACGGGTCGATCGGCATCTACGACGAGCAGCGCGGCGTGCTGCGCGTCGAGGCCGCCCACCACATGCCCGAGGGCGAGGTCGGCACCGAGGCGCGGCCGGGCGAGGGCCTGGCCGGCCGCGTGCTGGCCGAGCGCCGGCCGATCGTGCTCGAACGCTACGGCGACCTCGGCCAGCCCCGGCCCGAGCTGGCGGAAAACGCCGTCCTCGGCCTGCCGCTCTTCTGGCGCGACCGGCTGGTGGGCTTCTTCGGCATAGGTGCCCGGCCACCGCGGCGCTTCGACGGCGGCGACGTCGAGAGCCTGTCGCTCTTCGGGCGCCCGGCCGCCATTGCCATCGAGATCGCGCGCCGCTACCAGCGCGAGCACACCCGCACCCGCCGCCTCGAGGTGCTGGCCGAGGTCGGGCGCATCATCTCCTCGGGCCTCGAGCTCACGCAGATGCTCCAGACCGCTGCCGACGCCATCCACGAGCTCCTGGGCTACCCCAACGTCGCCATTCCGCTGATCGACCCCGTCCGGCCCTCGACCCTGCTGCTCTCCTCGGTCGGCGGCCCCGGCCGTCACTCGCTCGACGGCGACTACCGCCTGCCGGTGGGCCGCGGGATCATCGGCGCCGCCGCCGCCCACGGCCGCGTCGAGCTGGTGAACGACGTCTCCGCCGATCCCCGCTACGTGCCCACCCCCGGCGTCTCCGGCATCCGCGCCGAGCTGGCGGTGCCGATCCGCCTCGGCGGCCAGATCCTGGGCGTGCTCAACGTCGAGAGTGGCGAGCCCTTCTCGGAAGAGGATGCCACGGCGTTGGAGATCGCGGCCGATCACCTGGCGCTGGCGATCAAGAATGCCCGCCTCTTCGCTCAGGCCCAGCAGCTCGCCGTGCTCGAGGAGCGCCAGCGCCTGGCGCGCGACCTCCACGACTCGGTGACCCAGCTCCTCTCCTCGGCGACCATGATCGCGCAGTCAGTGGCGCCGGCTTACTCCCGCGACCCCGTCGAGGGCGAACGCCGCATCGAGCGCGTGGTCGAGCTCAACCGTTCGGCCCTGGCCGAGATGCGGGCCCTGCTCAAGGAGCTGCGGCCGCCGGCACCCCGGCCCGGCCCTTCGACGTCAGAGCTGCCGATCCCGGGCGTGGTGCGGGTGAGGAGCGAGGGCCTGCCGGCGGTGCTGGCCCTGGACCTCGCCGCGCTGGAGCGCGACGGCCTGGCCGCCAGGCTGGTGCGGCGCGGCTACGAGGGGCTGCCGGCGGAGCGCGAGGAAGTGCTCTACCGCATCGCGCAGGAGGCGCTCTCCAACACCGTCAAGCACGCGCGGGCCAACAACATCGAGGTCGAGCTCGCCGCCGGCGGCGGGCGCGCCTCGATGCGCATCCGCGACGACGGCCGGGGCTTCGACCCGCAGGCCGCCTCCGCCCGCCAGTTCTCGCCTTCGACGCTCGAGGGCGGCGGCATGGGCCTGTCTACCATGCGCGAACGGGCGCGCAACCTGGGCGGCACCTTCTGCCTGCGCACGGCTCCCGGCGCCGGTACCGAGATCGAGATCGCATTCGCCACCTGAAGGCGGCAGCGAGAAGGGAGAGAGGCCGTGAACGAGCCGATCCGGGTGTTGATCGTCGACGACCACGAGATCGTGCGCGAGGGCCTGCGCACGCTGCTCTCCGAGGAGCCGGACATCGAGATCGTGGCCGAGGCAACGCGCGGCGAGCAGGCGCTGGTGCTCGCCGAGCGGCACTCCCCCGAGGTCATCCTGCTCGACATGGTGATGCCGGGGATCGGCGGTGTCGAGACCATCCGCCGCCTGCGCGCCGCGGGCTCGCGGGCGGCCATCGTGGTACTCACCAGCTTCGCCGAGGACGACATGGTGCGCCAGGCAGTCGAGGCCGGGGCCCTGGGCTACCTGCTCAAGGACGTCTCCGGCGGCGAGCTGGTGCGCGCCCTGCGCGGCGCCCGCGACGGCCACCCCGCGCTCGCCCCGGAAGCTCAGCGCCTGCTGATGCAGCGGCTGGCGGCGCCCAAGGCCAGCTCGCCACTCGACGAGCTGACGCCGCGCGAGACGAGCGTGCTCGCCGAGATCGCGCGCGGCCGGAGCAACAAGCAGATCGCCAAGGCCCTGCACCTCTCGGAGGGCACGGTCAAGGGCTACGTCAGCGCCGTGCTCTCGAAGCTCGGTGTCGAGGACCGCACGCAGGCGGCGCTGCTCGCGGTCAAGGAGGGGCTGGTGAGCTAGAGCGCCGGCTCCCGCTAGATATCGAAGATCACCTCCGCCCTCCAGCCCACGCCCTCCACCTCCTCGACGACGAGCCCGTGGTAGGTAATGGCCTTGAGCAGCACCTTGATGGGATGCCGCGCGGGGTCGTAGGGCTCGCCGAAGACCGTGGCCTCGAGCCGGTAATTTCCACTCTCGCCAGCAGTCTTCACCCTGGCCCGCCGCGGCAGCAGGCCGCGGGCGTCGAAGTGGAAGAGCAGCTCCTCGAGCCAGGCGACCAGGAGCCCCGGCAGGTCGCCGGCTTCGGCCTCGACCGGCCACTGCTGGCGCTCGGCCACGGACTCGGACTCGGTCATGGCCTCGGTGAAGCCCACCAGGGCCTCGGCGAACAGTTCTACCAGCGAGCGCGCCGTGACCTCGAGGCGCAGGTCCGCGGTATGGCTCAGGAAGCGGTGGGCCACGAGATCAGGGCTCCCGGGGCGAGCTCGGGGACCGGCGGTTCGCGACCGGGCAGCGCCTCGAGCGGCACCAGCTCGCGGCCGAAGGTCGCGGCCAGGTGGCGCGCCGCCACGGCCGCCACCTCTGGCAGGCCCGGCCGCCGGCCGGTCAGGCTCTCGATCGAGGCCATCTTCACGCCGGCGAGGCCGCAGGGAGTGATGCCGGCGAAGTGGGAGAGGTCGGTGGTGACGTTGAGCGCAAAGCCATGGGTGGTGAGCCAGCGCGAGAGGTGGACGCCGATCGAGGCCACCTTGGCGTCGCCCACCCAGACGCCGATCAGCGCCTGCTCCTCGCCGCGGCGCGCCGCGAGGCCGTAGTCGCCGAGGGTCGCCACCAGCACCTCCGCCAGCTCGCGCACGTAGCGGCGTACGTCGCGGCGGTCCGGCGAGAGGTTGAGGATGGGGTAGCCGACGAGCTGCCCCGGGCCGTGGTAGGTCACCTGCCCGCCACGGTCGCAGTGGGCGATCTCGATACCTCTGCGCTCCAGCCAGGCGGGATCGGCGAGCACGTCCGCCGCGCTGGCGTTCCTGCCCAAGGTGTAGACCGGAGGGTGCTCGAGGAGCAGCAGGCGCTCCTCGCCAACACCGCGCTTGAGCGCGTCGCGCGCCGCGAGCTGGAGCGCCACGGCTTCCTGGTAGGGAACCCGGCCGAGGAAGCCCCAGCGCAGGCGGCGGCGAGTTGCCATCGAGGGAACTGTAGCAGGCAGGGCGGCCACGAGGGCCGCCCCCACGGGCAGGCGGGGCTGCGAGGCCTCCAACGAGCTGTAGGGGCGGGCCTCGTGCCTGCTCTGTGGATCGCCCGGGCCGAGCGGCCTCCTACACGTACGCCGCCAGCTCCTGCCAGGCCTCTTCCTGCAGGGTCTTCTTGAGGTCGTTCATGAAGTGGTCGGCGTCGGCGCCGTCGACCAGCCGGTGGTCGTAGGTGATGGCGAAGTAGGACATGGTCTTGATGGCGATCATGTCGTTGCCGAGCGCGTCCTGGAGCACCACCGGCCGCTTCTCGATGGTACCGAGGCCGAGGATCGCCACCTGCGGCTGGTTGATGATCGGGGTACCGAAGAGCGAGCCGAACACCCCCGGGTTGGTGATGGTGAAAGTGCCGCCCTGGATCTCCTCGGGCTTGAGCTTCTTGCCCCGCGCGCGGTCGGCGAGGTCGTTGGCGGTCTTCGCCAGGCCAACCAACGAGAGCTGGTCGGCGTGCCTGAGCACCGGCACGATCAGGCCCCAGTCGAGGGCCACGGCCATCCCCAGGTTGATGTCCTTCTTGTAGACGACGTTGGTACCGTCGATCGCGGCGTTGAGCTTCTTGTGGCGCTGGAGCGCGCCGGCCACCGCCTTGAAGATGAAGGGCATGTAGGTGAGCTTGGTGCCGTTGGCCTCCTCGAAGCGCCGCCGCGCCTTCTCGCGCGCCTTGGCCACCCCCGACATGTCGATGTGGAACACGGTCGTGACGTGCGCCGAGGTGTCCTTCGAGTAGCGCATGTGGGCGGCCGTGATCTGCCGGATCTTCGACATCGGCTCGATCTCGACGTTCTCGCTCTCGGTGTAGGCGGGCACGTGGAAGCCGGTCGCGACCTTGGCGGCCGGGGCCGCCGGCGGGGCCGGAGCAGGGGTGGGAGCCGGTGTAGGCGCAGGGGCCGCGGCCACGGCGGGAGCGGCCGGTGGCGCCGTCGCGGGAGCAGACGGTGCAGGCGCCGCCACCGGGGCCTTCCTGCGGTCCTCGAGATAGGCCTCGATGTCGCGCTTGGTCACCCGGCCGTGCACGCCGGAGCCTTCGATCTGCGCGATGTCCACCCCCTCCTCGGACGCGATCTTGCGCACCACCGGGCTCGAGGACTGACGCACGCGCTCCTCGAGCGAGCCGGCCTCGACCAGCTTCTCGGGGGTGCCGGAGGCGGCGGGGGCCGCGGCCTGGGCTGCCGCGGCTTCGGGAGCCACCGGAGCCGGCTCGGCGGGAGCGGCGTTGGGCGCCTCCGGCGGTCGATCCGCCTCCTTCTGATCTGTGACGCTGGGCGGCTCCGGAGGCGGCTCGGCCTCCCTCGACGACGCCACGCCGGGCGGCGGCTCGGGCGCCGCAACGGGCTGGGCCGGCGCGGGCCGTGCTGCCGCAGCAGCCGGCTGCTCGCCCGCCTCGCCGATCAGCGCCACCACCTCGTTGACCGGCACCGTGGCTCCCTCCTGAAAGCGCACCTCGATCAGTGTGCCGGCGGCCGGGCTGGGAATCTCGGCGTCCACTTTGTCGGTCGAGATCTCGAACAACGGCTGGTCACGCTCCACCTTCTCGCCCGCCTTGACCAGCCACTTGGTGATCGTCCCCTCGGCGATCGACTCGCCCATCTGCGGCATCACGACTTCGGTAGCCATCTCTACTCTCCTAGTAGCTCAGCATCGCGCGCACGCGGGCGATGAGCTTGTCGACGTTGGGCAGGTAGAACTCCTCGAGCGGCGGCGAGAACGGCACCGGCACGTCCGGGCAGCAGAGCCGCTCGACGGGAGCGTCGAGCCATGCGAACGAGCGCCCGGCGATGCGCGCCGCCACCTCGCTCGCCACCGACCCGGTCTGCGGCTCCTCGGTCAGCACCAGCGCCCGGCTGGTCTTCTTCACCGTCGCCTCCAGGGCCTCGTCGTCGAGCGGCTTGACGGTGCGCAGGTCGACGACCTCGAGCTCGACGCCGCTTTCCGCGGACAGCTTCTCGGCCGCCTCCAGGGCGACGTAGAGCATGGCACCGTAGGTCACCACCGAGAGGTCGCGGCCGGGACGGGCGAGCCGCGCCTTGCCCAGGGGCGTTAGGAACGCTCCCTGGGGCGCGTCTCCGTCCGGCAGTGGCGCCTTGATGCGGCGGTAGAGGTACTTGTGCTCCAGGTAGAGCACCGGGTTGGGGTCGCGGATCGCGGCGCGGATCAGGCCGTAGGCGTCCTCCACGGTCGCCGGCACCACGATCTTCAGGCCGGGCGCGTGCTGGAAGTAGCCCTCGGGGTTCTGGCTGTGGAACGCGGAGCCGTGCACGTTGCCGCCGCAGGGGCCGCGCAGCACCAGCGGCACCGCCAGGCCCGAGCGGTAGCGCTGGGTGGCGGCGAAGTTCACCACGTGGTTGAAGGTGCAGGCGATGAAGTCGATGAACTGCATCTCGACCACCGGCTTGAGGCCGGCGAGCGCGGCGCCGATCGCGGCGCCGACGATCGCCGACTCGGCGATCGGCGCGTCGATCACGCGCCCGTCGCCGAAGCGCTCGGCGAGCCCCGCGGTGAGCTTGAAGGCGCCGCCGAAGCGGCCGACGTCCTCGCCGATCAGGAACACCCGCGGGTCGGACTCCATCTCCCGCCACAGGCCCTGGCGGATCGCCTCGAGAAAGGTGACGGGCTCGCTCATGGTCCCGCCCCCTCGCCGGCGCCCGTGGGCTCGTACAGGCCCTCGATCGCCTCCTCGGCCGCCGGCAGCGGCGCCTGGGTGGCGTACTCGACGTCGGCGTCGAGCCCTGCCTCGATCTCGGCGCCGAGCGCCTGGAAGTCGGCCTCGGTCGCGAAGCCGCTCGCCGTGAGGTGACGCTCGAAGCGCGCGATCGGGTCGCGCTGCCGCCAGTGGTCGAACAGCTCCGGCGGCACGTAGCTCGCGTCGTCGTGCTCGGCGTGGCCCTTCATGCGGAAGGTCTTGACCTCGATCAGCGTCGGCCCCTGGCCGGCGCGGGCACGGGCGACGGCCTGGCGGGTGGCCTCGTACACGGCCAGCGCGTCGTTGCCGTCCACGGTCACGCCCGGGATGCCGTAGCCGGCGGCGCGCAGCGCGATGTCCTGGCAACGCATCTGCTTGGCGGTCGGCGTCGAGTAGGCGTAGCCGTTGTGCTCGGCGATCACCACCAGCGGCAGGTTCTGCACCGCGGCGAAGTTCAAGCCCTCGTGGAACTCGCCGGTCGAGGTGCCGCCGTCGCCGATCCAGGTCAGGCCCACGGTGTTCCTGCCCAGCATGCGTGCCGCGAGCACATAGCCGGCGACCACCGAGATCAGGGCGCCGAGCATGGCGATGGGGCCGAGAATGCCTTTGCCGAGGTCGGTGGGGGGCAGGTTGTCCTTGGCGCGGTTGATGACCACCGACTTGCCCATGTGCAGGGCGAAGACGTTTCTGGGCTCGACGCCGCGCACCAACTGCGCCCCCAGATTGCGGATCAGCGGGCCGATCACGTCGCCCGGCTCGAGGGCGTAGGCGCTCCCCACGGAGACGCCCTCCTGGCCGCGCGAGGAGTAGGCGCCGCCCACGATCTTGCCGCGCCGGAAGAGGTTCGACAGGCGCTCCTCCACCCGACGGTTGAGCACCATGAAGCGGTAGAGCTCCCACTGGCCGTCGCGGCCGAGGGATGTGGGGCGCAGGGTCTCGGGGGCCGGCTCGTCGGGGTGAAGCGGGCCAGGCTTCTTGACGCGCGGGCTAGACATGGATGGCGTGACCCACCGCGGCGTGCGCCGCCTCGGCCACCGACTCGGAGAGCGTGGGGTGAGCGTGAATGGCGCGGAACAGCTCTTCGGTGGTCGACTCGACCGCGAGCGCCACGCAGGCCTCGGCGATCAAATCGGTTGCGTGCGGGCCGATGATGTGCACGCCGAGGAGCTCGTCGTAGCGCTTCTCGCGCACCACTTTGACGAAGCCCTCGCTCTTGCCGAGGATCGCCGCCTTGGCGAGGGCCGAGAACGGGAACTTGCCCACCGCCACGTCGTAGCCGCGCTCCCGGGCCTTGGCCTCGGTCAGCCCGACGCTGCCGACCTCCGGCTCGCAGTAGGTGCAGGACGGCGTGTGGCCGTAGTTCAAGGGCCGCACCGGCTTTCCCGCCATGTGCTCGACCGCCAGGATGCCCTCGGCCGAGGCGATGTGGGCGAGCCACGGCGTGGGCACCACGTCGCCGATGGCGTAGATGGAGGGCACCGCGGTCTGCATGTAGCCGTTGACCTTGAGGTAGCCGCGCTCGAGCTCGACGCCCAGCGCCTCGAGCCCGAGATCGGCGGTCACCGGCGCTCGGCCCACCGCCACCAGCAGCATCTCGGCGTCGAGGGTCGAGACCTTGCCGTCCTTGTCGAGGCTTAAGGTTAGGCCGCTCTCGCCCTTGCGCACCTCGGTCAGCTTGGTGCCGGCGAGCACTGTGATGCCCCGCTTGCGCAGCGCCTTGTGGAGCTCGGCCGAGACCTCCTCGTCCTCGATCGGCAGGATGCGGGGCAGCATCTCGATCAGCGTCACCTTGCTGCCGAAGGAGGCGTACATGGACGCGAACTCGGTGCCCACGGCGCCGGCGCCGAGCACTGCCAGCGACTCGGGCACGCGGCCGAGCTCGAGGATGTGGTCGGAGTTGATGATGCGCTCGCCGTCGGCCGCGGCCATGGGAACGTCGCGCGGCACCGAGCCGGTCGCCACCAGCAGATGCTTCGCGTGGTAGGTGCCGGCCCCGGCGCCGTCCTCAACCGTCACCTGGTTGGCGCCGCTGAATCGGCCGCGGCCCTGGAGCCAGGCGACCTTGTTCTTCTTGAACAGGAACTCGATGCCCTTGGCGTTCTTGTCCACCACCTTCTGCTTGTACTGCTGCGCCTTGGCAAGGTCGAGGTGCGGGTTGTCGAGCAGCACGCCGAAGCTCTCGGCCTTGCGCGCCTGGTCGAGGAGCTCGGCGGTGTGCAGCAGGGCCTTGGTGGGGATGCAGCCGCGATGCAGGCAGGTGCCG
Organism: Thermoanaerobaculia bacterium; assembly: GCA_044869805.1. GTDB lineage: Bacteria > Acidobacteriota > Thermoanaerobaculia > Multivoradales > SZUA-115 > CAWDVR01. The sequence continues at coordinate 1,540 of JBIOXV010000149.1, read as the reverse complement.
CCGAGCTTGGAGTCCTTCTCGACCACGGCCACCTTCATCCCGAGCTGGCCGGCCTTGATGCCCGCCACGTAGCCGCCCGGGCCGCTGCCCACGATGATCAGATCGAACTCCTCAGCCATTCCTCGTCATCTCCTTCCGGACGTAGCGGCCGGACCTGTGCCGGCCGTCTGCCGGAACCGAGCACGGACGGCCGGTACGAGACCGGCTGCTACAGGTCGAGCGCCTCCGGCCTCAGTCTCCCCTTCTCGTCCGCCGCCAGCCGCGCCGCGGGCATCTCGGGGTCGTGCTCGAAGATCGAGATCCAGCCCTCGGCGGCGGCGCGGGGCAGCCAGCGCTCCTTCGCCGCCAGGGTCTGCATGGGATAGAGATCGTAGCTCATGATCCAAGGGAAGGGCACGTGCGCCGAGGTCGGCACCAGGTCGGCCCAGAACGCGGCCCTGGCCCCGCCTCCGCCGTCCAGGAGCACGATGCACATGTCGGCGTTGTGGCCCGGCGTCTTCACCGCCCTGACGCCCGCCACCGGCTCCGCCTGGTCGGTAAAGACCTCCACCACCCCCGCCTCGAACAGCGGCTCCCAGTTGCGCGGGTCGTAGCTCGCGCGGTCGCGGGCGTTGGGCTGCCGCGCGTGCGCCAGCTCGCCGCCCTCGATCCAGTAGCGGGCGCGGGGGAAGGTCGGCAGGATCCGCCCGCCGTCGGCTCGGGTGCTCCAGCCACAGTGATCGAAGTGCAGGTGGGTGAGCAGCACCTGCGTCACGTCCTCGGGGTCGAAGCCGGCCGCCTTCAGCCGCTGGGGCAGCCGTCCGCCTCCCTCCCCCACCGCGAACTGCTCGTTGAACTTGGCGTCGCCCTTGTCGCCCACGCCGGTGTCCACCAGCAGCAGCTCGCTCCCGGCCTCGACCAGCAGGCAGTTGGTGGTCATGCGAATGCGGTGACGCTCGTCCGGCGCCTTCTGCTTCTCCCACATCACGCGCGGCACCACGCCGAACATGGCGCCGCCGTCGAGGCGGAACTCGCCGTCGGGAAGGAGGGTGAGCGTGAGCCGGCCGAGCTCCATGGCCGGCGCAGTTTATCCAAACCTGCTGCGCGGCCCATCTGCTGCGTCGCAGATCGCCCCGTCAATCCTTACGTACTGGTCTGTACGCTGCGGTTGCCGGGGCGACCCGCTCCTTGCATCTGGACCTGCTCGCGACGGTTTGGCCTAGCCCTGGCTCATCCCCAGCGCCTCGAAGATGGCGCGGCGGGCCTGCTGCGCCACGCCTTTGCGGTCGAGGCCGGCCGCCGAGAAGGGCGGGCAGAAGCACACCTCGACCTCGATCCGGCGCTCCGCCAGGACCCGCCACAGGTGGGAGGGAAAGGACTCGTCGTCGATGAACGGCGCCGTGGGATGGACGCCGCTCGGATGCGGGTAGCGGATCGCCACCGGCTGCACGGTGACTCCCGAACCCGCAATCTCGGGGGCCTGGAGGCAGGCGAAGAGCCGCGGGTAGAAGGGACGGAGGTAGCTGCCGTCGGCGGTGGTGCCCTCGGGGAAGACCAGGAC